>CAZSDZ010000048.1:0-20423 GCA_964605795.1 uncultured Methanoregulaceae archaeon
TTATTTGCAGTAGATACAGGGCCGCAAACATTTACAGCACTTTCCTTACACTGTCACGATTCCTTTTTTAGTATGGATCTTTTTAGACCTTGAGTAAGATTACTCTTTTGTGATAGAATAATGAGTTTCTGATCAAATCTTCTCAGGATCTCTTTCTGAATAGTTATGGCAGTTCTTACAGCGTTTGATGTCCATTCGATGGTGTAACTCATCTCACTTTAAGTTCCCGCATTACCTGGTCATGAGGAATCGTTTTTTTGACCTTAATTTCCAAAAAACCTTCGAAAATCATTCTCTCTTCTTCAGAGTTTAGTTCTTCTTCTTCGGCTGCCTGGAAGAGGAGTTTGTTTATCACGTCTCCATACGACTCACCGGGTTGCATCAGCTGATCCAACCGGGTTTAATCTCTGAAGGTACCTGAATAGATTCAATCATAAATATCCATCTATCTTTACATATATCACCGTTTCATGAAAGGTAGTATCGCCAAACATTTTTTGTTAATCCTGATTATCATCATTACATGAATGTATCAGGAAAACGATATGATCAAAAATAGATTAAGGTTCGTTCTAATGTGAGGATGTCCTTACATTCGTGTAATCAGCAATGACTGGAATATTTTGGGTATTCTCAAAAAGATCTGCTGCCATGCCGATGGCCTCATCAATAAATTTCCCGTCCCTGATATAGGGGAAGAGCCAGGCATCTTCTGATTCCTGGTCTCCCTCTCCCGGAGCCACGAGTGGTTCCCCACCAGATACCTGTTCCAGGGTATCGATATCTGCCTCCACCGGTGTGTAAGCACCTTCATTGTTCTGGTAATATCTCATCTCGTCTTCAGTCCAGACCATCTCCCCGCTCTGGTGAGAGGAGAGGAGATCATGGTTCGCATTAATCGCTGCAAGTGAGTTCTTTATCATCATCACGATGGTAGATTCCCAGGCAAAAGTCTGCCCAATGGGAATAGAAGACTCATCGATATCACCCGATCGTCCCATCTCTTCCAGGGCCAGGAGAGCGTTTTTCATATAATCCTCCTTTAACTGGACTAGCCGTTCTTCAGATGAGAAATCCCTTGGACAGGGCCATCCTGCTGCCAGCGGGTGTGATAGATCGGCATCAAGTATACGTTCCAGGAATGAGCCGAGATCCGAGAGACCGGAATCTGCATACCGATCAATACACGCACTAACCAGAGCGATCAGATCAGATTGCACCTGTTCAGCCATATCTGATAATGCTGCTGCATCAACAGAACTCATAACATCTGCAAATGCGGCAACCACAGCAATACGTTCCTGCAGTTCAGGAGAGAGAGACCCGGTCCCGTCCTCGTTGATATCGGTGAGGAGATCGCCGTCAAGGGAGAAGACAAGCCACCAGTCCTGGTCACCAGGATCGGTTCCAAACTGGGTGTAATACGTGATATCATCGACAACGACCTGGAACTGCTTCTCATCATCAAAGGTCCAGCCGAGTTCTTCGAGAGTCTGTAAGATGGATGCTATCTTCTCAAGAGCTGAGGGATTCAGGGTCTGTGGAGTATACGACTCAGGCGGGGTGAACGCCTGTGCAACGGCAGGATTTACCGGTACAACCGGAACAATTGGTCCAGGGAGAGGTGAGGGAGGTGGAGAGGGGGGAGTACCCGGTGTTGGCGCTGCCGGAGTTGCAGGAGTAGTTCCGGGTGTTGTCGTCCCGCCGGTTCCGGTATTGATGTTTAGTGTAGCACCAGACGTATCTCCCCTGATATCAACCCTGCCGCCTGTTCCTTCTGATAACCCATCACCGGCAGTTCCACCGGCTGCAGTAGCCGTAATGGTTCCGCTGATGACGGGTGCATTGATGTAGATGGTCTCCTGGGGAGCATTCCCCCCAAGGCCTCTTGTTCCGCCTCCTCCGCCTGTGCCGGCTGCCCCTCCGTTGCCACCAGATATATCAAGATCGAGTGTAGAACCGGTCTCGATCTCGTCTGCCCAGAGATAGATATGACCGCCAAGGCCTCCGGGACCACCGTTGCCACCCGGGCCTGATGGAGATGATCCATATGTCGGCCCACCTGCACCTCCGTTTCCACCAATAGCATCTGCAGTAATAGTGGCCCCTGATACGACATTACCTGTGAAAACACCCTTGATGGTTCCTGCATTGCCCCCGGCAGCACCGGATCCTCCAGGCCCAGTATGGCCCCATGTCCAATAATCCTCAAATGCTCCTCCTGTTCCTCCGATTCCTGCCGCTCCTGCATTAGTCTGGAGAGTCATGGTTCCTGAGACATCTTCTGCCCATACTTGTACCGTTCCCCCGGTCCCACCTTCCCCTGATGAGCCCCCAGTCCCTCCATATCTCCATGGGCCAGCACCTGAGCAAGGCCCTTTACCTCCTGTTCCTCCGATTCCACCCTGCATCCCATTTGCGGTAAGAGAAACAGTTCCATCCAGATTGCCTTGAGAAGCAACAGAAATAGATCCACCTGTTCCGCCAACTCCTCCTACCCCTCCGTTACCTCCTTCAGATATAACCCCTCGCATATCAGTTGATTGACCACCATTAGCCCCAGTCCCTCCGGTCCCCCCAGATGCATCACCAGTAAGTGATCCGGATATTCCGGTTGGAGCAATCACGCTAACTTGCCCCCCGTTTCCACCTGTTCCACCAGTACCTCCGGTTCCAGCTTTCGTCCACGACGCTGTAACATACCCTCCGGCTCCCCCATTGCCACCAGCACCTCCGGTTGCCTGGATTTGTCCGTTGCCTGAAATTTCATCACCAAGCGTAATTGATACTGTTCCCCCGTTCCCGCCTTTACCTCCGGCTCCTCCATCTAATCCTGCCCCGTTAACCGTTCCCGCGTTTCCACCGTTTTTTCCTGCTCCCCCTGAAGCATCAAGGTTAAACGATTGAATTCCTTTCGCTGAGTAAACCTGTATGTTCCCTCCCCTCCCTCCAGAGCCCCCAGTGTACGTAGGGGTCCCGCTGATAGGGTCACCTCCATCTCCTCCGCTGGATGCAATAGCAACCGAACCATTAATACCCTGGCCTGAAGAGATCAGAGTAGCATTCCCTCCATTCCCTCCATTTCCACTTCTTCCCTTTCCACCTTTTCCTCCGGATATATCGAGATCTAACATGGATCCAGTTTCAATCGTATTAGCCCAGAAAGAGATGTCGCCCCCAAGGCCACCTATTCCTCCGGTACCCTCCGGTCCAGCGGGTTGCCACCCTCTCGTTGTTCCCCCATTCCCTCCGTTACCTCCTTTAGAATGGGCAGTGATGGTTGAATGGGAATGTACCGTACCCAAAAACGCAGCCTGGATGGCACCTGCTTCTCCTCCAGTACCCCCGGCACCCCCGGCTCCCGTTAAGCCGCTAATCCATCCATCTGGAAACTCTCCCCCATTACCTCCAGTTCCCGCTGATCCGCCGTTGGTCTGAACAGAGAGAGAGTCTGAAATATCGTCTGCCCAGAGCTGAATAGTGCCTCCTGCTCCTCCTGGCCCAGATTTACCCCCCGTTCCGCCATATCTCCATGGGCCCTGACTTGAACATGTTCCGCTTCCACCGGTTCCCCCATTTCCACTACTCCCTCCGTTAGCATTTAGAGAAACAGGGCCACTCAGATCACCCGTTAAAGCAACTGCTATCTCTCCTCCCGTTCCTCCTGCTCCTCCCGCTCCCCCATTGCCACCTTCACTTATTACACCCGTTAACGCAGTTGATTGACCTCCATTTCCTCCACTGCCTCCATTATTCGCAGATGCATCGATAGTGAGCGAACCGGATAATCCATCAGAAGTAATGACATTTACAGATCCTCCATTACCACCAGAACCTCCACTACCGCCGGCTCCTGCTTTAACCTCACTATTTCCTACGTAACCACCGGTTCCACCAGCTCCTCCCGCTCCTCCTTTTGCAAGGATATGTCCATCACCAGATATTTCACCATTCAGGGTTACTTCTACATTCCCTCCAGAACCCCCGCTACCTCCTACCCCTCCGGTAATTCCATTACCACTGGTACCCGTTACCGCATTTTCACCATTACCCCCATAACCGCCAGAAGCATCTAGATCAAACGACTGAACTCCTTTTTCTGAGTAAACCTGAATGTTTCCTCCATTGCCACCAGCACTTCCGGGAAATGAAGAGGGACTGCTCATCGGGTCACCTCCGTCCCCTCCACGAGATGCGATAGTTAGACCCCCGGAAATACCCTGACCTGAAGAGATCAGGGTTGCATTTCCACCTGATCCCCCCTCTCCGCCTTTCCCGTTGCCCCCCGTTCCCCCTGATGTGTCTGACTCAAGGGTTGAACCAGATTGGATGCTTGCAGCCCAAAAAGATATTTCCCCGCCCCTACCTCCTTTTCCAGCGTATCCCCGAATATTATTGGATGGATTTCTCCCTCCCTCTCCCCCGTTTCCACCGATGGAGTGTGCAGTGATTGTTGTACCTGATTTTACATTTCCTGAAAATATCGCCTGGATTGCTCCTGCATCTCCTGCATCTCCTGCATCTCCACCTGCGCCGGAAAGACCACTGCACCATGAGCGGTCTGGAAACTGTCCTCCGGTTCCTCCTGATCCGCTGGTTCCCCCGTTTGCCTGGAGTGAAAGGGTACCTGATACATCATCTACTGTAATCTGAACCGATCCTCCGGTTCCTCCATCCTCGGATGAACCGCCAGTTCCCCCGTACCGAGCCTGACCATCACCTCTTACTACTCCACTACCTCCTGTTCCTCCGGTTCCACTTGCTGCTCCGTTTGCACGGAGGGATACGGTACCGGTTAAATCACCCTCTGAACTGACGGTAATAGAACCACCATTTCCACCAGATCCAGCATTCCCTCCGTTTCCGCCTTCACTCAGTATATTTTCAATATTCGTTGACTGACCCCCGTTTCCACCATTTCCACCAGTATTCCCTGATGTATCGATATTAAATGAACCAGATACGCCGTCGGGTGTGGTTACACTCACCTGGCCCCCACTACCTCCTACACCGCCTGCTCCACCAGTACCGGCCTTCGTCCAGTCTGTACCATCATTTCCTCCGGTCCCACCGGCACCCCCGGCACCACCGGTCGCATTGATGCTAGTAATTCCTGATATCCCTCCCTGAGTAAGAATAACCTCAATGTTGCCGCCATTACCCGCATTCCCGCCATCTCCTCCAGCGATTCCGTTCCCACTGGCAACCGTATACGCATTAGCACCGGCACCTCCATTACCTCCATCCGCAGAAAGGGAGATATCTCCGGTAACACCTTGTGCATTCAGGAGAATATTTCCGCCATTGCCTCCTGCAGTCCCGGAACTTGCGTCTGACAATCCTGCCCGGGAGAGACCGTTGCCTCCGTCAGCCGATATCGTGACATCCCCGGTAATGACTGATGAAGGAAGACTGACCGCTACATCTCCACCGGTACCCCCAGCAACTCCTGGTGTGGTTGATGCTGCCCCGTCTGCGTAGATATCAAGTGCCTTGTCAGTATTGACAAACGATCCCCCGGTAACAGTGAGATCCCCACCATCAATACCATCACGCACGGTGCCGGTTATCCCGTTTGTACCCCTGAAATTCACGTTTTCAATGGTAATCCCGGATCCGGTCTGATCCGGCTGCGAGGTTGCATGTTCGATAGAGATACCGGATCCGGCAGGATTAGTGGACTGAATGGTGTTTCCGTTCCCGCGAATCAAAAGATCGGTTGCATATATCCGGATAGCACACGACGCGGTCGTTGTGATGCTGCTCTGAATCGAGAATATATTCCCTCCCCATTCCTCACGGTTATCAAACCAGCCGGCAGCATGGCCCCCGTCGGCAGAATCTAGACCAATCTGGTAGTAGTCATTATTTTTATTCTTGTCAGACCCGACATCTACCCAACCAAACCCGTATAACACGGAATAGATAAGGTTCGTGTAGGTCTGCACATCCACGGGATTGGTATCTGGGTTATATACTGATGCAGTTGTAGGGTTATACCGTGAAAAATCGATAACCGGGTCCCCCCAGTACCCTGTCTCTTCCTCACAACCCGAGATCTCGGCAAGCTGTTCTGCCACCGGTGCTGTCGGATCCGGCTCTGGAATCGGGTCAGGTATCATGGTTGTATCGGCAAGGATTGCGATATCGCTCACGGTCTCTAAAGCAGAGATCCCCTCTCCTTCTGTGGTACCTGGTGATTCCCCTGTACCTTCTTCCGGCTCACCGGAAGCGGGGTCATCGGTCAGTATCTCTGTCACCTCATCGGGATTTGATTCCTGGAAAGTACCCGAATGTTCCTCATCTGTACCTTGGTCTTCTGATAGTTCAGTCGGTGATTCAGTAGGATTTATATCTGGTGACTCACTGACCGGATCTCCTTCCCCGGGAGAGATCTCTTCGGTATTTGGTTGATTATCTAAAACAGGTGGAACGGGGGTGTTATCCGGATAAGGCGGGAGATCACCAGGCAGAGAATTTACTGAAGGTTCCTGTGGTGGAGCAAAGAGAAAAAGAGACTCTAATTGTTCTTTCGTGCTGACCGGTTGTTCCAAATTTTGGTTTGCCGGGTCTGATGGGGAAAGAGAAACCGGTATTGTATCATCAGGTAGTGGTGTTTCGGTCGGCTCAGGAGTTGGTTCCGGAGAGGAGAGGAGGGACGGTTCTAATACCAACTCTGGAGCCGGTTCAGGAGTGGTTATTAGTTCTTCATATTCATCAGCATGACATCCTGAAACGAGGATGCCCAAAAAAAGCAGTATTGTAATACATACCTGTAGGTAATGCGTCCTTTCTCCCATATCTCCACCTTTGTTAGATCGTTAGTTCGGTCAGCAAAGTATCATCAAGAGTCTCATCGCCAATGGAGTACCGTAGATCTAATTTCAATTCGGGGATGATTGTTAAAGATATCCCGACGGTACAGCATCCCTCCAGAGCTGGGTGGAGATAAATGCATCAATTGGTCGCTACACAATTGTCACGCTTGTTTGTATATAATCCTTTTTATCTGGATCGACATAGTAAACCGATTCATGTCGTTTTGTGTCCAATGTTGTCTAACGATGGACGTCCTACCGAGAGAAATGGGACATTATTGGTTTTTTCATATCAGCGTCGATAATTTATCCTTTGTTTCGGGAGGAAGTATGGGGCAAGACTTAATAAACGTGAAACAATTTTATCAGATTGTATCAGGATAGTCCTTAACCAACACCTGCGTAACCCTGCTTGTATTGTTCATCAATAGGGAAAGGACTGTGCGTATCACAAGCAGGAACAATACACGATAACGCCAGATTACGATACGAGAACGTCATTTCCAAAATTCTCATTTAACTGGAGAATACGTAGCAGAATGCGAGAACGTCTTCTAATAATAAAAATCATTCAGATAATATTCCCTAACCTGCCCTGGCTTTTTAATAATTAAGATTACAATAGTACGGCAGGTGATGGGGTCCACCGATAACTGCTTTTGTAGCTGATGACTCCTACGATGTCGTACATTGAGGAGTTATCATATGATACCGGACAGCATCCCACTCATACTGGCAGGAATTATCTTTCTTGCAAGTCTTATCTCGCTTCGAATCGGATTATCAGTCGCAATCATCGAGGTTATCCTCGGGGCTGTCGCTGGAAACTGTGGTCTTATCCAGGCAGAAGAATGGATGATATATATCGCGACATTTGGCGGGATCATCCTTACGTTCCTTGCCGGAACCGAGATAAACACCACCATCATGCGTGAACAATTCAAAGTGAGTTTCCTCATCGGGTTCTTCTCATTCCTCGCTCCTTTTCTCGGGGTGTTTTTAATCGTTCTTCTTGTTGCCAACTGGACCATGCAGGCATCCCTTCTTGCCGGAATTGCCCTCTCGACCACATCACTAGCGGTCGTCTACTCAGTTCTCGTGGAGACGAATCTCTGCAGGACGCAGATCGGAAAGACCATCATGGCAGCAACCTTCGTGACCGATATGGGAACAGCCATCGCCCTCTCTTATGTTTCTCACCCCTACCTGGTACACCGTCCTGTTCCTCGTGATATCGGTCATCATCATCATCCTTGCGACTACCCATTCTCATCTTCTCTTTAACCATGCCCTGCTCCGGGGATCTGTCATCGAGCCAGAGATAAAGGTCATCTTCCTCCTTCTCGTGGCTTTTATGTACCTTGCAAGCCTTGGAGAGATGCATGCGATTCTCCCGACGTTTCTGCTCGGCCTCTTTATGGGAAAATACCTCTCAGAACACCAGCAGAACCGGGATGTCACGATGAAGATGAGAACCGTTGCCTATGCTTTCATTACTCCGGTTTTTTTTATCGTCGGCGGGATGAATATCTCCTTTACCCTTATATACGGCGTACTGGGTCTCTTTATCCTGCTCTTTCTTGTAAAAATAGCAACAAAATTTCTTGGTGTGTATTATTTTGCAAAACGGTATATCCCGGAAGGAGGGATGTATACCACGCTTCTCATGTCTACCGGTCTTACCTTCGGGACGATATCGAGTGTCTTTGGCCTGCAGATGGGCTATATCGATACCACCCAGTACTCGGTTCTGGTTGGGGTCGTAATTGCAAGTGCGGTGATACCAACGATCATTGCACAGAAGTGGTACAGCCCGGTGCATGCAGAAGATATGCCGGTCATCAGTGGGAAATAAAAAGAGAGAAAAAACATTTCGATCAGACTTTTTCTCTTTTTCATAGGATACGAGACTCTTTTCGCATCATATCCCGGTTATATGATACTCGTATGCCACGTTTCACGCGATGAAAAAAAGAGGGTTGCAGCAGGTATCGGGTTCTGTATATCCCTTAACAGGAAGCCGGGAATTGTATTCCCAAAAAAGATAAAATCCTGAAATACCGAAATCTTTTGCTTACTCCTTCTTCACGATCTCATAAAGCGTAGTCCGCTGGTACAGCGTTCTCCCGATATCCTCACAGATCCGCTTCATCTCTTTAGGATCGAGGTAATCGGTGTTCATCGCTCCTGCAGTCTTGGAGATAGACTCTTCATACATCGTTCCCGAGAGATCGTTTGCCCCGGCAAGGAGCGATATCTGGGCCATCTTTGTCCCGGTCTTGACCCATGACGCCTGGATGTTATCGAAATTGTCAAGGTACAACCGGCTTACCGCAGTCATGAGCAGATCCTCAGACCCGGTCGCACCGGCACGGGCTATCCCGTTGAGATACAGGGGAGAGTTGTAATGAATATACGAGAGGGGTACAAATTCAGTAAATCCGCCGGTATCGTCCTGGATGTTCCTGATAATCTCCAGGTGCCGTGCCCGGTCCCGGACCGACTCGATATGACCGAACATGATAGTTGCAGTCGATCTAATGCCCATGTCGTGTGCCTCCCTGATGATCCGCTCCCAGGTTTGTGTATCGACCTTCTGGGGGCAGATTATTTTTCTGACCTCATCGACAAGGATCTCGGCTGCAGTCCCGCATAATGTCCCAAGACCTGCCTCTTTCATCCGGGAGAGCATCTCAGTTGTCGAAATACCACTCTTCCCTGCCCCGTACGCAACCTCCATCGGGTTACTGGCATGGATATGAACAGACGGGGCGGCATTATGAATGTGGGTGATAATATCAAGGTATGACTGGGCATTAAAATCAGGATGAAGCCCGCTTACGGAACAGATCTCGGTGATATCATATTGTAAGGCTCTCTTTACCTTCGCTTCTATCGTCTCGAAAGGATAGTAATAGAGATCATCATCATGTTCTTTCCGTGAGAAACCACAAAACCCACACGAATTGACACAATAATTCGTGATATTGATGTTATAGTTCCGCACATACGTGACCCGGTCTCCAACCTTCTCTTCCCTGACCTGATCAGCGGCTGCGAGCACCTCCATCATATCCCGGTTTCGTGATTGCAGGAGGAGGACTGCTTTTTCTTCCGTAAGGCGGTGACCGGAAAGAACCTCTGATAGGATGGTCTGTATCTCTTTTGATCCGGTATTATTGTTCCCTGTATTCATTTTTCTGCCTTTTATGATTCGTATCCTTCAGGTATTTCTGATTATTGCTCCCTCGTTCCTGGCCTGTGTAAGAAAAACCGCTCCCCCGTCATACCGGTCAAGGTAGCGTCGTGATGCCTGCATGATATCCTCGATGCCGGTATCAGAGACGGCAAAAAGAGCCGGGCCAAACGAGCTCATTCCTGCTCCGGCAGCACCGGCACAACGCATCTCTTCAAGCAACCCGGGATAGTACTCAGGCTGAAGTGAGAGTTCCCTCTTTTTAAAGCCCAGGTTCTGAAGCGAGTTTATGGATCGACCGAACTGGTCAATGTCACGGTCTGCAACCGCAGGAAGCATCCGCATGAGTACCTCATGACAGATCTCCCTGACCTCGGTGAGGGGAACCGGACAGAACCGGGTAAAGATATCCTGCTCGATGGCACCATGTGCACCTGGGGGAACTGAGGGTATCGCGATGCAGAACTTCCATTCATTCGGGAACTCATGGCTGACGGTTACCGGGCCCGGTTGTATCCCTCGTGATGCAGAAGAAGGGCTGTATGTGTTCTTTTCACCGGATTTTCCAAAGCTGTGTCCCCCGTCGATGATAAATCCGCCCCTCTCAAACGCAGCAGTTCCGATACCTGACGTTCCTCCTCTCCCGACCACCCGGGAGAGAGAGCGGATGGGTACCTCTTTTTCATACAACCGGCAGAGGGCATGGGCTGTCGATAATGCAAGGCTTGTTCCGCTCCCAAGACCGATATGGCGGTCATACGATGAGAGGATCGTGATATCGGCACCGGTCTGGATAGAAAGATGCGATAACAGGCGGGCAGCAACATCACGGACTACGTTCACCGAACCGGGATCGGTTCCATGTACCTGTATCGACGGACTGTATGTTACCTCAAGCAGGGTCTTTGGATCCTCAAGCGTTATTCCTACCCCCCCGTCGATTCTGCCAAGACCGCCATGCATATCGATAAGGCCGAGATGAAGCCGGGATGGTGCCTCGATGAGAAGTCGTTTCCGGTCACAAAACCGGGTATAGGGAAAGGTCTCCCTGATAGAGATGAGCGGCTTTTCATCATGGATGATCCGGTACTGCCGGTTGAGGATCCTCTCTTTCTCAAATATCTGAAATACTGCAGCTAGCTCCTCGTCTGCCTGCCCGACAGATGCATCGGTTATCTCCCGGCGGGTCTCCATCTGGTGTTCTGCGAGGATCCTGCCGATCGGGATGTCTGCCTGCATCAAGTCCTGTCTGATATCAGGGGAAAGCCGCTCTACCGGGGTATGGGATATGGCATAGATGAGTGTCTCTGGCGAATCCTTGTTTTTAATCCCGACAACCCGATAATTCACCGGATCTCCCTCATCGATAGCGAGATCCTCTGCAATACGGGCATCGGCTGGGATTACTTTCTGTATCCGGGTCTGTATGGTCACGATGTTGCCGGTGATGATCTCAAGCAGGTTTGTGACCGATCCGTCGGTTCCAAGAAGGATCTTCTGGACCGGAGAGAGGGTCCCGACCTCTTTCTCGATTATCTCAATCTTTCTTGCGATATCCCTATCCATCCCGCACCCTCTGATCTTTCTGCGATAAACTGGTAATCAGCCGGATTAACAATAAAATGATGACAATCCGTTTGTCTACTGTAAGGTGCCCGGTCATCATGATAAAAGTATCTCCTGGTCGTACCAATGGATCAGGGAAATAATTTCCAAATCGTTTGATAATAGGGATATGCAGTCTTATAGTGGGTGTATCCTTGATATCGTTTAAACGCTTCGTTCCTTCCCTTTTCTGCAATAAACAGGCACCCACGCAGGGGAAACAGGATTCCGGTTTATCGTTCAAGCAACAAGGAGACGACCTGGTCAATCACCACCGGAGACCGGGGGAGCCGGTTATGGTTAAACCACTCGGGAGGCATCCGGTATGGGTCATTGCGGAAAGAGAAGAGGATGAACGGATGCCCCGCAAGGGCCGAGTATCGGTTCGGGACCATCCCGTCTCCTTCATACGTCATGGTATACTCATCTTCCTGCATGGTGACGGTCTGTCCGGCTAACATGGGCCAGAACCGGTATTCTTTATCCGGGTTGTGGCCGGCGATGACATAGTACTGAATCTGACTGCACAGACCAGCCTGTTTCAGATTATCAAGAAATGGTCCGTAGGTCATATTGCCCACAATGGCCCCGTCCTGCATGCACCGCTCGATTTCAGGTGAGAGGGTTGGATACCTGCTCGCATACCGGTACTGGTAATTACGGGCACTGACAAAGAGATTTGAGATGGGGGCTCCGTGATTGACCGGAGCAATGCCTATCCATCTCCTGATGCGGCTCTCTCCCTCTGCCCGGTTGTATACCTCGCAGAAGGTCCGGGAAACCATGGCTCCCATCGAGTGGGCTATGATATCCACCGATCCATTATATCCGGTCTTCTCCCGCATTGACTGGATATATTGGGAGAGACCCGGTGCCAGTTCTGCCGGATTTTTGTGTGACTCAGAAAAGTAATCAAACGTCCAGGTCACAAACCCTTCGCTATCCAGTCGTTCTCTTAAACGATTGAATATCCAGGGGCCTGATCGCCATCCATGCACCAGGACCACCGGGAAAGGAGGATTCATCTGCTGCACAAGTTTGTATCACGATACGAAGAAGGCTTCTGCAGTGACCGTGAGATCAGATACGAAATGGGCGAAAAAAGATTTATTCTGTGGTACGCAATTGCCAGGGCCACCTTCCCTCGATCTCAACAACCAGTGCCCAGGAGAGAAATGTTCTCACTAAAACCAGGATCCCGAGTGCTATGATGCTCTCGATCGTCTGTTCAAGGGCAACCGTTCTGATAACATCAGCAGCCACGAGAATTTCCAGACCTAACAAGAGCGATTTACCAAGACCCTGTTTATACCGGGAGTACCGAATCAGGGGATCGGATTTGGTAACAAACGTTGACCAGATATACTGACACGTACCAAAGATAACAGCCCCGAATATGATAATCACTGCCAGGACTTCAATGGTTACTGATGCCATCTCAATCCCGCTAATAATGAAACTATCTGCCGGTTGAATCATACCCATACCTCATATCCTGATTTATCATGCCTGGGCATTGGATGTTTGGTATTAATCATTTGTTTCTGCCTGCCTGATTGATACTACCCGTGAGTCATCGATACCAGTACAATCACACTGAATCCTGCTCTTTTCATGAAAACCAAAACTATCTCCTTCTCAAAAAACCTCTCAGATGATCCCATGCAGGAAACCGTACCTGATAATAGACGGTAGGCCTTCTTCTCATACCTGCCCTCATTCGTACCAGCAACAAGAAAAGATGAGAATACGCAGCAGAAAGGAAAAAATATATCAGAATACCTCCTCCTTCTCACTTGAGGATTCCCGGCAGAGAATATTTATCATTGACAACCAATACTCATCCATGTATGAGAAACAAATCAGCCGGATTTGTGCCGTATTGTGCCTATTGGGTCTCATCGTGGTATCCGGGTGTGCGACAGGAACAGATACTTCCCTGGTGCAGGAGGAAGAGATGAACCAGACGACCGGATCACTTCCCCCCTATGAATCACTGGAAGTAACCGCATCGATTCCCGAAACACCGCTTCCATATCGTCAGGAATCCATATCCAACCTCAATGAGGTGCAGTCTTCCCTCTCGCTCTCACCAGAGATCCGTGATTTGGTTCTCAGACAGGGATCGGTAGTGATAAAAAATCCGTTTTACGCCTATGAACAGGACATGGTCTCTCCCTACAACAACCTCAAAGAGATAGATGTTCCTGTCTTTGTGACCTCTGATACGCTTCTGCACCTCTATCATGTCCAGTTTGACAAGACCTTACAGGATCTTGAGGAACGTGAGCTCTATTATCAGATCTGGTCTCTGGGAACCGATCTCATCGCAAAAAACCTCGAGTCCTATGAAAAAGAGACCGGAGAGGTAAAAGAAGCAGCAAAGCGGAATGTCGCATTCTTCTCGGTTGGCCAGGAGCTCTTAAAACCCGGCACGGATCAGGTAAAACCAGAGACAGAGGTAATGGATCTTTTCCTCCTCGATGAGAGCTCCAATTCTCCTGATCCATTCACCAGTGAAGAGGCGGAGAAGTATGCATTCGAGATCCCTCGGCTGGTACAAGACGAGGTGAATGAAGAAATAACCCTGATCACTTCTCATGAAGGATTCAAAACCTCACCGATCTTTCATTATGATGAAGACTACTCCCAGTATATCCCCCGGGGTCATTACACGAGATCTGAGAAGCTCAAAAACTACTTCCTGGCGATGATGTGGTATGGAAGGATGAGCCTTCTTCTCAAAGGCGGTCCTGGCGGGTTAATAAGCAAGGAAGATGCAGAGGTCCAGACCTGTCAGGCACTGCTTATCGCAGATATGCTCGAAGCAGATCCGAAATTCCAGGAGCGATGGAACCGGATCTATGAAACCACCTCCTTCTTTGTCGGTACTTCAGATGACCTCGGGCCGTACGAATACCAGGAAGCGATGAAGACCGTCTTTAACGGACCGTTTCAAAGTGACCGATGGAGCAGTGATTCATACGATCAGATAAAGACAGAGATTGCACAATACCCGTCACCAAAGATCTACGGCGGGACCGGAGATTGTGCCGTGGATCCCCCGTTTACGGTCACGGACGCCGATGCCTGCCTACTTGCAACAAAGGGATTCCGGTTCATGGGACAGCGGTTCATCCCTGACTCGTATCTCTTCTCGCAGCTCACCGGACCATATACCGGGTTTTTTACCGGAACCGGTTCTCCCTTTACCCTCGTCGGATCCCTTCGGGGATTTCCCATGGGTCTTGATGCGATGGCTCTCCTTGGATCAGACCGGGCAGCAGAACACTTAAAAACCTCTGAAAATAGTGCCTATAAACGATACCAGGAACAGTTTTTGAATCTGACAGGTGAACTGCCGTCTCCAGATGATCCCCAGTGGCAGAAGAACCTGTACTGGGGATGGCTCTTCTCGCTCATGCCGCTTCTCGATAAGCCGCAAGAAGGATACCCTGTGTTTATGCAGACCGATGCCTGGCTTGACAAGAGTCTCTCGACTGCCCTCGCATCGTGGACAGAATTACGACACGACACGATCCTCTATGCAAAGCAGAGTTACACGATTCGGGCAACCGGCATCCCTCCGCCTCCTGATACAAAACCGGTAGTCGGGTACGTTGAACCCAATCCTGAACTCTACAACCGCCTGCTCTATCTCACGGCCATGACCCGGACCGGTCTTGTATCCCTTGACGTTCTTGATGAGACATCAGAGGACCGGCTAATCCGTCTTGAAGAGGTTCTCTCCCGGCTCGCTGACATATCAGTCCGCGAACTGGCAGACGAGGAGCTTACCCCACAGGATTACGAGTTCATTGCGACCTTTGGTGATACCGTAAAAGAACTCCTGGGTGATATCGATGAGAAGACAACCTGGACCACCATGGTGGCAGATGTCCACACCGACACGAACTCCCGCCGGGTACTCGAAGAAGCAGTCGGGTATGTTGACCTTATCCTTGTTGCATACCCGGTTCCTGATGGCAGGATTATACTCGGTGCAGGTCCGGTACTGACCTATTACGAGTTTACACAACCCATGTCAAACCGCCTCACCGATGAGGCATGGCGGGAGATGCAACGGGAGTCCCCGGTAGAAAAACCCTGGTGGACGAGTTCCTTTACTCTCTAACTTTTTTTATCAGAGTATCCAAAACCGGGATCACCGGTTCCCCAATCGCTCTGCAACCTCTCCTGACATGATAACCTGCATCCCGACGGCAGCCATGTCCCGCAGGTTAGACTCGTGAATCTCGCCTGTCTTTGCACCGATGGCATCCCTGACAAGGACCGGCAGGTAATTGTAGGCAAGAGCATCAAAAGCGGTTGCCCTGATGCAGTTCGGGGTCTGGATTCCGGTAATATACACGGTATCAATACCAATCGATCTGAGAACAATATCCAGGTCAGTATGGATAAATGAACTCATCCGTGTCTTTCTGATGAGATACTCGCCCGGGAGCGGAGCAAGTTCATCGATTATCGCTGCTCCCTTCGTCCCCTCAACCGCAAACGGAGTCTTAAAAAAGAGTTCCCGACGTGTCAGTTCTACATCGGATCCATCTCTGCGGTGTATCCTCTGGATGTGAAATACCGGCAGTTTACAGGTTCGAAATTGGGAGAGAACCGATTGAATCTGTGGAATTACCGCTTCAGCACCCGGGATCGGAAGGGGAGCATCAGGTTTGATAAAATCATTCTGCATATCAATGATGCACAGGCACGGGTTTGTCATACCTAACCAATCTGCATTTAAACCGGATAACCATACCGCCACGAAAAAAACACTCACTCAACTCGAATAAATGCAATCCCATATCCCTTCGGGTCTGTTCCTATTTCCTTCAAGGAAAATAGAGATCCGTTCCCTAACAAAAAAAGCAAAAGAGATACTTCATTGCCAGCTAAGAGGTATTAGCATATCATACATCACGTCCTTCTCGATACGTTACCAGATTGCATGAGCAGATTAACCGATACACAAAGGATAGAAGAAGCTATTATACGTCTCCAAACTGTAAAAACAAAAGGAGAACTCGGGACTGCTATCGCAGAAGAGATACTGCGGTACTCCTTACCTGAACTTGGCATAATCGGGGGGAACATCAAACGAGAGACTGATAAACTCCCGAGTCCATACCGTGAAAAGATACGGCCGTATTTTGACAAACAACTCTTTGGGATGTATCACCGGTTACTCGTGATGTACCGGTCTGGCAGGTTTCGCACGAACAACGGCCCTATAACGGATTTTAAAACCTATGAATCATACTGCAGTATGGTACAGACCGGCTGTTATAGCAGCGAGGAAGCATCAGGAACTGATTTTTACCTTGGAAATCCTATAAGCACCCTTTTTTATTATCTTATCAGTGCGTTTGCCATGTTTGTCATGGAAGAACCGGGTCACCCACAAGGAACGCCTTTCCCTGGTGGATTTATAGTAGAGAAACGGGAACACGAGTACTTCTGTCCTCTCAGGGACAAGGAAGAGGATATTCCCTTCTCTATCTGTAATTACTGCCCTGCAAAACAGATGGAAGGGGTATAAATATTATAAGAAGTCCGTTACCGGTCGGCTACAGGTGGTATGCATACTGCCATTTTTTTAGTTCTTTTCTTCGGTTTTGGTAATCAGGCATGATCTGACCGACCAGTTCCCAGAATTTCAGAGAATGATTATGATACACGATATGGCAGACCTCGTGAGCGGCAACATAATCGACCAGGGAGAGAGGTGCCATCATAAGAGCGATATTTATCATGATTTCATGTTTCCCTGGTGAGTAGGATCCCCACTTCCTCCTAACGGTATTAAACCGGATCTTCGGTGCTGGTTTTTGTATCATGGATGAATACCCCTTTACGAGGTCTGGTACAATTATAAAAGCCTGTTTTTGGTACCATTCAGTGACAAGTCTTCTTACATATTCACTATGAGAGGAAGAGTAGATGTCAGGGAGTATGGTTACGACGATACTATCTTCCTCTAAAGTGACACCGGCATTTCTAAATCCCTCTCTTACATCGAGTAGATACCGCTTTCCAAGGTAGTAAAATTCCTCCCCCTTTTGGTACTGTCTCTTCTGCACAACCGGAACAGACTCGAAATATTCCTGCTTCTTCTCGATCCATCCCTTTTTGGAGAAGATAAATTCTTCAATCGTCTCGATGTTGTACTGAACCGGTGCTTGTATGATAAGTTCCTTATCCGGGGTAATCTGTAAGGAGTAGGTCTTTTTCCGGGTACTTACCTGTATCTGGTAGATAAAGGAATGATCATCGGAAGAGCAGAGTATCTGATACGGAACAGAGGAATGATGTTGAATATGAGGATTGTTTCTGATTAACTCAGTCAATCTCTCCTTTGTATCCTGGATCCATGTTTTCTGCTCCCAAAGTCTTTTCTTCACCATCTTCCGGTTGTATGCCAATGGAACCCGGACCTCCAGTTTCCCGGTCGGGAAGAGAATAAACGAGGTCCAGGTCCGGTTCTTAACCCGGGTAACCGTATATTGTTTACAGAGAGATACACCATCTTTTTGGGACGGATCTTTTAATTCTGATCTGATCTCATCCCCGGGTTTTGTTACAACAGACTGATCGGGAACAGTCCCGAATATCTTCGCACTCAGTTCCTCCGTGACAAACTTCCTGATATCTGATATATCACTCCACCGGGGTACATATACGAGAATGGTTCCGGCATCACTCGTGATAAGACGATAGGTATCAAGGAGTGTTGTCCGAAAGATCCAGTAAGATACCTCCTGGCCGTCAGAAAGATGTATTGTGTCAGTCTCATGATTGTCAGGATACGCATGGATATTTTTCATTGTGGTTCGTATCCACGATGTATTAGCGATGATAAAATTCCCGAGTTCAGGAAGATGATACCCGGGCGAAACATACGCATAAACCATCCCGTCCTTACATTTAATCTTCATCTTCATTCTCCGGGTATCAACATGGATCTGGTATCGTATCGGTTCACCGTCAAGCCCGAAGAGGATATTATAGGGGAGAGTCGGATCGTATGGAATACTCGGCTTTTCCGTTTTTTTCTGTTCGGCCTCCCTCTCTTTTTTCTCCTTGATCTGTAGGATCCAGTCGGCCTGTTCAGCAATAAATTCCTCAATATCCTCCTTTTTTGTATGAGGAGGAACCCGTACTTCAAGGGAGCCGTCTGGCAGGATAAAAAGTTCTGCGTGTTTCCGTGCAGGATTAATTCGCAACCGGTACGAAATATCTATCTGTCGGTTCTTCAGATGACAGATCTTTGTATCCGTAGTTTCGTTCTTCTCAACCATTCTTCTCACAACTTCCGGTAGTGCTGCAACTGATTTTTTAGCAACGGGCATCCATATTCATATAAAAGATGAAACATCCCCTCCTCCTTTTTACTCTCCTTACTCTCCTCTTTATCGGAGCGGTAACCGGTACGCAGCCATCATATTGGCAGGGATTAGAGATAGGATCATCGGATGATGCATTGTATACCCCAAACAACCCTGCATACTGGATGGCAATAGGCCAAAAAGAGATAAACTCAGGTAACTATACCCGTGCAGAGAAGGCATACCGTTCTGCTCTCTCGATAAAACATGAGGATCCCAATCTCCTATATCTTCTTGGCCTTGTTCTCCTAAAAGAAGGGAGATTAGAAGAGGCCGTTCCCCTGATTGCCCGTGCGATAGCCATAAAACCTCATGCAGCACCGTTTTATTGCAATCTCGGGACAGCATATGCCAACAGGACTGATTATGATACTGCAGTCAGGTATTACCGAGAAGCAGTCACCCTCTCCCCATCGTACCTGCTTGCCAACAACAACCTCTGCCTTGCGTGTGTTCTCTGCGGTGACACCAAAGGAGCACTTGATTCATGCACACGATCTCTTCTTATCGATACAAATAACCCGGTCACCTGGATAAACCTCGCAGATGCCCTTCTTTTAGGGAAACATTACCAGGAAGCAGAAGATGCATTCAGATATGCCCTACGGTATCCCCTCGCTCCTTCTGACCGAAAAGAGGCAGAGGCTGGCCTTTTTAATGCGACAAAAAACAGGTCAAATCCGTCAGCCCCTCTTGATCCTACCGTTTCCAAGGCAATTTTTCATGCATATCATGCATCAGAAGAGATCACTCCAAAAACCATCTATCCATCGATAATCCCATTCGATGAACAAGGAGAGGAACCGATCCCGGTTCATATCACGTTTGGATACAACGGCAGACCCGAATCTGTCTCTCTCTCCTTGAACTCCTCTCTTCTTCGTGGAGCCCGGGCAGCATACAAGGCTCCCATTCACAACAATGAATCTGCTGCAGGTTCTCTCCAGACAAAAATGGAATGGTACGACTCACTCATTCATGAACCTCATCATGAAGCGGTAATTGCATCTATCCACACCCAGCTGACAGAGATACAGAACAGATCCGGCCTTCACGCATCCTTTCTACCACTGGCTACCGCGTTTGTGAGATCGCTGGGAATTGACCTCTGTTCGACCGAGATACGCTACCCGGTTGAGACCATCGCAGAGAATGCCGGGGATTGCGATGACAAAAGCATCCTGCTTGCGGCTCTCCTTTTATATCATGGCTACGACACTGCAATAATCGAGTTTCCCGGTCATGTTGCGGTCGGGGTAACAGAAGTCGGTCCTTTGAGAACGAAGAGCAGGTACACATGCATCGAAACAACCTCGGATCTGACGTTTGGAACGGTGAGAGAAGATCTACAGGATCACTTCGGTCTTGTGATACCAGTATCCCGGACCGGTTCCTACCCGAATG
>CAZSDZ010000049.1:0-19965 GCA_964605795.1 uncultured Methanoregulaceae archaeon
CATCTCAGCAGGGGCGAACGTCAGCGTCTTGCGGTTGCCTGTATTCTTGCCATGAAACCTGATATCATCGTGCTTGACGAACCTACCACCGGTCTTGATGAGGCCGAGTCAGATGCCATGATGCAGCTCATGGAGCGGTTGCAGGAGAAGGGGCATACCATCATCATGGTCACCCATAACATGCGGATCGCAGAGAATTATGCCGATCGGATCATCTGCATGGAGAACGGAAAAATTACCGGGGATTATCAGATGAAAGGGGTGTGCCATGACTGAGATCCTCCAGTATATCCCAGGTACCAGTCTTCTTCATCGGCTGCATCCGGTCACGAAACTGATAGCCGTCCTTGTTATCGTATCGCTCTGTGTCTTCTCACCGAATCTTGTTTTTTTACTCCTGCTTCTTGTCGCCATCTTCTTTGTTGCGGCGGCATGCCGGCTGCATCATGAATTTATCAGGCAATTACCGTTCCTCGGTCTTTTAATTATTATCCTGGTGATTATAACGGTCTGCACGGTCACATCAGGGCCGGTTATCGGTCATCTCATCCCTGAGGCTGTCCCGGTCATCGGGGGTGCCTTCCCGATAACCACCGGAGGGTTGATGCTCGGTCTTTTGCTCTCATTCCGGTTCATCGTGATGATCCTGACATTCCAGCTCTTTATCTTCTCAACCAAGCCCAGTGAGCTCGTGAGTGGTCTTCTTATCTTCCGGATGCCGGTTGATTACGTTCTCATGTTCCTGATTACGATCCGGTTTATCCCGAGCCTGCAGATGGAGGGGCGACGGATTCACGAGGCACAGCTCTCACGGGGATATAATCCAGGAACCGGGATTAAAGGTAAAATTAAGAGTTTAAAACCGATTCTCATCCCGCTTGTGGCGAATTCACTTGCAAAGACCCAGGTTATCGGTCTTACCCTTGATATGCGTGGGTACCGGACAAAGAACCGCCTGTTGGTTCATAAAGAGCCCTATACACGGTACGATCTTGTCGCTGCCTGTTGTCTTGCTCTTGTAATAATCGGGTTTGTATACCAGTTTTTGATGATGTAAGGGAATTCCCCATTTTTTATATGAAGGATTCATATACAAACCAATACTGATGATGAGGGGGATAGGTATCTCATTGAGCATTTTTCGTTTTATCAATCGAACGTCCAGTATTTCTGTTACGATCTGGGCAGATTGGGTACATGACGGGAAATAAATACTGACTCGGGTTTAATGAGAATTGTGGGGTGTCCATTCCTGCAGAGAGCAACCCAATAATGAGATTTCGTAGGAGTAAATTCGGGATCAACCCTTTTTACGCCGTCTCAACCAGTTTCTTTGCCATGGAAAAAGCCTCGGTCGCCTGGTTTATCTCCCCAAGGTTTACGTGCATCTGGCCTTTCATATTCCAGTACTCCGGATTCCCTGGGTTTATTTCGGTCAATTTCTCATAACAGAGGAGAACTTCGCTGTTTCTTCCAAGCTGGTTCAGAATAAAAGCCTTGTACTTCCAGAAATCTTCCCTTGCAGGTTCTATCTGGATTGCTTCGTCCAGGCTTCGGAGTCCCTCTTCCAAATCCCCGTTCTTTGCATTGGCTATTCCCTTTAAGTACCATGCATTCTGGACAGGGCCCGTTCCAATACGTATTACCTGTTCGGCAGCTATCCGTGCAAGTGAAAATTTCTCCTGCTCGATATATATCAGGCTTTTCCCCTGCCACGCAGCAGTATCATCGGGATACAATGCAACAGCCTGATCAAAATCCCGAAGTGCTTCGGTGTTCCGGTCTAGATTCCGAAAAGAGATTCCTCTCTGGGTGTAAGCAGCAGCACTCAAGGGATCCAGTTCGATTGACCGGTTAAAAGCATCAAGAGCCTGTTGATGGTTACCGGCAGATGCACGAAGGGTGGCTTCGTCATACCACTGTTGTGCTGTCCAGGATTCCTGGTTGATACAACCCGAGAGAAGAGAAAAGAATAGTATTATTGTCACGGTTGCCGATACGAGGAAACCGGTGGAATGAACAATCGGGTCATTTTCCCGAACAAAATAATATTCTCGAACGCCTGGATCTTTCACGGTACGGTAGTATTCGTTTTTCATTATTAAAATACGTAGGATTGATCGGTTTATGTATCTGAAATCCTTGCGACTTTCCATAAAACCGATACAGGATAGCATGCAATTGGCTTTATCCGGGGATATGAAGTACTTTTTTGTTGTATAAAACAACAGCACATCCGTCCTTTCCGGTATCAAAGACTACCGGCATGAGATGGATAAAGAGATCATGGGGCTCTTTATGGATCATCATCTGGACAGAATACTGTTTCTCATCTCCGACAATAACCTCCTGGCAGAGATCCCCTACAGGGGTATCAGAACTCAGTGGATACGGGATCTCGTCTATCTTCTCTCCATATAAGACCTCGAGCGGACACTTCAATAACCGCAGGGCTGCGTTATTTACCATCACGATCTCCTGCCGGTTGTTGACGATGATAAGGGGAAAGATACAGAACCTGACCAGGGCTGTAACCGGCATTCTCTGGGTTAAAAAGTACATTCTTGCCGTTCCGACCTGTTTCCTGTCCACATCACCTTTCAACTTCAGCAGGTCCAGGTATTTTGCCGCGGTATTCCGGTGAAGCGAAAGCGCTTCTGAAATCTCCCGAATTGACATCCCTTTCGGGTTCTTCTTTAAGAGTTCCCTGATACGCACAAGGTCATCGAGGTAGTCTGTCATGTGTCATCCTATCTTTTGCGTGATCCTGCATTTGCACTGCATATTTGTTGTGCATACAAAGAATATATACCTATTCTGATCGATTTGTATCTAAGTGCACTGCAAAGCAGAGGTGACAGGTGCACAACCCTCTTACGAGGATGGCCTCTCTATCAGGGAATTATGCAGGAGATCTGTATAATTGCCCGGCATGGTGTCATGCATCTGATGGCATCCATGTGATATCAGGACATGGAGGTACAATGAGCACAGATTTCGATGTAAAACTGGAAAAGAAGTCCTACATCCCTGATCCTTCGTACAAGGCCGGATCAGCTCTCGGGGACTATACAACTGCATATCAGAAATTCCTTGATAACCCGGATGCATTCTGGGAACAAAAGGCAAAGGAACTGGACTGGATGAAACCCTGGGATACCGTGCTTAAATGGGATTACCCGAAAGCACAGTGGTTTGTCGGGGGAAAATTAAACATCACCAGTAACTGCCTGGATAGGCATGTAAAGAATGGCAGGCGGAATAAACTTGCACTCATCTGGCGTGGAGATAACGACAGTGAGGAGGTATACACCTACCGTCAGCTGCACCGTGCAGTGATGCAACTCGCAAATGCATTAAAGAAACTCGGTGTTACGAAAGGTGACCGGGTCTGTCTGTATATGCCACTTATCCCTGAACATATCATCGCAATGCTTGCCTGTGCCCGCATAGGTGCAGTCCATTCCATCGTCTATGCCGGATTTGGTGCCGAAGCACTGCACTCCCGGATACGGGATGCCCAGGCCAAGGTAGTCATCACGGCTGATGTCAGTTACCGGAAAGGAAAGTCAATCAACCTGCGTGGGATCGTTGAAGATGCGGTTAAGAACTCCTCCTGTGTTGAGAAGGTCGTGATCCTCTCCCGGGAGCGGTCTCCCCTCGAGTTGTACAAGGAGATGGAGGTTGATTATTATGCCATCCAGGAAGGCGTAGACGACACCTGTCCGGCCGAAGAGATGGATGCAGAAGATCCGCTCTTTATCCTGTACACCAGCGGGACAACCGGTCAGCCAAAGGGTATCGTTCATACCTGTGGAGGATATGCGGTCGGAACTCATTACACCTGTAAATACATCTTTGATATCAAGGACAGTGATGTGTTCTGGTGTACGGCCGATCCCGGCTGGATCACCGGCCACAGTTACATCGTCTATGGGCCGCTATCGGTTGGTGCGACGATTGTCATCACCGAGACTACTCCGGAATACCCTGACCCGGGTGTCTGGTGGAATATTATCGAGGATCTAGGGGTGACCATCTTCTACACCGCACCGACAGCCATCAGGATGTTTATGCGGGTTGGTGAGGAGTGGCCGAACAAGTATGATCTGCAGTCCTTACGTATCATCGGTTCTGTTGGAGAGCCCTTAAACCCGGAGGCATTCGAGTGGTATTACCGGGTGATTGGAATGAACCGGTGCCCGATACTTGACACCTGGTGGCAGACCGAGACCGGGATGCACATGATAACCACGCCAATCGGTGAGCCGATGAAACCGGGATTTGCCGGTCTGCCGATCCCGGGTGTCGTCGCAGATGTTGTTGACAAGCAGGGAGATCCCGTCCCTGCCGGACAGGGTGGATTGCTGGTCATCAAGAGACCCTGGCCATCGATGATGCGGACGGTCTACAAGAACGAGGAGCGATACGAAAAGTACTGGAACCAGATCCAGAACTATTATACCGTCGGTGATCTTGCCGTCAGGGATGAGGATGGGTATATCATGGTTCTGGGTCGTGCAGACGATATCATCATCGTTTCAGGGCATAACCTCGGTACAGCAGAGGTGGAATCAGCTCTTGTTGAGCACGAGTCTGTTGCCGAGGCTGCAGTTATCGGGATCCCGGACGATATCAAGGGACAGGCGGTGAAAGCCTTTGTCACCCTGATAAAGGGATATGAGCCGAGTGATAAACTCGTTTCAGAGCTGATCTACCACGTCAGGATGACGATAGGTCCGATAGCGATGCCTGCAGCGATAGAGTTTGTTGATTCACTGCCAAAAACCCGGAGTGGCAAGATCATGAGACGGGTCTTAAAGGCAAAAGAGATGGGAGTGGACCCCGGGGATATATCAACGCTGGAAGAGTAATAATGACCGGTTCAGAAGTACCAAATAATCCCACATCCAGTGGGATATCTTTCCCCTTTCCTCTCCTTCCTGCGGTCTATCGGTATGGGTGGTACTTTTGGATCCGGTCTGCGTTCCGGATATTCCTGTCTGCCTCCGGTGGCTGTATCGGTCATGGCTCCCCTCTTTGCAGGGTTTTTTACCCGGTTTGTATGTACTATCAGGGTGATGCAGTATGAGTATTGATTTTAATGTAAAGCTGGAAAATACTGTGTATAATCCTGATCCCGTCTACCGGGAAGAATCATGGATCGGTGACTGGAATGCCGCATACCAGCGGTTTCTTGATAATCCTGAACGATTCTGGGAAGAAAAAGCAGAAGAACTGGAGTGGTTTGTCCGGTGGGAACGTGTCAGGAAGTGGAATCATCCGTATGCAGAGTGGTTTTTAGGCGGAAAATTAAACATCACTCACAACTGCCTTGATCGGCATGCGAATGGTGATAACAAGAACAAGGTTGCCCTTATCTGGCGTGGCGAGGATGAGTTCTCTGAGCGGGTGCTTACCTATCGACAGCTCTATCATCAGGTGATGCGGTTTGCCAATGCACTTAAAGATCTTGGCGTGCAGAAAGGTGATGCGGTCTGCCTGTATATGCCCTTTGTCCTCGAGCATATCATTGCCATCCTTGCATGTGCCCGTATCGGAGCCGTTCACAGTATCGTCTATGGCGGGTTCGGTGCTGCAGCACTTCATGCGAGAATTAAGGATGCAAAGGCGAAGGTTGTTATCACTGCTGATATCGGGTACCGGCGGGGGAACACCATACCTCTCAAAAGTATTGTTGATGATGCCATCCGGAATGCACCGAGTGTTGAGAAGGTCGTGGTTCTGTTCCGTTCCAAGCCACACGAAGAACTTATCTCTGAAAAACAGGTTGATTTTTATGAGATAATGCGGGTTGCAGATCCATTTTGTGAACCCGAGGTGATGGACTCAGAAGATCCGCTCTTCATTCTGTATACCAGTGGTACAACAGGCACTCCCAAGGGTATCGTTCACACGTGTGGGGGATACATGGTTGGTACCTATTATACCACCAAATATGTCATGGATCTGAAAGATTCTGATGTGTACTGGTGTACAGCAGATCCTGGCTGGATAACCGGGCACAGCTATATCATCTACGGTCCCCTTGCAGCGGGGGGAACGATACTTATCTCTGAATCTGTCCCTGATTACCCAAATCCCGGGATATGGTGGGATATCATTGAAGAACAGGGTGTCACTGTCTTTTACACCTCACCGACTGCCATCCGGATGTTCATGAAATTCGGGGAAGAATGGCCTTCCCGATACAATCTTGATTCCTTACGCATCATCGGTTCTGTCGGAGAACCCTTAAACCCGGAAGCGTTTGAGTGGTATCACCGGGTAATCGGCAAGGGCAGGTGCCCGATCCTTGATACCTGGTGGCAGACCGAGACCGGCATGCAGATGATAACCACTCTTGTTGGTGAGCCCATGAAACCCGGTTTTTCCGGCAGACCAATCCCGGGTGTGATCGCTGATGTCGTGGACCGGGACGGGAACTCAAATCCTCCGGGAATCGGTGGCCTGCTCGTGATTAAAGAGCCATGGCCTGCGATGATGCGGACCATCCAGAACAATGATGAGCGATACCGGAAGTATTGGACAACCATTAAACAGTACTATACTGCTGGTGATCTGGCGGTCAAAGATGATGACGGGTACATCATGTTTCTTGGGCGTTCTGATGATATCATCATCATCGCAGGGCATAATATCGGGACTGCCGAGGTAGAGAGTGCCCTTGTCTCTCATGAAGCGGTTGCCGAAGCGGCAGTGATAGGAAGACCTGATCCGATAAAGGGGCAGTCTATTAAGGCTTTTGTCATCCTCTGTGTCGGGTATGATCCAGGTGAGAATCTAAAGAAGGATCTGATCTACCATGTACGGATGAGTCTTGGTCCGATAGCCATGCCATCAGAGATTGAGTTTGTCACGTCGCTGCCAAAGACCCGGAGTGGCAAGATCATGAGACGTGTCTTAAAAGCACAGGAGATGGGAATTGATCCCGGGGATGTATCCACGCTTGAAGAGTAAAAAGCCAAAATCCCTTTAAAACCTTTGTAAAAAGATGGGATGAGTAAAGAAGATACAGAAAGAAGATTTTGTTTTCCTGATGGAGAGAGAAAAATGGAACATGTAACAATAGCAGGTATGGAAGCTGAGAAAGGCAGATGGATACTGGTTATCGTAGGGTTGTTAATCAATCTCTGTCTTGGGAGTATCTACTCCTGGAGTGTGTTTGTCGGTCCGCTGACTGATTTCTTTACCAACAATCTTGGCCAGGCTGTTACGGCAAGTGAGATCCTGATGCCATTCTCTGTCTTCCTGGCATTTTTTGCGATAGCCATGCCGCTGACCGGGAAATATATTGACATCCTCGGACCAAAGAAAACAACAATTCTTGGTGGTGTCCTGACCGGGCTTGGATGGCTATTAGCATCGATGGTTGACTCGGTTCAGATGCTGTACCTGGTGTATGGAGTAATCGGAGGTCTTGGAGTCGGAATTGCATACGGTGTGCCGGTAGCAGTGGCTGCCAGGTGGTTTCCTGACAAAAGAGGGGTTGCCGTTGGTCTTACCCTCCTTGGGTTTGGATTTTCAGCCCTGGTTACCGCAAATATTGCAGGTTTTCTCATCGGATCCTTTGGAGTCATGGATACCTTCCGGATATTTGGAATTGCCTTTATCCTGTTGATTGTGCTTCTTGCACTTCCACTCTCATTTCCACCGCCAGGGTGGAGACCGCGTGGATGGGATCCTGATGCCGGTGCCAGGAAGGCAGCGGTTGAGCATACCTGGGATTTCATGATAAAAACACGGTCATTTTATGCCCTGTGGTTCTGCTACTTTATCGGTTGTCTTGCAGGCCTGATGGCGATATCTATCGCAAAACCGGTCGGAACTGAGGTTGTCGGCATTGAGTCCGCTCTCTCAATCGCACTGGTTGGTTTTTTTGCCATCTTTAACGGTGGCGGAAGACCGGTCTTTGGCGGACTCACTGACCGGCTTAATCCACGGAACACTGCTATCCTCTCCTTTGTGCTCATCGCACTCTCATCCCTCCTCATGTGGCAGTTCCCTTCGGTCATCGTGTATATCCTTGTATTTGCGATTCTCTGGGGGTGCCTGGGAGGATGGCTGGCGATTGCTCCTACTACAACGGCACGGTTTTTCGGCACATCGGATCCCCGGTGTTATGGGATTGTTTTCCTTGCATACGGGGCCGGTGCAATTGCCGGACCGCAACTCGCTGGGTTTATCAAGACTACCACGGGTACCTATCTTGGAGTCTTTCCCTTTGTCATGGTATTTGCCATAGCAGGTATGATTGTTGCCGCTCTTTTTCTGCACCCGGTTGAAGAGAAGGTCTGATCTCCCCAATCTTTTTTAAAAGAATTGGTTCGTCGGGATCCGGTAATACCAGTTCTGTTCTCAGAAAAGAGAGCATTCTCTCTTTTGAGAAATGAAAATAGTTTTAGTTACTGATGTGAGAAATCAGAAGAGATAGTTCTACTTACTCTTGCTTTTTCCGATCTTTCTCCATGTACTTCTGAATTTTCTTCTCTTCCCAATCCTGGCTGTGATCTGCTATGACAAAAACCTGGAATGCATACCAAATAAGCCAGATTCCCCAGATAAATGTAACCCAGTAGAACCACAGGCTGTCCGGGCTGGTTATGAGGTTTATTCCGATAAGAATGATGTTTACCAGGATAAATGTGGCAAGCATCTCATAGAATCCCTTTACCTTCTTAACCCGTACAAGTGCTTTCTGGTAACCGGGGTCACTTGTGTCAATGTCCATACTATTACCTTACTCTTTGTCTGGATAAGTGTTATGGAGAGGATTTGCCAGAGCTTTTCTTTCTCTCTAATCAGGTTGTTTTAGTTTTTCGCAATACGGGCCAATTATGTGTCGGATCAGAGATAAAAAAAATACTCTATCCGGTTCTACGGCTGAGATGATGCAGAGTCCCGGGCAACTCCGGTCTTTACTGCTGCAGCATAGACCGCATCTGCAATAGCGTTTGTTACTGACCGATCAAGAACACTGGGAAGGATATGCTGGGGATCCGGTTCTTTGATATATGATGCAAGGGCATGGGCAGCAGCGAGTTTCATATCATCATTAATACACGTTGCCGATGCCTGAAGAGCTCCCTTAAAGAGTCCGGGAAAGACCAGTGCATTGTTAACCTGGTTCTGAAAATCGCTGCGACCGGTTCCAACGATGGCGGCTCCCGCTTTGTGGGCCTCATCAGGCATAATCTCAGGGACCGGGTTTGCAAGGGCAAATATGATGGGATTTTCGTTCATTCTCTGTATCATATCAGCGGTAACGATTCCTGGTGCAGAGACTCCAATAAAAACATCAGCACCAACGAGAGCATCTGCAAGGCTGCCTGTTTTTCCTTTTTTGTTCGTCTCTTCCGCGAGAATATACTTGTATTTATTATTATACAGACCGGGACGGTTTTTATGGATAATTCCCTTTGAGTCACATACGATAACATCACGAACCGGGTGGCAGACCGATGCATCATACCCGATACAGCGGAGCAACCGGGTGACGGCATATCCTGCAGCCCCGGCACCACTGATCACGATACAGAGTTCGGTCAGGCATTTTCCTGTGACCCTGCATGCATTCATGAGTGCAGCAAAGACGGCTATGGCAGCCCCGTGTTGGTCATCATGCATGACTGGAATACCAAGATCCTGCAGGGCTTCTTCGATCTCAAAACAGCGGGGGGCTGCAATATCCTCAAGGTTTATTCCCCCAAATACCGGTGCCAGGGACCTGATATGCCCAACCAGATCTCCGTGTGTGTCAGTAAGACAGATGGGGAACGCATCGATCCCTGCAAACTCCTTGAAGAGAATTGCTTTCCCCTCCATTACCGGAATCGCAGCAGCGGGTCCGATATTTCCCAGGCCAAGTACAGCAGTCCCGTCGGTAATGATGGCAATGGTGTTCTTTTTTAGGGTATATTGCCAGATCAGGGTTGGATCCCTGGCAATTTCACGGCAGACTGCAGCGACACCAGGGGTATAGGCCAGGGAGAGATCATACGGGGTCTGTAGCGGAACTTTTGAGTGAATACCGAGTTTTCCCTGATGAATTTTATGCAGGGAAAGGGCATCACGTGATAGTTGCTCTCTCGTGATATCTGATTTTGTATCCGGGATATCCATGAAAAGATCTTATCGTCTCAATGCATATGAACTCATCCCGACAAAACCGAATGAATGATGGATAAATCCGGTATGGGAAAGTGATGGTGTGGCATGAGGGTTTTTCCTCTCTCTCTCTCTGTCTGGATCATTTGATAATGATTCACTCCCTGATATTTATGTATGTCTCGGAACATTCTGATAATGGGAATAGTCATTCTCCTCTTATTCCTTGTCTCTTCACCGGTATCGGCACTGACATTTGAATCAGGTGAATCTGTTATCATTGACACGCCCGTTGATGATGACATCTTTGCATCAGCAGAGCATATGGAGGTTACCGCCCCGGTAAAGAGCCTGGTTTATGCAGGGAATTCGCTTCTGGTAACTGCACCAATAGAAACGAATCTTATCGCAGTCGGAGAGTCTATCTCTGTTCAGGCTCCGGTTGGTGTTGATCTCATTGCAGCCGGTGCAAACGTACAAATCGGCGGGGATATCGGTGGCAAGATAATCGCAGCCGGAGAACAGGTAACCGTCGATGGTTCTGCAGATAATCTCATCGCAGCAGGAAACAGGGTTGCCCTAGGAGAGAACGCTCATATCAGAAAAGATGCCGAGGTCTCTGCAGACGCGATAGAAAAGGAAGGGATTGTTGATGGAACCTGGAATGCAGAGGATACCGGTCTTTCTTTCCCAGGAATGGAGCAGTTGGGAGCGCTCATACAGGCTTTTGTTCTTTTATGCATCATTTTCATTGCGATCGGGTTTTTCCTTCTCGGGCTTGTTATTATCTACCTGATGCCTGAACCGTGGAAGGAATTAACATCAGTCCCCCGTACAAAACCACTGCATGTGTTGTTGTATGGACTTGCCACGGTCGTCGTCTCTGTTTTTCTTGTGATCCTTCTTGCACTGACGGTTATCGGCATCCCGTTTGCCCTTCTTATACTCCTTTTCCTGGGGATTGCAACCATTATAGCCCCCCTTATCATTTCCGGTTCCCTTGGAGGGTGGATATCCGGATTATGCAAGCGTGAGATATCACCCTATCTTGCGTATCTTATTGGTTTTATCATCATCTGCGTGCTCTCCCTTGTCCCGATAATCGGCTTTGTCTGCATTCTCATTGTTCTTCTCATGGGTATCGGAACGATAGTCCGCACCATGTATCATAAGAAGGAAACATGCTGTTCCCGATAAGGTGAACTATCCGGGTATAATCCTTTTTTTCAATTGAAATATCTCTGATCATCTCGTTGCCGGTTCTTGTGTCTCTTTTTCTCAATCCTGCAATTTTGCGAATATAATACCGATATGGTAGTACCATTTTAGATGCGAGGACAGGAGGTTGTAGAGAGAAGAGTTCCGGATACGCTTTACCGGTAGAGAGATTTATCTGGTTGGTATTCGTTCTGGAATGGTAATCATTATAATCCTGCCTGTTTCCACTATCGTAACAAACAGGAATACAAAAAAAGGGAAAAAATTAATCGAGGATATCGAGATCCATCTCGATCCCACCGATAAAACCAAGGACGAGGTTGTAGATGAATGCGGTGATTGCTCCTGCAATAAATCCGATGATAGCACCACCGATAATTGCCAGGATGAGACCGCCTACACCGGCCAGGGCACCCATGTAACTGGTTCCGATAACTAAGATGATGATGCCGTAGATAAGTCCCCAGATCAATCCAAGAACACAGGAGAATTTCGCAACACTCAACACACCAAACTTCTTGATGATGGTACTTTTTTCAGTCATGATACACTTCCAGATTAGTAATCAGATGAGAGAGATTTATACCTTTCTTTCTTCCTTCTATCGAATGCCGGGTTTGAACCATCAAATAGATACGATAATTCCTGGTGAACAGGACCGGATGAGAAGAGATCACATTCCTATTGGAGAGAGTATGAGTAATAGCATCTTTTTATGATGATATTATTAATCCAGATTCAGATTCAATCCGGTACCCTTAAACCAATGGGATGAGTATACTATTGTTATCTGATCAGGAATTGGCATTTTGACTGCTTAATAATCCTTCGTTCTTATGATACATCTCCTGAGTATATCCCTGTTGCCTGCCCTTGCCTGTGGCATTCTCATGAGCGGCCTGCTCCTGTACCTGCTCATTTCCGGGATAAAAAAATCAGGAGATCCTGCAGAATACGTTTTTTTATCCATTCCCTTCTTTCTTGTCCTTTTTATCGTTAGTACTATCCTTTCATTGATGGGGGATAGTACCGGATCAGAAGTGTGTATCCGGATATCATACATAAGTCTTGTCGGTCTCCTTACCGGATGGGCACTCTTTATTTTGTTCTTTGTAAGGAGGGTATCGCGTCTTGGTATCACTGAGATATCCCTTTGTTGTGTTACTGCAATTGTATCCGGATTTATTCTTCTCTATTCCTGTAGTGATCCGATAATTGTCGAGTTCTGGATACCCTGGGGTAACAGGGGAATGGATAACCTCCTGCAGGGTTTCTTCAACCCGGTCTGTGCACTCCTGTTCTGTTATGGAGTTGTACTGTTACTGATCCCGGCCATCATGTTAGGAATTTTCTTTCACCGGGCATCAGAACAGGGTAAAAACCAGATACTTCCCGTATTATTTGCTTCTTTGATCCCGCTCATCTTCTCTCCGGTCTTTCTGTTCTCAGGTTTTGTCTTTACGATGCTGATTGTACCGGTGATAGCAACGGTAATTGTATTCTTCGTCTGGTACATTCTCATATATAAAAAACCTGTTCACGAGATAATACATGCAGGACAGCATCTGTTCTATCATATCCATGCAGGGGTTATCGTGGTAAACAGGGAGAAGAAGATAACCAGCCTCAACCCTGCAGCAGAGAAGATGTTTAACACAACGTTGCAGGAGGTCTATGCAAAAGACATATGTACGCTCCTTCCCGATGTAGAACTAATATCGGGATCCTATGCGCCATCGAATATCATCAGTAGAATATCAGAAAAAGGCGAGCATTTCTATTCATATGAATGCATCGAGATTCTGCATCAATGCCCTGCCCCTCATACCGGGGAAGAAGGATTCATCGTTATTCTTCATGATATTTCCCCCCAGGTTCGTGCAGAAACTGAAGTTCGTGAGAACCTCGAGTTCTTACAGCATCTCATCCTGACGATCCCGATCCCTCTCTTCTTTACCGATAAAAACAATTGTTTTCGCGGTTGTAACCCGGCTTTTTGTTCATTTTTTTTCCTGCCTGAAGATCTTATCCTCAAACGTCCCCTCGATGAGATCATCATCCCAAAAACCAATGAAGAGGTTCACCGCTCGGTTGTCAGGGAATTGCTTGAAACCGGAGGAGTCAAAGAGTATGAGATGTCAGTCTCGGTTGAGGGAACGACACATGATATTTTAATGACCGTGGCAGGTATCATTGACTCGAGAAAATTACATAAAGGGCTTATCGGGGCGTTTCTCGATATTACTGAGATTCATCAGTACCAGGAGGCAATCGAGACGACCAATAAAAAACTTCACATGCTCTCTTCGATTACCAGACATGATATCTTAAACCAGATAACATCACTGATGCTGTATAATGAATTGATACAGGAATCCAAGCCATATCAGACAGATCCCGAGATAAAAAGTACGATTGACAAGATGAAACTGCTTGGCTCGATGATTTACAAAGAGATCTTGTTCAGCAGGGATTATGAAGAGATCGGTATCAAAAACCCGGTCTGGATTGATATCCACAACTCAATACAGGTCTTGAAAAATGAAAAAGCATTCGAGGAGGTAACAATATCAGATCGAACCAGGAATTTGTTGGTGTACGCTGATCCTCTCTTCCAGAGAGTGTTATACAATCTCTTTGAGAATGCAATACGGCACGGGGAAACGGTAACAACAATAGATGTGTCATTTCAGATAACGGATGATAACACCTGTGTTTTAATCGTTTCAGATAATGGCAGGGGTGTTCCTGACTCCATGAAAGAGAAGATCTTTCGGAAGGGTGTTGGATCAAACACGGGCCTTGGTCTGTTCCTTACCAAAGAGATCCTCTCAATGACCGGGATAGAGATAAAAGAGACCGGATTATCTGGATCTGGTGCCCGGTTTGAGATGATGATACCTCCCGGTAAATACCGGAGAGAGAATCCCCGTTCCGATTCTATCTGACCGGTATCGATCTTCATGAGATGGTTAGAAATCCGTATAAAGATTCCAAAAAGCATCGGAGTGAAATGTCTGTTTTATGGATAATCGATAATTCTCTCGAAAATCAGCCCTGAAATTCCTATTTAATAGAAATGAAACATGTGCCAGAGCCGGATATCCGTGCATTACGGGATGGATTACGTTCCTACCCTCCCTCTCCACCAGAGAATTTTTTCAGTCTTATTACGGATCAGGTGACCGGGACGATGTTGTTTACGGTCATCCTTGCTGCATCAGAGTTGCATCTCTTTGATATGCTACAAGAAGCGAGGGATATCTCTGAGATCTGCGAGAAGAACTGGTCTTTTGAGACAATTCAGATCCTCTGTGAGATACTCTGTTCTTATGGGATTCTTACAAAAGATGCAGATGGGAGGTATAAAAATTCGGAAATGGCTTCAGTGTACCTGCGGTCCACGTCGCCATATTGCCAGAAGGCATATCTGGATAACAACCGGAAAATTCTTTGTGATATCTGGTTCCCGCTTGCCGAGCGGATACTGACAGGCCCGGTATCCTACTCCCGGGAACGCTATTTTAAAGACGTAAGCCTCCCTTCTATGGCAGAGAATGCGCTTTGTGGTCGCCTCCAGGATGTATTGGCAGAGATTACCTCACTTGAAGGTTTTTCAGACTGCCGAAAAGCGCTTGATCTCGGTGGGGGACACGGCCTGTATGCAATCGCTCTTGCTATAGAGAACCCACAAATGACCTGTGTAATCCAGGATCTCCCTTTGGTAACCCCGTTTGCTCTCGAATACGTCGCCAGATATGGCGTTGCAGACCGGGTTACAACCCTCCCCGGGGATTTTTTTACCGATTCTATCGGATCCGGGTACGATCTCATCTTCTCCTCCTCAAACCCAGCTGGGAGGCGACAGGATATGATACCAAAGATAACTGATGCCTTACATCCCGGCGGTTATTTCATCACGGTCCAGTCCCGGGGTGGCGAACAGGAAAGTCTATTCTCCCGCCTTGAGTGGCTGTTATGGACCTTTTCAGATGATGAAAAGGGGAGCCGGGATTGGAAAGGAAAGGGTTTGTTCCCTGATGAGAAGTATCTTGCAGCGCTCTATAATGCAGGACTGGTGCTTATTACGGAACGGGAGATACCGGATCCATACAAGAAAAATCATTCGGTAATAATCCTGGTAACCAGGAAGCATGCATGAACCGGGTAGGCATGATGAGATATCACGCTTCATGCAGGCTATCTCTTTTTTTCTGCCGTAAAATAAACCCGGTACAGATCTCTTTTATTCTCGTCTCATAGGCGATTTGGGCAAAAATGGGACCTGGATCAATTTGAACGCAAGGCTTCTATCGGATCCAGGTTTGCAGCCCGCCATGCCGGGTACATGCCTGAAAAAATGCAGATTGCGATACCGACCACAACCCCGTTGGCGATATTGAAAAGACTTGCCGGCATCCAGAAGTAGGTGGTATCAGAAAGCATGATCATACAGATAAGATACCCCCCGACAAAGCTCATAATCCCCCCGATTATTGATCCCACAAGCCCGAGAATACTCGCCTCATAGAGTATCATCTTAAGAATTTCTCGTTTCTTGGTACCGATGCTCCGCAGAATTCCAATCTCCTTTATTCGTTCGGTAACTGACATCATCATAACATTAAAGATAGATGTTGCAGCAACCAGCAGTGAGATGGCTCCAATGGCAGTGACAAATGAGGTTATGGTAGAGAGTGATGAAGTGACATTCTCAAGCATTCCGCTTGAATCACGGACATTCACGGTCTCTTCCTTTCTGTTGAGCTGTTCCTCGATGGCATCCCCTGTTTCGGTGACTGTGTTGATGTCTGATACAATAATGAGAACCTGGTCGTACTCGTACTCTCCTTCATACCAGTCGACAAAGAGTTTTGCATCAACAATGATGGCATTATCAGGATTCAGTGCCATCGACATCCCCTTCTCTTCTGCAAATCCGACCACCCTGACGATATGCGGGGTGCCCTCATCCGGATCTCCGATCTTTATCCTGCTCCCGATGTGGAGACTGTATCGTTCCTGTAGTTCAGAACCGACAATTGCTCCACTGGATCCCTTCAGATACGATCCTTCTGATAACGGTATTCCTGCAACCACATCCTCAGGTTGTAGGCCATATATCGTGCACCTGGTCTCTTCGTCTCCGATGGTTATTGTCTCTCCTGATTCCGAGTAGAAAGGAATGACCGTGTCCTGTATGGCGATACGCCTGATATCCCTGACCTGGTCACGGTCTATATACAGATCATCATCAGATCCATTTGACTGAGGGCCAAACATTCCCCCTCCCCCTCCCCCTCCGGTTCCGCTTACCGGGTTTACCGACAGTTCATTAGCATTTTCAGAGAGGCTTGCAGTAATAGACAACGTCATGTTTGTTCCGAGGATCCCCATCGATGATATGGCGACAACACCAATAACAATGCCAAGGGCGGCGAGCAGGGAACGGAGAAAGTGTAACCTGACACTTCGTATCGATAACGAGAAGAAGATATCACCGATCATGAGACGATCCTCCCATCCCTGATAACAATTATCCTGTCCGCATATTCGGCAATTGCAGAGTCATGGGTTACCATGATAATGGTTCTTCCCTGTTCGTTTAAGGATTCTAGCATCTCCATGATCTGCAGACCGGTTTTTGAATCAAGGTTACCGGTTGGTTCATCGCAGAGCAGTATAGGAGGGTTGTTCACAAGGGCACGAGCGATAGCTACCCGCTGCTGTTGTCCTCCTGATAACTCACTTGGCCGGTGCTCTGCTAAGAAGATATCGATCCCGACTGATGAGAGGAGATTGCTGACATGCCCGGACTTGTCATGCTGGTGGTTTTTTAACAGAAACGGATATTCAACATTTTCATACGCAGTCAGAAGGGGGATTAGATGAAAATTCTGGAAGATATATCCGATTTTATCCCTCCTGAGATCAGTCAGCTCATTATCAGACAAATGCCTGATGTTTATTCCGGAGATCCAGAGATCTCCTGACGTCGGCGTATCAAGGCTCCCTATCTGGTTTAAGAGGGTGGATTTTCCAGAACCGGACGGCCCCATGATAGCAATAAATTCACCGGGCATGATAGAGAGACTGACGGAATCAAGTGCCACAACATCTCCGGACGCAAGAGGGTAGACCTTTTTTACCCGTTCCAGCCGGATGACTGGATTTTTATCCAATTCTCTCACCCGGAATGCTGTTCCAAGCGTTTCATGAGTTTTCTTTTATTACGAATCCGCCGGAACAAAAGGAACCCGGCCACGATGAGGATGAGAACGACAATTCCGATCCCTATCTCCATAACCGGCATATGATTCATCCCTGCCCCGAAGGATCCCATCATCCCCGGGCCTCCACCCCGGGGACTTCCGCCCGGTCCGGTCTGTGAACTCATGGCGTCACCTGAAAAGGTTCCCCCTGCATCCGTACCCAGAGATTGTCCGCTTCCCATGATCTCATTCAGGTTCAGGGCAACCTCCTTTGCATAGTCATTCCCGTAACTGTCCTTGTATGTGATGAGAAGCGGGACCTCATTTACCCGGGAGGAAAAGGTCAGTTCAAAACTTGAGAAGTCATCAGGTTCAAGCGATCCCACAATGTAGGATCGGTAGGGGTCAGTTGGAATCGCGGGATCAGAAACGGTCGTAACGATGGCATACGCCTCATCAAGACCTGCATTGGTGACATCACCGGTGAGCGTATATCTGCCTGCTCCCCCGGTAATCCCAATATTGTTGACGATGACTTCGGCCCGTATCTTCCCGTCCCCGGTTTTGACCGGGATAGCGGTATCAGAGGTATGTTCATTGATGCCGTTTCTGTATGTGGCAATGGCCGAGAGAATGGTATCCTGATCTGCCGTGACATCAAACAAAACCTCTTTTGATGAGCCGGGAGGAAGGGTACCGACAAAACCGACAGACTGGGTGGTTTGTATGCCTTCTCCCTCCAGGATTACATTCGCACCAGTCAGTTCATTCGCCCTGGGATTGGCAACAAGGATGGTCACTTTCTGCTTGGCCCCGGTCTGGAAGATCTCAGGAGCGTCGATGACTGATACCAGGAGCGGGGTGCTCTCGATAGTGATGGGGATGTGGTACTTTAATGACCCTGCGTCCCGGAAATCAAGGTAAAACCAGAGATAATAGATACCATCCCTGGCATTTGCGGTTATAGAAAATGTCAGCATCATCGAATTTCCGGCACCAAGCGTCCCGACAGCACCGTACGTTTTGTCATTGATGATCCTGAGTTCATCGGAATACAGCCTTGCGGTTGAGATCGGCACCGCGGTATCACCGTTATTCTTGATTGTGATGGTTATCGTGGCGGTATCATCCATCATCGGTACTGATGGATTGATGGTAACATTTGTTACCGTTACCTGACCGGCTGCAGTCTCTGCTTCTTCGTTCAGAAGTGCAGCATGAGAGGCGCCGGTACACAATGATGCAATGAGAAGGAAGAGTATGATCTTCTTAAATTCAGACATGGTAGTCCTCGTTATCGGCAGGCTTGAATATGCCTCGGATATTCGATGCCAATTATGTAATGTTTATTTTACAGAATGAATATTAATACTTACCTAACCGGTTGGTTCTTCCCCAAAAACAGATAATGCCCCTTTCTTTTTGTCATCAGAAAGGGAGTTTTTTTGCACTCTCTTCTTCATCGTAGAGGAAGATATCCTCGATAGTGACCCCGAAAAACCGTGCAATCTTGTAGGCAAGGAGAAGAGACGGGTCATATCTTCCCTTCTCAATAGCAAGGATGGTCTGTCTTGTTACCCCCACCTGCCGGGCAAGTGCCTCCTGGGAGAGGTCATGGAACGCCCGGTAAACCTTAATCCTGTTCTTCAAAGGAATCACTATACCCGAATTTATATGCGTAATACTGTCGAAAGCCGGTATAAATAAAGAGAAGAAATACCGGAAGAAAGAGCTGGGTAAGCCCCATATTTCCGATAATCCTGTCCGGTCGGGGGAAGTGATGTTCAAACGGAGGTGGCAGAGGGTTTAAACTGAACACAATCATCCCAATTGCTGTTGCTGTGGTGAACACAAGGGCAATCTGCAGGGTTCGGAGGGCTGCTTTTTCTGTAATCTGGTGGGTCAGTTCATCTTCTAAAGTATCATCCACGTAACCACGTGAGATGTACGCGATAACAACACCGATAAGAAAGATAATTATCGCAAGATTTGGAGAATGGAGTTCTGAAGCGCGAACAATGGAGAATAACACACAAAGAGCAATCGCACCAATAATCAGAAAGTAGGTGTTCTTCTTCATGGATGTTATTTCATCTTGATCGTCCTTTCATAAAATATGATCCTGATACCCGGGGGAATTGGTCACCTAAAAAAAAGGAAAATTGAATGGATATCCAATCCGATTTTTATTTGTTCGATCTTCCCTGGTGGCCATCAAAAAAATCGGTTCTTTTTCGTGAATTTTCCCTTCCGGCTTGAATAAAACCGGTGAAACAATTGCATAGGATTTTTTCATTTTAAGCAGACGTTTCTTTTGGCAGTGATTTTTCGCACGGTTTTGGTTCAATTAGTACCCACCGTACGAGGAATTAAATACTGATATAGAGATAATCAGATGGAAGGTGTT
>CAZSDZ010000050.1:0-18775 GCA_964605795.1 uncultured Methanoregulaceae archaeon
CAATTACTATGAGGGGGACAGGTCTCATCAATTATTCGAGATACTCCCATTGTTTGGAGTGTTTGGATTAAAACAGGAATATCATCAATCCTTTCATTGATCAGAGGAACATCCATATGTCCTTAGTATTATATGGTCTCAGTTATATATCTAAGTATCCTATATGACTTTGAAATTAGTGTTACTCAAAAAATATGACCGAAATGGAAGAGTATGTTTCAGCAATCCGATCCAGATCCTCCTGTTTCAATTTACACCAGACGTATTGGATTGTATCCTGACTTCTGTAGATCCTGGTAAAAGCCGGATTCGAATGCGGATTGGGGATATGGTATTCGTGCAGATGTTTCCTTCCCGCGAACCATTTCAGTCATTCTGATTGTCACGTCATCTGGAAAATACCGAAAATGGTCAGGGGAAACTGACGATTACATCGTTTTCCATGAGCCTGTTCTCCTGGGGATAGGGTTCTTCGAAAAACGTGGCCGTCAGATTAGTCTCATCGAACATGCCAGTTACATCAAAAGAACGGTATACATGGGGGTATCCCTCGGCACCCAGGAACAACGGGGTGTCGGTCACGACCTGGAAGTGAAGGTGTGGAGCATCAGAGTTCCCACTGTTGCCCATAAGCCCGATAACCTGGCCTTCCACGACCGAATCGCCAGGCTTAACCATGACCGATCCATTGACCATGTGAGCATAGCAGGCATACTTGTTCTCCCCGATATCGATGATGACATAGTTCCCACCGGCAGTGATAACACTTTTTGGTGGTTTCTCTGTGGTTAATTCATTGTCAGGCATACCGTCATGGGTAGAAACAACCGTGCCATCGGCTACGGCATAGAGCTCCTTGCCAAACCCGTAATACTCCCTGGCAATCGTTTCATCTCCGGGAAAAACCTTTCCTGTCATTGGGTCCAGGTACAAAAAATCCTGTGCGTATCGCTGGGGAACACGGGTAACCCCGTTCATTGTTATCTGGGAGAGGAAATGGTGCACCAGGGGTGATGTTGTCTCCATGATAAACCAGCCAGGCCCTTTTACCGGGGAGCCGATGATCACCGGTGCGAGATCCTTTCTCACCGTCACTTCTCCGCCGGTTACTGTCACCGGCGACAGTCCTTCGAGGGTCCGGTTTAAGGTAAGCCGGTGAGTAAGGGTATCAGGCACGGCATCGGGGCTGACGGTAAACCAGACCGATATCCTGGGTTCAGGGACTAAACCGGTTCCGTTCTGCAGTTCATCTTCTGTGGGCGGGGGGACAGAAGCAGGGTGATACAGGGAATCAAGCAACGTGCTGTTTTCGGTGTACATGACCTCTCCGGTTGCCTTGTTGATGACCTCAACCATTTCCGGGTTAAGAGTCATATCATCCGGGGGAGTGAGCTCAAGTTCGTAGGCAATATTTACGCCATTTGTGCTTGCAACAGGGATGGGGCCAAAGGGAACAGTCATATTCAGGACAACTGTCCCGGGTATTTCTCCTTCCTGTGCAGCAACCGGGATGCATCCTGCAGCGAGAAGAAGGGCAATTCCAACAATACCAATGAAAAAAGTGTATGTCGATGACATGATGAACCATCGATCATTGACGTTTGAGGTAATTATAGTATAATGTAAGACGTTCTCTCAATAATCCAAAACGTCATGCCATGCATACCAGTGAAAAAGAGAAAAAACCGGTGAACATTCATCCAACCAGGGTACATCCCCTGTACAGTATCAATCAGATGCAACATACTCGAGTGGCTTTTTGATATCCTCGGCAATCATCTGCCTTTTGACCTTCTCAATACCGAAGTTCTCACCAGTATGAGTATACGAAGGCAAAAAACGTATACCGTCCTGGATATGTTCCTGGTTCCGGATTTTATACGTGGATCCTGATGGTATCGGGTATGTATGATTCTTTTCTTTACAGATATAATTCACGGCCTTAACGGCAAAGTCTCCCATGCAGAGTATTACCACGAGATTTGGAAACTATTCAATCTCAGATTTCAGGAACAAAAGAGCACGCTCCTTTATTGTCTTTGAAGATACTAGATAGCCGGTCTTATGTCATTTGATCGCTGTTGTCAGATAGATGCCCATCCCGGTTATGTCCTATTGGTATCAACGGAAATTCCCGCATCAAGAAACGCGGTTTTCGTGGTTTGAAAGAATGAACCGGATGTGTCCTCGTAAAAATAATCAGATCTGTCAGAAGGGGGGCACTCTGATATCATCACCATTTTAATTGTATGCGGGTCGAGGTCGATCCTGGGAAGCATCATTTCCCGGTGAACATCAGTACAGGGATAATCACCGGTAAAGGGTACCGGCATGATCTGATTCTTGGCCTGTGTATTAAAAAATCCCGTCTTCTGGTTTTTTCGCACGTAAAGGCTCCCATGAATGAGATCACATCTCCTTTCCCTTCATTTTTCTTCCCATAGCGTCTGCTGTCATTAGTGCCTCAAAGGTCATCTCCGGGGTCACCGGAAATGGCTCACTGTCCATGAATGAACCCAGACTGCACGCCATTGTGGCAACCTTCATGATATCATCACGGGTAAGTTCACTTTCGCTTAATTCGCTCAGGGTAACTGGTAATCCCACACAAGTGCAGAAATGGATCGCTTCCCTGAGTTCTACATCAGGTCTTTTTTCGAGAACAAGCTGAACGATAGCACCAAACGCCACCAGCTCACCATGGTACATGTGGTGACACTGGGGGAGTACCGTGAGACTATTGTAGATTGAATGGGCACACGCCAGGCCGTTACTTTCAAAACCCACTCCACTGAGATAGATGTTAGCCTCGATAATATTCTCGAGCTCAGGGGAGCATACTCTGTTTTCTGCAGACTGTTTGGCTTTTATACCATCACGTATAAGAATCTCATAACACAACCGTGCCAGTGCCAGCGAGGTGTTTGTTGATGTTCCACCCACAAAGTTGTCGTGACCTGATTCTGTATTTGCCCTCGCTTCAATATACGTAGAGAGTGCATCTCCCATGCCGGCAACCATGAATCTGACCGGTGCCCGTACAATGATCTCAGTATCTGCGAGGACCATCAGAGGGTTTTCCGGGAGGAGAAGATTTTGGTCAAATACATGGTTTTCCGTGTAGGTAACTGATATCGCGCTTGTCGGGGCATCAGTTGATGCTATCGTTGGGACCGAAATTATTGGACCACCTTCATAGTATGCAACCCCTTTTGCTGTATCGAGAGCCTTGCCTCCCCCGACTCCGACTACGACACTGCAACTGTGTGTATTGTAGATTTCCCGCAGGCGAACAATCTCATTACTGCTACATTCCCCATTAAATTTCTCAAATACCAACACTGCCCCGGAGTCCCTGAAACTTTCACGGATGATATCTTTCAGGTTGATATACGCATACCGGCACATGATAAAAAGAAACGGTCCACCAAGCCTTCCAATATGGTTTTTTATCCGGGACAATTCCCCGGCCCCCTGGATGTATCTTGTCGGTGATGCCAGGACTTTTGACATAACAAGAATCTCATTTTTTCGTATTACTGCTTTTTCATGGGATACCAGTCAGGCATTGTCCCCGGGCAGTATACGGATTCCCTGAAAAATTGGTAACGGTTGTCAGGTTTAATAGGAAGTACTCCCTACCGAATGTATGCATACACCTGATCCATCTGTTCTGAAACCTGAACTCATCGCTCCCTGTGGCATGAACTGTGCCATCTGTCTTGCGTATCTCCGTCCTCAGAAAAAGTGCCCGGGATGCCGGGAAGATGACCCGGATAAGGCGAAATCCTGCCGGTCCTGTATCATCAGCACCTGTCCCATGATCAACGAAAATTCGTCACATTTCTGTTACGAATGTATTAAAATGCCATGCAGGCGGTTAAAGCAACTGGATACCCGGTACCGTACCAAATACGGGATGAGCATGATCGAGAACTTAACCGAGATACAAGAGCGGGGGATGGATGCTTTTCTTTCTCACCAGGCTCTGAAATATCGCTGCACTACCTGTGGTGGCCTTATCTGTGTTCACCGCTCCCGCTGTCTTACGTGTGATCCGTAAAGAGCTTTCGATGAGAATAGGGGTGTCAGAAAATTCGGAAATCTCTCTTTTATGCCTGTCCTCCCGAACCGTCTGCCTCCCGACCAATATCAGACCGGGATTATCTCTGGGAATCTGCCATCCGGGATGCAATGTCGTTTAGTAAATATTCTCCAAACCCGGGATAGATCTGAATGTGTCTGAGATCAAACGGGACACACACCCGTTGCAGCCGGGCATGGTCTCCATCCTCTGCCTGACACGGGCGGATACCGGTAAAGAAAAAACCTGCCGACTCCGCGAGCTCAAAGAGCAGGCCGGTCGCGGGCTGGCTCAGTGGCAGATCAAGATCTACAACCTCAGCACCTGCAAATTCCACCATATCTTCTACAACTCGCAGGATCTCGGGCCACTGCCGCTCATCAGCGATGATAACGGTTATTATCCCTTTCTGGAGAGAACGATCAAAAAAAACCCGGTAATCCCCGGGAGAGTCTGCAGGAGAAGGTCTGCCTGCCGTGCACGGCTGGTGAAGATTCTCATAAATCCGGGTAATAATCGCATGGTGATGATCGGGAACAAATACGCAAACCGGAGAAGGAGGGGAGAGGTATTTGAAACAATGAAGGTATGACTCCCGCTGCTCTGGGATATTATCACTGGCAAGGGCCTTGAACATACGGGGAGGACATGCAGCAAGATCAAGACTGCACGGAACAAAGTCCCGCCTGTAAAACCCCTTCTGACTTTTATTATGACTAGTGACCGGGTTTGTCAAAAGACCAGAGAGACCCATATCGGCAGCCTTTGCATAGATGCCATCCTCAAGAAAGGTCATGATTCCCCGACCACGGTGTGCCGGGGAGACGACAAGAAGAGCGATTTCAGCGATATAATTCGGCTCATACCTGATAAGACCGACGTGTCCTGCCACCTCTCCGTCTTCTCCGATGGCCACGAGGTTGACCAGGCGACCAGTGCGTATGAGTTCTAATAAACCCAGAGGCCGGTAGAAATCCTCATTCTTGTAGGTGTATCCGTATACCAGCCAGAACAACCGGGTAACCTGCTTTGCCTCCTCGTCACGCATCTCCCGTATCTCGTAGTGCTGAGAGGGAGCGGGAGTGATCGCATGTACCTCCAAAACCGGTTCTTGTTTTTGGGAGTCAGGTAATTTCTTGACAAGGTGAAGAACTTTACCCTGCTTCCCCAGATTCTCAAACCAGACCTCATCAACGGTGTGTCGTATGATCTGAAATCCCAGACCCTGGGTCTGAATCTCCCCATCGGTAGCAATATGGTATGAGTATTCTGTTGGTGATTCGTGAAAGGGGATACCCTCATCACGAAATGAGAGAACCAGCTCGTTCGGTGTGATGGTTCCTTCAATATAGATCTCACCAGGTTTGCAGTCAGGATATGCATGCTCGAGGATATTTACAAAGGCTTCTTCTGAAGCAAGTTCAAGATTGAAGAGATCGATATCAGAGAGACCGGCAATGAGACAGAGTTCGTGAACATATCCCTGTAATATGCTCAGGAACCGCTGGTTGGCAGGGAGTACCAACTGGGTTGTTGGGGACGTTTTTCGATGAAATCTCGTTTGAGAACCTGAGGAAGTGTTAGTATTTTCAGAGGGCATGCTGTATTCTCTCTTTACTGGGAAAAGCGGTTCATACCTAATTTGGAACAAATAGTGTATCTCCTGCAGGATAGGAAAAGCATTTCCTTGGATTGTATGCATCTGTACACAAAGATATAAAAAAACACGTAATCTGATCCGGATTGCCGGAATGTTGGAACATGCAATTCAATCCGGTGTTTCTTGAGAGCCTACTATTCCTATTCTTCACAAGTATCTGTTTCTATTTCCATTATCTGATATGATAAACCGGATTTTTGTTCTCTGTTCCTTATACCTCTGGTCAGGATAGTAACCAGTTATTCCTGTTTATTCAAAATTCGATACCCATCTCCTGGAACGGACATCTCAAAGCATATCCCCTTGCCCTCCTCCCCGGTCTCCTCCAGGGTTATTCCCGTGATAGAGAGGATCTCACGGGCGAGGAAAAGACTGGTGCCTGCTTTTCCGGTCTGTTCACGAGAAAAAACTTTCTCTTTTTCCTTAACCGGAATTCCAGAGCCATCCGACTCTATGAGAATCACGATACCATCCGCGTTCTTCCGGAAGCGATGACTGATCCGAAACGTACTTGCCCCACTTTGGATTATCGTCTCCATGAGGGCCAGAAAAACATCCTCAAGCAGGGGATCGGCATAGATCTCAATCTCAGGCATCTCGACGGTTCGTTTTATCTCACGAAAATCAAGATGGGATATTGCATTAATGAGAACATAGATGACACGTAACCATTGTGGCTGGTTGATACCAAGGCTCTGGTATTTATGAGCAAAGAGAAGGGTCTCCTCCAGGGATTGCACTATCTTTTCCATGGTATGAAGGTAGGTCTGTGTCTCTTCGATGGAGTCCACATCCTGTGATATCTGGATGAAACCGGACAAGGAGAATATCGCGTTCTGAATGTCCTGAAAAGCGAGTGTATTGAGCATCTGTAATTTTTTCCGTGCCTGCATCAGGGCCTGATCGCTTTTTATGAGATCCTGGTAGTTCTCCCGCAGTTCCTTTTCCATGGCTGCCAGTTGTTCGTAGGCAGCCCGTAACTCGTCATTCTTCTGAACCAGTTCAGTCTCTGCACGGGTCCGGTTTGCAACCTCATGTTGCAGTTCCTCGTTCTGTTCCGCGAGTTCAGAGGTTTTACGCCTGACTTCCCGCTTGAGAAAATAACTCATACATAGAAACAGGGCAGCAAGAAAGGCAACACAAAGGAGACCCCACCAGAGCCATGATGGGATGATTTCATCGGCCTTTATTCCATACCACTTCTGCATCACCCTGTGATAGGTAGATGAGGGATTGTTCTTTCCTTCTGCAATATATGAGTCTATCGGACCTATGAGATTCTGGTTCTCTCCTTTTTGAACTGCAAAAACAAATTGGGCGGGATTAAACATCACAGGAGTGTCGACAAGACCGTATGTTATGGAATCCTCCTGACCTGCAGAGTTATATACTACAAGGGCATCTGCGTCTCCTGTTTTAACCGCAAAAAAAACCTCATCTGGCGTATTTTTTTCAATATTAGTGGTATTGATACCGAATTTTTGTGCATAATCTCTAAACCCAATCCCACTGGAAGCTCCCCTGACCATCGCTATCCGTTTCCCGTTGAGGTCAAGGATCGTATTAATGCCGGATCCGGGGCGTGTATAAACCTGTGACCAGATTGAAATTACTGATTCCTCGGTAAAATCATAGAAATTCTGACGATCTGGTGTAACGGTTACTGCTGGCAGGAGATCGATATCGCCCGATGCCAGGCGTTCCCAACTCTCAGATAAGGATCCCCTGACCCATATAATATTCCAGTCCTCTTTTGCAGCCATATCTTCGATAATATCAACAAAAAACCCCATCGGCTTTCCCTGGTCATCAGTGTAGAGCGAGGGTTTAAGATCGGTGAGGGCAACCCTGACGTCATTGGTAGCAGCAGCCGGATAACAGAGTGCGATGAGGAGAAGAAATAAGACCTCCAGTAGGGATAACCACCGGATGGAAACCTTTTTGCTAGGGGAAGGGTGGAGAGGGAGCATAAAAAACCGGATAGGAATGTAATATGTCAAATAATCTAGGTATTTGATCAGATTACTGAATAATTGCAGGCTTTGTTAATTATTCTTTGGGATCCTTCACTCCGCCCGGTATGAATTCGAGCCTTTATATGAAGCGACCTGATGGACCGGGGCGATAACGGAAGAACGGTGATTCGTCAGACTTAAACTCTCCTCCGGGCTCCCTGGTCTTTTAATGTCGCTCATACCAAAGCACTGAAAGGGTTTGGACTTGTGGATGTCATGGAAAAGATGCCTGAAAGTAGGAAGGAGCAGGTACTGATCCGGTATTATCCTCCTTTAATATACGAAGAACCGGTTGTATAGCCTGGATCTGCATATACCTCCCTCCCTTCAAGATAGGTAGCAACAACGTGTGCAGTATTGATCTCTCCCAAGGGCATCGTAAAGAGATTTGTATCCAGAACAACAATATCAGCCAGGTATCCTTCCCGAAGAGATCCGGTGCTGTTCTCCATGAAATTCGTGTAGGCACCCCAGTAGGTATACAATTCTATTGCAGTCTTCAGGTCAATTAGTTCTTCCGGCCGGTATGGCTCGGTTATTGGTGAATCATGGGGTAGGGGGAGCCTGGTAACTGCAGTCCTTATACCATCCAGCGGATTGTATGTCAGGTAATCAGTGCCTACCGGATAGTCTGTACCAAAAGCAACAATTCCACCAGTATCAAGGATGGTTTTAAGAGAATACATCCGGTATGCCCGCTCTCCTCCAAGATACGGAAGGGAGGTGTTGTCAAAGTTTTCATCGTAATAGAACCAGTTCGGCTGTAATGCTGCAATCAGACCTAACTGGTTGATACGCTTTATATCAGATGGATCAATCAGTTGAATGTGTGATATTTTATGGCGGGAATCCCTGATACCATTCTTCTCCTGTGCATTTTCATAGGCATCAAGGCACATCCGGACAGCACCATCACCTATTGCATGGATATCTATCTGGAACTGCAGTTCATCAAGAATCTGTATCATATCGGTAAACGTATCCTGGTCCCAGTTGATCGTCCCTTTCGTGGAAGGATCATCAGCATACGGTTCCAGCAGGTATCCGGTATGTCCCTCGACCACTCCGTCAAGGAACAATTTCCCGGTCTGGATCTTGAATAAACCCGCATTATCTGCATAATCAGAAAGGGAACTGACGCTACAACCATATGATGGTTCCTCGTCCAGGAGTCCGGGGAGGTAATCATAATAGGTATAGCCACCTTCAAGTGCCGGATAAGCGGGATTATATATGCTTCTTTGCATCTCCATGAGAGGGATCTCCTCCTCCCCGAGTTCAGGAATTGCGACAATCTCTCCAAAAACCCTCACAGGAAGTTTTCCTTCAGTCTCAATTTCAGCAAATGCAGAGATTATTTCCGGAGATACTGCTGCATCGTCTGCAGTTGTGATCCCCGCAGCAGCTGCGTTTGGAAGAATTTCCTCAAGCATCTCCTTGATCTGATCGACGGTCAGAGATGGGACCTTGTTTGTTACAAGTTCGGACGCAGCCATCTCCCGCAAAATTCCCGTAGGATTGCCTGCAGCATCCCTCTCGATCTTCCCACCCACGGGGTTGGGAGTAGTACTGTTTATTCCTGCAATCTCCAGTGCCTTTGAATTAACCCAGGTTGCATGTCCATCAAACGATACCAGGATTACCGGTTTATCTGAAATGACACTGTCAATCATTCCCTTAAGAGGACCGGACTCATCGAACTGGAAATATTTCCAGCCAAATCCCCTGATTACCTCCTCATTTTGATTATTTTTTGCGTATCTACCCAGTTCACCCTGAATCTGCGATACCGAGGTATACTCAGTCAGATCGATGCCTGCCATTATCTGTGCAGCAGCACCGAGGTGGATATGGGTGTCAATGAATCCCGGCAGAACCATCTTTCCCGAAAGGTCATGCACATCGGTATCAGGGCCGATATACTGCTCAATATTGGTGCTTGAATTAACAGACAGGATGGTATCTCCCTTAATTGCAATCGCTTCTTTGGGAGTTACATGCCAGTCTGTACCATATTCCACGGTATACACAGTACCGTTCAGAAGAATGATATCTGCATATTCTGATTCTATAGCATCGGTAATTCCAACACCCAGGCCAAGTAATAATAGTATTAATACGAAAAGGAGATGTGTATTCCTGAACATATGATACTTATTTTAGTGCTTTTGTATTATAGATAGTTCCAGAAGGTCAGACAAAAGGAGGCGGGTGACGTGTGAGATATCCCTTGAGATCTTTAAAAAATCAACGTTCCTTCTTCCCTATCCGGTACCGACACAATAATACCCACCAATAATTCAATCCAGAGATAAACCCTTGTATGATGCAACAAAAATTTGATAGGAGTACTCATCATACCCGATCGAAGTCCAATCTTTCAATGATCGGTTCACCTCACCAATAGTATCGAATTACATACATCTTATGTTATCGAAGTAATACCCGCCTTTGAACGCTTTACATGCGATTATGGAGAAAATGTATCATTAAATTTTTAAAGGTTGCAATAAAAAGAGATTCCGAAACAGAGACGGATGCTATGATGAAAATATCTTTTACTAAGTGTTAAGAGTTTATTAACGAGAATTAATACTAATTTTCCATAACAGTTAGTACGTAATTCCGACACATTGTAAATCTAAAAAACTCCTATGAGGCAAAGCCTCAAACCTGACTCATGAAAAACGATAATTCACAGATATTGTTTTTTTGGGATCGAGTTTTTCATGCAAAAAAAGTACGAATGAGAAGATAATTGAGTAAACCATGACAATCGAGAGAAAAATTGCCTCGCTCTTCATGCTTGACGAAGAGACCTGGAGACGCCATGCAAACCCCTGGAGTGTCATTACCCGGAATACTGCCCTACCACTCCTCATCCTCGCATTCTATAGCAGGGTATGGGTATCATGGTGGGCACTCATCCCGATCTGCTTTACTCTTTTCTGGACCTGGCTAAACCCACGAATCTTCTCTGTTCCCCGGTCTTTTGATTTCTGGAGTTCAAAGGCGGTCTTTGGAGAGCGATTTTGGGCAAACCGGGACCAGGTACCGGTGCCACCCCGGCACCGGAAGGTTCCGCACCTGCTCTTGATACTTTCAGGAATCGGGATGCTGCCGGTTGTCTGGGGTATTATCTTCCTCGATATCTGGCCAACAATACTCGGATCAGTGATGATATACGCGGGTAAACTCTGGTTTCTTGACCGTATGGTCTGGCTTTTTGAAGATATGAACCGGGAGGAAGGGGGTCATGACACAAAAGAAACGAAAACGAAAGATGGCAGCAACGAGCATGGATGCAGTGATTGAAAAACGTGCAGTCGAAGTGGATCAGAAAACACTGGCAATCTGGGCGGCAGACTGTGCCGAACGGGTACTGCCTTGCTTTGAAGAGAGGTATCAGGACGATTACCGTCCACGGGAAGCGATAGAAGTATTACGGGCGTGGATACAAACGGGAGTCTTCTCAATGGCGGTTATACGGAATGCATCTCTTGCAGCCCATGCAGCGGCACGGGATGTTGCACTCGATGATGCAGCCCGGTCAGCAGCCCGTGCTGCAGGTCAGGCGGTGGCAACTGCCCATGTTCCACGCCATGCCCTTGCGGCTGCAATCTATGCAGCTACCGCAGTCCGTGATAAAACAGACTCACCTAATGCTGATGATGCGACGGAAAAAGAACGGAACTGGCAGTATTACCATCTGGAAACGCTCATCAGACGACACCAAAATGCTCATTCCTAAAAGGATACAATCATATCGCCGTTTTAAGTTTTTGTAGATGGAAGAGATAAAGAACACGAGTGAGAGAAACGAAACCCGGAAATCAGTTCTTTTGTACCTATCCAAAACCAACAACAGATAGTAACCCTATATCCGATAAAAAACCCGGTCTGTCGAACATATTTCCCTCAAAAACCAGAACCGGTGAATAGCATAACACGAAATATCCTGGATCCGAAACCATTATCCTCCTCGGTTTCCATTCTCTGGTATGACAAAACCGGTCAATTCCCCCCAAACAACCAATCCAAAACATGTCGTTGCAGTGTACATCATCCTTGCTTTCGCACTATCATCCATCTTCTGGTTTATAATCGTGGAAAAACCACCAATTGTGTTAGATTTCGGAATCGCGCCATATGTGGGTTTTCTCCTTATGTGGTGTCCGGCGTTTGCCGCTATCGTGACCCGTCTTTCTTTCCAGAGAAACCTCTCCGGATTCGGATTTAAACCCGGTGAGATTAGGTGGTGGCTTGTAGCGATCCTCATCCCAATCGTGGTCGGGGCAATTATGTTTGGAACCGCATGGATCTTTGATATTGAGCCCTTTTTACCAGAAAGGGCTTTTGCCATGCTCACACTGCCAGGTCTGCTGGCTCTTCTCATGGGACTGGGTCTCAGTATCGCCTCAGCAACAGGTGAGGAGATCGGGTGGCGGGGCCTGCTTGTGCCAGAACTGGGCAGGTTCTGCACGTTCACCTGGGTAGCACTTATATCCGCCTTAGTCTGGGGGTGCTGGCACCTCCCCCTGATGATATTTGGTTCCTATCATGGCTCAGGTGCACTGTGGTACTCGATAATCACATTCTTCCTTGCCCTCTTCGGCGGCTCCACGATATTCGCATGGATCCGGCTCCGATCCGGCAGTGTCTGGCCAGCAGCCCTCCTTCATGGCTTCTGGAACTACTTTATCCAGAAGTTCTACCCGGCATTGACTGAGGCAACTGAGGCGGGAGCAGCAATGGTAGGGGAGTTTGGCTGGTACACAGTGCTTATCAGTGTCATTCTCGGGCTTTTATTCTGGCATCTGCGGGACCGGCTTCCTCATATGCCAAGACCGGAGGGAGGATTGTAGATCCTGGTACCAACATTCCGGTTTTTCTGTCTTAATTGGGAAAAACCTAAAGACTCCATTCATAGATCCCAGACATAAACGCCAATCCAAAGGGCTCTGAGTAAAAACCAAGTAGTAGATTACAAATAGAATATATTACATTATATAAATTTTTATATTTTACTAATATACTTCCCTCTGAAAATGAATATGAACATCTTAAGTTTGCGTGACTTTTAATTACAACATGAATGTAATGAAATGACATCACCGGCTCTTCAGAAAGAACAATAAGTGCCGTATTGAGAAACAAGAAGTAATATATCTCTCTTCGCATCTATCAAAGATGTATAATAAGACGACATATTCCTATGAACCAGGAGGGTGATATGAAAATTCAACACGGTTTCAAATCGAAGGCTGATATTAATTCAAACCTTGATTTAATAATCTCAAGAATTTGTTCCATCGCAGAACCAGATAAAATAATTGTTTTTGGTTCTGTAGGCAGGGGAAATGCCAATAAGAATAGTGACATCGATCTTTTGATTATCAAATCAGGATCTTACGATCCCATCTCTCTTGCAGGAGATATCTATGTTAATCTCCATGGGATCAGGCAATCTGTTGACATTCTTATCTATTCACCCGAGGAGATCGAGAGAAATCATCAATTTTTTGGTTCTGTATTATATCCCGCGTTGCAGGAAGGGAGAGTGGTGTATGAAGCAGAGGCTTCCCCCAGATAATCCGGATGAATGGCTCAATCGTGCACGGTCAAGTATGAGTCTTGCGTACGCACAGAGTGAAGATACGTATTTTGAAGATCTCTGTTATCAGGCAGAGCAAGCAGCTGAGAAAGCTTTAAAGGCGATATTTGTTTTTTTAAATCGCCCATTCCCATATACTCACGATATCCATCATTTGGTAACTCTTCTTGAGGATGAAGGGATAATAATACCAGAAGAAATTAAACAGGCAGAACGGCTTTCAGTATATGCAGTACAGACACGGTATCCAGGTTTTTCTGTTACTATTGAAGAGAATCATTATCATTTAGCGATATCCCTGGCTGAGAATGTTCTCGCATGGTCAGAGAGGGTTATCCATAATAAAAGGTAAAGTTCCTATTCGTTTGTGATAGCAGAAGGAAAAGCGAGTACGTCCGGATAATAACAGATATCACTTCCAACCAAGCATTAATAATTATAATTATTTAATTATAAAATGTCTCTTTTTATAGCAAGTCACATCCATTTCATAGAATTCAGCCTTTTTGGGAAAAGGAGTTATCATTATCTTCAGAATGCAGAGGAGATGACACCTGTCAGAACAGTCAGGATGTCTTACCAATACAATCTCTTTACCAGACCTCCGAGATGATTATAGTAAACTATTTGAGACACCGAAACAGTATATCGAATGATAATTGCATGCTAATTCGATAGGAGATGCTAATCATGAATCTTAACAATTATACCATCAAATCCCAGGAAGCCATCCAGAAAGCAATGGAGATTGCCACAGGAAAACAGAACCAGGCGATTGAGACATCACATATCCTTAAAGGGATGCTTCTCGTTGATGAGAATGTCATCCCATACCTCTTAAAGAAACTCAATGTAAATACCGACAACCTTACCCAGGCTCTGGACCGGATCATCGAGTCATTGCCTATAGTCACCGGCGGGGAACCGTACCTCTCGCAGGATGCGACGAGAGCCCTCCAGAAGGCAACGGGCTTCTCCCAGGAGTTCAAGGATGATTTTGTCTCGATTGAGCACCTTCTTCTGGGGATCCTCGCAGGGAACGATGCCACCTCGCGGCTTTTGAAACAGAACGGGGTCACTGATAAAGACTTAAAGACTGCCATGAAGCAGCTCAGGAAAGGATCCACTGCAAGCAGTCAGAATGCAGAAGGAACCTACAACTCCCTGAACCAGTATGCCCGGAACCTAAACGATCTAGCAGCCAGCGGAAAGCTTGACCCGGTAATCGGCCGTGATGACGAGATACGGAGGGTGCTCCAGATCCTCTCGAGGAGAACAAAGAACAACCCGATCCTCATCGGGGAACCGGGGGTGGGAAAGACAGCCATCGCTGAGGGTCTGGCCCACCGGATAATCGACGGAGATGTCCCTGATAACCTGAAAACCAAGCAGATTTACTCCCTCGACATGGGAGCTCTTATCGCTGGTGCCAAATACAAGGGAGAATTTGAAGAACGGCTCAAAGGCGTCGTAAAAGAGGTAATATCCGCAGAAGGGGAGATCATCCTGTTCATCGACGAGATCCATACCCTGGTCGGAGCCGGTGCCAGCGAGGGAGCAATGGACGCTGCCAATATCTTAAAACCAGCCCTTTCGAGAGGAGAACTGCATGTTATCGGTGCAACCACGCTCAAAGAGTACCAGAAATATTTCGAGAAGGACAAGGCACTTGAAAGACGGTTCCAGCCGGTGATGGTCAATGAACCAGATATGCTCGATGCCATATCAATCCTCCGCGGAATAAAAGAGAAGTACGAGAGTCACCATCATGTCAGGATCAAAGACGAGGCCATTATTGCCGCTGTAGAACTCTCCCAGCGGTACATATCTGACCGGTTCCTCCCTGATAAAGCTATCGACTTAATCGATGAGGCTGCAGCAAAACTCAGGCTTGAGATAAACTCGGTCCCTGAAGAACTCGAGATCATCGAGAGGAAGATTCGCCAGCTCGAGATCGAGAGGGAGGCAATAAAACGGGAAAAAGATCAGGGAAAACTGGATCATCTCAACGAAGAGATCGGGAACCTGACCGAGGAACGAAACCGCTTAAAGACAAAATGGCAGTCTGAGAAGGATATTGTAGAACAGATCCAACTCCGGAAGAATGAGATCGAGAACCAGAAGTTCGAGGCTGATAGTGCCAACCGCCGTGGTGATCTCGGAAAAGTTGCTGAGATCCGGTATGGCCGTATTCCTGATATCGAGAAGAAGATTCACGAACTCGAGAAGAACCTCACCGTGCTGCAGAAAGATTCTGCGATGGTTAACGAGGAAGTGGATGCCGAGGAGGTTGCCGAGGTGGTCTCACGCTGGACCGGGATTCCCGTAAGCAGGATGCTGCAGAGTGAAAAGCAGAAACTCTTAAGCCTTGAGGCCGAACTTCACAAGCGGGTCGTCGGCCAGGATGAGGCCATCGAAGCGGTATCTGATGCAATCCGCCGGAGCCGGGCCGGGCTTCAGGACACGAAGCGCCCTATCGGATCATTTATCTTCCTCGGGACAACCGGCGTGGGAAAGACCGAACTTGCAAAGGCTCTTGCCGAGTTCTTATTCAACAACGAGAACAGCATGGTGCGTATCGATATGTCTGAGTACCAGGAACGGCATACGGTATCCCGGCTGGTAGGGGCACCCCCGGGATATATCGGGTACGAAGAGAGCGGGCAGCTGACCGAAGCGGTCCGGAGAAAACCCTACTCTGTCGTACTGCTCGATGAGATAGAAAAAGCCCACCCCGATGTCTTTAACATCCTGCTCCAGGTTCTTGACGATGGTCGTCTCACTGACAACAAGGGCAGAACCGTTGATTTCAAGAACACCATCATCATCATGACATCAAACATCGGATCTCACATCATCCAGGAGAATTTAGAGAATGTGACCGATACAAACCGTGATTTAGTGTATGACCAGACACGGGAACAGGTCTTTGATCTCTTAAAAAAGACCATCAGGCCTGAGTTCCTCAACCGGATTGATGAGGTCATTATGTTCAAACCGCTCACCATGGATGAGATAGAGACGGTTGTACGGCTCCAGTTAGGATATGTTCAGACGATGCTTTTAAAGAATGAGGTCAGGTTTACCGCAACAGAGAATGCAGTCCGGTTTATTGCCAAACTGGGCTTTGATCCCCAGTTCGGTGCCCGTCCCATAAAGCGGGTTATCCAGAAGTACCTCTTAAATGAACTCTCAAAGATGATTCTTGAGGGGAGAGTCAGGAAAGAAGAGGAGATCGTGGTTGATGAGAAGGATGGAGAACTGAAGTTCTCAAACCGGTGATCGTGATATCATCGAATAACACGATACATGCCTCCCCTGCCCTTTTTCAGGAAAAACACCCAATTATCTTTTATTCCGATAACCTAAACCGCCATTTGCCTTTCGGCACCTGTATCTCAAATCGTGCTCCCTTCCCGAACTCACCCGTCTCTTCAATGACAATTCCGGTAATATCCAGGATCTCCCGTGAAAGATTAAGCCCGAACCCGGTATGTTTGAAATATTCGCGCCTGAAAATTTTTGCCTTAAACTCATCCGGGATCCCGACTCCGTTGTCTTCGCAGATGATGGTATATCCCTCATTCTTTTCCCATCCAAAAAACCGGATTTCGCTAATGGTCTCACCATAACGCCTTGCATTGTCAATCAGGTTGTAGAAAACCTTCTGTAAGAGTGGATCCGCAAAGATATCAACCCCGGATATATCAATATGTAACTGTATCGGGCTGATATCAATTAATTGACCTGCTTTTGTTATCACCGAAGAGACATCCTGCCAGACGGGTGTATGAACACCGATATCCTCGTAATCCCTGGTAAATGCTATCTGTCGTTTAATGTTATCGGTGGATGAAAAAACCTTCCCGATATAGGTGCGGATTTCAGGATTTAATTCAGATTCTACTATTAATTCAAGATAACCCAGAATAACCTGGATTTCATTATTGATATCATGCCGGGTGATGCTTGACAACAGGTTGAGTTTATGGTTTGCCTGCCGAAGAGCTTCTTCTATTTGGTTACGCTCAGTAACATCCTGGATAATCGAATGGAGAAATTTTTTCCCTTTCACAGAAATAGGACCGCTGAAAACCTCAACATCCCTGATATCTCCATCTCTTTTCCGATGTTTAAAGAGAAAAACTGCCCCTTTCTTATCAACTGCATGATCCATATCTTTTCTGATAGAATCAGGATCTGCGATATTGATCTCACAAATACGCATCTGAGTTAATTCCTCGTGAGTATACCCGTAATATTTGATTGCTGCAGCATTTGCATCAATGATACAGCCGGTCCCAGGATCAATGATGAACATGACCGCATTATTGATCTCAAACATATCACGATATCTCTTCTCGCTCTCTTGTAATGCTTCTTCAGCCTGCTTGCGGCGGGTAATATCCTGAACCTGAACAAGGAATCCGGTACTATCATCAGGTATACCCCCCAATGGAGTGATGAGCACATCAAGCCAGATTATTCCTTCCCTGCTGGTCGGATACAGGTTATTCTCGGTAACCTTTTCAAAATCAAATGGCACTTGATAGTGAGTTCTTTTCCCCTGAATGAGTTTTTCCTTGTTCTCATCGCTGATATTTGGATCTGAAAAAAGAGAGAATGATCGGATCAAATCGATATTCCGGACGCCAAATAAATCAAGGCACGCCTGATTAACATCCACTAAAGCACCATCTTTATCAAAGAGTTCGATGGCGATGGGTGACTGGTCATATATCGCGTGGTATCGCTCTTCGCTCTCTATGAGGTCTTTTTCTTTCTGTTTCCGTTCAGTAATCTCCTTTGTGAGATCTCGGTTCAACTCATATAACTGGGCAGTACGCTCACGAACCTGTTCTTCAAGAACCTCTTCTCCCCGCTTTCTGTCAGTGATATCATGGGCAAAAACTGCAACACCTACTATCCCGTCTTTACTCCTGACAGGGGTGTATGAAATCTGAAAAAATTTTTGTAATTTTGGATCTTTCCCTAAAAATTCTTTGGTGAGATCTTTTCCGGTCAATGCCTGATCAATAGTATCTCTGAAGGATATCCGGTCTTTTGTGATGGGTATGTAATCAAGAATACAGGTACCGATTTGAATATCTGCTCCGTATAATTCTCTCATCATCGCAGCATGAGCCTCATTAAAACTGGTGTACCAGTATCTGCGATCTATCGAGAAAATGGGTGCATCTGTGCTGTTGATAATGTTATGCAGGGTTGAGTACTGCTCTCTAACCTTCTGCTCTGCAACATTTCGTCTTGTTAATTCTCTTCGTATGGTGGCTGTCCAGATAACTGCAATAGTAAATAAGAGAATTATAGTATCTTGCAATACTTACTATAATATTAAAGATAATAATAGGATATGGTAAATGTAGAACAAATTGAAATTA
>CAZSDZ010000051.1:0-18559 GCA_964605795.1 uncultured Methanoregulaceae archaeon
TATCGTTGCAGCGATGGGAATCATAAATATGGGAGCCCTCGATGCTGCAGATACACAATTGTACGAACAACGTACGGTTCCTCTGACATACATATCAGATATCAAATCTGATTTCCAGGAGATGAGGGCCGAGATCTACCGGTTTATCTATGTTCCGTCAGCCCGTGCTGCGGTTGATACCCGCGTTGCAGAGATAAAGGCCAACATCGATACCCAGATGGATGCATTCCGTGAGACAGAGCATACTACTGAACAAAAGACAGCACTTGAGCAGTATGACAAGAATTACCCCATCTGGATCAGGGAGTACGATGCCACGATAGCTGCTGCACGTGCCGATGACATGAATGCGGTCAATGCCGCACTTGCTGCCGGATCTCCACTCATCAGCGCACGGGTTGAGGTTGTCACTGCCTTAAATACCCTGATGAACACGAACGTGGCTGAAGCAGAGAGACTTTCTATTGCAAACACCGCCCTCTCCCAGAGCAGTACAATGATGATGATAATTGCAACCATCATTGCTGTGATAATCGCGATTGTTCTTGCAGTTCTCATTACCCGGAGCATCACGAACCCCTTAAACCAGGCGGTTGCCATGATCAAAGAGATGGGTATGGGGCATCTCGGAATGAGGCTTTTACTGAATCGCAAGGATGAGATCGGTATCATGGCGGATACCATGGACGGGTTTAGTGAAAATCTTCAGAATTTCGTGGTAAAGACCATGCAGAAGATTGCTGCTGGAGATCTCTCGACAGAGATTCCCATGATGGATGATAAAGACGAGATTGCTCCTGCCCTATCAGGCACCATCTCGTCCCTCTCCCAGATGATAAATGAGGCAAAAACCCTTGCTAACGCCGCTGTTGCCGGGAACCTTCAGACCCGCGGAGATCTCTCGCAGTACCAGGGTGCATATCGTGACATCATCGCAGGGTTTAACAACACTCTTGATGCCTTTGTGATTCCGGTAAAAGAAGCACAGCGGCTTTCCGGCAGTTATGCAGAGAACAATTTTGCTGACCAGTTTGATGAAACGCTCAATGTCCAGGGAGACTTTGCGAGCTTTAAGAAGTCCTTGAACAACATCGGGATCCAGGTCTCTGCCACCCTTGTCAGGATCCAGAAGCAGACCGAGAACCTTGCGGCGATGTCAGAAGAGGCAAACTCATCCATCATCGAGATTGCCGGGGGATCCCAGAAGCTTGCACAGAACTCCGGCGTTGTCTCACAGAACTCTGAACAGGGGGGAAGCGGTCTCCGGGAAGTTCTTAAAGCCATGGAAGACTTTGGCGAGAGTGTGACCCAGGTCTCTACCCGTTCCGAAGAGGTAAGCCACCTGGCAAACCAGGCAGACGAACTCGCAGGTGCAGGTAAGGGACTGGCGGGAGAGGCTGAAGTCGGGATGAAGGGTATCAATGCGGCGACCATTGAACTTGACAAGATGATATCAGATATCAGGGACCAGATGGGAGAGATCGGAAAGGTTGTCAACATCATCAGCGAGATTTCCGACGAGACCAACCTGCTTGCATTAAACGCCGCAATCGAGGCTGCCCGTGCAGGAGAAGCAGGGATGGGCTTTGCAGTCGTTGCCGACGAGGTCAAGGAACTGGCAGGAGAGTCACGAAAATCTGCAGAGAACATCGCAGAAGTGATTACAAACCTGCAGAAACGATCTGAGACCGCATCGAGTGTCATGAAGAACGCAGCCAGTCAGGTTGAACATGGGACCGAGGCGGTTGAGAAGACGCTTGAGTCCTTTAACCAGATCGTCGATGCCATCATACGTATCAATCAAAATATTTCCGAGGTTGCAAGTGCCAGTGAGGAACAGGCAGCAGCAATCGAGGAGATAACGGCCAGTGCAAACGAAGTGTCAGGGCTTATCACCCGCACCTCCCATGAGGCTGCTGACATTGCTGCTATCAGCGAGGAGACTTCTGCATCGGTAGACCAGATACGGGAGGTCTTTGGCGGGGTCAACGCTGCTGTCGAGGACCTCAGTAAAGAGATACAGAAGTTCAGGATAGCAGGAGCATGATGATGACATCTGCCCAGTCCTATCAGAAGGATAATCTCTCTTCGGCACAAGGGATCAAATCCAGAACGGTAGGTGAGATACAGGTTGTCGAGTTTATCCTGGGGACCCAGATGTTTGCTATCGAACTGGCTGACACGAAGGAGGTTATTAACCAGACAGACATAACCCCCCTTCCAGAAGCCCCGTCTTATATCAAGGGGATCATCAATTTACGGGGGATTGTGACGACCATTCTTGATTTAAAGAGTCTGCTTCATGTAACCGGTGATGCCACTGCCGGTCATAAAAAAAGGGTAATTGTCCTTGATTCACAGATATCTGCAAAAACCATCGGTATCCTTGTTGATGATGTTCTAGCGGTCACCACCTATAAGACATCTGACGTGGACAGGGATGATTCGTCGGCAGACCATGCAAAGAACCGCCTTGGTGTTATCAGAAAGAAGGTCCACGAGGGGCAGGACAAGGAACGATCAGAACTTGTGATACTTGTTAACATCGAGGCCATTATTAAAAAGATAGAAGCAACCATCTGATTTCATCACCTTTTTTAAAACCATACAGTATCCTGGAAAATATCACGAACCTCTTTGTATCGGTACCGATTATCCGGGAATCGGCTTTAAGTAGTATCCCTGCCATTAGTAAACCGGGGAGGATACGATGAAGAGAGAGACTACACAACCAGGAAAAAAGGGAAGGCGTGTTTCAAAACGAAAAAAAGACCTGTGGAAAGGTTTTAAAAATCGCACCACGGATCACAGGCCAACAGCAAAACAACCCAGATGGCGACTGTTTGAAAAAAGAGACATTAGAAGCCCTGATATTAAAAAAAATAGGTATCAATCCATTGTAAACAGGATTCAAAACCGGTTGAAGAACAGAAGATAAGACATTCAAATGATACCCCCCTTTTTTGTCACAACACCCTGATTTTGGTATTTCTGCAGTCAGAATAGATAAATCGAGTTTTTTTTTAAAAGAATCGGGTAGTAAAACGCATTCCACAAGAAAAACTCTATTCTGTCTTCTATTGGTTATTTTCTAATCTGATATCTCTCTATTGAAAAAACCTGGGTCCAGGAAAAATTGTAATTATCAGGGAACGGCATGCCTTTTTACCCTATCCATTTAATAGTTACCGGACACACACTATAATCAAAATCAATCCTTCTCTTTACAGGGATTGATAGGATATGAGACAAATGACAAGTGAGACTCCCCTTCTCCCTGAATCAGAATCCTTCTTTACTCATCCAATCATAAAAGACCTCCTCGATGATATCCCGGGAGCGGTCCTTATTGCCAAGGACAATGTATTTACTGGCTGTAATGAAACTGCCAAGACTCTTTTTAAGTTTCCTGATAACTCCTTTATCACGGGAAAGGAGCTCGGTGCCATCTCAGCTCCAGTCCTTCCTGACGGATCAAGGTCAGAAGTCGTAGGAAAAGACCTCCTTAAGAAGGTGGTTGCCCAGAAAAAATTCCGCTTTGAGTGGGTATTCCAAAAACAGGACGGGAATACCTTTAACGCAAAAGTCACGGCAAAGCGGGCACAATCCGGTGACGGTTCCTTCATCATCCTGACCGTGGTGAATAATAATGCCGAGGCAAAGGTCATCCAGAATATAAAGACGCTTGCACAGGAGATGAAGAAGGGAAATTTACGATCGAGACTTGAGACCGAGGGATATCACGGGGATCTCGAGACGATGCTCAAAAACATAAATGAGATGTTAAATGACATTCTTTATCCATTCCGTGATATGAGCAAAGTCCTTGTTCAGATCTCAAAAGGGGATATCCATGCCAGGGCTGATAAAAAATATGATGGGGAGCATGAGAAGGTCAGAAATGCCGTAAACGGTGTGGCAGATGCGGTTATATCGTTACGAGAGGAGATCACGAGATTAATCACCTCTGCGACGGGGGGGAATCTTGCAGAACGTGGGCGGCCTGAACTCTTTTCCGGGGCATATGCAGAGTTGATACACGGACTCAATGATATGCTCAATACCATTCTTGGCCCGATACGGGCCGGCAACCAGGTTCTGCAGAAGATGAGCAGGGGAGATCTCTCAGAACGGATGACCATTGAGTGTGTCGGTGATCACGCCAAACTCAAGAATGCCATAAACAACCTTCATGACTGGCTCTCTGAGCTTATCACCTATGTAACCGCTATATCAGAGGGAGACCTTCTCGCATCCATCGAGAAAGCATCAGAGAATGACGAGATGTATGAACCCCTTATCAGGATGAGGGACAATATCAAATCGCTCGTTTTGGATGTTGATATGCTTGCCAAGGCAGGAACAAAAGGGGATCTCACAACACGAGCTGACTCTTCAAAACACATGGGAGACTATAAAAAGATCGTTGATGGCATGAATGCAACGCTCGATTCAGTGATACAACCGGTTCAGGGAGCGATGCAGTCTGCAGAACGGTACGCAACATATAACTTTGCGTTCCGGATACCAGGAGATATTCCGATGACCGGAGACTGGCAGGCATTTAAGGGAGCTCTCGATCTGGTTGGTCAGAATATCTCTGACGCGATAGCACTCATCAATGAACAGGTAGAAATCCTTATCTTTACCGTGAGCCAGACCAGGGAGAGTATCGGGGATGTTTCCCAGGGATCAACCATCCTTGCCACCATATCAGAGAAGGTAAGCGACAATGCACGAAGAGGCCGCGAGGGCATCGCTCAGATAATACAGGCGATGGAGAACCTTGCGGTGAACGTATCAGCAGTTGCCGGAAGTGCAGACGAGGTAAACCGTCTTGCAAACCAGACAAATATCATCTCAGAGAAGGGGACTGAACTTGCAAAGAAGGCAGAGGTGGGTATGGCTGATATCACGACATCAACCGGGCAGGTGGTCGCGATTGTTCATGAGATCATGGACGAGATGAAGAAGATCAGCCAGATAACGAAGGTGATATCAGATATATCAAGCCAGACCAATCTCCTTGCTTTAAATGCCGCCATCGAGGCTGCCCGTGCAGGGGAAGCAGGCCGTGGATTTGCCGTCGTTGCTGCGGAAGTAAAATCCCTTGCCCTTGAGTCCCGGACATCTGCAGAGAATATTACCGAAATGATTGAGAATCTCTCAAAAAAGACAGAAACTGCATCGGTCACCATGGATAAGAGTGCCCGGTCGGTTGAGTTTGGAAGTAACGCTCTCCAGGAGACACTCAAGGTCTTTAACGAGATAATCGAGGCTATTGCTACGATAAATGTGCGAATGGATGAGGTAGCCAGGTCTGCCGAACAACAGGCAGCAGCGGTAGAAGAGATAACCGCATCAATCGACGAGGTCAATGATGAGATCATCAATACTGAGAAAGAAGCGGTCTCTGCAGCAGCAGCAAGCCAGGAGGCTGCAGCGGGATCGGATCAACTCACTCTTCAATCTGATGAAGTTTCGCGGGTTTCAGAGCGGTTAAAAACCGAACTTCTGAAATTCACGATCTCCTGAAAAACAGCATACCCAAAAAGAACCGGGACCACACTCCTAAATTGTAACTTCTGGAACCAAATTCTGACCATGATGCCGATACTAAAATCAGAAAGCACACAGGATGGAGTTTTAATTACCACCCTCTCCCGTGACAACAGTGCGATAACCTTCTTCTTTGGATTTGCTGAGATACTACCAATGGGTGTCAATTGTGCCGATCTCATCAACCATCCAGACTATTACGGGTATGATCCCGGCACACATACGATCAAGAGGACCGATTTCTGTACACATCACCCTGATTAGATAATCGCTTTCCGTACGACTTTTTTTGTATGATATCAGGTAGTGATTGGTTACAAAGACCTGCAGGATTATCACGCATTCCCTGTAATCTCACGGCACGTGAGAGCAGGACAGGGAGAGAATTAACCCGGAAGATACCCGTATCTGTCTGCATCATATCAGGTATGGGAAAAAGAGAGCAGATACCGTTATAGGGTTTGTGTAACAATGATGATATGTTCACTCAATAATCGCATACCGTAATTTCCTCATACTGTCATCCTGTCATACATGAGAATTACTGCCATCAGAGGTGTCAGAGGGGTTGTACAGGTCAGATACGAGGGGAGATTACGTATCGTGATTCAATTAAACCGGAACAGACAGGGATCTGCGTCTGATAAGAAAAAGGGTACCAAAATCATCCGGTAGGAAACAAACCCGACGGTCTGCCCGGTTCCTGAATCACCCCGTTTCGGAACAGATTGCACAGGAGCAATGAGGAGAATGCTTGAGAAGAGAAACGTTATTTTTTCCATAATCCTTGGATTAGCAGGTTTTATCGGCGCATTTTTCTCATTCCAGTTTGATATCGCACCACTTACCATATCCCTTATCTGGAGTTACTGCTTTCCACTCGCCGCGGCCCTTGCATACGGCAGGAATTATGGATGTATTGCAGGCATTTTCGGTCTTGCTGCACTATTTCCGATCTTTCTCTGGCCATCAAACGGATGGGGGTACTGCATCACCGTCGGACTGCTACTTTTCTGGTTTATCTGGCACGGGTACTGCAGGGATATCCGTAATAAAAAGAAGAGGTTATGGAATCATCCCCTGATTGCCCAGATACCGTATGCCCTGTTTTACGGTATAATAACATATCTTTTCTACCCGCTCGCCCTCTCCTATAATCCTCCCTTCTGGCAGGAGACTGCGGTTACCTCAATCTCCACCGAACTCCTGGTATCTCTGATCATTATGGCCACGATAATGATGTATCTCAACCTTATTATCGCAGATACCATGCTTCTCGTACCAATAATCAGAAAGGTACTCGGACTTCCGGTCAGGAATGAAAGCCGGAGTAATGGGACCATCATATTTTTTTCAGTCTGCATCGCTATCATTGTATGGGCAGCAATCGTGGCATACACCCAGACCCTGGTCATGATGAAGTTCCCACAGGGAGGAATAGATCTCTCGGATCCGTATTACCTGCTTAGTTTCATCATCCTTATCCCGTCCGGATGCCTTGTTGGAGGAATTCTTGCCCGTTATTTTGAATCCCGGTATGAGATAGAGGACCAGCTCCGCAAAAGCGAAGAGAAGTTTCGATCGCTCTACAACCATATGGCAGAGGGGGTCGCATTGCATGCTTTCGTTTATGATACCGAAAAAGAAGGTACAGATTATCGTATTCTTGATATCAACCCAAGTTTCGAGACGATATTTAACTTGAAACGAAACGATATAATCAACAGAACTGCAACAGAAGTATTCACCAATAATCTCCGGCCATACCATGAGATGGTTCTTTTTATGGCAGAAAAACGTATCCCAACATCCTTTGAGGCATCTATTCCTGATGTGGGAAAAACTCTGCTTATCTCTGTCTCACCTCTCGGAAAAGAAGGATTTGCAACCATCTGTACAGATATCACCGAACGAAAGCGGTTTGAGACTGCACTTATACAGAGCGAGGAGAAATGCAGGATCCTCGTCGAGCATGCACCGGAAGCCATCCTCGTTCTCGAGATCGACACAAAGCGGTTTATTGACGCAAATATTCAGGCCGAGCATCTTCTTGCATGCAGCAGGGAAGAGATACTACAATCTGCACCGGAACAGTTCTATCCTCATTATGAGGAAGATGACCCTGCATACCAGGTATTTAAGGAGAAGATGTCTCTTATCAGCAGACAGGCATTATCAGGAGAAGAGATCGTCACTGAGCAGACATTTCGGAACAAGGCAGGAGAGGAGATTCTTTGTGAGGTACGACTTGTCAGGCTACCGGGGCCGGGGCACCACGTGAGGATCAGTCTGACTGATATTTCAGAACGGATACGAATTGCAGAAGGATTTGCCCAGGCAACAAAGAAATTAAACCTTCTCTCCACGATAACCTGCAATGACATACAGAACAGCATCTATGGGCTGTATGCCTACATTGAACTGCAACAGGATCACGGCCTTGATGATCTTCATTCATCCCTTATTCAAAAAGAGGTAGCTCTCATCAATAAAACCTTAAAGATCCTAAATTTCGCAAGGAATTATCAGGATCTTGGATTAAAGCCACCATTATGGCAGAATGTTACCCATGTATTCTTATATGCCATCTCACACATGGATGTATCACGTCTGAATCGAAAGGTACATCTGGATAATCTCTATCTCTTTGCTGATCCCCTGCTTGAGAAGATACTTGCAAGTCTCGTTGAGAACGTCCTTGTTCATGCACCTGCTGCGACCGAGATACAACTCACGTACCAGATCTGCCCTGACAAAACCATGAGGGTAATCTTTTCTGATAACGGCCCGGGGATTTCTGATGACAAGAAAGAGAGCATTTTTGAGCGAAATCTTGAGATTAAGGGAGGGATGAGTCTGTTTTTAACACGTGAGATGCTATCGATAACAGGAATATCTATTGCTGAGAAAGGAACCTATGGAACGGGAGCACGATTTATCATGACGGTCCCCAGGGGAGGATACCGGTTTAACGAAGATGTTGATCAGTAACAGGTAAAAGAGATTCCAAAACAGGGGATTATGCCAACCCTCTTTTAAAGGAGCAGTACCGAGTCAGAGAGAGACATCATGACAATGATGAACCATTGCTCTATCCTTTAAAAGAAGCATCTGGTTTTTTTCAGATTCCCATCGTGGTTACAGGATGGCATCTCGAATGAGAGATCATCAAAAGATATCTTCTCAATTGCAAAATTGTCAATGAAGATCTTAAATAAATGAGAAGCGGATACGTAATGTTGATGAGAATAAACCGTTATGCAGTCATGATGGCAGTAGTGTTCTGTATCATCATGTCAGGGTGTGTTTCACAAGAGAATGGTGGAAGTAACGCGATACAGGGGACCGGGATCAGTTCTCTATCTGCTGACCAGGAACTGCGTGCCCATTACGAAGATTTCCTTGCCTTTATTGCAGAAACCACAACTGAAGAAGAGTTATTCGAAGCCGAAAAACAACGATACAATCCGGATAACGAAACCCTGACCTGGTCAAATGAGATAACAGCAGTAATCAGACCAGATGACGGAACGGTACTACTACAGGTTCCGGAGAAGACGTATTATTACGGATCCCTTCGTATCGAAGCGGTTGATAACGATGGAATGATAATTATGAATATGACCGAGAGTCCGGTATACATCAGGGGATCACAGGAGTACGAAGCTATGCCTGGTGTCACCGATCTGCGTATCTTTACCTTAAGCAGCGATCCACTCGCATAAGTACGATATTCCGACCATACCGCATATGATCCTACAGGATAAGATATCTCTTTTATCCCCATGATACCCTTTCTTCTCAAGAAAAGCCACCGATATTGGAATGATATCGCCCCGACAGGTTTCGGTACATTGGAATGAATCTGCCCTTCCGAACCAGAACAATCGCCTCCAACGAGGAGTTCCAAAACCTTGTACAACTCTACGAAACCGTTTTTCTTCCTGAGAGGGTTGATACCCTTGCTGATAAGATCTTTTATCACTATCCGGGAATGAAGGAGAGATATGGTTATTTCGTGGAAGAGACTGAGAATAACACCGTTGTTTCCGGTCTCGTCCTCATACCCCAGCAGTGGAGTATGAAAGGAATACCTCTCTGTGTCGCCGAGATGGCAATGGTTGCAACCGCTCCAAAATACCGGAATAAAGGTCTTATCCGAGAGCTCAATGCTGCATTTGACAAGACTCTTCTAAAAGAGCAGTATGATCTCGCAGTTATCCAGGGAATACCCGGGTTTTATCATTCTTTTGGTTATTACTATGCTCTTCCCCTCGAGAGCCAGACAACCATCCCGATTGATCGTATTCCCGATATCATTAATCCCCGCTTCTCCTTCAGGAAGGCAGGGACGGATGATATCCCGTTTTTGATGAGGGAAGATAAAGAATATCGGAACCAGTACCTGATCTCTTCAGTCAGAAATGAGAAGCACTGGGAATATCTCCTGACGTGTGGAAGAGAAACAGAGTATGGATCTGACTTCTGGATTCTTTATGACACGAAAACCGGGATTCAGAAGTACTGCAGAATTCCCTTCAAAGGATTCGGTTCCGGCCTCATAATCGGAGAGATGAGTGTCGGTGGCTCGCCAGATATCTATGCTGCTTTTTTATCCTTCTGCAGAACCCTTGCCGATGATCAGAAAAAAACATATATAAGGCTCAATATGCCGATAGAATGGAGCAGAATGACATATGGCTCACATTTGAATGATACGATCCCCCAATCCTATGCATGGCAGGTTAAAATTCCGAATATTCTCTCATTTATCAGCAAGATCTCTCCCCTGCTTGAAGAGCGGATGAAGTCAGGACCTATCCCCTCTTTTACAGGAACGGTACGCCTCGACCTGTTCAGGGAGAAGATTGACATGGTATGGAAGAGCGGATCGTTAATATCAGTCAGAAAAGAGGATAAACAGGCATGCACCCATACCTTCTGGATCCCAAAAGACCTCTTTTACCCCCTTTGCCTCGGATACAGAACATGGCAGCAGCTCCAGTTCTGCAGACCAGATATCGCTCCAGAGGAACAGTATGCAGGAGAGATTATACCGGGCAATGAGATAACCACCGGTCAGATCATTGATATCCTCTTTCCCTCTGCCTGCTCATGGATATATACCCTGTACTGATATGACAAAAGACATTCAGATGGGAGAATAAACCCGGGCCTCCCCCCCATTCCTCTCACCACCTCGCCAGTGTATCCCATATGTTTTTATCATTTACCACGAAAGGGTTGAATCATGAGATCATCCTATGAGCCGGAGAAAAAGATCCTGATACCAAGTGAGTTCTCCCATGTCCCCTCTAGAATTTCAGGTCTCGTACCACTGGCATATAATCTCTGGTGGAGTTGGAATCCCGGGGCACGAATGTTATACAAAAGGCTTGACCGCAGCAAATGGAAAGAAAGCGTACATAATCCGATAAAGATGTTGCGTGAACTACCAGACGATATACTGGTGTCTGCTTCTCTTGATAAAGCCTATCTTCACGATTATGATCTCATCATGGACGAGTTTGCGAGAGCCATCAGTGACGAAGACCATTGGTTCTCACAGATCTGCAAGGAGCCGGAATGCCTGCCGGTGGTCTATTTTTCAGCAGAATACGGGCTTCATCATTCTCTCCCCTTTTATGCAGGGGGTCTTGGATTTCTGGCAGGAGATTATATCAAGGAGTGCAGTGATCTCGGACTGCCCCTTGTTGCCATCGGTTTCATGTACCCGGAGGGGTATTTTCACCAGAAAATACGGGAGGACGGATGGCAGGAACATATTGATGAGGTTCTTGACCGTGAAGCCGCACCGATTACCAGGGTGTATGATTCTGGTGGAAATAAACTTACCATAACGGTTCCGTTTATACACCCTCCCATTTTTGTTGCGGTCTGGAAAGTCATGGTAGGTCGGATACCTCTCTACCTGCTTGACACCGATATCCCTGAGAATGATCCCTGGAACCGGTCGATTTCTTCCCATCTTTACATCGGCGATAATGAACAGCGATTACGACAGGAGATTGTGCTCGGGATCGGGGGGTACAAGGTTCTCTCAACGCTTGGAATCAGGCACTCAATTGCCCATCTCAATGAAGGCCATGCTGCCTTTGCCCTTCTTGAACGGATACGAAAGAGCATGGAGGATGGGATGAATCCGGCAACCGCATTATCAGATGTCAAAAAAACATCAATCTTTACCACACATACACCGGTCCCTGCAGGACACGATATATTCCCTTTTTACCTGATGGACAAGTATTTCAATTCCTATTACCCGCTGCTGGGACTTTCCCGTGAAGAATTCTATAGACTCGGAACACATCCTGACAATCCTTCAGCCGGTTTTAACATGACGGTTCTGGCACTCAATCTCACCGAGTTCCGTAATGGTGTCAGTAAACGCCATGGCGAGGTTGCCCGGACCATGTGGCATTCCCTGTGGCCTGGATTGCAGAAAGATGATGTTCCCATCGGTTATGTGACAAACGGTGTACATGTCCCAACCTGGGTTGATCCCAAGATTGATCTTTTGTTTGACAAATATTTTGGACCAGACTGGATAGCAAACCATGATGATCCCGAGATGTGGCAATTGCTTGATTTTATCGAGGAGAAAGAGTTGTGGCAACACCATTTCTGGCTGAAGATGAAACTGATTAACCGGATCATGGACCGGGCACGATATGCATTCCAATCAGAGCATACAAACCCTTCAATCGTCCTTGCATCAGGAGCCCTGCTGGATCCCAATATTCTGACTCTCGGTTTTGCCAGGCGATTTGCTACATACAAACGTGCCGATCTTATCTTTACCGATATCACACGGCTCAAGCGGCTCTTACATGACCGATGGAGACCAATCCAGATCATCTTTGCCGGGAAAGCCCATCCCCAGGATGATGAAGGGAAGAGAATACTCCAGAAAATAGTTAAATTTGCGAAAAATCCTGATTTTAGTGGAAGAATTGCTTTTGTCGAAAATTATGACGAACAACTCGCACAGCACATGGTTCATGGTGTTGATGTCTGGGTAAACAATCCGGTTCCACCCATGGAAGCCTGTGGTACAAGCGGTATGAAAGCAGCAATAAACGGCGTACCACATCTCAGTATCGCTGACGGATGGTGGATAGAAGGATATAACAAAAAGAACGGATGGATATTTGGGGCAGATAACGAACAGAACAACCAGGGTGATGCCGATGCCCTGTACCGGCTGTTAGAGGAGGAGATTATTCCTCTTTTTTATACTCTTGACAAGGACGGTATCCCGGTAGGGTGGGTCAGGGTCATGAAAGAGGCAATGAAAAGTGCAGGGCCACATTTCTGTAGCCGTCGCATGGTAAAGGAGTATGTGAACCAGTTTTATCTGCCTGCAATCGAGAAGACAAAAGAATAAAAACAAGGATTGGAGGAATGAGATACACGATGATAGAAGATGCGAAACGGTTGCCCGGGATCCGATCCCAGGGTTTTGCAGTGCCTATACGAATTCAACGGATTTAAAAGAGAGAGACGGCAGAATTCCAAATAGTTCTTCAAAAAAAGCAATCCTCATTCTTTTCATGCTCATATGCATCACTATCCCTGCTGGTGCCTCAACAACACCTCCCCAGGAAATTCCCGCAGAGAATACATACCATGCTGATATTGAACGGATGCTTGAGAGGGCAGGTATTGCTACAACGTTTATCCTCGTCGTATCTGATGATACGATACTCTCAGTAGAGGGCTACGGAAAGACAACACCTGCAGATATCCTTGGCATCGACAAAAAAAGAGAGTATGAGATTGCAACAGAAAAAACACTCACAATCAACCGGTTATCTTCGTATCTAAATCCGGATTCATTTCTATCATTCATCCAGGCATATATCACCGGGGAGACCTCTGGCGTGGAGATGACAGGATCGTTCCTTCCTGGCATCACAAAAACCATGACTGATATTCCTTGGGAGATACCAGATACATCACTCTTAAACGAAAGAGGAGATCTCAGCAGAGCGATCCGGGTCTCCCAGCCTGTTATGTTCTCTTTTAAGGGATATGCCGTCATTGATCAGTCATACACGTTTCCGGGGGTAAGGATTTTGGTAACAAAAATACCAGAAAAGAATATCATATTACTGATCATCGTGAGTGAGGACTATTCCCCCATCCCTGAGGCAGTGCGGGCCCGTATACTTGATGCGGTCATCTCATAAAGAGGCAAAATTTCCCTCTTTTTGAGTTTTCTATACAAAATCAATAGGGGAAAAACAGGAATTCTACCGGATACGGTGGTTTTTTTGGAACAACTACCCTGTCATCATCCTGATAGCAATAAACAGGAGCAGCAGAACAAAGATATACGTAAGAATCCGTTCAGGGGTTTTGTGAGAGAGGAGAACTCCGGCCTGCGCAGCAGGAATCGAAGCAATACAGAGAATTGCCCAGAACGGAATGCTGACATAGCCTACATGATAAAGTGGCAGATCAGGAATTGGCAACCCGTGCATAACATAGGCTGCAGTGGCTCCTGATGAGGTAAGCACCATGGATGTTGTTGCTATCCCGACCGCTTTATGCATACCATACCCGATAATAGTTGCAAGGACGGGTGTGAGAATGACCCCTCCGCCGATGCCAAAAAGACCTGATGTTATCCCGGTAAAAAAACCCAGTGATAGAAAAACAGGTGTTGAACCGGTGATAGTATACCCTTTCATACCAGGAGATCTCTCAAGGATCATCCAGACCGCAATCAGGATAAGAAAGATCCCAAAGACAAAAGCATGTGTCCTGACAGGAAGAAAAATGGATATGAAACTCCCGGCAACAGAACCGGCCACGCCCCCGGTTCCAAGAATCAGAGCCGGAATCCAGGATATATTCTTTCTCTTCCACTGTCTGTAGGCTCCACTGAGTGCAGTCGGTAAAATGACTGCCACTGAAGTAGCAACCGCGATGTCCATCGCTCTTTCCGGGTACCCGGACTGGTTCAGGATAAAAAACATAACCGGAACCATGAGGATACCCCCACCAATACCAAGCATTCCTGAGAGAAGTCCGGCGATGATACCGGTGAAAAAGAGGAGAATGAGAGCAATCGTGAGAGGGTCCATCTTAGTATACGTATCTATGGAGAAACACATTCTTATGCCCAGCGGTTGCTGTGTATAATACCACAACCGGTTTATGACAATCCCTTCCGTAATCATTAGGTGATTATCGTTCTTTGATTTCAGAAGAGAAACAAAAAGATCTGACTGATACGTCAGGCTTTTTGTGATATCAGATACGTGGATCCGGAAAGGGGAGGAGAGGCTTTTTTCTCTGTCCGGGTTTATAAGTTATAAGAGAGAATGGGTCTCTTCCCAGGAACGGATAATCATGGAGGAAACACAATACCGATGAGAAGAGAGAGCAACATCCATCGTCGGATGCAGGTTGTGATCGCATGAACCGGTATATCTGTATTCATGGACATTTTTACCAGCCTCCACGGGAAAATCCCTGGCTTGAAGAGATCGAGACACAGGACACCGCATATCCATACCATGACTGGAATGAACGGATAACCGCCGAGTGTTATGCAAAAAACGCCTCGTCACGGATCCTTGGGACTGACAAGACCATCATTGATATTGTAAACAACTATGCAAAGATCAGTTTTAACTTCGGGCCCACGCTCCTCTCCTGGATGGAGAGAAACGACCCCGGAGTCTACGAGGCGATCCTTGCAGCGGATAGAGAAAGTCTGAAACAATTTTCAGGTCATGGATCTGCAATTGCACAGGTCTATAATCATATCATCATGCCTCTTGCATCAGACCATGATAAAAAGACAGAGGTTATATGGGGCATTCGGGATTTTGAAAGGCGTTTTTTGCGTGAACCGGAAGGGATGTGGCTCCCGGAGACTGCGGTCTGTCAAAAAACCCTATCTATCCTTGCAGAGAATAACATCCGCTACACCATCCTTGCACCGCATCAGGCAAGACGTATTCGAAAAAATAATGAATCATGGATACCCGTTTTTGAAGGGACGCTTGATACCACCGTGCCCTATCTCTGCCGGTTGCCTGACGATAAAACAATAGCCATCTTCTTCTATGACGCAAAAATTGCGTATGAAACAGCATTTGGGGATCTCCTCAAGAACGGAGAGCGATTTGCCTCACGAATGATGGCAGCGTTTCTGCATCGTGATCAGTCACCCCGGCTGGTGAGTATCGCAACGGACGGGGAGACATATGGCCATCACCACCGGTTCGCAGATATGGCGCTCGCGTATGCCATCCATACCATCGAATCAGGCGGCTATGCAGATATAACAAACTATGGAGAATTTTTAAGCCGGTTCCCCCCGGTCCATGAGGTCGAGATCGTTGAGAACTCTTCATGGAGCTGCAGTCACGGGATACAAAGATGGAGGCAGGATTGTGGTTGCCATACCGATCATGTCTGTCTCATTACAGATAAGGAGATCTGCACCTCCATGGATCCAATGGCGGGTAAGACGTCCCATACCATGACAAACTGGAACCAGAAATGGCGTATACCCCTCCGGGAAGCGATGGACTGGTTGTCAGAACAATTAAAAGAGATATATGAGACCTCTGCAAAGGAGATACTCAAAAATCCCCTTCAGGCCAGGGATGACTATATTGAGGTAATTTCAGATCGCCAATCCCCGGTAATCGATCAGTTCTTACAAAAACACGTAACAGATCCTAAAAATCTGAATCTAAAACTTCTTGCATTGGAACTTCTCGAGATGCAGCGTAATGCTCTTCTCATGTTTACCAGCTGTGGATGGTTCTTTGATGACATATCAGGGATAGAGACAATTCAGGTGATGCGATATGCATGCCGTGCCATTGAACTGGCAGAAAAAGTCAGCAGCATTGATCTTGAGCCCGGATACCTGCACATCCTCAACAATGCACAGAGTAATATGAAAGAGTTCGGAGACGGTTCTTATCTTTATAAAACGTACGTGAAATCTGCTGCAATCAGTGTTTCGCGGGCTGCTTTTCATTATGCTATCATGTCGCTCTTTGAGTCAGATCCTGATAAAACAGAGATCCCGGCCTATATCATCACCCGGAACACCTACAAGCAGGCGACAGAGGGTAAGATGAAACTGATAACCGGAAATGCCTCTTTCCGGTCTCTCATAACGAGAGAAGAGACCCTTATTTCATTTGCTGCAATACATATCGAGACACACAATTTTATCGGTGGAATCAGACCATATACCACTGAAGTGGAACACACCGCAATGCAGACTGATATCTGGAATGCCTTTTTAAAAAATGATTTATTGGGGATCATCCTTGCCTTAAATGTACATTTTGAGTCTCATTCCTACTCACTCGGACACCTTTTTCCTGAAGGGAAACGGAGAGTAATGAGCCAGATTTTAAAGACCACGATGAGTGATATCGAAGACACATACCGGGAGATATACGATGAATATTTCTCACTCATAAAAGCCATGAAAGAGATGAATATTAAACCACCAGAGGTACTGGAGTCCTCGATTCAATATATCCTGAATCGTGACCTGCACAAGAACCTCAAACGTGATGAGATAGATCTTCTTGCCTTAAAAAATATCATTGATGCACTATTAAACGGACATTTTAAACCAGATATTTTAATATTACAGTTTGAATTAGCAAACACGGTCACCCGTTATATGGCAAAAATCCAGAGAGAACCGGATGATATAAAAAACCTGATAACACTAAATCAACTGTTAAGCCTTATCGAACCTCTTCACCTGAAGCCTGATATCTGGAACTCGCAGAACCAGTATTACCGGATAGGAATGAGGAAACAGGATGAGATGAGATCTCATGCTGCGACCGGAGATACCAATGCAATGGAATGGCTTGTTCAGTTTACCGCACTCGGACAAAACCTGGGAGTTTCTCTATCGTCCTGAAATATTTTTACCCCCACCCTTTTTAATTGATTCCCGTTTTTGCAGGCCTACCAACATCTTCCGGTATGGAAAGGTACGTCAAAAAGACGGTATGAAATTTCAATTAAGCCCTAAAAAACCCGGGATCGATTCTGTATCCATATTTTCATTCTTTTTAAAGAGATGAGATAAAGGTAGTATTCACCTGGTACTCATAATGGTACTCTGGTAAAAGGATAAAAAAGAGCGGGAAACAGGATACGATTCGAAAGAACACGAGAGAAAAACGATCATATCCCCATAACCGGACGTGTGATGTACGGCTCTTTGCCGATCATGATACGCCAGCATGCTTCAGATACCATATTGCGGTACTCTGCGCAATCCAGGTACCGGGGAACCGTTAAACTGATGGTAAGATCATCTCCTCCCTCTTTGTCAACCGAGACTGCATAGACCCTGCTTCCGGAATCATCAAAATATTCAGATAACATAAGATTCCATCCGTTCCCGCAGAGAGAACTGACCGGTGTGGACATGAAGGAGGGAGATATCGCTCCCTGTACCTGTAAAATCTCTGTATTACCTGATGAACCCGGGGATGGTAAAAGAGCGGTGTGTGTCTGATGCTGTATCGTAATGGTCATGCATATCTGGTTCTCTGAATCGGTTGCTGTTGTCAGGGTTTGTGAGCCGATAGAAGACGTATAATAGTTCCATCCCGCCGGAATGTCAATGGTAATCCCGGGTTGTGGCTCGATTGTCTGCCAGACCACTCCACTTGCAGGGACACAAACAAGGATGAATAGAGAAAAAAAGAAGAATGCTGCAGATATTCCCTTTTGTGGAGAGAGATACATTATTGATATATTCCTTACTATCTATAAAAATATTGCGGAATGAAACATGAAGGTGATGAAGATATCAGAAGGATCTACCAATTGATAGTACGAGAATCGTATTTGCTACTGGTTTAGAGGTTATGAATCGAAGTATTAGTTCATGACTATTCGGAGATTAATATCAACAGTATCTCCGAACAAAAATAATAGAACGGCATAGTCCCCTTCAAACTAT
>CAZSDZ010000052.1:0-18092 GCA_964605795.1 uncultured Methanoregulaceae archaeon
GTTAAAGATCCTATGTTAACGCTGATAGTATTTTTTGTCACCAAAATCCAGAGATCCGATAACACGCCTGTTTGATAAAAGGGGTATTTTCTTGATCTAATCGCATTTCTATAGGAAATCATCTTAATCTGCATCTGATCAGAAGTTATAATACGAAGTAAACCCGTCTCTTTCCTGATAGTAAAATGATCGGTATTACCACCCGGGTTTCGTTTTGTATTTTCAAATTTGAAAAAAATATCGGAGAATTAAAAGGCTTTGAGGAATATATTTGCATCCCAAAAAGAACGGACTAAAAAAAAATCTCGTCATGAACAGATTGATAAAGGTCCCCTTCGGGACGAACTCTATAGCGGAGATCAACTGGAGAAGCACGCAAAAGAGATAGCAGGATTTTACCGGGTTGATACCAGAAAAGGAGAGGATCGCCTTCTTCCACGACTTGCCGATAACGAGCAGGTCCTATTAAAGACGCACACACTACTCAATACGGTAATTGAAGAAAATTCTCCTGTTGCTCCTGCAGGTGAATGGCTCTTAGATAATTTTTACCTTGTCGAGGAGCAGATCAGAACCGCCCGTCTGCATCTCCCTGAAGAGTACAGCAAAGAACTCCCGCACCTCGCAAAGGGACCGCTGGAAGGATATCCCCGGGTCTATCATATTGCACGAGAACTCATTGCCCACAGCGACGGCCGGATTGATACTGAAAACCTCTTCGTTTTTATTGACGCGTATCAGCAGGTCACCCCTCTCAATCTCGGTGAACTATGGGCAATCCCTATCATGTTCAGACTTGCATTGATCGAAAATCTCCGTAGAGTCGCTGATATTATATCTGATAACAGTTCAGATCGTGATTCTGCCAATTACTGGGTGGATCGCATGACCAAAATGGCACGGCACGATCCAAAAAGTCTCATTCTTGTTATTGCAGATATGGCACGATCGGATCCACCCCTGACCAGTGCTTTTGTTGCCGAGATGTCACGCCAGCTACAGGGAAGTTCTGGTCCCCTCTTGTTTGCTCTTTCATGGATACAGCAGCGACTATCTGAAAAAAACCAGACCCTCGAGCAGATGATCAGTGCAGAGATACAGGCTCAGGCTGCTGATCAGGTCTCTTTTGGGAACAGCATTAGCAGCCTTCGCCTTCTCGATACCAGTGACTGGCGTTCTTTTGTAGAACGGCTGAGTATTGTTGAACATACCCTTCGCAGTGATCCTGCAGATGAATATGCAGCGATGGATTTTGAGACACGGGACCGGTATCGTCACGTGGTTGAGGAGATCGCGAGGAAAGGAGGGGTATCAGAGAACCTGGTTGCACAAAAAGCAGTAGAACTTGCATCTCTTGCCAGAAACAGAGACGAGCAGGAAGAAAGGGAGTCTCATCTTGGATATTATCTGATAGATGATGGAAGAGAAGCACTGGAAGAAGCACTTTTTCATCATCCTTTTGGTATCGACCATTTAAAAAGATTAGGGCATGCTCATCTCTTCTCCCTCTATGCAGGTGGGATCTTATTTCTCACCCTTTTGGTTCTGTATTTTGCAATAACCAGACTATTGCCTTTTGACTGGTACATTGCTCTTCCCACCCTGGTACTGCTTTTATTTCCGGTCAGTCAAAGTGTAACGAAAGTGACTAACTGGGTATGTACCCTGTTTCTCACGCCGGTGTCGCTCCCTAAGATGGACTATTCTAACGGGATCCCAAACGATAGAAAAACGGTTGTGGTTATACCCACCGTCCTTTCAACCGTTGCAGATGTTTCGAAACTTCTCGATTCGCTCGAGATCAGATTTCTCGCAAATAAGGAGAAAAACCTGTTCTTTGCTCTGCTCACTGATCTCAAAAATGCCCCTGCTGCACAGATGCCCACCGATGCAGAGCTGGTATCCCTGCTTTCCAATGGGATATTGACTTTAAATGAGAAATACCGGAAAGAAAACCCTGATACTTTTTTTCTCATGCACCGGAGCCGTACCTACAATCCCGGTGAAGGGATTTTTATGGGTTACGAACGGAAACGGGGAATCCTCGAAGCATTTAATAATTTCCTGTCAGATCCCGGGAAAAATCCTTTCTCCTGTGTTGTTGGCAATCCGAAAGCTCTTACCGATATCACCTGTGTGATAACACTGGATACCGATACCGATCTCCCCAGAAATAGTGCACGGAGTCTTATTGGTGCGATTGCACATCCCCTGAACAGACCCTGGATTGATCCCAAAACCCGGGTAATCAGGAAAGGATACGGGATACTCCAGCCGCGTGTTGAACTCTCTCTCTCTCTGTCAGGAGTTTCCCGATTTGTATCACTCTTCGGAGGTGAACAGGGTATAGATCCCTACACCCGTGTCGTATCAGATGTGTACCAGGATGCATTTTTCGAAGGATCATTTATTGGAAAAGGGATCTATGATCTCGAAACCTTCTCTCTTGTAGTGAAAGGTCGGTTTCCGGAAAACCTCATATTAAGTCATGATCTTCTGGAGGGGTGTTATGCCCGGACGGGTCTTGTCAGCGATATACAGATCTTTGAAGAATATCCAAACAGTTATCTGGCTGATATCATCCGAAGACACCGGTGGATCAGAGGCGACTGGCAGATTCTCCCCTGGATCTTTTCATCCGTTCCAGATAGTACCTCTCAAAAACTAAAAAACCCGCTCTCTTTTCTTTCACGGTGGAAGATATTTGATAATCTGATGAGAAGCCTCACAACCCCGGTTACCTTACTCCTTTTACTTCTTTCATGGACGGTTCTAGAGGATCCACTCTTCTGGACAGTTTTTATCATTTCGCTTTTCCTGATTCCACCAATAATCATCGCATGTCATAAAGTCATTCGAAAGCCGGGAGAGCATACCTTAAGAATGCATATCCATGATATGGGTCTCGATCTTCGGGGCATGATTGCAGTCCCACTGCTTACTCTGGCATTCCTCCCCTTTGAAGCATACATCAATCTTGATGCTATTGTTCGCTCCTGCTGGCGGATGAAAGTCTCTCATCACAACCTGCTTGAGTGGACTACCCACCAGGAAGCTGGCCGAAGGGGTATCTCTGATATTTCCGGTTCGTACCGTATCATGTGGCCTGCACCGGTTATCGGCGCAGGATTGCTTATACTCCCTGGCATACTGCCCCTATCTGCCTCTCCGGCTTGCATTCTCTTTGCCTGTGCATGGATTATCTCCCCTGCAATTGCCTGGTGGATAAGCCAGCCGCTAAAGTCCCGGACTCCTCCCCTTTCTCCTGAACAGAACCGGTATTTGAGAAGGATTGCTCGAAAAACATGGCGGTTTTTTGAGACCTTTGTCACTGCAGAAGATCATTATCTCCCTCCTGACAACTACCAGGAACACCCGGTCGTGGCTACTGCTCACCGGACCTCTCCAACAGATATCGGACTCTGTTTGCTTGCAAATCTTGCCGCTCACGACTTCGGGTACATTCCGGCTGGTGAGTTTGTCAATCGTACTCACAACACCCTGACTACCATGGGGAAACTCAAGAGATTCCGAGGTCATTTCTACAACTGGTATGACACGATAACATTAGAGCCCCTGCTTCCCCGCTACATCTCCACCGTTGATAGTGGCAATCTTGTCGGGGATCTGCTGGTGTTACGACAGGGACTCTTTGAAATCCCTTCAGAGCCGGTACTTTCAACGAAATTTGCTGACGGACTCTCGGATGTGCTTTATATCCTCACCGATGTCCTGAAGGCATCTGAAACGAGTACGGGAGAAGTACCTGCCCTGATTCACTTAAAAATTGCAGACCTGATGAAATCAGTTACCCGAATAGAGAAAACGATTCCCGGTATTATTCATTCCCTCGCAGATATGAATGAGATGGCATCAGATATTTTAGTTGCACTCAGTCCCTATCCTGATGATGAAGTCAGATGGTGGGCAGATGCAACCCGGCGCCAGATACAGACTCATGAGGCTGATGTTAAACCCTATATTTCATGGGGTTTGACCGGAACTTATCCTGACACGCTATGGGATGAGATTCCTGCTGAGCTTTCTTCTACTCTCTCCCTCTTCTTGAAAAAATATGAGTCCCTCAGGAATCACATTCCAACGTTTGGAGAAGTCGCTTTTATCAGAGAGGCTTTTCAAAGCGAACTAGGTCCGCTGCTGGAATGGCTTGCAGCACCAAAAACTCCTGTCAGTACACCTGATACCGGGTATCAATGGCTTGGACAGACTCTGGATGCGATGCGAATTTCAAGCATACGGGCCGAAGATCTCATTTTAATGGTATCGGAGCGTGCAGATGAGTGTGAAAAGTACTCAGAAACTGAGTATGATTTTCTGTATGATAAAACCAGCAAACTCCTTGCCATCGGGTATAATGCGACAGATCTCAGACGCGATGCCAGTTTCTATGATCTTTTGGCATCTGAAGCACGACTGGCCAGTTTTATCGGAATTGCCAAGGGACACCTTCCCCAGGAGCACTGGTTTGCGTTAGGGCGTCTGCTCACGACTATCGGAAAGGGAAGACCAACACTTATCTCCTGGAGTGGTTCGATGTTTGAATACCTCATGCCCCTTCTTCTGATGCCGAATTATGAGAATACTCTTCTGGATCGTACCTACCGTAACGTGGTTACCAGGCAGATCGAATATGGCAGGCAGAGGAATGTTCCCTGGGGAATATCAGAATCCGGCTATAATATCATTGATGCAGGCCAGAACTACCAGTACCGGGCATTCGGAGTTCCGGGTCTCGGGTTTAAGCGTGGTCTTTGTAACGATCTGGTCATCGCTCCCTATGCGGCAGTGATGGGTCTGATGGTTTATCCGTCTTTGACCTGTATTAATTTAAAGGAGATGGAATCGCTCGGATATTGTGGAGCATACGGTTTTTACGAAGCGATTGATTTTACCCCTTCCCGAATTCCTCCCGGCCACAACCATGTTATCGTGAAATCATTCATGGTGCATCACCAGGGAATGGCTCTGCTATCGCTTGCCTATACCCTTCTTGATCGCCCAATGCAAAGGCGATTTGAATCTGATCCTTCCCTCGAGGCTACTCTGATGCTCCTTCAGGAGAGGATGCCCCGGATTACTCCTTTCTATCCCCACACCGGCGATGTGCAGGGTGTCCATAAGAAGAATGGTGATGCCGAATCGTTGATACGGAACCTTCAGACCGCAAATACTCCACGACCGGAGGTACACCTTCTCTCAAACGGGCATTACCATGTGATGGTAAATAATAGCGGGTCAGGATATAGCAGGTGGAGGGATCTTGCGGTAACCCGGTGGCGGGAAGATCCAACCACAGACAGCTTAGGAACGTTCTGCTATATCAGGGATCTTGCGAGTGGAGAGTTCTGGTCAAATGGTTATCAGCCCACAAAAAAGAATCCTGAAACATTTCAAACGACATTTAAGCAGGCCCGTGCTGAATTCAGAAGACGGGACCGGGACTTTGATACCCGCACAGAAATCATCGTTTCTCCTGAAGATGATGTGGAACTTCGAAGGATTCGTGTAACCAACCGGTCCTGGAAACGAAGGACACTGGAATTTACCAGTTATGCCGAGGTGGTCCTGGCTCCCCAAACCTCAGATGAATCACATTCCGCTTTTAGCAACCTTTTTGTTCAGACAGAACTTCTTTGGGAGAAGAATGCAATAATAGCCACAAGAAGGCCACGATCAGAGGAGGAAAAGCCGCCATGGATGTTTCATCTGATGACTGTTCATGGAACCATGGAGCGAAAGATCTCGTTCGAGACCGTCAGGTCAAATTTTATCGGAAGGACGAATTCTCTCTCAAATCCTGCTGCTATGACTGATTCATCCTGCCTTTCAAATACAGCGGGGTCTGTGCTTGATCCCGTGGTTGCAATCAGATGTACAATCATCCTAGATCCACAAGAGACTGCAGGGGTGAATATTTTCACCGGTGTCAGTGAGAGCCGGGATAAATCGGTTGCCCTTGTTGAGAAGTATTACGATAGTTATATCGCGGATCGGGTTTCTGAACTTGCCTGGACTCATGCACAGGTTATCCTCAAACAATTAAATGCTACAGAACGGGATGCCCGGTTATTTGGGAGTCTTGCCTCATCGATTATCTATGCTCATCCCTCTCGAAGAGCGAGTCAGAAGGTATTGGAAAAGAACTCCCGTGGTCAGTCTGGTTTGTGGGGGTATGGAATCTCAGGAGATATACCCATAGTCCTTGTGAGGATTGCGCACATGAGCGGGATTGGTCTGATAAAGGAGATGGTTAGTGCCCATGCGTACTGGCGGTTAAAGGGCTTGATGGTTGATTTGGTGATATGGAATGAGGAACAGGCAGGATACCGGCAGGAACTGCATGATGAAATCATGCGTCAGATTCCCCAGGGTTCTGATTATCCTCAGTTAAATCAGAAAGGAGGCATCTTTATCCGACCTCTGGAACAGATGTCAGATGAGGATCGTATTCTTATACAGACCGTGGCCAGGGCAATACTTTCAGACCGTTGGGGTACTCTTGCTCAGCAGTTGGAGCGGCCAGGCTGGAATGAGATCCCTGTGCCCACGTTCATCCCAACCAGGACACAGATAAAGGAGACTGATCCGGGTATTCGAATTTCTGGAGAAGAACTTCTTTATTTCAATGGTACCGGGGGTTTTTCACCGGATGGATTCGAGTATATCATCTTCTCAGGAAAAGGAAAGGTAACCCCGGCACCCTGGGTAAATGTCCTGGCAAATGAGAATTTTGGGACCGTGATATCAGAGAGCGGAAGTGCCTATACCTGGAGTGAGAATGCCCATGAATTCAGACTTACCCCCTGGACAAATGATCCGGTTTTAGATCTCTCTGGTGAAGCCCTGTATATCAGGGATGAAGAAACAGGGGAATTCTGGTCTCCTACTCCATTACCGGTCAAGGGGGTTAACAATTACATAACCCGCCATGGATTTGGGTACTCAGTCTTTGAATACTTAGGAAATGGTATTCATACGACATTGACGGTCTCTGTCTCCCTCGATAATCAGGTAAAGATTCTCTCTCTTCGGCTCAGAAATCAGTCCGGAAGAACCCGGTTTCTCTCAGTAACCAATTATGTTGAATGGGTTTTAGGAGAACTCCGGTCCCAATCACTGCCCTATGTGATATCAGAGATTGATCCGGTTACCGGGGCTATCTTTGCAAAAAACCCATACAATACTGAATTTCCCGGACGGGTGGCATTTCTAGATTCAAACGTCTTACGCAGAACTGTAACCGGAGATCGGTATGAATTCATCGGGAGAAACGGTTCGATTGAAAAACCTGCAGCAATGGAGCAGGAACGCCTCTCAAATAAAGTCGGAGCAGGTCTTGATCCCTGTGCCGCTCTCCAGGTCTTTTGTGAAATCACAGATGGTGAGGAACGTGATATCGTCTTTACCCTTGGGGTCGGCCGTGATAGCGAGGATGCACGAAGTCTTGTTCTTCGCAGTCGCGGAGTTGGAGCTGCACGTGCGTCACTACAAGCGGTAAAAGAGTACTGGGCATCAACGCTCGGTGCAGTAAATGTTGCAACACCAGATCCATCTGTGGATCTCCTTATCAACGGATGGCTCCTCTATCAGACTATTGCTTCCCGCCTCTGGGCACGATCCGGGTTTTATCAGTCAGGAGGAGCGTTTGGATTTCGGGATCAGCTGCAGGACGTAATGGCCCTTATCCATACAAAACCTGAACTCGCAAGAAAACACCTCCTCCTCTGTGCCGGGCATCAGTTTTGTGAAGGTGATGTACAGCACTGGTGGCATCCGCCTGTCGGTCGCGGAGTGAGAACCCGCTGTTCAGATGATTATCTGTGGCTCCCGTATGCAACCTGCAGGTATGTGGCTGGTACCCGTGATCTGGGGATTCTTGATGAGGTGGCTCCTTTTCTTGAAGGGAGAAAGGTATTCCCTGAAGAGGACTCCTATTATGATCTTTTCGGCAGGTCAGAATCAACTGGGACACTGTATGAACACTGTGTCCGTGCCATCCGATCAGGCTTAAAAGTTGGTGCTCATGGCCTTCCGTTGATGGGGACTGGAGACTGGAACGATGGAATGAATCTTGTCGGGGCAGGAGGACAGGGAGAGAGTGTATGGCTCGGATTTTTCCTCTATGATCTGCTTACCCGGTTTGGCAGGATATCCATGCTCCATAATGATCCTGAATTTGCAGAGGAATGCCGGGTACATGCTGATCTGATGCGGGAGAATCTGGAGATTTACGGGTGGGACGGGAAATGGTACCGCCGTGCCTATTTCGATTCAGGCGAACCACTCGGTTCTTCCCAAAACCAGGAATGCAGGATAGATTCTATCCCCCAGAGTTGGGCGGTCCTTTCCGGTGCTGCATCAAAAGAGAGGGCTCTCTCTGCAATGAATGCAGTTAGGTATCATCTCATCAATAACAAAGACGGGCTGGTTTCTCTCTTCACCCCTCCATTTGATTCATCTTTGATGAATCCCGGGTACATAAAAGGATATGTGCCCGGAGTCCGCGAAAATGGCGGGCATTATTCCCATGCAGGCATCTGGGTTGCAATGGCTTTTGCTGCTTTGAAGGATCATGAGCAGGCCTGGAATCTGGTCTCGTTAATCAGCCCGATTCATCATAGTAAAACGCACCAGGATGTTTTAAAATACCGGGTGGAGCCGTATGTTATTGCATCTGATATCTATACCGCCCCTCCTTATTCCGGACGTGGAGGCTGGACCTGGTATTCGGGATCAGCAGGCTGGATGTATACGCTGATTCTAAATTCTCTGCTCGGGCTTGAGATACACGGCGATCGCATGACATTCAATCCCTGTGTCCCGGATACGTGGGAAACCTACCGGATTTTTTACCGATACCGGTCCACGATGTATCATATCTCTGTGATAAAAACCGGTTCGGGATCAGCAGTCAAATCGGTGAGCGCTGAGGGATTAATCCAGCTCGATAAAACGGTACCTCTCGTTGATGATGAGGGAGAGCATCAGATTGTGGTAGAACTCGGGGAATAAGATATCCCTAAAACCGTGAATGAAAAACGTGGGGAATATATTCGGTTTCTATGAATGAACTACCACGAGAATATATCGTATACTCTTGAGATATCGGGTTGTATGTATCAGTACCCCAACCATCGATTATGAGTATTCTTTTTGATTGAGATGATAGATGCAACCAACACTCGTTGCCGCCGAGTGTTGATTCTGTGGGAGAAAGGGTGGGAATTGTGTGAGAACCGGGATGAAAGGGGTGGAGTCTGACTAATTGCATCCACTAAAATATTGGAGAAATTGACTGAAACACTCTACTGTTACGTAACAAAAACGATTGATTCAATGTTTACTTACAAAATCACCCGATTTTAGGACAGTGTCACCATACTGTCAGGAAAGAAACTCCCTCCCAAAACCCACTCCTGTGTAATGTCCCAAAAAGATCTCTATTATCTCTCAATTTCAAACCTTTGTAAAAGAGACCCGCAGACGCCCTTTCCAGACCCCTTTTCCGGTCTGGGCTGATCGCTCCTTATTCTCCTCAATGGCCTTACAATCGCCTCATGAGCCCATATCTCTTCTATTTAGAGAGGCTGCATAACGCATCTTCCCAAAAACACACTATCTATAATGGCCCCACGGGGCATGACCAGAGGTAACAACCATGGCAGATTTTGTAACAACAACAACCAACAAGACCGCAGTGCGGGATCTTGCAACCCCTATCGGGAACCTTGCAGCATTCTCCGCACTCATAGAGAGCGTAACTGACGACAATCCCTGGGACTGTACCGAGTATACCGCCAGTGGTGCAACCGTAGACGGTGTGACGAAAGCACGGGAGTACTACTCAGGCAAGGTAGTCTATACCGATCCGGCAACCGGAAAGGTTATCGGAAACATCTCGGTAAAAGCACCGACTCCGTCCGGGTTTACCGGATCGGTTGCCAGCGTCCTTGCCGATGCCGATATCGCAGCCGATATGGGCGGTATCGCAAGCCACGACAGTTCAACAGACCGGTTCTCCTGTTCGCTGAAGTGTCATGATGAGAATGGTGAGATCTACTATGTCACCTTTGCACGGGACCGGATCAGGGTAACCAGTTACGAGGACGCAGGAATCCTCACCACCATCGAGACCTGGGCAGACACCCTTCCGGCACTCGCATAACCGGTGGGATATGATAGAAAAAATGGCAGGGGGGATCATACACCTTCCCTGCAAGTACTACTCCCGGAAAGAACAAAGAGAAAAATCTCAGTTTTTATGGGAGTTACATGAATTTACAACAGTTCCTGGTATACTGCGGGCTTGTATGCCTTGCAGGTGCCGGGTATGAGACAGGAGGAGCAACCATGACGACTGATATCCTGACAGACGGACTATGCAGTCAAAAGACCGTGTTCCTGGACAAAGACGGGGGTTTTGCTTCATCCCTCGTAACTACGGGGACATCTGCGATATCCCGGATGATTCATAATGGCCGCCTCGAAACAAAAGCGACCGGGAAATCTCTCATCGTTTCTGAAAGAGCATTACGTTCTGGGACCGGGAGGGAGAGAGATTGTATCTTTAAAGAAGATACAACGCATCCGAACAAAATCCGGTACCGGTATCGTGCAGACGGATTGGTATCAGGAACCCTTGCCAGTTCACTCGAGAACAACAGGCAGGAATGGCTGATAAACGGTACCGGAATAGTGCAGGCACAGAGCAGGGAGGAAGAAAAAGAGATTCTGTCGGAAAACCGCCTCTCGCTCATCGGTACGATGAATGGATGGTATCGCTTCATGATGAGACCGGACCCCTGATCGTATCTTTCATCTTTTTTTCTCCTTCCCTGAGAAAAATTTTAAACAGTCCCTGACAAAAACAGGATCGTCTGGTATGTATTTACAGCAGGTATCCCGCATACACACTGCCATTGTGCATTGCAGTTTTTTGGATAAAGAGATACCGAATACGAAAACCATTACTAATGGTTCCTTTTCCTGGTAGATTGATGGGATTATCTCTTCTCCTCCGGATTTTTTAAGGTATGAATACCTATACATAGCATACCCGTAATCCATCCCGGTTCCCGGAGTTGAACCCCTATGAACAGTGATATATTGAGTAAATTTACCACATTAATAACCGTTTTTTTCGGATTTATTGCAGCATTCGCATGGAATGATCTCATCCAGCTGGGTTTTTCCTCTCTCTTCCCGAATCCGGATCCCATAATCGAGATGATCGGATATGCAGTCATCATGACGATCCTTGCTCTTGTTGTTGCTGTAATAATGGGTATGCTTGCAAAATCTGCGAGCAGAAGAGACTTGTAATCAATCAATTTCTCTCTGGTTTCTCAGATAACCCGGTGACTGCTCATGACAGGCAGGGAGAGCATCTCTTTTTAAAAACCGACAGCATCGCTTTATCATATCCCGGTACATATCTCTGTATGTCTGCAGATGCCAAAGGGGCAGTGCAACCATCCTGTCCGTTCAAACCGGAAACGGTCAGGAATTTTTTTACGAGCCCCTTTTTTTTAAGCATTACCATTGGACTGCCCTTCTGTATGTTTAAACTCTTATTTGGGATCAGTGCCATGAGGGTAGCATCAGGTGAGCAGGTATGGCTTTTTTGCTTTGGTTTATCTGTTATCTGCTGGGCATCAATGGATCTTGCGCTGAACATCGGGCGTGCCGGTCTTGATATTGCTAAAAAACCGGCACCATTTGAGTACTGCACCATCGCACATGCCGGGCGGATGGTACAGATGCCGTATGTCTTTCTCGCCTTTGATACCTTCCTCTCCTTTGCGATCATCTGTTTCATGCTCTGGTCCGGATGGATAGGGGAACTAACCCTTCCTGAGGCATATGTCTGGTATGCTGCAACGACGCTAAATCTCATTAGTCTCTCGGTGGTATCCCTTTACAGTGAGATATGGCGTCTTTCGGCTCGATCCTGATCACCCCCGTATCTGCTCTCCTGTATCTTCCGAAGCGGTGCATGAGGTACGAAAAAGATCAGGCTTTTGTGTGATGAGAAGTTTTTCCTCATATCGGCAGTCTTTCATAGGTTGAGGTGGTATCAGTTGTATCATGGATACAAAAGAGTATCATCTTGAAATTCCCGAACGATATGATGATCTCACCCGGATGGCTCTTCCCCATTATGAGATGTATTACCAGACGATAGTTGAGTTCATTCCGAAAACTGCAGGACAGATCCTTGAACTTGCAAGCGGAACCGGGTTTCTTACCTCTCGAATCAGGAAAAAATTCAACCAGAGCAGGATCACCTGCTGTGACATCAATCCCTTAATGATCGCACAGGCACGGCAAAAACCGGAACTTGCATCGGTTACCTTTGTTCTTGGTGATATCACAAAAATGATTCCTGACGGGAGATTTGATGCGGTAATTATCTCCCAGTGTCTCTTTGCCGTTCCCAGGGAGGAACTTGCTGGTATCTTTGCCCGTATTCGCAATGCTTTGGTTCCGGGAGGAGTCTTTGTGTATGGAGATCTGTTTGAACCTTCATATCCCTGGGAGATGCAATTGTATGTATCACACTGGAGTGAGCAGATGAAAGAGAACGGGATGGACCAGATGGAGATCGAACTGATGCTCGGACCCCTTGACACCCTGATATCAGGCTATCATGTACCGTATGTCAGGGAAAATCTGATTCAGGCAGGATTTTTAAAGGTCATTATCCCGTACTGGTACGAGATGTATGGAATTGTTGTTGGGTACATTCGTTGATCCGTCACACACAGGTTTTATCAGGGTTCCTGAAATAAAAGGTGTAAACAGGAGAGGAGACGGGAACATGGAAAGAAAGCGTTCCAACGAGACGATCATGTTCTTTTCCTCCTGATTCATGCCTGATTAGGGTATCAGGCAGGCGAAACCGGGTATTGTGAGAACTCTCTTCTGTTGATCGTTTGGATGCCTGTTATTTTTTCCTACGTATGCCGGTTTTCTCCATGATGCCTCCTGGATAGATGGTAAAGATTCGGGAGGCATGTCCCTGCCTGATAATCCTGAGCTCACGGGTTGTGTACCGGGTTACCGGACAGGTCCGAAGCGACATGATAACACCGGAAAACCTCGTGGTTACCTCTGAGATCTGCAGGTGATTCCTGACGGTATGGGCAGCAATAAGGATAATCTCTTGATCATTCCATGCGATGAGATCAATCGCCGTGTCTGGTGAACTGACCCGGATGGCAGAGAACCCGTCTGCCATAAGATCGGCTCTGACAGCATGGACGGCATACCGGGTATGGGAAAATGTCGATACGGTAAAAAGGTCTGAAGTAGACCTAGTATATGCTCCCTCGTTATCCTTGTTCGTGGTTGGACTCTGATAGAGGGGGGAGCAGTTATTTTGCGTTACTCTCATTATTACTCCTTAAAAAGGCTGAATTGTGCCTTTTCCTGATAAATACAGATGTTCGGGGAGGAATCCGGGTGCAGTAAAAATGCGATCTATCCTCCACCTATGATCTTGGACAGAGACTATATGAGTGTTTGATTAGCAGGGTGAAAGTGATAGGAAGGTCTTTATAGGTAAATTGGGATGCCCTGCATAAAAACCCTGACCCGCTTTTCGTTTCTTAAAACCCCCTCCGCTCATCATGATCTAATTTTTTCTCATGAGCCGGGAGATAGATGGGAAAAAAATACCAAAGATTCAAATAGAGAAAAACAGAGTACTGGTATACTGATGGGAATGGATGGGGAACCGCTTATTATCCTTCTCGTTGAGGATAATGACGATCATGCCACGCTCGTTATGCGTAGTCTGGCTGAGCAACGGGTGGCAAACGTCATGTTCCGGGTGGATGACGGAGAAAAAGCCCTCCAATTTCTTTTCCATACCGGAGCATATGAAAACAAAGAGAGCAGTCCTCTTGTAAACCTGATACTGCTTGACCTTCGTCTTCCTAAAATTGACGGATTAGAAGTGTTACGTGTCATAAAAACAACGCCTGCATTACAACGGATACCGGTTGTGATCCTGAGCAGTTCAGATGCCGAGTCTGATGTGGCCCGATCCTATGATCATCATGCGAACAGTTACCTGGTAAAACCTCTTGATTTCCAGACTTTTACAAAGCTCATGGAAGATTTGGGATTTTACTGGCTTGCGTGGAACAGACAGCCCGGGCATTATCGTACGTGATCCCATGGAACCGGACAAGACCCCCGGGTCATTTCATTCTGTTGTTTCCCTCCTCGTTGTTGAGGATGAAGAGGATCACCTTGATCTGATCAGGCGGGCTTTTCGTGATAACCCCGGTTTTCAGTTATCATCTGCAACGACCCTTGCGCAAGCAATTAAAAAGATTGATGCCTGTCCGCCAGACCTCGTGATTGCCGACTGGTTACTTCCTGACGGGAAAGGGGAAGAACTCTTATCGTTTGTTGCAAAAAATTTCTCTATTCCTTTTATCATCATGACCAGTCATGGAGATGAACAGCTTGCGGTACAGATGATAAAGGCAGGTGCCATTGATTACGTTGTGAAATCTTCATTCACGTTCTTTGATCTTCCCCGCATCGCTGATCGGGCAGTCAGGGAGTTTCGGAATAGCATAGAACGGGATGCGGTACAAGAAGCATTGGTACAGTCAGAAGAGAAGTTTTTTCGGATCTTTCACGGTTCTCCTGTTCTCACTCTTATCACCCGGTGTTCAGATCAGAAAATTCTCGATCTCAATGCTATCTTTGAGAAGAAAACAGGGTACAGGCGGGATGAACTTGTTGGAAGGACTCTGACCGAAACCGGTTTATGGACAGACAGCCGGGATCTGAACGCGGTTGTCGGGATCTTACGCAGTACCGGGAAGTTTGAAGGAGATTTTTTCCGTTTCACTGCAAAGAACGGAAACAAACAAACCTGTCTTCTATCATCGATTCTCATTGAAATTGACCAGGAAGACTGCATGGTGTTTACTCTTGTGGATGTGACAGAGCAGGAAGCGGCTGTTGCAGCTCTCCGGGACAGTGAGGCACGATTTCACGAGATGTTTGAGCTGGTGGGTGAGGCCGTGTTTCTTGTTGATGATAAGACCGGCAGGATCTGTGAGGCAAATAAGGAAGCTGAGAGGGTGTACGGGTACACTCACGATGAACTGATCGGCCTTACTAACACCGGCATCTCTGCAGAACCGGAAAAGACCCAGGGTATTGTAGAGCACAGAGAGAACGGAACCTTTTTTATTCCTTTACGGTATCACCAGAGAAAAGACGGAACCCTCTTTCCGGTTGAGGCCACCGGACGGTTCTTTACCTATAAGGGAAGACAGATGCATGTAGTCGCATGTCGTGATATCAGTACGCGAAAAGAAGCAGAAGAAGAACTGCAACGGAGCGAGGAGTGGTACCGCCGGATTGTAGAGACCGCACAGGAGGGGATATGGGTACTTGACCGTTCGTTTCAGACCACTCATCTGAACATACACATGGCAGAGATGCTCGGGTACTCACAAAACGAGATGAAAGGCCGGCCGATTACTGATTTTCTTCACCCTGATGAGCTTTCAGATTATCGAATCATGGCAGATGAGCGGAGAAAAGGAGTACCAAGGACGTTTGAGAGGAAATTTATCAGAAAAGACGGGTCGGTCTGCTGGGGCCTCGTCTCGTCGACACCTATCTTTACCAATAACGTCTTTACCGGCTCTTTCTCCATGATAACCGACATTACCGGGAGAAAGGAAGCAGAAGAAAAGTCAGTCAGGACATATTATGATCTCCAGAAAATTTACGATAATCTCTCTGCAACTGAAGAGGAGTTGCGGGAACAATACCGGATCCTTTCACAAAAACAGCAGGAGCTAATTGCAAGCGAGGAGCGGTACCGCCAGCTCTTTACCTCTATGACGAGTGGGTTTGCCCATCACCGGATACTCTGCGATGATGGAGGCATACCTGTTGATTACGAATTTATTGATATTAACCCGGCATTTGTTACCATAACAGGACTTCCCCGTGACAAGATTGTTCATAAACGGGTTTTAGATGTCCTTCCCGATACCGAGGCTTCCTGGATTGAACGGTACGGGCATACTGCCCTTACCGGAGAACCCCAAATTTTTGAGCTGTATAACCGTGTTTTTGATAAGTATTTTGATGTATCAGTCTACAGCCCCGAAGAAGGAGAGTTTATAACCCTCTTTTCCGATATCACGCAGCGAAAAAAGATGGAGGAGGCCTTAATTGAGAGCGAAGCCAGGTATCGGAATGTTGTCGAGGACCAGACCGAGTTGATCGCACGAACAAGACCGGATGGGACTCATCTCTTTGTAAATGAAGCATATTGTCGTTATTTTGGCAGGGAACGCGATGAAATGATAGGCAGGCGGTTTCATCCAGAGATCCATCCCGAGGATCGCTCAAGCCTGAAGATCTTTTTTGCTTCTTTCTCCCAAAAAAATCCAATGGGAACCATTGATCAGCGTACGATCACGGATAACAGGGAGATACGGTGGCAGCGGTGGAATAATCGTGCAGTCTTTGATAAAAACGGGAAAATCGTTGAGATTCAGTCGGTCGGCCGGGATATTACCGATACAAAACGTGCTGAAGAGGCACTGTTGGCAAGTGAGAAGAAATTTCGGAACCTTGTTGAACTTGCCCAGGAAGGGATATGGTCTGTTGATGCCGAATACCTGACCATATATGTCAATCCCAAGATGGCTGACCTTCTTGGTTATACTCAGGAAGAGATGAAGGGGAGACCAATTTCTGAATTTTTGGATCCCTCGTGGCTTTCGTCAGGGATGGAATACCCAAAGAAGCAGATGATGGGTCTAAAGGAAGAGTTTGAGTGTGCGTTTCGAAAAAAGAATAATGAGATAATATTGGCATCTGTTTCAACAGGGCCTCTATCGGATGAGCAGGGAACAATTACCGGTGCCATTGCAGTTGTTATGGATATTACCGATAAGAAGAGGCTGCAGGAACAGCAACAGCTGGCTTTACAGCGCATCGAGGAGAATATCCACCAGATGGCGGTTTTAAATGATCAGATCAGAAATCCGCTTACCATCATCAGCATCCTGTGCGAGGAAGATACTCCCGGTTCTGGCGAGAAGATCCTGGAGCAGATTAAACGGATAGATTCCCTTGTCCGGGAGGTTGACAAGGGGTTTGTTCTCTCGCTCAAGATTCGCGACTTCCTTTTAGATTACCACGGGATTCATATCTCTACTGATTCGTAAATACCTGAGAATTTCCGTTCTTTTCTGCAGAAGATCACATCAGGATAATCAGTGCCTGATTTGGGTAAGGAGTATAATCCGTATCGATAACGTGTCGTATTCTCTTTTATACTATTTTTGGCCATCTGGCAGGAGATGAACCATAAAAAGACGGTATGCAAGCCAGGAGAATCGTGGTACCATGGTTTTAACAGGATGACAATACTTTAATATTCATGTTACGATATCACCATGTATGAAGATCATTCTATCTCTTTTTTGTCTGGTGACCCTACTGCTTCTATCTGCCGTCCCATTCGGGTTTGCTGACAATCAGCAGGATGATACGGATTTTTTATCTGATGAGTACATAAAAAACGATATCTCTCTTCTGAGTGGTGATCCTGATTCTCAGGGAATTGCACAAGAGTTCGGATCATCAGATGCATCGTATGAGACCTGTGAATGTGACCGGTATGCACGAGAAGAGTGTGCCGGGTATGTCTGTTCTCATTTCGTGGAAGGGATGGTATCCTATGGTGCAGATTCTGGTCTGTGCCGGGATATCTGTTGTGAGGAGGACTCATACACTCCTGTTTCTATCGAGCCGGTCCGGTGGCGGGGAGGGGGCTGCTGTCCCGGGTACGACTGTGGAAATAACTGCCAGTATGGCGGCGATTATTCAGAGTATTACCCATCATGGACCGGGGCCTTTACCTTCTTCGCCAATGAGACCCAGATGGCCGGGGTTACCGGTGAATGGGAGACCGATCTTCTGGGAATTATCTCTTTAAAGCTGACCGGGGATGATATCATCAGGGGGACATACTCTGTTTCCGGGTATACCGGGTACATCGAGGGGAATTATAC
>CAZSDZ010000053.1:0-17839 GCA_964605795.1 uncultured Methanoregulaceae archaeon
GGCAGGTACGGCATGAGCATCGGAAACAGGATGGTCCCTGCTATGATTGCCAGAAGGATCCGATACGAGAGATCCCAGCTTACAAGAATGCCTGAGAGGAGAATGGCCGGTATTGCGAACTTGAGAATGTGTAACAGTTCTACCGGGATAAGAACTAATCGATCCCTCAAAGAGAAGGTAACCTCTCGCATGGCAGGGGTGATAGTCCGGGTTTTCAGAAAGCGCGGGATATCTGTAGCCCGAACCGGACCATATCGTACGGTAAATCCTGATCTTTGTGCTACCTCATGGGCAGATACGCCGGGAGCCCCGAGCTGGGGGATGATTATGTTCCGATGTGAAACGATCGTGGAAAGGTCTGTTTTTTGTATCCTGGATACGATCTCGTCAGTTCCAAAGGTACCCTTTCCCGCTGCACACCAGACATTGATCCCTTTTGTGTCGATAACGAGGATATACGCATCATAACCGGCAAGAGATGAACGTAGCGCATCAAAACTAAGGGTATAATTTGCCGAGACAAAGACCATTGATTCGGGAGTGGGATTCCCGATTCTGTATAATCCCGGTTGCACGGTATGTTTCATGCGTCTGAATCCAAGACGGGCATTGAGATGATCCCAGTGATCAGCAACGGTAAGAGTGCTTGTCGCAGCCGGGATTTCATTCCGAAACGGTATCATTTTTTCCGTTGAACAATAGCAAGTCTTGTTGCCAGCATTATTATGAGAATTACAGGAACATGTTCTCTCTTCCATCGTTTTTCACTCCTGTTTCAGGAACTCTGCAAGGGGACTAAGTGCTTCTTTCACCATCCCTGAGATGTGTTCTGCCCGTACAAGTACGAGACAGCAGATCTCTCCCTCCTTTGAAAGTGAGATCATGGCGAGTTTTTCACCAGGTTTCATTCCTGCATTCTCCCGTACATCCTTCGGGATAACAACCTGTCCGCGTTCATCCATGGAAAGGATTGCTTCTACCGAACAGGTATCCTGGCAGTTGCACAGGGGGTGATGTGTTTTATCTTCTCTCTGTGAAGTCATACTGATCTCCCTAACTTATCTGAAATTTCCTATCTATATGATATATCTTAATTATCAGTATTTTATGATTTTATCTTTCCTGATCCTGTATCTGCGTACGATTGTTTTCCACGATAGTAAATTCTCATTTTGAACGAGCGCAGATTTATTCTGCCACTATTATTCCGATACCGTATGAAGAGAAAAAAATTTGAGATTATCAGGATATAACATTCTTTTCATTGCATGCTCCTTCTTGTGTCAGTTCTCGATCCAATACTCTGGTCTGCAGGGATTGCAGAGATAATGGAACGAAACGGGACATCTGCAGATAAGGGATGATCACTATGCTAAGGATATTCACGCAATACAGCGCAGTACTACCACAGCGTGATGTTATGGGATGCCTTGAAGACCTGACGTATGAGATTGTCCTCTCTAAAATTTCCATCTCTGAAGCCGCGAAATTCCTTGGAAAATACAAGGAGTACTATGATCTCGAGTCCGGATCCCGGGTTGCGGGTGCCCGTCTTATCGGCAATCCCAATGTCAGGGTGGCGATTGATGGGAACTCCCTGCTTTTCCCGTACACGAAACCCTGTCACGGAACCTTTCTTGTTAAGGTGGAGCTGTCGGAAGAAGAGATTGAGGTAATCAGGAAGGATATCTCCTCTAAAAGGAAGTAATATGTGTTTCCAGACGGATCCCGGGAATTCAAAAGAACAGACCGGAAATAATCGTCCATACGTGGTTGTAAACGTTGCGATGAGTGCTGATGGTAAGATCTCAACCCGGCAACGCCGCCAGGTAAAGTTGTCAGGGGAACTGGATTTCAAACGGGTGGATATGCTTAAAGCGGGATCGGATGCGGTGATGGTTGGTATCGGGACCGTCCTTGCTGATGATCCCTCCCTGACCGTGAAATCACCTGATCTCAGCAGGGAACGAGTGGATAGGGGGAAAGATCCAAACCCTGTCCGGATTGTTATTGATAGTATGGCACGAACACCCCCAGCCGCCGCAATACTCCATAAAGGTCAGGGGATGAGGATTATTGCATGCAGCAGGAAAGCACCGGCAGATCGTCTTGCTGTTCTTCGTGCACATGCGACCATCATCCAGACCGGTGAAGAAGAGGTGGATCTCAAATCCCTCTTTGCAAAATTTCCGGAGTACGGGATTCAGTCTTTGATGGTTGAAGGCGGGGGAACCCTTATCTGGTCACTGTTTCAACATGGTCTGATTGATGAGTTCTCGACTTTTATCAGCAACAGGATAATCGGGGGAAAAGATGCACCGACACCGGCAGATGGTGATGGATTCATCAGTGAGGATTTTTTTCCTGGTCTTTGTCTTGTATCTGCAGAACAGATAGAAGACGGCGTTCTTATCAGGTGGAGGGTTCTGCCCGAAAATCCGTTTCAATAATCAATTCATCATTTTAAAAGAAGATCTCCTGTTCCAGAAGGGCATCACGATGCCGATGCATACAATTATATTATATCGGTTAGAAGATTGATACGATAGTACCTGAACATAAATACTGTTTTTTGTGTACAATAAGGGGGAGAGGAGGGTAATGGCGACAATACTTGTTGTTGAGGACAATGCAGTCATTGCAGATCTTATCCGGTGGCGCCTTACCGAGATGGGTTATGAAGTCACGGCCTGTGTCTCTACCGGCATGGATGCTATCGAAGAGGTAAAGAACCGGCTTCCTGATCTCATCCTTATGGATATCGACCTCCCGGGGGGAATGGACGGTATCGAGGCTGCGACAATAATTAAAGAGCGGTTCAACTGCAGGTTTATGTACCTTACCTCGCTCTACGATGACAGTGTCGTTTCACGTGCCCGATCAACCAGCCCCCGGGGATATATCGTAAAACCGTTCTCTGACAGCCAGCTGAAAGCGTCTGTTGAGATGGCATTGAGTGATACTGAGAACTGAATGTTTGAGTGTATGCTCTTCTCTCTCTCTCTCTCTCTCTCTCTCTGATGCTTATTCCGATGAGGAGGATAGAACTGATAATCCGGGTATTTTCCGATACATCCTGCCATGGTGTTCATGAGGCAGGATATACAGGGAAGGCTTGAAAAAAATGGTTGAGAGTGATATGCCACTTACAGACCGATCGTTGCCAGTCCATATCCGGCGGTAACGTATGCCGTAGTTTCATCAACAAAGACACTTGAACCGGCTGACAAAACCTCTCCCTCGTCACGATCACGAATGATATCAATTTCCCCCGGGTTTGCCGGATCTGTCACATCAATAACTGCAAATCCTCCCTGCCCAATAATATATACATAAGATCCGTCAACGAAAAGATCATTCATCCCTCCTTCTCCGACCGGGTTTGTTATACATCCTACATGGAACGGATGTCCGGGATCGGAAATATCAACGATCTCAAGGGCATCTGATCCGATCACGTATGCATAATAATCCGAGATAAAAACACTATCAGGACTCTTCAGGCGGGCTCCTCCTGTACCGTCTCTTATCTCTGCCATCAGTACCGGGTTTTTAGGATCTGCTACGTTCACCATGAACAGGGCGTTATCATTCATGCTTACTGCACAGGCAAACCAGTCTGAGGCGTCCACACTGTTTATCTCATAATCGCCAAGAACGATACTTCCCATGCATTCCGGTTCTATCGGATTTTGTACGTCAACGATCACGAGGCCCTCCATGAAACACGCAAGGTAGGCATAGGTCCCCTCAACATCAACGCTGCAGGGCTCAAATACCTTCCCCTGCAGGGAAGAAGCATGAACCGGGTTTGCCGGATCAGTGATATCTACGATCTCAAGGGCTCCCATCCCTCCGTTACTTGCGATGAATGCGTAATTGCCAGAAATATCAATACTGCGTGCGAAATTGAGCATTGCATCCCCGTCCTCGTGGTTGAGTCTTCCGACAAGAACCGGTGATGACGGTTCGGTGATATCGACGACCTCAAGGCTGCCGCCGCTCATTGCTGATGAGATCCCAGCGTCTGAAACCACATATGCATGATTCCCTTGTACCGAGACATCCCACGAACCTGCCCCATCATCACTACATTCGACATAACCGAGAATTTCCGGCTCCGGAACGAGCTGATCTCTCCCATCTTCGCCGATGCAAGGAGATACGATACATATGAAACACATTGCTATAACGAAGCTATTGTTTACTCTCATCTGATCCCACGTTTCCCAAAAGAGAGTGTTGAATTCCCTTTTTGAATTGAGGAAGAGAGTTTCTTACCTAAAGGATTAAAATCCTTGGAATAAAATCGGTTTTCTCATTGTCATTTTTTGACCTGTTTGACGGTTTAAGAATTATAACGCGAGAAAATTCCTGAGTATGGCAAGCCCTGTTTCTCCACTCTTCTCAGGATGGAACTGCACCCCCCATGCAGTCCCGTTTCGAATCGATGATGCAAACCGGCAGATATGACTCGTTGAGGTAAGGGTATAGGCCGGAGCCGTATCAGCATAATAGGAGTGCACAAAATAGACAAAGGACTCATCAGGAATCCCCTCAAATAAAGGATCATCCTGCTCCTTGTATATCGTGTTCCACCCCATGTGCGGGATCTTGTATCCCTTTGCCTCAGGAAATCGCCTAACAACCCCGGGAATCAATCCAACACCCTTATGCATGCCATGTTCCTCGGACAGTTCCATAAGCATCTGCATCCCGAGGCATATCCCAAGAATCGGCACAGAATTAAAAGAGTTTACCAGTACCTCCTGCAGCGGTGCTAGGTGCATCATCCCCTCGGAGAATGCACCGACACCAGGAAGAATTATTCCATCTGCCCCGGCAATCATCTCAATATCAGATGTGACGACCGGTTTTCCCCCTGCTTTTATAATCCCCCTGCTTACACTCCGGAGATTTCCAACACCATAATCTATGATGGCAATCGTTTTCATTGAGGACTCCTGTCTTTTTTTCTTCTCCATCCACCTTTTATCCAGGCCTCGGATTTGTTGTTGGCTGACCCCCATACCCGTACCTTATCCTCCCATTCACCCCAGAGATCCGGGTATTGCTCCTCGATACCAAAAAGAACACCCATATCACTTGCAGGACACATGTAACACCCGATCCGGTCAAGCCGGTTTTCATATAAGATATTGTATGGTGCATGGTTGAGAAAAATAAAGAGCCAGACATGCAACGCGGTCCAGGTATGGATAGGAGCTGCACAGAGCTGGTTTTTTACATAACTGTTCCGCCATACACGCGGATTCTTCATCCGGGAGAACGATTCATACTTTCTCTGCCCGATAAAGGAGAGAATCTCGCCGTAGTGATCCCTGATATACTCCCGCACGGGATCGAGTTTACAGACCCGGCAGCACCACCGGTCATCGATGGAAGGTGGCCCCTGTTCGTAAAAGGCATTCCAGAAACCCTGAGATGCATCGATCCAGATGAGGGGGAGCTGATACCGTTCTGCAACGGTCCTGATATTTTCGAGTGTTTCTGGGAATTCGAGGCCGGTGTCGATGGTAAGGAGCGGTACCGGTCCACATGCCTCAAGAACCACGAGAAGGGTGGCAAGACTGTCCTTTCCCCCTGAGAACGAGACCGTCCGTATCAGGTCCGGATTCTTCTCAATGACATTCCTGACAAAGGCAACAGAAGCATTCTTTGCACGTGTTATCTCTGGTTCATTCGCGACTACTGCATCGCTCCATGTTGCAGTTCCGGGGACATAGGAAGAACTGACATTTTTTCTGGTCTTAACAATCTGCCCGCGTGTCAGGGTTCGGGCGGTAATACTATCTGTACGTGTCCGTCCAACACCGATACACCGAAGATCCCGGTCAAGGATAAAGACCTCATCGCCAGCAGTGACGCCGTCGGCAATCGCAACAAGTCCGGGAGCAAGAACACTGGCCCCTTCCTTCTCAATAAAAGGAACTGCTCCGTCATCAACGATAACATATCCCCTCTTCGGTTGCAGAATATTCCCTGCAACGGGGCGAGGCAGCGCTTCCCACATTTTTTTTTCAGGCAGGTACCGTATGGCACCAACGATCGTTCCTCCCATGACGATCTCTTCCATCCGATCATCGTCAGGGACTTTCGATAAAAGAACCAGGTTTCCCGCGGGGAGTAAGGGTGCACCGTAATAATGCTGGTAGATCCTGTTTACTAATGCGATATCGGCCGGGAACGCAGGTCTCGCATCTCCCGGTGGAGTTACCGGGACAGGGCGCGTAGTGGCACCACAGGCACAGGTGGCAGACAATACCGGAACATGGCATGTATCGCACCAGTGAAGCAGAATACGCCCATGATAGAGACCTCCCATCGCTACTGAGTGGAGATTGTGAGATATAAAAAGGTAGGTCTCCCCTATCATTGCTTCCCAAAAACCAGATTGTAACAGGACAGAAACCGGGATATCAGGTTCATCCGGCATTCTATGGTGGGATTAGAGAAAAATCAATGGAATGCAGTTCATTCGAGAAAATTCATACGAGTTAACCTTTTTTTCCTATCGTATCAACACAACTAATATCTTATATCGGATCTGACATTATTACCGTTTCGATTGAGAGTTGTTCAAGGTAAAACCGGAAATTTTGGCTTTTCTGTGATGTACAATACTGTGAGGTTGTATTGATGATTGCTTTTCTCGTAACTACCGTATTTATATTCATTTTATATCTGATCCTGACCGCGGGAAGTGGAACTATCGGTCTGTGGTCATACGAGGAACTGGGAGCTGGTATCGTGCTCTCCCTGCTGATTGGTGCTGTATCAAGCCGGTTCTTCTGCAAAGAAAGAAGTGTTCGCATGGTAAATCCTGTCCGGATCCTCATCCTCCTGATATATGTGCTCATACTCTTCCCTCTGGAGATGGCTCGGGCAAACCTGGATGTTGCATACCGGGTGATAACCGGGAGGATTCGTCCGGGGATTATCAGGATTCACCCTGGGTTACAGACAGATCTCGGAATTCTCATGCTTGCAAACTCCATAACCCTCACCCCGGGCACACTGACCGTTGCAGCAGATGAAAAAACAGGTGATCTGTTTATCCACCTGATAAACATACCCGAGGGGGTTTTAGGGGCAGAGGTCATGAAGACATCAGATCTCTTCTCATTCTTTGACCTTCCTGCCTGGATCCGGAGGATTGCTGAATGACCCTGTTCTCTTTAGGGCCCTTTGAGATCTGCGTCCTGATCCTGGCCGTTCTCATCCTTATCTCACTCTACCGGTTAGTGGCAGGACCGACTTCTCCTGACCGTGTCGTAGCTCTTGATGCTATCAATACCCTTGTGGTCGGTATCATGTTTGCACTCGGAGTTGTATTTAAGGAGAATATCTTTGTGGATGTGGCTATCCTCTATGCCGTGCTCTCGTTTATCGGGACGATTTACTTTGCCTGGTATATCGGAGGGAGATATACATGATAGTAGAATCATTGATTGTAATCTGCATCATCATAGGACTCGTCTTCTCTGCACTCGGGATTTTTGGCCTTATCAGGTTTCCTGATGTCTATACTCGTCTTCATGCAGAGACCAAGGCAACCACGTTTGGGAGCATCTTTATCGGTCTTGCGGTTATTCTGTATGCCCTCTTTACATGGGGTGACGCTGGAGAAGGGATCTCACTTACTGCACATGTCCTGATTGGAATCATTGTCCTTATGATAACGAACGCAACCGGTTCTCATGCGATTGCACGGGCAGCCTATAAAAGCGGGCAGAAACCGGATCCATCAGTAATTGATGCATTAGCGGATGTGGAACTATGATCGAAGTATTACAGATTATTATCTTTATTGGTCTCCTTCTCACCGCTATTCTTGCGATTCTGCAAAAAGATCTTCTTCATGCTGCCGTCACACTTGGTGCGTTCTCCTTCCTGCTGGCACTGGAGTTTTATATTCTACAGGCTCCTGATGTAGCGATTGCAGAGGCAGGAATCGGTGCTGCACTTACAACAGCCATCTTTATCTTTGCCATACGGGCTGTCGGAAGAAAAGAGGTGACCTCATGAACCAAAAGAATGGGATTGTGGTATGCATCATCGTAATTATCGCGGTTGTGTTATTGTATGCCCAGACCGGTCTCACCTTTGCATATCCTGCCTACCAGGATATGGACCAGTACTTCCTTCTAAACGGACAGGAGCAGACCGGAGGTAATAATATCTGTACTGATGTCGTCTTTGATTTCAGAGGTTTTGACACGCTGGGCGAAGCGACGGTACTCTTTACCGCGGTAATGGGGGTAATAATCATCTTTCGTCGTCTCATGAAAGGAGAAGAGTATGAAGCAGAGTAATATCGTCAGAATTACCGCAGACATCATGTTCCCGTTTATCATGGTCTTTGGTGCCTATGTTGTGCTTCATGGTCACCTGACACCGGGAGGTGGTTTCCAGGGTGGTGCGGTCATGGCAAGCGGGGTAGTATTACTGCTCATCGCTCACTGCGACAAGGATATCGGGAATTTGATCCCTCCGCAGCTACTGAAGAATGTTGAGACCTTCGGACTGCTGTTGTTTGGTCTTTCTGCTCTTGCAGCAGTCATCCTCGGGAGCGGATTTTTTACCAACTGGCTGGTAAACACCGGCCTGCTCTTCGGAACCCCAATAGAATACGGGCCAAATCCCGGCTTCCTCAACACAGGAGGAGTAATCCCGGTGATGAATATTGCCGTCGGTATTGAGGTTCTCGCAGCTTTAAGCGTCATTGCAGTCATCATGTTTCGAAGTATGGAACCTGATTGTGGGGGTGAGGGACAATGATTGGAAACGCTCCCTTTTTCGTTGCCATGCTGCTTATCATCGTCGGGGTTATCGGAATGCTTACGAGGAATAACCTGGTGAAGATAATCATAAGTCTGACGATCCTTGAGTCAGGAGTAAACCTCTTTCTTGTCTCGCTCGGGTACCGGGAGGGGGGAATTGCTCCTATCTTCACCGGATCCCCGGATGGTGCGCTGATGGTGATGCCGACGGTTCAGGCGATGACACTGACTAATATTGTCATCGGACTTGCAACTACGGCACTTCTCCTCTCGTTTATCATGGTCCTGCACCGGCGGTACGGTACCTGTGATATCAGGGAGATACGGAGGCTTCGGGGATGACCGGAATGGATCTCTATGCAAACCTGCCCGGACTTCTCCTGGCAGTGCCTCTGATCTTTGCATTCGCCACCCCCCTTATCGGCAGGTACCTGCCGCGTGCCAGGGACGGATGGGTACTGCTTGGGATGGTTCTGACCTCGATTATCGGGCTTTTTATTGCATCAGCCGTATTTACCGGCGGGACAGTAGCATATACCTTCGGGGTACCTGATCCGTCAGTCACCGTTCCACCCGATTCCGGGGGAATTCCAGTCCGTATCATCTTTAATATCGATGCAATGAGTGCCTTTATGGTCGTCATTGCGGTTGTTACCGGGCTGTGTGTCATGCTGTACTCCCTCTCTGCCGCTTCCCGGAGCAGTGGAAAAGACGGGTATTATACCCTCTTTCTCCTCCTTGTTGCCGGAGTACTCGGGATGGTCTGCACCGGCGATCTCTTTAACTTCTTTGTATTTCTCGAGATAGCGTCCCTTGCCGGGGCAGCACTCGTGGCGTTTCGGGTAGACAAAGGTATCGCGATTGAAGCAGGGCTTAAATATGCGATGCTCTCCACGATCGGGGGTCTTTTCTTCCTCCTTGGTGTGGCACTGCTCTATGGCCAGTACAATACTCTCAATATTGCTTTTCTTGCAGAGAGGATGGGAACAACCGGTCTAACAACAGCTGATGCGGTGGCGCTTGTTCTCTTTGTGACCGCTCTTGCCATGAAATGCGGAGCAGTGCCGATGCATTTCTGGGCTCCTGATGCATATGCAATGGCTCCGGCAGCAGTAACTGCATTCCTGGTGGTCTCAAGCCAGGCAAGCCTGTATGCCCTCTTCAGGATCTGTTTCTCGCTCTACGGGCAGACATTAAATACCGTTCTTCTGGGCTGGTTCATCATTATTCTTGGTGTTCTTTCCATGTTCATCGGGGTGACGATGGCTATTCTTCAGAAAGATGTCAAACGACTGATGGCGTACCATGCCGTATCCCAGACCGGGTACATGCTGCTTGGTGTCGGGGTCGGACTTGCTGTTCTCTCAAGTCCCCTGTTACTCTCGAATTTTGGCATGATGGCTATGGAGGGAGGAATCTTTCATATCATGAACCATGCCTTCTACAAGGGTCTCCTTTTCCTTACCGCAGGAGTGATCTTCTACCGGTGCGGTACCCGTAACTTAAATGACCTTGGCGGACTCGGGCATTCGATGAAGTGGACGATGCTCTTCTTTATCATTGGTGCCCTTGCTATCGCCGGGATTCCTCCGTTTAACGGATTTGCTTCTAAATTAATGATATATGAATCAGTTTTTTACTTTAATCCTCTCCTGTCCATAATAGCAATGGTCGTCAGTATCCTCACTCTTGCTTCATTCGTGAAAGTGTTCCATTCGATCTTCATGGGGCCGAAACGGCCGGAATTTGCAGATGTGACCGAGGCACCACTGCCCATGCTCATCGGTATGGGGGTTTTAAGCCTCCTTGTCATCCTCTTTGGGATCTTCCCCGAGCAGGTTGTTGAGGTCATGGTGGCCCCGGCAGCGTCTGCCCTGGCTGACCAGGCAGGGTATATCAGCAGTGTAATGGGAGGTGCCTTATGAACGGGATAGAAACACTCACAACCGGGTTTGGATTCTGGAATCCAATCTTCTGGGTGATAGGATTTGTAATTGCTATCATCATTACCTGGTTCATCTGGAGAAGGGGAGAAGCAACCTATAATACATCTCCTTCCTCAACCGGGCCATTCCTGTCAGGAAACAGAGAACCGGAACCAGGTCAGATCCATGTCCCCGGGGGCAACCTGTACTGGGGTTTTACACAGGCTCTCGAGCGGTACTATGCAGTGATACAACCGCTTCATACCGGGAATCTTGCCGATTATATACTCTGGTACCTGGGAATTACCGCGATTATGCTCATCCTGGTGGTGACCTTACCATGAGATTATCACCATCCTTTAACCGGTCGCTCTGGGTGTTTCATTTAAACACCGGGTCATGTAACGGATGTGATGTCGAGATCGTAGCAACCCTATGTCCGCGCTATGATCCGGAACGGTTTGGGATTAAGCTCGTCGGTTCACCCCGTCATGCAGATGTCCTGCTCGTTACCGGGCCCGTAACTCATCCCATGGCTGACCGGGTACGCCGGGTGTATGAACAGGTCCCGGATCCCAAGGTTGTCCTCTGTGTCGGAACCTGTGGCCAGTCAGGTGGTGTATTCTATGACAGTTACAACCTTGACGGACCGATTAATGAGATTATTCCGGTTGATGTGTATGTTCCCGGCTGTGCCCCGCGGCCTGAGGCGATAATCAACGGGGTGGTACAGGCGATTGCGAAGCTTGAACGGATTGAAAAAGGAGGTGATTCATAATGGATCAAGAGATTACCCCCAAACATCTTGCGAACCGGTACAAAACACGATTTGGTGAGAAGATCCCGGTACTGCGGATTTCAGAGCGGTGCGAAGGAGTCAATAAGACACCGAAACGATCGATCTGGTTCTCTGTTCCCCGGGATCTGCTTGTTGATGCGGTCAGGGAACTTAAAACAGTGGATTATCCTCACCTCTCGGTTATATCGGCGGTTGATACCGGTGACGCTATCGATCTCCTGTATCACCTGACAATCGGGTACGGAAAGAAAAACAGGGAGATCCTCGTGACATTTACGGTAGCAGTGCCCAAAGCTGACCCGGTGGTCCCGACGATATCAGGTGAGATTCCGGGAGCGGTTTACACGGAACGTGAGAAACAGGAGATGATAGGAGTTACCGTTACAGGGATTCCTGACAATCGCGGACTGTTCCTCCCTGATGACTTCCCGGTAGGGGTGTACCCGTGGAGAAAGGATGAGACCGGGATCCGAAAGGATATGGTTAAGGAGCTCTGGAAAGTCGATCGCCCGACCGATCGTCCGACTCCTCCTGTCTCACCACCAATTGCGAAAAAGCCGGATTCTGCAGAAGAGACAGATGGGTGCGAGCCTGATGTCCCTGTTGATACCCCTGCGAATGCAGACGGGAAAGAGGTGCAATCATGAGTGATATACAGAAGAAAAAAGCCCCCTATACCGTTCCGATTGGTCCTACCCATCCGGCTCTCAAGGAACCGATCCTCTTTACCTTCCAGCTGGATGGTGAGGTCATACAGGATCTGGACTTTGCTCCCGGAAAAGCTCACCGGGGTATTGAGTGGATGGGAATGCAGAGAAATCCGGTCCAGATACTTCATCTCTGTGACCGGATATGTGGTATCTGTGGTGTATCACACTCGCTCGCGTTTGCCCATGCGCTGGAAGAAGCAGGAGATATCCCTGTCCCTGACCGGGCATATTATATCAGGACAATATTAGCAGAACTGGAACGGATCCAGTCACACCTGCTCTGGGCAGGAGTCGCTGCCCACGAGCTGGGATTTGATACCCTCTTTTATCTTGCCTGGCAGGTTCGTGAAGAAGCAATTGACGTCCTTGAGCTTATCACCGGGAACCGCATCAATTACGCAATGATTCAGATTGGCGGAGTAAGAAGGGATATCCCTGGAGATATGTTCCCAAGGATCGAGAAGGCACTTGCGTACTACGAGGATTTATTTGAGAAGATGACCCGGCTCTTCCTCAACGATAAGACAATTGCGATGCGGTGCAAGGATACCGGGATATTGCCGAGGAACAAGGCACTTGAACTCTGCACCGTCGGTCCGACCATCCGGGCGTCCGGAGTGAAGGCTGATCTCAGAATTGATATGCCCTATGCTGCATACGGGGACATCGATATTGATTATGTCCAGCCTGATGTCTGGGGTGGAGAGACGAATGGAGACGTCTTTGACCGGATTGTTGTACGACTCTTTGAGATCCCGCAGTCTATCATGATTATCCGTGACTGCATGAAGCAGATGCCGGAAGGACCGGTCCTCTCTGAGACAAAGTATGCAAAACTGCTCTCAAACCTAAAAAAGGTTAAAGGAGAAGCAGTCGGCCGGGTTGAAGCCCCCCGCGGAGAGTGCTTCCATTATGTCAGGATGAATGGCAACGAGGCCCCGGAGTCGTGGAAAGTGAAAGCATCTACGTACTCAAACCAGATGGCATGGCTTGAGATGTTACGAGGTGAGCAGGTGGCAGATATTCCCATCATTGTTGCATCGATTGATCCCTGCATGTCCTGTACTGACCGGGTCATGATCATCAGGAACAACGAGACCGATATCTGTACCAAGGAGTACCTGCACCGGTTATCGGTTGAGAAGACACGGAGGATGCAGGAATGACTGCTCTCCCTGATATTCTCTGGTTTGTGGCAGGTGCAGTGCTCATATCTGTCTATGGTATCGTCTTTGGCCTGCTCTTTATGGGAATAGACCGGGTACTGGCTGCCCGGATGCAGATGCGGCAGGGTCCACCGGTTCTCCAGCCGTTTATCGATATCAGAAAGCTCCTCTGTAAAGACAGTGTTGTTCCTGCCCATGCTGTATCGAGCATCTTTCATGCTGCTCCTTTCATAGCAGTAGCAGGTGCAATATCCATTCTTTTCTATCTCCCGGTCGGCGGTTTTGTGCCGGTCGCTGCATCGGCATCAGGGGTATCTGAGTGGGGTGATGTTATCCTCATCATGTACCTCTTAACCGTTCCGGCACTGGCGATGGTTGCCGGTGGATTCGCTTCAGGATCACCCTATGCCAGTATCGGTGCCCAGCGTGAGATGGTGACTATCATGGCATACGAGTTCCCGCTCGCCGTTGCCATCATCGCTATCGCATGGCGTCTGTCTGCCGCAGGGGTTGCATTCCCGTTCTCGGTCGTGACCCTCTCATCAGTTCCGATATGGAGTGTTGTAGGCCCGCTCGGCATCATCGGGGTCATCATCCTTCTGGTTGTGCTTGCCTGGGTGACCCCGGCAGAACTTTCCCGTATCCCCTGTGATACGCCTGAGGCAGAGACGGAACTGTGCGGCGGCCTGCTTGTCGAGTATTCGGGACGAAACCTAGCTCTCTTTTATCTCTCCATGGGAGTGAAACTGGTTGCTATGGTATCCCTTACGGTTCTTCTCTTCCTTCCCTGGAACCTCTCCTGGTTCCTGCCTCTTGAGGGAGTCATGGCACAGGTTGCCGATCTTGTATTCTTCCTCTGTAAGATACTCCTCGTGATGTTCTTCTCGGTCTCGCTTATCAGGGTCTCGATGGCCAGGTTTCGGATCAACCATCTCGTTACCATCTACTGGGGGTACCTTGCACTCGCCGCACTCATCGGTCTTGCGTGTGTTGTTCTTGACGGGATGATAACGGTTCCCGGGGGGTGTCTTGTATGATGCGGCTGCCCTCCGTCGGGATGGTTATCAGGCAGGTTCTCAAAAAACCTGCAACAAACCTCTTCCCGGCAAAGCATCTCCCCCCTTCGATTACAGGATTTCTTGAGAAAGTTGCGGCAGGAAAAGCAACAATAACACCTCCCATCGCTACCCCTGACCGGTACCGGGGCATGATCCGGTATGACCGGGACAGTTGTATCGGCTGCCGGCTCTGTCTCAGGGTCTGTCCTGCCCATGCGATCGAGTTCCTGCCGGAAACAAAGCGGATACGGATCTATGTTACGAACTGCATCTTCTGCAGCCAGTGTAATGATGTCTGCTCGACCGGGTCACTTCAGATGAGCAGTGACTTCCTGCTTGCCACCGAGGATCGGTTTAATGAGAACCTGATTGTTGAGTGACGTATCCATTTTTCCATGCAATTTTTTACGCTCTCCTCTCTCCTCTCAATACAGACAGATAAAACTCCCTCTGCAGAAATGAGGGTTTTTGCAGACTCAAAACGTTTATCCTTCCAGAATCCAAATATCTTCACAAAATGTCATATGCCCTTGAAATACTCGTTATTCTCCTTTTAATTACACTTAATGGCATCTTTGCCATGTCCGAATTTGCGATAGTATCAGCAAAAAAAATGCGGCTTGTAAAGATGGAACAGGAAGGCAATGTACGGGCAACCATTGCCCTTGATCTTGCCCGGGAACCAACACCATTCCTCTCAACGATACAGATTGGCATCACCCTGGTTGGAATCTTTGCCGGAGCATTTGGGGGAGCGATGCTGGCAGAACAGCTTGGGGCATATCTCAATAAACTATTTCCTGTAGTGCCGTACAGCGATATACTGAGTTTAGCTCTAGTAGTACTCGTGATCACCTATATCACTCTGGTTTTTGGTGAATTGGTCCCAAAACGGATAGCCTTGCATAATCCTGAGCGTATTGCCGTAATGGTTGCAAAACCGATGCTATTTCTTTCAGTCGTGGCTAAACCCCTGGTTATGATCTTAAGTGCCTCGACGAATGCGGTTTTACATGTTGCACGGTTACGGGAGGATACCGCACCTCTGGTTACTGAGGAGGATATCCGGATTCTCCTTGCTGAAGGGACAAAGGATGGAATTTTTGATCAATCAGAACTCAGCATGGTAACCGGGGTGTTTGAACTTGATGATCGCCGTGTTGAAACCCTTATGACACAGCGTCCTGATATTATCGCACTTGATGTACTTGATCCAATCGATGAAAACCTGAAGATAATGATAGAGAGCAGTCGTTCTTATTTTCCTGTATATGAGGAAAATATCGATAATATTATCGGGATGATCTCAGTCAAGGATGTTTTGAGAACGATTGTTCAGGATGACAGGCATGATCTTCGTGCTTCCCTCACCCAGCCTCTGTATATTCCGGAGGGGATCACCGTGTTAACCCTGCTTGAATCGTTTAAGAAGAGTGGTGTTCTCATTGCTCTGGTGACTGACGAGTATGGAAGTATCCAGGGGATCATCACCCTGCATGATATCTTAGAGGCAATTGTTGGTGATGTTCATACCCTGGGAGAACCCGTAGAAACACCGATTGTGAGACGTGAAGATGGATCCTGGCTCATTGATGGCGACGTTTCTCTCGAAGATATCCATGATCTGATATCAGTAAATTATTCTCCTGAAGAAGGGCGGGGCCATTACCGGACCATAGCAGGTTTTATCCTGTATATGTTGCAGAGGATCCCGACTGCCGGGGATCATTTTGAGCATGAAGGGTTTCGTTTTGAAGTGGTAGATATGGATAAAAACAGAATAGATAAAGTCCTGGTATCACAAGTAACCGATATCAGTACCCAACAATTGGCATCTGAACATCAGTATTTTATGTGATTATACTTAGGAAAAATCTATCTTTTTTTCTCTCATTCTCTAAAGATCCCCAAATTTTTTTCTTAAATTTATAAAAAGGGGCCAATTTTTTTTGCTTTTTGAATTTAGTTAACAAGGAGAGGAAAGTATATATACTTTAACCACTCGTCGCCGCCCGATATGGGCTCAAAATTCCAAAAAAAGTCCAACAATTCCCCATTTAAGGGAAAGGAAGGACAGACTGTTGAAATGGCCATAGAAGCCATAAATGAACATATTACTATCACACCATGTGGTACTTTTACACCTGATGAGATAGTTATTACAACTCTTGGAATAGCTTTGAATCGAGATTCTGCAACCTCATTCTGCAAAATTCCAGAGATTAGATCTCCATCAAGTACAACATATCGTACTTGCATTGACACAATCGACTATGAGCAGTTATTATTGAACAATCCTTTTTTATTTGGGGTGTTCTCGGATCAACTGTTACATAAAGGCAGATATTATTCATTTGCCATAGATGAAACAAATGATCCCTATTATGGAGAAATCGTAGATGAAAATAAAGACTTCATTATTGGCGGGAAACAAAAAAAGTCGACAAATTATTTTTATTCATATATATCAATATATGTAGTCGTTCGTAATAGAAGAGTAACATTGGCAGTATTCCCTGTTCGCAAAAATCAAAAAAAAGTTACAACCATTAAGCAATTTATTGACATTATTAGAGAGAAAGGATACAAAATCAGAGTTCTTTTATTGGATCGTGGTTTTTATTCCGCTGATTTATTTCAATATCTTCAGAATGAAGGAATTCCCCACATTATGCCAGTAAAAGCATATGGCAAAAAAATGAAGGATTTATTGGCTAATAATCAAATAAGGGATTTTTCATACACTATATATGAAAATGGACAAAATGCACAAGAGATTACAATAAAAAGGTTTACCTCACGTAGAACGGCTAAAGATGGAACAATTGAGGAGAAAAATCTAGGTTTTGTTTATTTTGGGATTGATTGGAGTTTATTAAAAATTCAAGATGAATATAAATCCAGATTTGCGATTGAAGCATCATATCGAATGAGAAATATTGTCAGACCAAGAACTTCAACGCGAAATCCAGTCATTAGGTATTATTTTGCTATTATTTCATTTCTGCTTAAAAATATCTGGGTTGTAATACTAATGGAGAATTTTCGAAAGAAGCAACGTGGGCCGATTGTTATAAAAATCGACTGGTTTCGCTTTGAGGCTTTTGTTGAACGATTATGGAGCAAAATAAGGAAATTAGTCTCAATTGAGCAGCATGGTAATTTTGCCGATGAAATGACCTAAATTTTTATTGACTAACCTTTTCCCAGAGGAAACGGTCGTAATAGCTAAGGCTATGCTGTTTTGGATGAATTTTGATGTTATTATCAGCTCAGTCATTCAAATTATCCGAGTTGGTAAGAAATCAAAGAGTTGAAAAAATAATGTTAGCTTATATTCAATAAAAGTTATTGGTGATCCCCTATTTTTATAAGAG
>CAZSDZ010000054.1:0-17626 GCA_964605795.1 uncultured Methanoregulaceae archaeon
ACATCGAGGGGAATTATACCGCGAACCAGTCTCCCATGATGGAGGGTCTCTGGTGGCAGGAACCGGATCTCTCTCCCCCGTACCAGGCCGGGACCATTATGATGGATATCAACGAGACGAGCCTTTCCGGAGCCTATTGTTATCTTGACGGGACATGGGAACCGTTTTTTGGAAAGAAGGTAACGATGGATATTCCGGAAGATACCGAGGAGAGACTTTTTGTGATGCCAAAGGTTAACTGGACATTATCGCAGAACACGACAAAGAGGATCGAGGTGACCAATCCTCCTGAAACGAATCCAATTTTTTAGTGAAAAGTGGTGAAATATCCACTTAAATGGAATTTTTCACGATTCGTCTTTCCTTTTTTTATCTCATACTTTTTCTTAAATTGAATGCATACCGGTCTGTTTCATGTGTCGGTCTGAAAAAGTGGAGTCTTTAAGATTAGAATCCCTTTTGTGATTGTAAAAAAGGAGTACGTTTTATCAATATCTGGTAAAAAATAGCCTATTTTTTAATTTCTTATCTGTCTCCTTTCCATTTTCCTGTTCTACACATATCCTTATATCCAATTACTCTGACATACCTATTATGGTTTTAAAGAAGACAAAGAAACCTCATATTGTTCACGATCTCCCAATACCCATGATTGTCAGGGCAGGGGGGATGTCTGTTCCCGAGTACAAAGAGAAACCCTATCATATTGTTCTCTCGGTTGATGTTGCTAATACGGTAACCGATTGCATCATTACCGGAACCAATTTCGAGACCGGGATCATGTATCTCATTCACCAAAACTCACAATTGATGAAGGATATCCGCAAGCCAAAACCCGGGGAAGAGATATTCGGAAAGACCCTTGACGGGATCGTCATCTCAAAGGCAGCAATCGAAGAGTTTGTCAGGGATATCATCAAAAAATCGGTCAGTGAATGTAAGCTGGATCTGGAGAAGGAACTCGATTTTGTGGTGCATACGACCGGCATTGTCAGTGAATGGGAGTCAACCGGCCATATTAATAATTATCTTGGGTCCATCGCGAAAGGGTGCATCGATGCCGGTATTCCCATGTCAAAGATGCGACCCGTGATGTCAAAGAAATCCCTGCCTGCTGATGACCGTGAGTACAGCCTGCTTGACAAGGTCACCTACAATGGATCGATAGCAGGAGTTATACCGGCAACCGGTCTTTCCGGAGAGCAGTCCATTGCAAACGACATGGAAGGGGATCTCTCGCTTGCCGGGATAAAACAAGGTGCAATTAATACCTCGGTCGATTTCCGGAACCCCTGTCTCTCGATTGATTTTGGAACGATTCTTGACGGCCGGATAACCGAGCATGTTCCCAAGGATCGGAAAAATCCCTATGCAAAAACAGTCGGCTGTTTTATTGGTCTTGGAGGGGCTATCGCTGATACCCTTGTGAAAGGAACCGGGAAAGTTGACAAACGGTTCGGCAGTGCTTATGAGTTTTTTGGTGACGAGCGGGTGACCGGTCTCTTCTCAAAGAAGGAGTCATCGATCTGCAAAGATTATACCAGGAAGATCAATGAACTAATCGATGTTGATATTGTTCCCCATCACCGGAAGCGTTTCGGTCAGGTGCCCATCGATCCCGTTATCGCTGAGAATGAGAAGATAAAGATCATCGGGGTGGATTGTGGTGAGGACTTCTCTTCGTACCATGAACTCGTGGATATCGGGCAGGAGATCTATGAAAAACAGGGAATGAAAACCTTTACTGACGTTGTTGATCGGGTCTGTGCACAGGTCGCCTTACGGATGATCGATATGGCACGAACAGAAGGATTACTCCCTGATAACTCGGCAATTGGTTTTTCCGGGCGGGCTATCATGTCAGGTCGAAAACCTGATTATGTATTAGAAGGGATTGCAGAGCGGAAGATCTATCCGGATCCGTACGATCGGGTTCTTTTTGTCTCATCAGCACTCCCCCGGGGAGCGGCACTCATGGCCCGGTGCATGGGCAGCCTCGGAACCCCGAAACGACCGATTGGCGGGTGCCGGGGAGAGGGATGCATTCTTGGGAGAAGGAGATCGTTTCAGGGATCGTAAATGAAAGAGATAGTAATAAGAGATATTAATAAGAGATTGGGGTATGAGAAGAGCTGGATTTTGGTTGTTTGGAAATGCTGTTAGCGGAGGTAAACGGCATCTGAACCAATGTGGTTTGAAGGGAGATACTGATAGGGGATTATAATGGGAAACACAGGTCTGGAAAAGGATTTACAGAGTGTAATCAGAGAATTGCCACTTCCTTACCAGAGGAAAATTCTGGATATTATACGACTTATGAAGATAGGGTGCAGAACTCCTATCAAGAACTATGACATTCTTGAATTGAAAGGGTGTGGGAAGGATCTCTGGAAAGGTACCGATCCTCAGGAATAGGTAAAGAGACTGAGGAATGAATGGGACTAAATCTGCAACTCCTTTTGAAGGATAAGGTGACAATCGCACTGGACACCGCTCCTTTTATCTATCTGATTAAAAAATCCCACGTATATCCAGATCGTTGAACTGATAATGAGATTAGTCAGGGCAATATCAATGCCTGCACCTCAACCATAACCCTAATTGAAGATGGTATGTATGAACTGCAGTTTTTTTAAAATGACCCCTCCATGTGAGAGTACACAGGGTACATATCTACTCTCCCTGACCCATCATAATCCCTCTTTATAGCTACCAGTACAACGTATATAGCATATGGCAAAGGAGGCTATCCTTCTTCATGCAGTACCTGGCAACGGGTTTTTAGAACTCCTTGATCGTTTTGCTGCTTCTCTCCCTGATAATCCCCAGACACACTGGCTGATACTCCCCACAGAGGCCCTTGTTATCCGGGCAAAAACACTGTTATCAGGAAAAGATAATGCTTTTATTCATGACCATATCTGCACGCCAGATGAGTTCTGTTTATCTCTGCTCTCTGCCTTGGGAGAGGGAATCACCGGTATAACCGATTCTGATGCACGAATTCTCCTCTCACGAGTCATTGCCGATCACAGCAAAGAACTCCCTCTCTTTGCACAACAACGCTCACCCTCGGGTCGGATGCTCTCTGAACTCCAGCGGCTCTTTACCTATATCATCAGAAACGGAATTGTGTATCCTGACTGCCTGGAAAACCTGAGAACCAAAAAGAGTGAACAGATAGGAATAATTCTTTCCGCCTATACCAACCGGCTAAAACGTCTCTTTCTCGTTACTCCTGATACTCTGATACCCTGGACCATCTCCTGTCTGGAAGGGAAGTCTGCATCAGATCTGCACTCCATCTTTACCCATATCTTCTGGCTTGGAACGTTCTCTCCTGCCCTCCTTGAGAAGAATCTGGTCCGGGAGTGTGGGAAGAAAGCGATCCTGATGACCTATGCTGCACCATATGGAACCGATCATGTAATATTTTCTGATGATGCATCCTTTGTATTTACCGGCCAGGAACATGTTTCTGAAATCATCCCTGCATCAGTACAGGATCGTGCAAAAACAGCCATATTTTCTGATACTATCACAGAAGAAGAGGTAAACCTGCTCGGTGAGTCAGTCTCCCTCGCACAATGGAAGGATCCGGTCTCTGAGCTCGCAGGTATTGCCAGGGAGACACTCCGCCTCTTTCATAGCGGAGTTGTATGGAAGGATATCGCAATTGTATTCCCTGATCCCGGCCAGGCCCTGGGGTATCTCAATGATGTCTTTTCTGACTACCACATCCCTTATCACTGCAGCATTACCCCCTATCTCGCTGCATCACCCCTTGTCTCATTTTACCTCCTCCTTGGAGAATGCATAGAGAAGGGATACAGATACGAAGAATTGCTACGTCTTGTCAGAAGCCCGTATCTCTGTTATCGGTGGGATAGCGAACAAGATCCAGGAAATACCCTCGTTCCTGAGAAAAAAGAGCATCTCCTTTTATATGAAGATCTTGACCTGATATGCCGGACCTATGGGATTACTGGCGGGTACATCGACTGGGAAGCACGATTTGAGCAGATAATCGGATATATCACTGGTGAACATCAGACTGACAGGAACGGATCAAGCGAAGAACAGACAACCCCTGCACATATCCCGCAAAGGCCCCTGCCAGCAAGGACTATCCATCTGACTCTTAAAGGAACACTCAGTCTGATAACTCTCCTCCGCACGCTTCATACCCCAAATACTATATCAGAACACTGCCGGTTGTTCCGCACCATGCTAAACCGTATCGGATCTCCTGTCCCCGGCCAGACCGGTGCAGAACCAGGAGGGTTCTCTGAGCTACTCAGTGATGAAATGACCGCCCTTGTAGCATTTGATCAGGTTCTTACCGAATTAGAGAATCAGTCCAAAGATGAGGGTGAAATCATCCCGTTCCCTGAGTATCTCTCCCGGATGAGGCTGCTTTTAATGGACAGGAGGATGAAAGAGGAGGCCAGTACCGGTGTTTTGGTCACCGGAATTGATGACATCGGCCAGATGCACGTGCCCTATCTCTTCATTGCCTCACTTAATGAGGGACAGATCCCACGGCTTTCGTATCGCCTGCCCTTTATCAACGGAAGTGAAGCAGCAAAGTTCGGTACATCTCTTAATGCCCATCTCCGCAGTGAGCGGTACCGGTTCATCTCTGCATTGCTTGCCGGGAGGAACAGGGTATACCTGAGTTCTTTCAAACACCGTGATGAACGGGTTGTCCTCGATTCTCCGTTCCTTGAGCCGTTTGTTCAGGGTTCATTTCAGTCGTGGGGTGAGGATGCCAAAGATCCTGATCCCGGGAGTTGTTCAGACTCGTCTGGTTCTTATTATTCAGGAGTACTGATGGCCCGAGAAGGGTGGGAGGAAGCCCTTTCGTTCCTGCCAGCCAGTGTCCGGGTCAGTGATATCATCTGCAGGATTAGTATCGAACGGAACTACCGTTTCAGGCTCAACCGGTCTGAATACGATGGCATTATCGGTATTGACCCTGCCATACAAGAGGAGATGCTCAGGCAGTTTGGTCCCCCTTACCTCTGGTCAACCGCCCTTATTGAGAGTTATGCCAGGTGTCCGTTTCGGTTTTATCTTGAACAGATACTGCAGATAAAACCGTTTCCCCTCCTTGGAAGTGAACTCTTCTCTGATGCAAAAGGAAATCTTGTTCATTCAGTTCTTGCCAGGTTTAAACGCAGGATGCATGAAGAGAAGAGATTCCCCCTGACCAGGGAGACGTATCATGATGCCGTCTCTGCCATACAGGAGATAGCCGGAGAAGAACTCGATGCCGTTGCGTATGATACTCCGGTCTGGCTTGCAAAAAAGAGGCAGCTGGTCGGAGGAGAACGGTTTGGAGCCGGGATGTTTGAACGGTTCGTGGCTGCCGAGATAGCCCGTCTTGCACCTGACGAGGAAGGGAGTGAGCCCATGATCTTTGTTCCCCACTATATCGAATATTCATTCGGAACCAAACCCGGTCCTGATGACGATCCTGCTTCTGTACCTCACCCGGTCGACCTCTCTGCAATTGCATGCCGGAGACTAAATGAGCAGGTCGATCTCCCCTGGACCGCAGAAGACATACCTGATACACTTCTCCTCTCCGGGAGAATTAACCGGGTTGATCTCACCAGTACCCGGGATTTCGGGGTAGTGGACTATAAAACCGGGATAAAAATCCCCTCAACCACTGAGATTAGTGTAGGAAAATCACTCGAGCTCCCACTCTATCTCCTGGCATTTGCTGAGATAACCGGCAATAATCCGGTATTTGGGTCTTATTGTCACCTGTATCGGTCTGTTACTCATGCCATGAGCGTGTATAATCCTGCATACAAAACTTCTCTTCCCCGGGGCAAAATGCCAAAAAGCGAGTCAAAATGGGAGGAGATTCTGGATAATGCTCTTTTTTCCACCTGTGACCATATTAAATCCATCCAGCAGGGGATCTTTCCCATCCATGCTGACAGGGGGTGCAGTCCGGACTGGTTCTGCCAGTATAAGACGATCTGTCGGTTCCAGCCGGACCGGGGATCACATCTCCGTGAATGGATCCCGTACGTACCACAACCGGTTGATGAAGAAGATGGCAACCTGCAACATTGTGGGGGGAGATAAGTAATGGCAGCAACAGAGCGACAAAACGAGGCGATTACCCTCCATGACCTGAGTATGGTGGTTACTGCAGGGGCAGGAACCGGAAAAACATTTGTTCTGGTTGAGAAATACTTAAATCTTATCGAGAAAGAAGGACTCAGGCCCGGAGAGATCCTTGCTCTGACCTTTACCGACAAAGCAGCAGCAGAGATGAAAGACCGGGTGAGGAGAACGATTACCCGCCGGCTGGCTGAAGATCCAAAGAGCCTGACCTGGAAAGAAGCGGCAGAAGAGGTTATCATCGCTCCTATTATGACATTTCATGCCTTTTGTGCACAGATACTCCGGGAGTTTGCCATCGAAGCAGGCATCGAACCAGGGTTTGCCATTCTCGACGAGGGTCAGGCAATCGCCTTAAAAAAAGAGGCCTTTGTGCAGTTGCTCAGAAAGCCCCCTGCAGAGGAGAAGGAGTCCCTTGTCAGGATTCTTTCCCAGGTCGAGAAGTTCCGGCTTGCCGAGATGCTATCGGTTATTGAGGATAACTATGATCGGTATGCCTTGTTCTTTGCGGCATCTGGAAGATCGCCTGTTGAGATGATAACCGCCTGGAAAGAGTTTCTCGATGGTATCAGGATACCTGCGATGGAACGGTTCTTTCGTGACAGTAAAAATACTACTGCCATTGCGGATCTCATCAGGTTGTCAGGGGAGTACACTGATACGAAGGATTCAGCAGTCAGATATCTCAACCAGATACAACCCTTTCTTGAGCAGATCAAGAAGGATACCCCTCCTGATCTGCTTGTCCGGGTTGTCACGGATTTTCTTCTCGTCCGTCCCATCGGGAGGATCGGTTCAAAGAAATACTGGAAGGATACGGATCTTACCCTGTTTCGGGATGCCAAGGCAGACCTGACGAATGCTCTTCTTAAAGCACTGCCATACTTTGAACTGACCCTTGATCCTAATAGTGCATTTACCGGGGCCACATTTGCTTTCTTCTCTGATCTGTCCTGTATCTCACAACGCTACCACATCATTGTTACTGATGCCAAGAAACAGAAATCAGCGCTTGACTTTTCCGATCTCATCCGTCTGTGCAAGCATTTTCTTCTAGACAACCAGGATATCGTGCATAAGCATCTCCGCCCCCGGTATCAGTACATCATGGTTGATGAGTTCCAGGATACCGATCCTGCACAGTTTGATATCATTACTGCCATCACCGGAAGGCTTGTTCCGGGAAAACGAGGGCTTTTTATCGTTGGGGATCCGAAACAATCGATCTATCTCTTCAGAAATGCAGATGTGAGCCGGTTTAAAGAGGCACAGAACCGGATTTTAATCGATTGCGAAGGAAGGCTGACAAATCTGGAGGTAAGTTTTCGCAGCAGCCGGGAAGTGATTGGACTGGTAAATTACCTCTTCTCTGAGATATTTGCATCTGCAGAGAAGCCCTGGGAATTTGGGTACGAGCGGATGGTGGTTTCTCCGCACCGCTGTGGATGTAGTGGTTCGGTCAGGATTCTCTTCTCTCCGAGGGCCGATAAAAAAGGGTCATCTACCGATCACAAGGAGATAGAAGCAGGCATGGTGGCCGAGATGATACAGCAGATGGTCTCGTGTCAGGATACCTGGATAACTGACAAAGCAGGGAATAAAAGACCGGTTACCTATGGTGACATCGCCATTCTCCTTGAGCGGCGTACGTATCTGACCCAGTACATGCTTGCCCTCTCACGGCAGGAGGCTCCGTTTTACGTTCATGGAGGAATCGGGTTTTATTCCAGGCAGGAGATCTACGATATCTTTAATCTGCTGTCTTTTCTTATGAGGCCGTATGATGATGCTGCTCTGTATGGTACACTTCGATCTCCTTATTTTGGGCTTTCTGATCCGGTGTTATATGCCATACAGACCAAAAAAGGCCTCCCGAGGGGCACAACGCTCTACCGCCGGTTACAGCAGTATATCGCGTTATATCCCCAGGATCCGGCCATTGAGGAGTTGAAAAGAGCAGAAAAACTGCTCAGAAGCTGGCTCTCATATACCGGCAGAATACCGGTTGCCAGGTTGATCCAGGATATTCTCCTTGATTCAGGGATGCTCACCGTGTACGGTGCCCTGCCGATGGGCGAGCAGCAGGTTGCAAATCTGGAAAAGCTCATCAGTATTGTTCGAAATCGTTCTGAATCAGGGAGATATGAGCTTACCGATCTCGTATCAGACCTGAATGATTCCATCTCTGCACAGGAGCGGGAAGGAGAAGCAACACTTGATGCTCTCTCACAGACGTCCGTGAACATCATGACGGTTCATGCAGCAAAAGGGCTTGAGTTTCCGGTAGTAGTCCTTCCTGATATGGGTTCGTCACGGGAGGGCAGGTCAGGGTCGATAATTGCCGGGGATCAGGTGCCTCTAATCGGAGTGAAGATCCCCAACCCTGACAACAATTACGAGATTGATGAGACTCCGGTATATAAGGGACTCATGCTTATTCAGAAGGAAAAAGAAGCAGCAGAGCGGAAACGTCTCTTTTACGTCGGGGCAACACGGGCACGGGATCACCTTATACTCTGCGGGAGGAATCCTGACAAGTTCTATAGAGATATTGATTCCAGCAACAACCGCATTGACTGGGTCTGTACCATCCTCGGGATAACAAAGGATCTCCTTTATGGTGGTGGTGTCATCTCGTTTGATCCGATGGACGGAGGAGATCCGGTTGAGATCTCTTTATATACAAACCCTGACGAACTTACGAGGGAATGGGCCCATGCCCAGCCATCGATGATTACGGTCCCTGAGAACTATATGGATAGGTACGGAAAACGAAACCCGGGTGAGAACCGGATATGAGTATTATTGAGGGGTCTTAATTTTTGAGATTTCATAGGAAAGGTACAATCATTCGTCCCGATGTAGTGTTCCATACTTTTTATGAGCTTGTTCTATGGTAAGAATCTCCAAAATATGGACAGACCTGTCCTCTTCATGAATAGTATAAAAAAGAGTAAAACTCCTCGAGATATGCATCCTCAAATAATCCTTTCTCCCCCTGATACATAACTTCTCTTTATTTCCTCCGGGATGCGGATCAATGGATAATTCTCTTAGTTTTTCAGTAACTATCTTCTTACTTTTATCGGGCAGATTTTCAAAAAATCTCAGTGCCCTTTTCTTATCCAGGAGTAAACGGTAGGTCACAGGTTTAGCTCTGAAAAATCAGCTTCTGATTCAATAGCATCCATCTCAGAAAGAAAGCGTAGTTCTTTTTCGTGATGTACGAGCTCCTCAATAAGTGAGTCATATGTCTGTCCTGGTTTTTTGAGATCATACAGTAACGTCCAGATATGTTCTGACACCGGGATTCTCTTGGTTGCACTCATCTTACTATTGTACCTCTTGTAAGCACTTAACATTTTGCACATATGATCAGGCATTACCGTATCTTTCACATTTCATACCCTATCCTTGTATTGAATCTGCCTATTTTAAATTTATTCAGCAATATAAGGCCTGCTTGTTAGCCTTTTTTAAATAATCAGTGGATAAATTTCGGGATGACAGAATAAACCGCGAGACCGAACCGGGACTGGATCTCCAAATTCATAATTACAGGCTGTGACATACCTATCGATTAGAACAAAAAGAAGCCTGATTTAATTCTCTTTTTCCCATAATTTAAATATATGGATTATTTGGATGGGATTCTGTCACAGCCTGATTATCTCGATATTTCGCAACCAGATGACCTACTCCACTCTCTCTATGTGTCAGATGTTTTTTTTAAATCAGTTTACTCAGGCATATTCATTCATGTTCTTCCTGACAATGTGATATGTACATGGTAAACCGGAGACAATTGAGTAATTATCCCATTCCTTTTGCAATCCGTGACCTCGGGTATGATACCAACAAAAACCATGCGGATCATGAACAGTGGATACTCACTGATGGTTCATCGGTTATCACTGATGAGAACGGTTCTCTCTTGTCAGATCCGGTTATCTGCAGGGATATGCTCGGATCGGATCCCAATCGCTTCATTATCGGGTCTGATTCAGCCACGAACTGGTATGCCGTTTTTATCAGTGATACCGCTGACCTTCCCGGCTCCTGCAGGAAAGCACCACTGCGTTCGCTTTATGGTGTTATCCCCGATCATATCCTTGGCATAGCATCCCGTGCTGCCTCACTTGTCACGTTTTACCGCACCCACCAGTACTGCGGGACTTGCGGGGAAAAGACCAGGAAAAAAGAAGATGAGCATGCGGTTGTCTGCACGGCCTGTGATCACATCTTCTACCCGGTCATCAACCCGGTGATTATCGTCTGCATCGCCCGGGGTAATGAGATCCTGCTGGCACGATCCCCCCACTTTCTTTCCGGCATCTACAGCATTATTGCGGGATTTGTCGAGGCCGGCGAGACATTAGAGCATGCGGTAGCCCGGGAGGTTGCAGAGGAAGTAGGCGTAACGATAGATAGCATCAGGTACCGCTGTAGCCAGCCCTGGCCGTTTCCTCACTCGCTCATGATCGGTTTTACTGCTTCGTATGCTGGCGGGGAAATTAAGATCGATCCAGGCGAGATCGAGGATGCAGGTTGGTATGTATCTGATAATCTCCCTCCCCTTCCCGCTTCCGGGAGCATCTCCCGGATCCTCATCGATATGGTGGTTGATGAGATACATAATGGTTCTCTTTCGTGAAAGGAGAGTGGTACCTGAAAATAAAAGAGAACAAAACTGGACTCAGGGATTTTTCTGCTTAAAGGGATATGTGGGTTTGCCTGTTTGTAGATTCCGGGATTGTTACACAATCCTCCTCGAGCCCACCGATGAGATGAGGCTAATCTCAACAGGATTATTGATCTGTATGCAACAACTCCCCTGATAGTTGATAATTATGGGAATACAGAATATATCTCATCCCTGCTTTTGACTCGAAAAAAGATAATTTTTTCGGATTCGATAACAAACCCGACCCGGAATTTTCCAATCCTTATTCGATAATAATTGGGGAATCCTTTGATTGGAGTAATATCTAATCTGCAATCTGATATTGAATCTGCCTGGGGGATTTCATCAAATAAAATCCGAATGATCTTCTTTTTATACTCCTTGGGAAGTTGGGAAATATCTTTCAGACAGATCTTTTTGTATTCACAATGAACCATTTTTTGGTCCATCCTCAAGTGACCTGAGGAATGCAAGTGCACTCTCACGGTCCAGGGTTTCATCTAAGTCAGCTTCTTCCATGAAATGAGTCAGGCCATAATCCTCAATTATCGCTTCCATTTTTCTGAATGTTTCAATATCGATAATTACAGCAACAATTTCCCCATTTTGTGATGTTACTGATTGATGTTTTATTTCAAGCATATTGATTACTACTCATTGGTTCCGGTATGACAAAGATATTCTCTCAGGTATCCATATAGTAATTTTGGACTCACTCTTTTTCTATAAAATGCACATCCTGGCAATCAAAGACGACACAAGACCTACGTTTTCTCCTGTAGGTCCCGATATACGTTTCAGGATAGATATCTGCAATACAGATTCCAAGAGATTGACATGTCCCCGTATCTTCACCTTGTTTATCAGTGTCCCAAATCCGGAACAAAAAATGCGTTGATCATCTGGCAGAATGGGATTACATGTGCTCAAATGGATGTCACTGATATTTGTGTTTCTAAATCGTGGAATAATACAAAAAGAAGGGTACAATAACGTAACTTCACCGAATAGGTAAAAATTTCTGTTTTTCGGAATGGGAAGGATCTCATTTTTATTATTCTCAGTTATTTCGTTTATTCCCCTTGTTCACGGCAATTTTTAACAGAACCGAATCTGACCGAAAAACGAAGAAACAGAGGTGATTAGTAATCAGGGATAAATACTGAACAAAGGTTGAGTCGGTACTTCTAAAAATTAGGTAAGGCCAGGAGAGGAGAAGGAAGACAATCGTAAGGAAAGAAGGTTACTGATTTAGAGACAAAGGAGAGAGATTGAACAATTTAACTCGGAATATACTAGGCTCCAAGGCGAATCAGGCCGTTATATAGCGTTCTCATAGTGGATACCTTGTCCTTCCCGGTCTTATAAGGGAACACACATCTGTTCGTGTTATAGGGTCATCCCGGTGAGATCCCTGGTATTGCATACCGCGCAGCAGGTTCTTATTACACAATTTACCACACTCCAGCTACTGTGGGGCAGAGGAGGGAAAAAAAGATGAACCTGCGGTAGCCCGGGGGGGTTGCTGAGGAAGTGGGCGTAACGATAGAAATGTCAGGTACCGGTGCAGCCAGCCCTGGCCGTTTCCCCACTCGCTGATGATCGGTTTTACTGCTTCGTATGCCGCCGGGGAGATACAGATCGATCCACGAGAGATCGAGGATGCAGGGTGGTATACCTCTGATACCCTTCCTTTCCTTCCCGCTTCAGGGAGCATCTCCCGGATCCTCATCGATATGGTGGCTGAGGAGATGCATAATGCTTCTCTTTCGTGAAAGGAAGGTGGTAACAGAAAGTGTAAGAAAACCCGGAATCAGGGATTAATACACAAGGTTAGTTTGTTTGTGGTATCGTATGGTTATCTCACATTCTTCCTAAAACCCCTCTGATCACATCGGGATTGATCTGATGGTCAGTACAGGAATTGCTGTTCTCTGTGCAACACCTCCTGCAGCCTTATTCGATAATTGTTTTCATTGCACGTTCAGTCACCGGCAACGTTACGTTTGTAAATCTAAATAATGCAGAATCTCCTCACGGAAAAGGGAAAAATCACCAACATTCTGCCGTAGAATTGAGAAGGCAAGTGCATCATCGATAGTTCCATATCGATGAACAACTAGGTTTCGAAATCCTTTCATCGAGCGAAGTTTCTCATGCATTGCAGAACTGAGTATTCCCTGATCAATAAGATGTAAAACGCTGTCTTCATCATTACCCGGGATGCCAAGAGACAGGTCGGCATTGAGTATTGCACAGATATCAAAAACATTCTCTATCGCATATTCGATTCTCTTATAGATTCCATCTTTAAGAAGACCCAGATCACAAAATTCAGCCTCCGATTCTGGCATATGTCTCCTGACCAGATCAACGCTCTCGGTCATCTCTTTCAGTTTTATCAAAATGATATCTGATCTTATGGTAGTTTTCATCACATCCCTCCCCTGTATCTTTTTTTCGTTGTGTTGTCTCTTCTGAGTTCTGTCTCTCCTGAAAAATTCCTACGATCCAATCCAGACTTACGTAATCGCTTTTTTTCCGATATAATCATACAGCCGGTGTTTGAAAGCCTCAAATTCCCGGATTGTATCATATGCCACATCATAGACAAACCGCTCATCAGGTGCATAGATGAGACGTCCGTGTATAACCTCCATTCTGACATAGAGTGGGAGATCGAGAAATATCTGAATATCAAACCGGTCATCGAAGAGTGCTTTTAATAGAGTAAACCGGAATTCTCCTGCTTCATTTTTGCTTCCTTCGTAATAGATACAGAGATCGATATCTGACTCTCTGGTTGCCCTCCCATGAGCAACTGATCCATAAAGAAAGATAAATTTCACGTGAAAAAAACCAGGACATTGTTTCAGCCGCTGTAGAGCACGATTCAGGAGTTCATCGACGGTATGCACGGGTACATCATAATTCATAGTACAAATAAGGATTATAAGAACCGCCTTCAGATAATAGTTCTTATACAAGAGGTAGAAAAGGATCGAGATCCTGCCCTTATCCCCTTTCCTGTCATTACCGTGATCAATGCTGCTGGAATCATGATAGAGTCCTTATACCATCAGAACATGATAAATGAACTGAACTTCTCTAAAGGTCCAGGCAGGGTATGCGATGTCCCCTGTAACATAATGAACACGAATCAGTGTGTGATGAATCGTACACTCATGCGTGACAACAACAGAGATACCATCGGTATGGCTCCGTGCTTTGTGTGCCGCTTTTTCGAGTTCCCATCTGTGATATCAGGGTCTTTTTCTATCCGGCCATCAACCCGGTGATTATCGTCTGCATTACCCGGGGTAATAAGATCCTGCTGGCATGATCCCTACACTTTACTTCCGGCATTTACAGCATTATTGCCGGGTTTGTCGAGGCCGGTCTCCTTAAGCAATGAAAAGCAATATCTTTTAGTATGAACGCACCGGTACCGCATGGCTTCTCACGCTCTCCGGTTGAGCAGGTGACCTGCTCATGGCATTCTTTTGTTCTGCCGGGATGTCCCTTTGGAGAAGAATCGCATGGAACAGTCGTTTTAGATGAAACCGGAGGAGTATCGATACGGTTTGATGCTCCCTACCCGGGATGGAAAGCAATAACTGAAAAGCTCCATGAAGTTCTTACTCGTACTGCCGGTGGCGGAGGGACTATCAGCCGGTGCAGACTTGTATTTTCTGATCGGTTTATCCTCTTTTCAGGAGATGTTCTTCCTTCTCTCTTCTCGGTATCGCATTTTTTTCCGGATTTGGCTGAAAGAGACCGGCTCGATAAACCGGTTGTATTTGTTGGACCGTCAGCAGTTCCCCACACTACGAATGAGATCTCCTTCCGATGCAATTACCCTGCCGGCTGTGAGGTTATTCTCCGATTTCATCTCTATTTGGAATCAGATCCGGTTCTTTCTATACCCAATGCTCTCTTATGGTTTGATGCCGCCCATGCTGAGATCCATTATCTTTTTGATCAGATAGTAACTGATACCATGAGGGAAAGGCTTATCTGATTGAAAAATGCGCAATCAGATTCAAATATCCTCTTTTTCATGTAAAACATACCGTTTTCTCCAAAAATGAGGTATCTCTGATCTCAACCCGGACAGGCCTGATATTACCGTTGTGGATCTCCAGGGTTGACAAGGCACCTCTAAAGTTGATTTTTCAACTCCCTGTAATCCAGGGATTACAGAATCCCGTCTGGTATCAGGTATCATGTCACGATCTCAGAAAGTCGGTCTGTCTGTACTGCGTCTCGTACCTCCATTGCAATCCGTTTTCCCATGCTCGTGTCCTCTCCAAACAGATATCTCGAGTATGGTGTGTAACTGATGCCCGGGCTTCCGGGAATTCGCATGCTGACGTCAAATATCACAAACTCCTCTTTAGGCGGACCTGCCCGAAGGGCTCCCTGCAGTGCAAAGGGTCCGATTATACCGCAAGAATAATGGATCTTCATAACATCGACAAATAGTTCTCCAAGGGTAAAAACCTGCTCAAGAAGTGATTCTTTTACGGTGACCGCAACATGTCCCGCTTCAATATACTGTGGTTGTACGTATGCAAGCACATGAAGCTGCTCCTCTGCCGTAAGCCGTAAGAGTCCGTCTATGTTTGTTTGTCTCCTGGTATCGGTGCCTAACAGTTCGAGCCTCTGCATAAGAGGAGAATAAAAAAAGTTCAGATTTACCTGGGGACCGATGATAAACTCTTCAATCATCGCCTTTGCAAGCGATTCCTGAGTGATAGTGCCTTCCTGTATCAGTTCAACGGACTTCTTTTTGTACTCTTCGTAATTATTGACAAAGAAAAATGCCCTTTCATAGTTCCGCTCTGCTTCAGAAGCCTTGACGATAACCAGCCGGTCGATATCCCGTGGATCGGAAAAAACCTTCGGAGTCGGTATCCCTGCCTTTTTCAGGAGAAAATACTGGTTTTCAGGCATGTCACGCTCTTCAGCCCTGACCGCAGCCCGGGTTCCAAATATCGGGACGAGAAATTCATTCTCAATTTCTGCGTAGTTACAGTATACCCAGAAATACCTGCTGTGAACGAATATCGTATTGAGTTCCCGCAGTTTTTTCTGGACATCCTTTCTGACGATATCCTTAAAGGAATCAACGATGATCACCTCGTCAACGAGATTTTTGTAGTAGTGGACATAGGTTTTTTCCCTTCCCCTCTGGCATACCACGACGGTCTTCATACCGAGGTCCTTTGCACCCCGACAGATGTCTAAGGCACTATGCCCTCCCAGTGTCCCGATAGCGATGTTTTGTCTGTCATATCCCTCAAGCACATTCTTTATCTGTTCTTTTTGTATCATGCAAGCACCTTTTCGAGCATCTCGTTCTCTATCGCATCCTTAATTTCACGGGCAATTCTCCTTCCCATACTCATCGGTTCCCGGTACCTGAGGGCAGTATACGGCGAACCGGTCATGTACGGATTCGTGCCTGCAACGATCCGTGCAGATATCTCGAACACATAGAACTTCAGGTCCGGTGTAATGATGGTCTCAAGGCTGAAAGGTCCGATTATTCCTTCTTTTTCCCGTTCTTTCGCAGATCGGACAACTGCATCGCCCATGGAAAAGATTTCAGGCAGCAATGACTCCCGAACCACAAGGGGTACATTTCCGGTGATGTTGTAGCTGGTCTCAAGTCCCATGTCGAGCTGGTCCTTGGCAGCAATCCTGCCGATTGAGTCGACATTACTCTCGTATCTCTTATCAAATCCCATGACCTCGATCTCATTATTGATAACCGAGTAAAAGTAATGGATGTAGATGGGAGCTCCGACGATATACTCCTGTATCATGAACCGGGTGCCGTGGTGATCCTCCATTTTATGGTAAAATTCCTCTGCGTTTTTCGCAAGGAAAAACCCCTTGCCGCCACGGGCACCATAAAATTTAATTATTGCAGGGCGGTCGATCTCCTCAGGGGTTTCAAATATCCCGGGAAGAGTGAGGCCTGCACCTGAAAGCCAGTCTCTTTGCAGGGTGCGATCCGCTTCCCACCTGAGGATACTGCGGTTACCGAAATAGTGGATATCCAGGGTTTTTATCGTCTCATCGCCGATTGCATCGACAAAGGTGCCGTGAGGTACGATGATCGCATTTTTCTCTTTTAATTCCGGTGCAATCGTGGGAAAATCTGAGAAGTGGTCAACCGTAATTATCGTATCTGCAACCCTGAAACTCTCGTACGGTCTTTCTCTGCCTTTCTCACAGATGCAGATCGTCTCGAAGCCTTCGTCTTTTGCGCCTTTGAGGATCTGGAGCGCCGAGTGGCTTCCAAGGGTTGCAATCCTGTATTGTTTCATGTAAACCTCCCTGCAGGGTCTCTGGTACTAACAGATATTCTCACCCTCTCTGCAAAAACCCCTGGTCTTTTAACCCTGAATGGGATTATAAAAATATCAGCCTGGTGTACCTCTCTCCTGAATGACAGGGGTAACTTTTCTTTTTTTGCCGTATTAAGGGTAATTGAAACGCAATTTATCATGTTCATGGATATGAGTTAGTTTTTTTGTAATTACTCGATAGTCGGGTACATACGTATACTCAAATGTACTATCTGGATACACTCGTTATACGTCTCGGTCACGATAATGCTTTTGCCAGGTCAGGATATCTGTTTTCGTATGTATCTGTAATTTCTAAAATCATTTGATATTTAGTAGGGGGTGTGGATAGAGAATGATTCAGAGAAATTTGTCGTTATTTCAGAATTTTTGCTTATATCAAACTCAAGGAAACCATAAGGATTCATCGTAATTATTG
>CAZSDZ010000055.1:0-17615 GCA_964605795.1 uncultured Methanoregulaceae archaeon
TATCAATATTGTATTACTATCAAGAGACCGCCGTCGCTAAACTGAGATAGATGAATTCTATTACATAATTAATCAAATGAAGATATTATTTATTGCAAATGCTGCATGTATCCATCCTATTCGGTTTGCACAATACTTTGCAGATAGGAAATATGATGTTCATTTTATCACTTATCTTCCACCAGAAGAATTATACTCCAATGTGATAATTCATGTTCTCCCCTCTTTTTTCTCAAATATCTTTTTGGATTTTTTTCCACGACAGTTCATTATCCATACCATTATTAAAAAAGTTGATCCGGATATCATACATGCGATCTACATAAGCAAGTTTGGATGGCATATCATACCCATCCGAAAAAAACCGATTTTTAACTGCACTAGGATCAGATATTCTCCTAACCCCCTATAAAAATCCAATTTATTATATCTTTACAAAATTAGCGTTACGAAAAGCTGACATTATTTATGCAGTCTCTAAACATATTAAACGAAAAATTACCTCTGAATATCAAATACCAGAGTATATTGTCAAATATTTACCCATTGGAGTTAATACCTCTGTTTTCTATAACGACAAATTTGAATTACCCCAATCAAATGCCATAATCAGATTATTTTCGAACCGGGGATTTCGAATTGAATACGATCCAATAACTATTATTGATGCTGTAGCAATGGTCTATAAAAAGTATCCACATATTACATTAACTTTAAAAGGGCATGCTTCTGAAAGAAAACAATGCGAAGACTATGTTTATCTGAACGGTTACGAGTCATTCATTCAGTTTCTTGAACGCACAGACTATTCGTGTGTTGTCAACGATTACAAAAATGCTGATATTTTTATTTCTTCAGCTATTTCTGATGGTACACCAGTTTCAATGATTGAGGCGATGGCATGTGGTCTTGTCTGTGTCATGAGTGATGTTGGAGGTGTTCCTGAATGGATAAACGACGGATATAACGGATTACTCTTTCCTCCAAAAAGGCCGGATATTCTTGCACAAAAAATAAAATTTTTAATTGATAATCCAGATAAAAGGCAGATTATGGGGGAGAATGCACAACGAACAATTCAATATCGTGGTAACTGGACAAGCCTGATGAAACAGATTGAGAATGATTATCACAATATGCAAAGATTTGCTAAAAAGGCGTAATTATTGCATAACAACATCCATATCACAAGTGAAATAGGACTTCTGCCCGGTCCCGTTCGTTATGCACAAGCACAATAGCATGATCTGCGTGCAAAACCCGGGGACCAAGTGAGATAGAGATACACGCTGCACCTGCTATTGCTTCTGCTTCATCAGGGGTAAAGTTACCGTGATCGCTTAAAAGAAAATTCTCGCATCCTGCGAGTGTGCCTTCCCCGCGGATATCTCTTCCCTTCTCATCAAGAACACAAAACCGGTGTTCACCAAGGATTTCTTTTAATCCTCCCCGCCGAACCGCAATTCCCGGAACCAATTCCCGAAAAATTAAACCACAGGGAATAGCCAGGGCCTTCTGGATATGGGACGCAATATTTCGCTCATCAGGAGAGAGATGATGCACCCGGCCGCCATCAATCAGGATCGTCTTTGGTGCATCAGGTTCACCGAGAAGAATCAGGTAACAGAGGGCATGCTTCCGAATACCGTGAGAAAGAAAAAGTGATGCAGATACACACCTGCAGAGAAGATCCATCCTGCCTGCTCCTCCCGGGAGATCGGTCAGTGAGAAGTCACTACTGGTCCTGGCTACATGACCGATTATTGCAAACCTGACCATTTTCAGGAAGAACGGGAGAACCGTTTCATTAACCGCTGCATGTTTCGATCCCCGCCCTTTAATCCCTTAAAAGCCCGTTTCATTGTCTTATAGTATTTGAGCAGTTCCCGAACTTCTTCAGGAGTTCCGCCGGCACCCCGGGCAATGCGGTGGACCCGTGAACCACTTATCACCGAGGGATCATCCAGCTCTTTTGACGTCATCGAGTCCATGATTATCCGGTACCGTTCCATCTTGCTGGCGGTACCTTCAAGGGCTTCTGCAGGAAGATCCATCCCGCCCAGTGGCAGCATACTCATCACCTGCTTGAGGGGGCCCATCCGGTTTACCGCTTCAAGCTGCTTGTACATATCGCGAAGAGTAAATTTACCAGATAATAACGCGTTCGGATCTATCTCATCCTCTTTTAAACTCTCCTGAACACGCTCTGCAAGTGCCCTCAAATCTCCCATCCCAAGCAGCCGGGAGATAAAGCCGGGAGGATCAAACCATTCCAGGTCTTCAATCGTCTCACCCATCCCGACAAACACAATCCCACTCCCGGTCTCTCCGACTGCCGATAATGCTCCGCCACCTTTTGCGGTACCGTCCATCTTGGTGATGATAACGCCATCGATACCGATAGCGTCATGAAACCGGCGAGCCTGTTCCCGGGCCTGCTGACCGAGCGCCGCATCGATGACAAGCCACCGGTGAGTCGCACGAGTGATATCGTTTAAATCAATAATCTCCTGAATCAGTTCATCTTCCAATGCATGCCGGCCCTGGGTATCGATGATAAGGATATCAACTCCTGATAACTGTACAAGCCCTTCCCGTACGATAATCCTGGCATCCTTCTCATCAGGATTCCCAAAACAGGGAACATGAATCCGGTCACAGAGCGTTTTTATCTGATTATAGGCACCGGGCCGGAAGGTATCAGCACAGATAACACCGGTTTTCGTCCCTTTTCGCTGAAAATACCGTGCAATCTTTGCAACTGAGGTGGTCTTTCCACTTCCCTGCAGACCTGCCATCAGGATCGTCTGGTGCGAAAGGGAGATCTCAACAGGAGAACCAACGAGTTGTATCAGTTCCTCGTACACGATTCGAAGGACATGCTCCCGGACTGTCGTTCCCTTGGGTGGCTCCTCCTCGAGAGAACGACGTTTTATCGCCTGGGATAGTTGCATCACCTGCTTTACGTTCACATCAGCCTGGATTAAGGCACGCTGGAGATCCTTTACCAGTTCATCAACAGCAGCTTTATCAATAACTGTCTTTCCCGCTAGTTTCTTGAGAGCATCTTTGAGATTACTACCCAGACTCTCTAACATCAGGCCTCTCCACTCAAAAGTTCGTCGACAACCGATACCGGATCAAAGGCTACAATATCATCATATCCCTGCCCGGTCCCGATAAAAAAGAGAGGTTTTTTGGCGGCATACGCAATCGATATTGCAGCTCCCCCCTTTGGATCCATGTCCACTTTCGTCAGGATTATCCCATCCATGCCAACAGTATCTGCAAAATCCCGTGCCCGTACAACGGCATCGTTTCCGGCAACTGCCTCATCAACATATAAAACCAGGTCCGGCTCAATAACCCGTTTTATCTTTGCGAGCTGGTTCATCAGGTTTGCCTTGTTATGGAATCGTCCGGCCGTATCCCCGAGCACAACATCTATCCCGTGTGCCTTTGCATACGCAACGGTATCAAAAAGAACGGCTGATGGATCCGATCCTTCCTGGTGTGCGATGACCTTTAGTCCCTGCCTCTTTCCATGGACATCGATCTGCTCAATGGCTCCTGCCCGAAAGGTATCCCCGGCACCGAGAACAACAGAGAACCCCTGTTTTGTGAGGAATTGAGCTACTTTTGCGATCGTCGTGGTCTTTCCGGTTCCGTTCACCCCGGTAAAGAGTATCTTGACAGGTCGCGGATGATTTTGGATATACGAAATGAGATCGAATCCTTCTCCAAGAACCGACAGCAGTGCATCTGACAGGGATTTTGTTATTACATCATCGATTGATCGTCCAATCTTTCTTTTTGAACCGACAAGATCTTTTCTGACATGGTCAATGATAGCATCGGTGGCAACAAGCGCAACATCACTCTCAAGAAGGCTCATCTCCAGTTCAAAGAGGGGATCATCAAGATTTTTTGATGAAATAATAAATTCCCTTTCCCTGACGAGGGTAGAGACTTTCCTGATTAAAGAAGGTTCTCGTTTCTTACCTGCCTCTGGCTCGGTAAAAGAGAGATCAACAGGTTCCTGTGTTTCTTCCCGGTCAACACCCTCTTCTTCGATGCAGGAGGATGCTGGCCCGGTCAGGCCGGATTCTTCCGGGGGAACCTCGGTAACACTCTCTTCCAGCGATCGTCTGACAGAAAATATCTTTTTTTTAAGACCCTCTAACATCAGGACTCCTGCACGGTATAATTGATGATGGTCTACATTGACCGGGTTTTCTGAGAAACACCGGAAGAGACACCCTGTCGTCTGCCCTGCTCCTCCTGTGACTGTTTATAGAGATAATCCAGACGGGCCGAAATGTCACGGATTTGAGACTGTAATCTGCCAAGAGCCTCAGATAAATTCTTGTAGGAAGCATTCATCTCAGCGATACGTTCCTGTAGAAATGAGACAGATTCTTCTTTTGTCTTTGAAACAACAACATCTGCACCGATATTTACCAGGTACGAATCAGGATTTTGTATCCTGACGCGGGTATTGACTCCTCCACCAAGCGGGAGCAGGACGATCCCTCCATCACTCTCATGTATCATGCTGAGCGATTCAATCGCTCCATTCCCTTCCCGAATACCCTCATCCATGATGGCAAGCTGACGCGACACCATCTCGGCCTGTTGTGAGTATTCCTGCAGGTATAACTGCAGGGACTGGACTTCCCGGGGATCGACCGATGACATCCTACTCCCCTGATAATTCTGTTACTGATGTTATCCTGATATATGGTCGCTTTAACCGGTGTTTACTTCCGATCTGAGTGAAAATCCGTTCTTTAGCCTGGTTTTCATTCGGAGCGCTGACTGTCTTTTTATACGGTTTCCAGGTTTCTTTCTCCTGGTATGTTCCAATAATCTCAAACTGTTTCTGTTCCATATTTTTCACTCGTAAAATCTAAAAATGTCCTCAATTCTTCCTAACTCAAACCCACTTGTTTCATCACCGGCCATATAGCCGTGTGAGTTCGCAATAAGACCGGTTCCAACCAGGATATTCCCCATATTAACCGAACCGACACCGATGGGGAGATCGGTTACCTCTTCTATTGCTGCAATCTCACCGGGTGTTGCCCGCGGATTTACAATGATACCATTGTTGGTTGCAACACCTGCCATTCCAACGGTCTTTATCCCGCCCAGAGTAAGCCTGATGACAGGCACATCAAGAAAAGATTCGATCATTTTTACGAGATCGGAATCCATATCAGGATGAACTGCTGCGAATGTATCGTTTGCAAGAATGATATTTCCGGCCGCATTCATTCCTTCGTGAAGAAGGAGGAGATCACGCCATTCTTCAAGGATCAGACGTTCCTCTTCCCTGATAAGACCAGTCACAACAAAACCGTTGCTGTTACCTGCAAGGAGTGAACCAACAATGGGACTGCCATGAATCGTTGTCTCAAGTACCTTCACAGAGAGGTTTTTTTGTACTTTTTGTGTATACTCTTCTCCTGCCTGCGCAGGAACTATCGCTATATCTTCAAATACGCGAGTAAAAACGCCAATATGTGGATCGCCAGTAAATGAGACCGTCTGGTCCATCTTACTCCTCAGCAAGTTCTGCCTGAACCTGCCCGTCCTCAAACTTCATTGCACGGATACGCACCCGGGACGGTGGATTCTGGCTGCCCTGCTTCCATATATGTTCATTGATTCCCATATCAAGTCTGACATCCTCACTCTTCATGTGACGTGACAGAAATTTCCTGATATCAGTCATCGCGGTTTTACTTCGTTTCCAGCGGGGAGCACGCCGTACCTTCCCCAAAGGAATAACATAGATCTGCTCTTTCAGCTTTCCTGTCATAATTATACCTTTAATGTACTTCTTCGCCAATTCCGGCGTTTTGGATGGGTTGAAACCTTCCGGTTCGTCTTTACCATTACCCACTGGGGAACCCTCCGGTTCTGCTGGGTCTTCTTTGATAGGCGTATCTTTCTGCCTTTGGATACTTTACTCATAATAATTCCTCAATAAACTCCCGGTATCTTTCTTCCTATAACGAGTGACTGCTGATGCGCTGCAGGAAAGAGATCCCTGATACAATGACCCCGTTCCTGCAATGCCTGCCGTATCTCACCCTCGTAATCACCATTCCGAATCGTTCCGGTCTCTCCATATGAAACGACCAGGTACCGGTCCACCAGTCGCTGTACTTCCCGCTTTGAAAATCCCAGAAGGGGACGGATATAGGAGCAACCTGAAAGGTCGGCAAAGGACTGAACCTGGGATCGGGTGAGCATCGGAACCCGGTCATCAAAGCGGGTTCCGTCTCCCACAACATCATAGATCTTCGACAACGCAGCGAGAGCTTCCCGATGAACTGAATTGATAGCTTCATTCACGTAACCGGATCGAAGTATCATGGCAATAACCTCATCAAGAAGGCTCTCCCGGAAAATCCTTATTTTAAAAGGAAATCCCAGTGCATTGGCCGCTTCTGATACTGATGCTATTCTGCTATTTGGATCAAAGACAAATGTATTGAGTTCAACCTCGTAATCACGTGATGCCATGATTGCAGCAAGGGAACTGTCTTTGCCTCCACTAAACAGAATTCCTGCCTTCATCCTTTTCTACGGATGTTAAACTCACGTTTCTGCGGCGTTGCCTGTTGCAACATCGCTTTAAGTTGTTCATCTGTAATTTTTTTCGGAATCCTTCCACTCTGGGCCAGTGATATCAGTTGTTGCTCCACCGATGATACGAAATCAGGACGGGTGAGTTTTATTGCATTCAGTCGTTCCCGGGCTTCTGGCTCCAGTATCTGCATAAGTGCCATCTGGACTTGTGCTTCCTGCTGCTTCTGACGCGCTGCTTCGTCGGCCTGCATGGATGCCTGTTCCTGCAATTCGGCCATCCTTCTTCTGCGTAATTCAGCTAGTTCGTCGTTGCCCATCCTGTATACCTGGTCTCTTCTGGTTATTCTGTCTTCTTTTCTTTCTCGATAGCGTATGCAACACCATCTAGGAATGACGCTCCAGCAGGAGAGATCTTCCTGCCGGTCTTGTCATGTATTACAAAACCTGCAGTCTCTAACTGTTGTAATGCTTTCCTGATGATAGATCCGCTTCCTTTCACCCAGCGTGACGGTTTCGAACCACAATCCTTCTTCCCGCCATAGACTGAGCGTAATCTCTCTACACCTACCGGCCCGTCAACATAAACGCGCCTGAGTAATGCTGCAGTCCGGGTATACCACCAGTCAGAATTCTCAGGTGGCATCTCCTTGTGTGCACCGGTCTTTGCAAATTCTGCCCACTCAGGTGCTTCTATCTCTGATTTACTTTTCAGTTCCTCTGCCACACGTGAAATAAGCCTGTCAGCAGGGACATCATATACTGTTGTCATCGGTTGTCAACTCACTGTTACAAATTGATAGTCTCTATTTATAGGGGTGTTCGGGCTTTATATATTTCTGGTTTCAGGTACCGGGATGAACAGACCGGTCACCCAATATGAACGTATGTCCCCGGATTTGTAAAAGAACAGTACCGGTTTGCCTGGCAACCAAATAGGGATCAACTTCGGCACTCTCAAGCCACTTTACCTTGATAATTTTTCGTGTTTTAATCTGGTTTTCAATCTCGATAACAATACCTGGTGTTATCCCTGATCTCCCTATCCAGATGGTTGGTCTGATATCCTGTAACCCTTGTCTCGCCGCCGGTGTTTTTCTTCTTTTCATCTTTTATTCCTTTTTTTTAGAGGATATCTGCGCTGATATCCGCATTGCAGACAGGTGACAGTCACGACTCCGCGGTAAATCCTGACACGTGATGTCTTTGCGAATACGAAGTACCGGCAACACCTCCTGCAAAATCTTCGGTTATAGATAGCACAAAGACGAATCCGTTCCCGCATCGCAATCTGACGGGCCCGTCTCACACAAAGATCAGATAATGGTAGTTCTCCTTCTCCCGCAAACCGTTCTGCCAAAAAAAAGAGAATATCAATCCTCTCCCGGGCAATATTCTTCCGTGATGGTCTGCGATTGCGTGATCCCATATCAGTTGCTTCGTTTTTTAGGAAACCCAGACGGTTCTTTAACCATCACAACCTTTCGTCCATCTCTTCTGATCCTGTCCTCACACATCAGCTTTAGGGCCTCTGGAAGCGCCTTGTGCTCCTCAATAAGGATTCGATCGGCAAGGTGCTCTCTATCATCATCATCAAGGACCGGTACAGAACGCTGTATAATCACTGGTCCGCTATCCATATCTTTTGTCACAAAATGCACCGTGCACCCTGCAATCTTGACTCCATACCTGAGTGCCTGTTCCTGGGCATGCAGGCCAGGGAAGGAAGGCAGTAATGAGGGATGAATATTAATGATGCCATCAGGAAACGCATGGATGATTGCATCTCCAAGGAGTCGCATGTACCCGGCAAGAACAATGATATCCGGATTAAGCTTTTCCAGAAGATGCAATAATGTTACTTCATAGGCTGATTTATCAGGAAAGGAAAAGAAATCCAGAACATGAACAGGAATATTCACATCTTTTGCGAAATCGACTGCAACTGCCAGAGGATTATCACTGATAAGAGCGATACACCGCGCTCTTATCATCCCCTGCTGTATTGCAGATACGATTGCCTGAAAATTCGATCCTCTTCCTGATGCAAGAACAACGATCTGTTTCATGTACCCTTCCATCGTCTTTTATCCCATTATGTTATGATCCGGGTGTCGAACGTTCCTGGATTAATTTCAAGCGTAAAATCCGTTTCCCTTTCATCTGGAGAACATTTAAACGGATTTGATGCTCTTCTATGAAAAGACTCTCTCCAACTTTTGGAATATGCCCGAGTTTATCGATTAAAAGACCTGCAATAGTCTCATAATCCTCTGATACAGGGAGGGAAAGGTCAAGTTTCTTGTTGAGATCACAAACCCACATTCTGGCATCCACCGAGTAAACCCCTTCATGAATAAAGAGGAGATCTGTCTCCTCGGTATCAAATTCATCGAGTATATCACCAACGAGTTCCTCTAATACATCCTCAATAGTTGCAATGCCGTCAAAACTGCCATACTCATCAAGAACTATTGCAAGATGAACTTTCTTTCTTTGCATCTCACGCAAAAGATCGTCTATCTTCTTTGTATCAGGGGCAAAGAACGGCTCTGAGGTAAGAGCAGTTATCGGGAGATCCCGGGTAGGATCGAGCACACTATGAAATACATCCTTGATATTAAGCACCCCTACAATTGAATCAATTGTCTCATGGTATACAGGAAGTCGGGAAAATCCAGTCTCATGAAAAATTTTAAGGGCGTCTTCAGGAGATTTTGAATCCTCCATCATAACGACATCAATACGGGGGGTCATCACCTCACGGACGATAGTGTCCCCGAATTCAAGGACACTGTACAGCATCTCCTGTTCGTCCTGCTCAATCGTTCCTTCTTCTTTTCCAACATCAATCCATTCACGAATCTCCTCCTCGGTAACCTCATGGTGGGAGAAGGGACTCCCTCCAAATGTTTGGACCACCCGGTTAAAGATCCAGATGAGCGGGGAAAAGATACGGGAAAGGAAAAGAATTGAAGGGGAAAAGGCCAGTGCAATCTGGCTTGTATACCGTGTAGCGTACATCTTTGGCCCAATTTCACCAAAAATGAGCAGAATAATAACGACAACACCGGTTGCAACGGTAATGGCAAGACCCGTTGGACCAAAAAAAACGATGGCAAGGGCTGTTGCCATGGAGGCTGCTGCCACATTCGCAATGTTATTTCCGATAAGGATGGTAATGAGAAACCGATCCGGATCCGCCTTGAGGGCAGAAAGGGCATTTGCACCTTTTCTGCCTTCATTTACCAGGGTTCGTACCCGTGCACGGGTTATCGAGAAGAGAGCAACCTCAGAGCCGGAGAAGAATGCTGATAGAATAAAGCAGATGATGGAAAGGATAATCAGGGTATAATATTCAATCATCAGTTTTCACACGAACTATATCGATCCTGTTTACAGAATATGCAGTACTGTATACTGCCACCTGGTAAAAATTCTTATCCATCAAAGAATGCTCTGATAAAGTCGCCTTCTCTCTGTAAGACAGAGATTTTCGCATCTGAACCGACAGGGATATTCGATGTCAGATCGTTTATCTCAGAGGTTATAAGCCCGGTATATCCTGCATCACATATTGCCTCGAGGATTATCGTACTCCCATGATCATCAGCAACCGGCTGATGAAGACCGGCAGGCCCGGGACGGGAAACATGGATATTTGCTGCTTTATCGATACAGCTTTCGATAAAATCAAGTGCCGGTTGTAGGTCTGCATCCCGGTACGCATGGCAGATATCAATCGTACAATAAAGCCAGGGAAAAGACTCAAGACATTGTATCATCTCCACTGAATTGGAGAGGAGTGCATTAACACGGGGTTCCATATTCTCAATTGCCACTACACAAGAGCAGTTACGTATTAGAGTCTGTACTGATTCAAGCAGGTGAAAGAGACGTTTCCAGTCGCGATCCCCAACCGGCCGGTGAGCGGTTCGTCTTCCCGGGTGGATCGTGCATACCGATGCATTGATGGTATCTGCAAAAGTAACTGCATTACAGGTCCACTGCACAGATATCTCTGCTACATCAGGGTTGATGGAACAGGGATTGAGATCAAGAACCGGTGCATGGACAGAAAGGGGCGACAGAGCAGGATACTTTCTGCTTGTCTCCAAAAAATAGGATTCAGGCAAACCACGCAACCAGAAATCAGGAGTTTCAAGCCAGAATTCAAGAGAATCCAGTCCGGCGAGACTGATACAGGAAAAAATCTCATCAAGACTTTTTTCATGAAGAAACATGCTTGACGCTGCAATCCGAACCATATCGCTATCATTATTGTTATCAATGGAGTACCATTAAGATGATGCCTGAATCATACAATATGACCCTTGACGTATGGACTGAAAAAAAAGAGCTATCAGGTATCCAGAGCAGGGTCTGTACGGTCAGTGAAGTTGCAGACCGTATCTCAGGGATACTCAGCGATCCCGGATTATCCGGAATCTGGGTACGGGGCGAGATAACCAATTACAACCATCATCGATCAGGACATCGTTATTTCTCACTATCTGATACTGAATCAGGAAAAAATGCCATCCTTGAGTGTAAAATGTGGAAAGGATATGCCAAACATATCAGGTTTACCCCGGCAAACGGACAATGTATCGAGGCATACGGATCTATCGAGAACTACATTCCTCATGGTGCATACTCACTCATTGTAACCCAGATGCGACCTGCGGGTATCGGAGAGACGTTTCTTCTTGTGGAGCGATGGAAGAAAGAATTGCAGGCAGAAGGATTGTTTGCACAAGAAAAAAAGAAGACCTTGCCCTCCTATCCTGAAACAATAGGAGTGGTAACCTCAAGTACCGGAGCAGTCCTGCATGATATCAGGAATGTGTTGTCATGCCGGTACCCGATTAACGTACTCCTTGCTCCCACTGCAGTCCAGGGTGAAGGAGTACATACCGAGATAATTCAGGCACTCCATTCCCTTGATGGCAGGGTCGATGTCATCATTATTGCCCGGGGAGGAGGTAGTTTTCTTGACCTCTTCCCATTCAACCATCCTGATCTGGTCAGGGCCATCGCAAACTGCACCACTCCGGTTGTGAGTGCCATCGGCCATGAAGTAGATGTCACTCTCTCTGACCTGGCTGCCGACAGACGCGCATCAACACCATCCCATGCTGCAGAGATCTGTGTTCCTGACAGGAACCAGGAGTTACACAACCTGCGAATACAGGCTGGTATTCTCAATCGGTCTCTACTCAGAAGAAGGGAGAATGCATGTAGGGATCTCAATATCATTCGAGAGCGACTGTCTCTCCAGGGAATGAAGCAGAAAATGAATGCAAAACACCAGGAACTGGTCGATCTCTCAGATAAAATTAACCAGAATCAGAGGATGCATATTCATAACCATCATATGACAGTCAGGGAACAAAAAGCGCGGATACATGCAAAAAGTCCGTTGCGAATCCTAATACATGAGATTCCAGAACGCAGAAGATATCTCATGGCACAAAAAGAACGTCTTGCAAGTGATCTGAGCATGCGACTACGAGAAGAAAGAAGCGAGTTGGTATCAATTCAAAAACTTCTCTGCACGGTTCATCCCAGAATGCTTCTCTCCCGGGGATATTGCATCGTGCGTAAGGGAGATGAATTCGTGCGAAGTATATCTTCACTGAAAAAAGAAGATATCATACAGGTTATTTTTTCCGATGGTTCAGCAGATGCCAGGGTGCAGGAGATACAAAGAAATGAAAAAATATGAAGAACTCATCGATGAGCTAAAAGAGATTGTCCATCAGATTGAAGACGAAAAAACGACCCTTGAAGAGAGTATCGATTTATATGAACGAGGAACAGCTCTTATTAAATTATGTGAAAAGCGACTGACAGAGGCTGAGCTGAGAATCTCGCAGCTCTCAGGCGATGATTCTTTACCGAACGATACACAGGTATCTGAATAAATATTTCTCTGTAATCAGACAATTTCTATTGAAAGGAATCATCTTTATCATCTGATAGCAGGATATTCTTTCAGATACCAATTCACCGGAAAAACCAGGAATTTGCTGTACCACTATAATGCAGAATGTAAACCGCCATATTCAGGATAAAGAACTGAAAAATCCAGCAATCATGAGAATCGGTAAAAAATCGTATTTTAGAGGAGAAAAATGACAGAACACACGAAACGTTCATGGTATTACCTGATTATTACTCTCATTGTCTTGATCTGTTCAATCGGATGTTTTTCTTACAGTGAACCGTCTATTGCATTAAAAGGAGCTGCTGCCCTTGTTTCTGCAGATGATAAAACGATGACCCTTACCTATGATGTCAACAGTAGTATAACAAATACCGGGGGTAATAATGCATATGACGTTCGCATCCTTGTTCTCTTGAGTACTCCACCAGATCAACCGGAATACCGGATGAATTCAGGAACAATTGATGTAGGAACGCTGTTAAAAGGGGAGACAACAACAAAGACAGTGACTCTTCCACTTCAGGTTACGAAGCTTCACTTCGATAAACTGGCATCAGGAGAGGAAGAACCCTATATCGATGTAAAGGTAAGCAGGATCAGTTCTAATATTATGGGATAGGCGACAAGTTCCCGATACAAAAATGTCTGCCAGATCGTAGGGTTATCTCCGCTTTTGGATAACCATTTTTTTTCATCCTCGCAATTGGGATTTGACTAAAGCATGATTCAACATAGTTGATAGTTATTCATACACAAAAAGATGCCTTTTTTTTCTGTTCTTTATTGAAGCGATTACGACACGGAGAGTACTGACAACAGAACGATAACCAATAACAAGAGGGATACTATTCATGCATACTTTGATAGGAAGAAAAGACAGATATGTCTCGATATCTTTGCCTGAAAACCGCAATAGTCTGCCTTAATGACGTTCTGGTGATATGAAGTGCGTTGTACTGATGAGAGAGATGATAAAGAAAGTAATTATTAAGGGATTTGCATGGAGTACTTCAGAGATTCATGCCATCCTTCAGTATCAAAAAAATCAGGGGATGCGATACCTCTTCCATGTACTCTTCCTCCCAGTCTGTATCCCGTTACTTCTGGCAACGATCCATTATTTTGTATTGCGGGGGATAAAATCCCAGAATACAATCGTAAGTTATGTATATCTCAACTACGCCTCGCCCAACCTGATCGGGGCATTCTTCTCAAACTATGCGCATAACATATCGAACGTAACACATCTTTTATCAAATATCCTGTATTTTGAGATTATCATCCTACCCATACTGATTCTGAATTTTTATCTCTTTCCCATTCATAGTATTCGGTTTTCAAGGAAATTCTTCTCATATAGTTGTCTTTTAACATTCATTCTCGGTCCGTTTGTAATATCAGGATTGAGTTTATATTTTGGACGCATGCTTAATTATGAACTGGGAGTCGGTTTTTCAGGGATAAATTGGGCATTTGCAGGGTTGTTATTCTTTCTTATTATCAGTGTCATGTTCCGGTATCTGAAAAAGAACACGATCTGTGGTGATTCACTGATCACGATCCATGCAGGGATCGTAGTAATGTCATTTGTGATGTTCTTCCCAGTCTGTGTTATTCTATCCTCCATTAAATACGGAGGAACAAATGTCTTCGCTCATATGAGTGGATATCTGTTCGGGTGGCTTACTTTTCCCCTTCTTGCATTCCTCCTTGAAGTACATGAGAAAAAGAATTCTTCCGCCATTTCACCATCAATTGTGAATCGTGTAACAGCTCGCATGCAAATACTATCAACTCGTATTTCCCCAATTTGGAAAAGAAAAGATCAATCACCAGACCAGGTTCCCTTCCAGACACTACCAGAAGAACAGACTGATAGGAATAATCTTTGGAAAGAATCAACTGATGAGGTTACTGATAACCAATTTTCTGAAAAAGATCCCAGGAGAGAGAGAAAAAAATGGTTTTTTTTATCCCGGTTATCAAAACGAAACACTCCATATCCCACCAGTTCATCATATTCTGATAATCCGGATATAATTTTGGGTAAGAGATTCTCTTATCGTGTAAAACCTGCATTTTTACGATCTTTTTCTCGGAAAAAAAGAACCGTAATCAAGGATTTCTCATTTAATATCGATGATGAGATTAAAAAAAGACACAGGTTTAACCGGTTTGGAAAAGATAAATATTTCTTTCGAAAGAAGCAGAGGTACGCATCCTCTTATCTATCACAATATCATATCGAGAGTACAAAGAGACTGAGATTTTTTAGGAGAGACAAAAAACCGCAATCCTCCTCTCTCCCGGCACATTGTTCCAACGATTTGAGCGTGATAAAAAAGCCGGGTTTCCAAATCAGAATGCTTAACTGCCGTTTACTATCTCTCCTCTCTCGTATTCATCGATTTCTCTTCAGAATAAAAAATATATGCCATATTCCATTTCATCTGATAACCGACAGATGGGGGAAAAATAAGAGAGATAAAAACGATACAAAATTGATGGTATCGTGTACTCCTGAAATTTCAGGAGCAAAAAGGAAGAGAAACCGATTTTTAAATTTCCCTTGTATTGCGTATCAAAAAATACGAATTACATTAAACACTCTCCGTTCACGATTGTGGGAGTGGATTTGTAAACACCAGCGAAAAAAACAAATGTCAGTAATAAAGAGAGAGACTACCTTTATTCATTCAAGGACAGATGTTTTACCTGAAAAAACCGGTAGTACTCACGACATTTCAACTCCTTTCATACCTAAAAAGGATATATTAAGCTTATTGAGAAGATTACAGGGAAAAATAGTTGATCTGATAGTATTCTGTGGTACCATGGCTTCTTCGTGTTTTAGGAGAGAAAAAGAGAGAATAACCCGGAACAGGAGAAAAAAACATCACAATTCAGCCACAGAAAATGATAACGGGAGGATATTTTATGAATCATTACCATCAAATAAAAACAGTAAGGATACGAAATATTCAAAAGAGATCGTGAGAAGGATCGGGATCAGATGTAAAAAAGCCGTACTTTTCCCGATAGTCTTCATCAAAAACAGGATCAAAAGACAGGGATTACGATAACCTGTCTCTGGCATATCCAGGTTTCAGATCGGATACAGATTATCAGAACTCCTGGGTTTCATGCTGAAATTTTTATTTAAGGCAAAATTAATACAAGCACAAGTGCCGGATAACAGAGAACCCGTAGAGATGCAGATTATACTTCCCGACAAAACCAGTTGGATTATATCAAATTATCAGGTACCCATCAGAGAGATCCTTCTTGAGTTGGGATTTGCTCCATCAGGAGTTATCGTAATTAAGAATGGATCTGTTGTTCCCGATGATCTCATCGCCGAAGATGATGATGAGATACGAATAATCAAGATCGCTCATGGGGGATAAAGATAAAAACGGATGGTACATGGAGCGTGACAATCGCTGTTCATTCTGTTCCAGGGCGGCAGTCATTCTGGGAAAAGATGAAAAAACGAGACTATGCCAGGATCATCTTTTAGAGGATCTACTCAAACGTGTCAATGATACGATACAAACAAATAATCTGATTAGTCAGGGAGATCATATCGCGATTGCTTTATCAGGAGGAAAAGACAGCACTGCCCTGATCCTGTTGCTATCTGTAATCCTGAAATCCCGTACAGATATTACCATTACCGCGATTACGATCGATGAGGGTATTACTGGTTACCGGGAAGAAACTCTCCGTAATGCCCAAAATATTACCCGGACAATCGGAGTAAACCATTACATCCTCTCTTTTGCCGAACTCTTTGGAAAAGATCTGGATCAGCTTCTTTTAGGAAATCCCCGTGGAGGATGTACAACATGCGGGGTATTACGCAGAAAAGCACTTGCTGTGGCAGCCAGGACTGTCGGTGCAACAAAGATAGCAACCGGACATAACCGGGATGATGAGGCTCAGTCTGTTCTTATGAATGTGATGAGGGGAGATATCATACGACTGGTACAGGACAGCAAAGAGGGAAACCCTGGTTATTTTTTACCACGAATAAAACCGTTGTCTGCTATCTATGAAAAGGAACTGTTAATCTACCTGTATGTCACCGGTCACTACATTGAACTTCCGGAATGTCCCTATGCATCAACTGCACTCAGAAGGGAGATCAGGGAGATCATTTCTCTTTTCAGATACAAGCATCCACAGACCTGTGATGGTCTCATCGAATTCAGGGATAAGGTCAGGGATTGTAACCCTTTTACTCCCGATCCGGGTACCATACAGCAGTGTAGAATCTGCAAAGAACCCTGTAATGGAGAGATATGTCAGGCTTGCCTGATACTTCATCCTAAAATCCCTCAATACCAGTCGTAATAGGGAAAGTAACCGGTATCCTTCATAGAGACTCTTACAACAGGTTGTATTACAATATCGTCCCGTCAGACATAAGGCGTTTATAGGTATCCTCACCAACGCATTCCCGGGCATATTTACACCATTTGATACAGGATATAAAATCATTGTAGATAACAAACCCACAATTTAAACAAGTCGCCTGAATCTCATCTGAAAAAATCTCAATCTCCTCTCCGCACCGGGGACAGTTCTTTATAGAGAGTGTTGGTGTCCGAAGATTTGCACTTCCCGGACAGTAATTAGGTATCATCATGACCTCTTCTTTTTGATTTCACCAAAAATACATGATACAAATGTAAGATGCACAATATAAACTGATATTGTTTTTGGAACCATCGAAAACTAATAGTATAATTCTATTTCACAGATAATCGATAATGAAGAGCAATAGAGATAAAATAAGAGAGACGAGCAATAAAACATGAACAATAGCAGCGAGGGAGTTTTCCCGAGAACTCTCGTATCTCAGTACAGGCTCCTACGTGAGGTGTCTTAACTTCCGGGTTCGGAATGGGTCCGGGTGTATCACACCTGCTATGGCCGCTATTGAGAACTGATCATGGTCTGACCCATCTGTAGCTGTTTCTACAGATCAGTTATCAATAAGGTTACGTGACTATCAGAACAATAGCAGCGAGGGAGTTTTCCCGAGAACTCTCGTATCTCAGTA
>CAZSDZ010000056.1:0-17574 GCA_964605795.1 uncultured Methanoregulaceae archaeon
AATCAACCCTATGCCCTGTGTGACACGGCATACTGTGTTCCTTCGCAGTCTGATCCAAAAACGGTGCTCTGTTCCTGTTTCATGGTAGACGGGGTATCACTGGGAGGGAATAACTGTTCCGTACTTACCCCGGTTGGCATGTATGTAAATGAAGACGGCGAATGGATGATTAAAGCAGGATACCCGGTTGGCCAGATAACATCAACGTATTCGTTTTATCAGGCAGCACCGATACCGGGAAGAGAGATTAATCCCAACACGACCGCATCAGATTATACCGGCACTATCTACCTGAAACATTGTACGAACGGTGACTGGGCAGACTGCTGGAACAAACCCTGCTCTGTTCTCCCGAAAGATATCACGGCAGATATCAATACCGACAGAAAAGCTGCAGATTATGCCGTGTGTGACTGCGGGCTTGTCGAAGACTCAGAAGAATGGTATATCGCAGTATATGGTACAGAACAATGTACAGATGAGAACCTCTGTTCTGATTACATCATTTCAGGGTCACCTGCCGGGACTATGGATACGGGGATTGCATTATTAAAGAAATATCTCCTGGAGCATCCGGACGCAGATCCGGCCCAGCAGTACGCCATGGGCTATTGTGAGGAGTGTTCAGAAAAGGAGTAAGAGACCTGTACTCCTGATGCACGGTTTGTCTTTTACACCGGCTTGTGGCATCAGAAACCGGTATTTTTTTTGCGATATCCCTGTCACGGTTTTCCAACCTGACATTTTCGGGTTACGTCAATGGATTTCCTGTGATAATTCCTACCTGAGCCTCTTTTTATTCTCACGTGCCCTCTCATGTTCTGGATCTATTTTTAATGCCAGATCATATGCCAATTTTGCCTCTTTGATGAAACCCATCTCTTCTAATATAACCCCTTTGTTGTTTACTACATCTGCATCATATGGGTTTATTCTGAGAACGTCATCACAGGCGATAATGGCTGACGTATACTGACCCAGAAAAGATAAGAGAGTGCTTTTAATTATCAAGGCAGTCAGAAGATCAGGATCATTTTTAAGCGATTCTTCGCATGCAGTAAGTGCTTCTTTGTATCTTCCCAGACCTGCTAATGCTGATGCTTTATTTGACCATGCAGTCGCACAATATGGATTAATCCTGATTGCCCGGTTGCATGCAAGTACAGATTTCCGATATTTTTCTAACGATATCAGGACTCCGGCAATGTTTGTCCATGCATCAGCATCCTGTGGATTAATTTTGATAACATGATGATAAGCCTGCAGAGCTTCTGTAAACTGACCATCATCATATAATGTATCTCCAATGGACATCCATATCTCAGCATCTACATCATTTTTGGGATTCTTTCTTCTCGTTATTCTTTGAAAAATGCCCATTACAATAATGTTAGATGATTTGAGTATGAGATTCTTTCCTGTGAATCACATGTTATCCAATTATTAGATCTGGTGTTGAAGTATCGTTTCAGATCAACTGGCATCTATTCATTAATACTGCCAAAATTAGATATTTCTGCAGAAATAAGGTATTGTCCTGTTTTGATAGCCGCAATACATAGTGTGAACAAAAGAAGTCTGGTACGCTCATAAAAAGGGGAAATTTCCATTTCGCTCATTTTGGGAATGCTGGCAATTATCGATCAGATACCCTGACCGTAAGGGTACCGGTTTACCGGATCAGATAGAATCGGGGGATATCAACAAGCGGTAGTACTCCCTGATCCTGTTATCTCCCGCCGTGGATACAGGATCTTATCCTGGTTCACCGCGGTTTTACTGCATTCCCCCTTTACTGTGCTTAGACTGCCTGTTGTATCTCATCCAGTGCTTCTGTAAGATACCGGCATGCATCTGCTCCCCTGCAGACAAGGATCACTTCGGGGGCATCCGGGTGTTCTGATACAAACGAGACGATGGTCCTGACTGCCACCCGTGCAGCCTCGAGAGGGGGATATCCGTATGCCCCGGTACTGATTGCCGGAAACGCAATGGTTCTGCACCCGTGTTCCCGGGCCAGGGCGAGTGAGTTTGTGTAGCAGGCAGAGAGGAGTTTCTCCTCATCTCCCTGCCCCCAGACCGGTCCGACGGTATGGATGATATATCTGGCCGGCAGGTCAAAACCGGGGGTTATCTTTGCCTCACCGGTTCTGCACCCTCCACAGGTTTCACAGTAGGCACGGAGGTTTTGTCCTGCCGCACGGTGAATGGCCCCGTCAACCCCGCCACCGCCAAGAAGCGTGGGATTTGCAGCGTTTACGATGGCGTCTGCCCTGATTGTGGTGATGTCTGCGTTGAGAATGTGTATGGTACTGATGGCAGGGTGAGGCATAGCATATTGTTCTCGGTAACCCTACAATAAGGTTCTGTTGTTCTCATAAATCCCCTGATATATCGTTTATTTCAGATTATTCCTGATTATATGATGATTAATTGATTTCTGATGGTTCCGGGTTTTTATGTCAGGTGTGTATTGTGGTGCCGTACCAAAATGCCGATGACTGAAGCGATCTATTGGCGAATCTGCCCGTGAAAATCCACCCTTGAGAGACTAAAAAGAGATTGCATGTTCTTTTCCATTCGTAACAGGGGGCAGTAATTGAGTTATCGACCGACCGGCTGATGCAGTGTATGATGCACTCTCTGGTGAAAGGAGGATATCAGAACCAGAATAAAGACAAAAACCTTACCGGTCCAAAACCTGCGGGATGTCACCGGGCAATACCTGCTGCGATAACGAATAGTCAAAACCGGCAGGTGTATTGATCTCTGACTCTCTAAAACAAAAGCAGGATTTTGAAAGGATACAAATCCAAAAAATGAGAGAAAAGTTATAACGGATTGATGGTGCCGGTAATCAATCCAAGTGTCAGTGCACCCTCTTTTGCAGTTTCAAGGGTTGCATAGGATCCGACAACGGTTATCAGGTAATCTTCCGTGACCCTGAATACGATAACCTCGGTCTTTTCATCTTCACCGATACCAAGGCCGATGCAGTAATCATCAGTATACACAAAGGCTTCTTCAGCTACCGGTGTGACCTTTGCTTCCGTCATGTAGTCCTCAAGAAGGCTCGCGAGTGTTGTCTCATCAGCAGTAAGTCCATCAGTGTTATCAGAGATAACAATGACAATTATGTCATCAGGGTTTTTCTCGTCAACGATCCCGGTGATAGTTCCGGTCTCTACCTCTTTTGTTATATTTGTCCATCCCTGCGGAAGCATCACCTCATACAGGTCCGTGATGGTAACAAGGTTCCAGTCATCAAGATTAATTGAGCTCGTGACGTTGATATCAGGAGCAGCGTCCTGTGTAACCAAAACGCTTTCGTCAACTACATCTGCATCTTCTGATTCGTCAGCAATACAAACTCCTGTCATAACAACAAGAGAAAGGAGTGTGAGACACACTAATTTCCAGGCATGTATTTTTGCCATATGTACCGGTTAATCCGGATGGTAATGAAGATACCGGAATGATATCACGCAAGGGATATGGATACCGTTATTAGAGCCATATTTCCTGCTCCAGGGAGATGTATGCGTCAAACGCTGACCGGTCATGTTCGGTTCAGACCAGAAAGGTTTGTTTTTCATTGAAAAATTCCCGGTATCTGTGACCCCCCGCAGAATATACCCGGGTCTGTCTGATACGGCAGGCGATGCACAAGAGAAGGGATTGATTGGTTACGTATTTCAGATAACAGGAGATGGATAACTCCTTTTTTTCTGCAGATGCCTGGTTTTGCACCTGCAAAGGGTTAAAGGAGGGAAAGGGGCAACATGTATGGGAATTCCTGATGGAAATAACAGATTACAACCATTTACCGGTGATCGGATGATGATTCCGGAAAAGACCGTATCCGTGTCTGACGGAAAAAAGAGAGCAGATATTCGCCCCGGTCTGTGGGTTGCCATCATTCAGAAACAGGACCAGAGATCCGGGAAGAGAACCGAAGGAATGGTACAGACAATTCTTACCCGTTCATCTTTTCACCCTCATGGAATAAAAGTCAGGCTTACCTCCGGTTATGTGGGTCGGGTTACTATGATTGGAGAAAAGGATCCCGAATTTTCCGCAGAATAAAACGATACCAGACTGCCGGATATACCGGATTCTAATTCATGAGGCTGATATTTACCGATTCCGTCTTTTTCCTGACAATTTCATCTTCATCTGCCAAAACTCCCTTCTCATCTCATCCTGATTACTGTTCTGTATCTTCTAAAACCCGATACCTCTACACCAGAGGATAAAGAGCAAGTTTTTATTGCAATCTCATATTGCAGGCCAGATATATTGTAACCCAAGAAAAACGAGGTATGCACAACCGGCTGTCAGGGGGATGGTAATAATCCATGCGGTTACTATCTTCCGGATTACCGACCACTGGACTGCAGCACTCCCCTGGGTAGCTCCGACCCCCATGATACATCCGGTGATTGCATGGGTACTGGATACCGGAACTCCAAAGATGGTAACAAATAACAAAACCAGTCCTCCTCCGGTCTCTGCACAGAAACCCTGGTACGGACGCAGATGAGTAATCCGTTTCGCCATGGTCTGGACGATCCTCCAGCCGCCGGTAAGGGTTCCGAGTGATATCGCTGCACTGGAGATAAGGATGACCCAGAGGGGAACTGAGAAATCCGAGAGCACACCGGCAGTAACGAGCATCGCGGTAATAATACCCATCGCATGCTGGGCATCGTTGCTTCCGTGACCGATACTGTAAAAAGAAGCCGATACGATCTGGAGCTTGTTAAAGAGACGGTTCATCCTGTTCTGGTCTTTGTTGCGACAGGTCCTGATAACGAGACAACCTAAGAGAAACGCTCCTGCAAACCCGAGCGATGGAGAGATCATGATAAAGAGGATGATAGCGAGCAGTCCGCTTAAGGGGAGAACATGGATGACGATAAAGAAAGGGATAGAGAAGACAAAACCAAAAAAAGCACCTAATCTTAGATAATGCCTGATATCAGGCTCCTGTTTTTTTCTGGCAATACCGGCAAGAAAGAGAGCACCAATACCAGCTCCTGCTGCACCACAGACGAAAACCTCAAAAAGCAGTCCTGCAGTCGGGAGAATGACTGCCGTGATACCTCCGTATGCAATGGCAGTCCCGATAAGACCGCCGACCATGGCATGGGTGGAAGAGATGGGAATTCCGATATAGGCGGTTGCATAGATCCAGAACGAAGCAACCAGGATACCGATAATGATAACATCAAGCGTCAGCCATCCGGGTGCAATTATCCCTTTGCCGATGGTCTTTGCAATAGCAGTAGTAAAGAAGAGAGGACCGATGAGGTTGAAGAACGCAGCAAGACAGACCGCCTGCAGCGGTGTGAGGACCCGGGTCGCAACAATGGTTGAGATGGAATTTGCAGCGTCATGCAGGCCGTTGAGGAAATTAAAGAGCAGAGCAGTTGCGATGCCAAAAACAAGAATGGGATCCATGCAGATCACGAATGTCTGATGCAGATATCTGACAGCACGTTCGCTACATCCTCACATTTATCGGTTGCCGTCTCAAGACACTCGTAAATATCTTTGAGTTTTATCGTGGTCATGGGGTCATCAGATGAGAAGAGACGTTGAATAGAGTCTGAGAGGAGATCGTCAGCCATATTCTCAAGCCGGTTCACTTCAATACTGCAGGTCTCGAGATTGGTATTGGTTTTTATGGATCGTATCTCCCTGATTCCTGATTCCAGTTGCACTGATGATAACCTAATGAGTTCAGCAAATCTCTGCATGGTGGAATCGTAGGTTGTGATATGGTAAATATGAAGTTTTTCTGCTGAATCATCGATATAGTCCAGGATATCATCAAGAGCAGAGGCAAGCCGTGAGATCTCCAGGGGATCGAGCGGAGTAATAAACGCCCGGTTTAAATGTTCGTATATCTCGTGGGTGATGCGGTCTCCCTTGTGTTCTTTCTCTTTTATGGATTTATAGATGGCATCAGTATCTACCTGTTGTGTCACCATCGTTTCAAGTTCACCGGCCGCCACAACCACGAGTGCTGCCAGCTGCTCGAAAAGGTCAAAGAAAACATCGTCCTGTGGTATCAGCCATTCCTTAATTCCCACATTGATCAGAACAATTACCCCCTGCCACCATAAATATACACCGATTTGTTCTTGGTGCGGTATTGAGAGTTGTGTTGCGAGGATTTATGTCAACTAACGATCTCGGTTTTTTTGCCGATGATGCAGGAGGTTTTTAACATGACAACATGTGTCGGTGATGTACATCGTCGCAAAATCGTATTGGATAGTACCCTGCTCTTCTCATACCAATTTCAGGTGACCCCGGGTCATGTGTTGTTTTTATACATCCCCTGCTGTGAGGAATGAAATAAAGAGAATGGGAAAAAGTTTTGTTATTCAGCCTCAAGCTGTTTTTTCGCTTCCATCAGTCGTTTTACTTCCTCGGCAGATACCTTCGGATACGAGAGTGTAAGGCCGCCTATCGCAGTAACGATAGCTTCTGCAACAGCAGTCCGGGCAACCCACTTATAATCCCCGGGAATGACAAACCAGGGAGCGATATCGGTTGAGGTGGCATTGAGCATATCCTCGTATGCTTTCACATAATCACCCCAGTATTTCCGTTCGGCAAGATCTGCAACAGAAAATTTCCAGTACTTCTCTTCATGACTGAGCCGGTCAAGAAGCCTCTTTTTCTGTTCCTTCTTAGAGATATGCAGGAAAAATTTGAGGATAAGGGTTCCGTTCCTGATTACGTGTTTCTCAAATGCATTGATATCCTTGTACCGCCCGGCCCAGAATCCATCCTGCCCGGTCCCGATATGTCCTGGTAAATCTGACAGGATCTCCGGGTGAACCCTGGTGACCAGGACATCCTCATAGTAGGAACGGTTAAAAATCCCGATCTCTCCCCGTTGTGGCAATACTTTGGAATACCTCCATAAAAAGTCATGGTTATGCTCTTCAGCACTCGGAACCTTAAATCCATGTACAAAGCATCCCTGAGGGTTTACTCCTGACATGACATGCCTGATAGTCCCGTCCTTTCCAGCGGTATCCATCCCCTGCAGAATAATCAGAACTGCATATTCCCTGCCTGACCATAGGATATCCTGAACTTTTGCAAGGTTTAACCGGTCCTTTTCGAGCATCTCCACCAGCAGATCCTTGGCTCGCTCCTCACCGAGTTCCTTCATCCGTTCATTTTGTGCCCAGACGGTATCAAAATCCTTAAGGCTGACTGATTTATCAGACGTTACCACGAACCGCTCAAGATAATCTTTAATTTTCGGGCCTTTAAGTTCCATATGTCATCTTCCTGTGAGAATCGTATAATCAGGCATCTCCCCCTGATGCTGTCTGTTTTTGTACCGCGATGATATCATCAAGAACCTCTGCAATCTTTCCCTTGTACTGGGACATATACAGATTGTAGTACAGTCCTCTCATTGCCATCAACTGGTCATGATTTCCCTGTTCAACAATCGCACCTGCATCAACCACCAGGATCTTGTCACTGTCCTTGATGGTGGAGAGGCGGTGAGCAATTGAAAAAGACGTTACCCCTTCCTGTAATTTTCTGATAGCTCCCTGGATAACCTTTTCAGTCCTGGTATCTACATTGCTGGTTGCTTCATCCAGAATAAGCATTTTCGGTCTGGCAATCATCGCCCGTGCAATGGTGAGCAGTTGCCGCTGACCCTGAGAGAGATTTGCTCCACCGTCCACTAATATGGTCTCATACCCGTGAGGAAGCCTTCTGATAAATTCATCACAGTCTGCAGCCTTTGCTGCGTCGATGCATTCTTCATCTGTTGCTCCTTCTCTTGCGTACTTCAGGTTGTTCATAACAGTGTCGGTGAAGAGGATCGGTTCCTGGAGCACGACTCCGATCTGCTTTCGGAGGCTGTCCTGAGTGATATCTGCAATATTTACCCCATCAACCAGGATCTCACCACTGTCAATGTCATAGTATCTGGTGAGAATGTTAATGATGGTCGATTTTCCTGCCCCCGTCGGTCCGCACAACCCTATCTTCATCCCGGGAGCAGCCTCAAAATCAGCATCCTTCATGACCCGCCTGCCGGGAACATAACTAAAATTCACGCTTCGAAAGATGATATGGCCTTTGACCGGAGGAAGTTCTTTTGCTCCTGGTTTGTCCTTCACATCAGGCAGTATATCCAGTATCTCAAAGATTCTTCCGGCTCCCACAATTGCTGATAACCAGAAATTATAATTAAAAAAGATGAAAAAGAGCGGCAGAACAAAGAGCAGACAGAAAGAGATGGCACTGGAGAGAGCCCCAATGGTAATCGTTCCGTCATTGAGCATCTTCACTCCGAAAACTGCAACAATAGCGATTGAGATAAATGAAGCCATCAGACAGAGCGGCGTAATGAATAATGCCAGGATATGTGCTTTTTCTCCTGCCTTTGATACGTCGTGAGATATCTGGGCTTCTTTTTTTGCAGATACGGTCTGATGCCTGTTTGAGATAACGGTTCGTTCTCCTTCAAGGGTCTCTTCCATCACACCATTGAGATCACCAAGACGGACCTGCAGCATTGTAAATGAGGGGCTTGAGGTATGGGCAAGCACTGCAACAAATACGGCAAGGATTGGGATGACAACTACAGCAACCCCGGCGAGAAGCGGATTTAATGTAACCAGGGCGATAATGGTCAGGATGAGCATGATTCCCGATTGGATGGTCAGGCCGAAGGGTGCCTGGAACAGGTTGTTTATCGTATCCATATCGTTGGTAACCCTGCTCATCAGTTCACCAATGGGTTGCCGGTCAAAGAACCGTAAAGAGAGCGTCTGCATATGCTCAAAGATCTCCTGCCTGAGCCGAAAGAGGGTCTGCTGGGTTACATCGGTTATTAGTAGGAAACCAAGATACAGGCAGATGAGTGTCAGAATACTACACCCACCCATAATCATTGCTTTTTCCTGGATGAGCCCCATCTCCTTTGTGGTTGAGAGAATATTAATGACATCTCCTAACAGGAGATTAATATAGAGAAAGGATATTGTTCCGATAACAAGGAGAATAATCGCTGATAGAAATGCACCTTTCTGCAGCATCAGGTACTTCATGAGCCTTTCCAGTGTTCCTTTCCTGACTTTTTTCACATGGATAGGTCCGGTTGCTGCATCACTCATGATACATCCTCCTTCCGAAGGCCGCCCAGTTGTGATGAAAATATCTCTTTATAGAGAGAACTCGAGGATATCAGTTCTTTATGCGTCCCTACTGCAACAATCTCTCCCTTATCAAGCACGACAATACGGTCCGCAGCAAGGGCCGTGCTGACCCGTGATGAAATGATAAGCCTTGTTACCCCTGATAGGAATTGTGGCAGGGCACCAAGGATTTTTCCTTCTGTCTCGACATCCACGGCACTCGTTGAGTCATCAAGAATGAGGATGTGGGGTTTGGTGGTAAATGCTCTCGCCATGGAGAGACGTTGTTGTTGTCCACCAGAAAAGTTCTGCCCTTTTCGTGAGACTGGGGCGTCATACTTCTCAGGAAGAAAAGAGACGAAACTGTCTGCATCTGCAACCTGTGAGGCTTTTACCGCCTCCTCATAGTCTATATCTGGATTTCCAAAGGTCACATTATCGATAATTTTTCCGGAAAACAAAAACGCTTTCTGAAGTGCTATTCCGACGATCTGCCGTAACGTATCCTGGGGGATGAGTCTGATATCAATCCCGTCTATGAGAATTCTCCCTTTGGTCGGGTCATAGAATCGTGGTATCAGGCTCATCAGTGTTGATTTACCAGAACCATTCGCACCGAGAAATGCCACGGTTTCACCTGGTTTTATCTCGAGGTTAATCCCTTTCAGCACGTTCTTATCACCGGTCTTGTCATATGCAAATGAGACCTGCTCAAAGATGACTCCTCCCTTTACTGATAAAGGAGTGAGGACAACCGGATCCTTGTGATCCTCTATGTCTGGTTTGGTATTCCAGATCTCCCGCAACCTGCCTGCTGATGCTTCTGCAGAGACTATCTGGGGAATGAGCAGGGAAAGTTGCCACATCTGGGCAACAATGATAAACACATACTGGAAAAAGGCTAAAATGGCACCGATTTTCATCGTTCCTTCAAGAACGGCAGGACCTCCGGAGAGGACGAGGAGAAATGTTGCAACTCCCATGATGAAAAGGGCTGATGGAAGGGTGAATGCATTGGTATGCAGGGGTGCAAGATTCGCTCTTTTGAAATTTTCATTCACCGTCTTGAATTTACTGTTCTCAAACTGCTGTCTGACGAATGCTTTCACAACCCTGATGCCTGCCATGTTCTCCTGAAGTGCAGTATTTACCACATCATAACTCTCCTGCCTGGCTTTGAACTGCTTCTGCATCTTTACCATGGCATAACCAAAAGTAACCAATGAGAGAATGATTACAATACCCAGGATCCAAAGCAGTGCCGGACTGAAAATGGCAACCAGGATGACAGATACAAGGATTGCGAACGGTGCCATGAGCATTGCCCGAAGCATCAATTGTATCCCGATATTGATCTGGTAAATGTCACTGGTCAGCCTGGTGAGCAGTTCTCCGGTTGAAAACGTGTCCAGGTTACCAAATGAAAGCGTCTGAATTTTTTTATAGATTCCGTTTCTGATGTAATTACCTGTTCCTTCAGCAATGCGAACAGAATAAACAACATTTGCCATACAAAATATCCCGGTCAGGACTGCAAAAAGGGTGATAAGAATGGCATCTTGTACAGCAAGATGCAGATTTTGAGCGTGGTTTACTATCGAAGAGACCTGCATGGGAATAAATATCATGAATGCAGCCATGAGCAGGGCAAAGACCTGGGACAAGGCAATTTTATTCCAGTATCCCTTGTAAATTATGGTCATGTACCGTAGATTTGGTAAAAATGGCATCCGTTCCTCCTTTCGACTGATATGAAAGAGCTGCATATCCGGCTTCTTCTATCAGATAGTAGGAAGTCTGGTTCTATACAAAAAAACCTTTGTTTGTAGTGCAAAAGAGATAACAATTCGTAAAGAATAAATATATGTCCGTTGCGAAATCCACAGATCTCAGATCCTGGGCCAAAGGCTTCGGTACTGATACATGCTTGACTGGATCAAAGATATTGTGGCGGTACCGCTGTAATTTGTATCGGAATGATCTCTTTTCTCAGGAAAATGACCACGATCCCGGTGATCAGATCCTGCATTCCGGCAAATGAGAGATGTAATGTCAATACCGGTTGCGTGATATTCAACAAGTTTCCCTTCATCAAACCATCCCCTGATATTCCATCTCTCGATACATTCTTCTCCATCAGCCAAAAATCGCGTTATATCTGCCTGTATCAGATCCTGTACTGAATGGATCGTGGCAAGAGATTCCAGAAACGAGGTGTACTCATCATCTGGAAATCGGGGCATAAATCTGGGATAACGATGGGTTTGGTCTGGATCTGAATAATTTTCCAGATGTCTGGCAAATGGCTGATTCATAAAGGTAATCATCCCCTTTTCGGAAAACCTCGCCATAAATTGGATTTGTTCTGGTAAAAGAGCCTGAAACGCATGAATTTTCTGTTCATATCCCTGTGTATCCATGGTTTCTTGTTTATTTGTAATACGGAGTGCAGCCCCGGGTGATCCATCATCAAGCACAACCGGTATGCACTGATTTAGTCTGTCATGTGCAAAATACTTCGATTCTGACGGCATTTGTACGATAAATTCTGACGATATACCCCTTACTGCATCGATTAGACCTTTCAGGAGTTCATCTCCAAAAATATGCCTGATATTATCCTTATTTGTGAGCGGAAACCCGATCATCCCATCTGCGTTCTGAATAAGATCTGTGGCAGCTCTGTTTTGTGTGATGATGGTACAATGTTGATCCAGGATAAGGACAGGTTCAGACTGGTTTATCTGGAATACCGATGCCGGGATTCGATTGCTCTTCCTGATATACCGTGCCGTTCCGATCTCTATTAAATCAATCTTCCCCTGTGCCTGTAAGATCTTCAGATATTTTGTCAGTATATTCCGATGCAGTCCTGTTTTTTCTGCAAGGTCTTTGATAGTTAACCCTTCAGGGCATTCTGAAAGGAACGGAGATATCATCGAGCAAATTCGGTTATATCGGTCCATAATGACTGATTAGTACTTCATTACCAATACTTCAGGAGATAGAGAGAGGGACAGAGAAGAGAAGTCTTTCATCCTCACTACTCTCATTATCCATCAATAGGTTTAATACCTCTCTACCGGTTGAAGTACAGGTAATGGTGATGACCATCCCAGAACACGAGGATTCACTGAATGAGATCATAATTGATGGAGCCTGTGTCGGTAATTTTTGGAGTCTTTATTTTGATACATTTCATCGTGCTGGTTTTCATGCCCAACTGGTTACGGTTCTCGGTACAGGGGATATAATCGATGGAATTGAAGCATATAAAACCCTCAACCAGATAATACGTCAGAATAATCAGACGCTCATTAAAGTTACCTGCATGGCTGATCTCTATGATGCAAAACGGGATGGAAAACTAGGGGTTATCTATCATATGCAGGGAGCTGAGAATCTTGGTTCAGATATCGATAATCTCTCTCTTCATTATGATCTGGGACTTCGGGTTTTACAACTTGCGTATAACCGGCGGAACTACTGGTGCGAGGGATGCCTTGAAGCGTTTCAGAGTACGGGTCTGAGTAACCTGGGACGAAGACTCATTACGGCATGTAATACGATGGGTGTCGTCATTGACGGGTCGCACTGCAGTTGGGGATCGGTTCTTGAAGCGTGTGAGATCTCAGACAAACCGGTCATCTGCTCTCATTCAAATACCTATGCCGTGCATCCCAGCAGACGAAACATCTCAGATGAGGTACTCTGTGCAATCGCAGATACGGGAGGGGTTGTCGGCGTATGCGGATTTCCTCCGTTTGTTTCAAATAAGCGTCCGTTGACAATAGATCATGTTATTGAGCATATTGATCATATCGAAACCCTGGTAGGGATTGATTATATCTCATTGGGTCTTGATTATTTTTTTCCGGATTTTTATGAGAACCATATCAACAGGATGATTGAGATTGGTCTTTGGGACGAAGAGACCTATTCCGCCTCTCTCCCGTGGGTCTGGCCCAAAGGCCTTGATGACATTACACAGGTAATTCCCAACCTCACCTTGAGTCTTACCAATACCGGGTATTCCCGATCTGAAATCAGGAAAATTTTTGGATTAAATCTGATACGAGTATTCTCAGAGGTGTGGAGATGATACCTGATAATTTCACCTCCATGTGCTACCGGAAAACCCGGGTGATATGATGAAAAAGGATATTATTGTCACATTTCGAACCATCGCACATATCTATGACAGTGATGACCCAAGCCCTGAATGGTGCAGGGAACTCTCTTCCAGAGCAGAGGAAGAGATAGGAAAGTCTGTTGCACAGTTTTTAAAACAGGTCCCATCCTGTGATCAGGGAGATCTCATCATCACTCTTCCGTCTTCTGAGCTTCATGATACGCGAAGAGAAGAACTTCCCCGGTCAATTTTCCTTCATTTTGAGAGCCGGATACAGGATCACAAACGAGACCGGAATCTTATCTGGTGGGCAGGAATGCGGGAATTCCGGTTGACGATTGCGGTGCTGATACCTGCCTTACTGGGAATTGCATCAACATCGCTCTTCTCTAAAGATATCATTGCACTCATCGTCCAGAATATCCTTGTTATCTGCTGCTGGGTAGTCGTATGGCAGCCATTTCAGACTCTGGTATTTGACCGCTGGACTCTTGCGGTCAGGATACGTATTTACCGGCATATCACCAGGATGTCGATCCAGATTCTGCCGACAGAAAGTATCATCTCGAATGACCGGGGATGCACGAAAACCGAATAAGAGACGATTGCATCTCCTCTCTTCTCTTTTCTGAATTGTGAACCTGTTACGGGAAGGATAACAATTTTAATGCCTTGTTCAGGCCGGAAAATATCGTCATGCTTGCGTGCATTACTACGAAATTCTCATCTTCGTTCGTTTGGGTCTACAGGTCCAGTTCTCCATTATTCCATCATCAAAAGCCCAGGCACGTCCCTTCAGCGCATGCCGGCAGGTATCTATATGAGGATTGACTAATCACTCTAGACTGATTACTCAATATAGAACAGGTAAGATTATGCAGTACCGGAGAGTTCCAAAAAACGGCGACCAGTTATCAGCCCTTGGATTCGGGGCGATGCGGCTGCCGACAAAACGGGGTCGTATCGATGAAGACCGGGCCATTCGTCTCATCCGCACTGCCATTGATGAAGGGGTCAACTACATCGACACGGCGTTTCCATACCACGGGGGAGAGAGTGAGAGGGTCGTTGGCCGGGCTCTTATGAACGGGTACCGTGACCGTGTCTATCTTGCGACCAAACTCCCTCCCTGGAGTGTGAAGACGAGGGGTGATATGGATAGGATCCTCTCTATCCAGTTAGAGCGGCTTTGCACTGATCACATCGATTATTACCTGCTCCACTCGCTCTCGGGACCGAACTGGAGAAAGATGCTCGATCTCGGGGTCATTGACTTTTTTACTGCCCAGATAAAGGCAGGGAGAATCAGAAACATCGGATTCTCGTTTCACGGTGACAGAAAGAGTTTCTTTGAGATTATCGATGCATATGACTGGACATTCTGTCTTATCCAGTACAACTTCCTTGATGAAGAGAACCAGGCGGGAAAGGAGGGACTTTTATATGCAGCATCAAAGGATATTGCAGTCATGGTCATGGAGCCCCTCCGTGGAGGGATGCTTGCCGGTAAAAAGGTTCCAAAGGAGGTACAAAAGATCTATGCAGAGAAAGGCCCTGACCGGACCGCCGCTGCCTGGGGGCTCTCCTGGGTCTTAAACCACTATCTTGTGACTGTGGTGCTCTCAGGCATGAACGATGAGAACCACCTTGCCGAGAATGTTAAGACCGCAGATAGTGCAATCCCCGGGGCCATGACCGGTGGCGAACTGGCAATGATTGACGAGGTGAGAGCAGTGTATTCCCGGTTTATGAAGGTGGATTGTACCGGGTGCTCGTACTGTATGCCCTGCCCCTTCGGAGTCAACATTCCCCAGTGTTTCTTCTACTATAATCAGTATCATATGCAGAAAAACCGGCTTATTACCCGGGGACTGTACGGGATGCAGCTCTTGGGAGTGATGGGTAATCCCGGGAATGCATCACTCTGCAAAAACTGCAAAAAGTGCCTCCCTGCCTGTCCGCAGGGGATTTTTATCCCGGAAAAACTCGGAGATGTATCAAAGACCCTTGAGGGATGGCCGACACGGTTTATCCTCTTTTTTGCGAAAAAAATGTTCCCAACCGGTATTTCAGATGAGTAACAAAAGAATTCTCTCCAATAAGGGCACAGCATACCAGGTCAGTCATTTTGGTCTGCAGGATATCGTGATTTCCTCCCATGAAGGATAATTTGGGCAGTTCTGGTAAGCGGGATGCCATTCTTGCTGCGGCTCTGTCTCTCTTTACCACCTACGGCTTTCATGCGACCCCGACCTCTGCTATCAGCAGACACGCAGGGGTCTCAACCGGGACCTTGTTTCACTACTTTCCTCTGAAACAATCTCTTATCGATGAACTGTACCTTCTCATCAAGCGGGAACTGCATGATGTTATCAGGGATGATACAGATATGACCGGATCGGTCAGAGAAGCACTCGAGGGGGGATTTAGGCGTTATATCAACTGGAAGATACAATACCGGGAAAAAGCCCTCTTCCTTGAGCAGTTCGTCCACTCTCCCAACATCAGCCAGTCAGTGCAGAGTACTGCCAGAGAAGAGTTCTCATGGATAGATGCTATTTTTTCCCGGGCAGTGCAGGAAGGGGTTCTGCCGGATCTTCCGGTTCAGGTTCAGATGGTGTTTATTCTGCAGATCCTTGATGGTATCGTCACACTCCTCTTATTGGAAGATACCGGTCTTTCCAGGGAGGAGGTCATTGCTGCCGGGTTTGCAAAGGTATGGAAGAGATGATCCCAGAGGATGCATGGTACACTGGGCCGTATGGCCCGGAGAAGGTTCCCTCTCTATTCATCAGCAGTAACGAGATTCATCTCCATACCGAATATCCTCGATCTCCTTTCTGCAAAACCCAGAAATGATTGCAGAATAAACGGTCGCAAAAAAATACGAAAAAATATATGAAAGGTATAACTCGTTACGGTTGCTTATAAGGGCACTCCCTTACACTGATACAGATGATTTTGTTTTAATCGGGACTCCGCACTTCCCAAACACGGCCACGGATTTTCCGGCCGAAACCCCTTCCAGGTGATTACAGAAAAAGAGCTCCCGCTATACCTGACATTTGACACTCATTTGAATTTTTTTGTAATTTAGGGGTTATTCAACAATTATTACAAGAACTCAGGATCAAACCGGACCAGTTTTAATAGGAGCGGCAAATCTTTTACCCTATCCGGATCTTTAGATTCTATCCTGATTGAGCCCTTACGAGAGACTACTGCATACATATCCAGAATCCAGATTACAGTGTCCGATGTCGGTCTTATCAATGGACGTTTTTCAACACCCATTCTGGGAGGATTTTTCTCTTTTCCTAATTCAATGTGTGAAATGACCCGCAAAATACCATGCATGAGGACACTGAAATACAAAAGTGTCATCAGTGCTTTTATCCTCTCAGGCGATTCCAAAAAGATCGTTGACGCTAACAATGGCTCCTTAAGTAGGCTAAACTGCCGTTCAACATGACGTTGTCCTTTATATAACAGCAAGATATCCTTACTTGCTTTCTCAGATGGACTGATATTTGTAAGAAGGCAAAAGATTGATGCGTTTTTAATTTCTGTTGCAATGACCTCCTCTTTTCTTTCCGTTCCATTTGATATAATCCTCCACATCGTAATCCTTTGAGGAGGTTTTGCGTTCTTTCCAGGTCTGCCTCGTGGTCTTTTCAGAAATTCCTCGGAAGCCACAGCAAGATCCACGCTAATCATCAAATTGGAATGCTGTTTGAGAAAGGAATCCATATCCGCTACCGCATCAGCTTCACAATAAAACTCTCTTTTACCCAACTGAGCTAATTCCAAATTAAGTTTTTTCTGTTCCTGTTCCACCTTATGCTCAATTTTTGCTTGTTTATCAGTTGTCTGATACACATGAGCATACATCTCATTGCCATATACGGTAACCGGGATCATTGTAGCGTCGTAAACCGGAGAATCTTTGTCAGATGAATGATTGCAACAAGTTCCCAATGATTCCCATTGATTCAGACTACGAGCTTTGTTTTTCACCTTTTCACAGAGTTTCTTATGGAAATTCTGAGGGATGCGGGATATGAATGGTATCGGTTGATCACCCTTGTTCAGTTCAAGAACATTGGGTTCATTCAATAGTTTTGAATCAGCAATGTACACGTATTTTTTGAATTCTGACCCAAAAACAAGATGTAATGTTTGTACCATCTTATGGTTATAGTCGCAATCCGCAGTGTTGCCATTCAGGGTCTTTGAATAAACAACAAGACCATC
>CAZSDZ010000057.1:0-16023 GCA_964605795.1 uncultured Methanoregulaceae archaeon
GGAACGCCTACCTGATACTATATACGTAAGGGTTCTTGTCCAAGGGCAGAAAGATCCATTTCCTTTGTAAAGGTCATCTCTTATGCAATGTTCAGCATCCTATGCAAACAACGGCACAATACCTTTTGCGCATATAACAATCGGTAACACACATGGAAGGAAAACGTCTGTATGTGGGCAACCTCACATACTCAGTGAATGAGTCAGATCTCCGGGAACTTTTTGGAGCATTCGGAGAAGTAGAGTCAGTCAAGGTAATTGAGCAGAAAGGATTTGCATTTGTTGAGATGGCCTCAACTGAACAGGCCGAAGCAGCAATGGCAGAATTAAACGAGACTGAATACAAAGGAAGAACCCTCCGCATTGATGAGGCACGGCCCATGCAACCCCGCAGGGATTTTGGTGAGAACCGTGGCTCCGGGGGATACAATCGTGGATCGGGCGGTGGATTTAACCGTGGCTCCGGAGGATTTAACCGGGGTTCCGGAAGATCCGACCGCAGATACTAATCCTTTTTTTTGTCAACCTGTATTACGTTCTCCCTGGCACCGATGTGACAGATGCCATCTGCCCGATGCATAATGTCCTGTTCCTCTCCTACGATTCGTTATGGTCTTTGTGTGGTGTATGGGAATGCGTTCATACGCATTATTATACCGTACCGTGACATATCCTTTGGAAGAGGAATCAGATGAAACCAAGGATGGAGGGATACTGCGAGGAGATCATCAATTTTCTCCCTGACGCAACTCTCGTCATTGACAGTGACGGGTATGTCATAGCCTGGAACCGGGAGATGGAGCGATTGACAGGGGTTTTAATGTCTGCAATGCTTGGGAAAGGAGACTTTGAGTATGCCCTCCCGTTCTACAATAAGAGGCAGCCGATGCTTGCAAACCTTGTTCTTATGCCTGACGAAGAGGTGGAGCAGAGGTATCATTCTGTTGAGAGGGATGGTGACACGCTTGTCGTTGATATCTTCATCCCCAGCTTTGGAAAGGACGGGGCCTACTTCTGGGCAAAGGCGAGCCCCTTATACGATCCTGCCGGCAACATCGTTGGTGCCATTGAGACCATCAGGGATATAACCGATCGGGTCCGGTCCCGGGAGGAGATGAGACGGACCGCACAAAGGCTTGCCGAGATCATCGATTTTCTTCCTGATGCAACATTAGTCATCGATTCACAAGGGTTTGTCATCAGCTGGAACAAGGCAATGGAAGAACTGACCGGTGTTTCGGCAAACGAGATGCTCGGGAAGGGGAAGTATGAGTATGCTATCCCTTTTTACGGGGTGCAGAAACCGATGCTTGCAAATCTGGTCCTTATGCCGGAAGAGGAGGTGGAGACCCGGTACGATACCGTAATCAGGGATGGTGACACGCTTGTCGTTGATATCTTCATCCCCACCTTTGGTGAGAACGGGACTTACTTCTGGGCCAAGGCGTGTCCGCTCTACGATAGCAAAGGCAACATCGTCGGTGCTATCGAGGGTGTTCGTGATATCTCTGACCGGAAGAAGGCTGAACAGGAGTCAGAGAATGCACGGCTCAAGCTTGCCGAGATCATCAATTTTCTCCCTGATGCTGCCGTTGTCATCGATACAAAGGGAATAGTCCAGGCATGGAACCGTGAGATGGAACTTCTCTCCCGGGTCTCCGCGAGAGAAATGATAGGAAAAGGGAATTATGAATATGCATTGCCCTTTTATGGGGAACGAAGACTCATCCTTGCAGACATTGTCCTCAAGCCTGCAAGTGAAATCGAAGCAGATTATGCCTGGATTGATCGGGAAGGAGATACCCTTGTTGTTGATACCTTCCTACCGAAGGCAAAGGAGAACGGGGGATTTTTCTGGGCCAAGGCGTGTCCCCTTTACGATTCAGGAGGGACGGTCATCGGTGCCATCGAGACGATACGCGATATCACCGAGAGAAGGGAGATGGAGGAACGCCTTGCACGTTCAAAGGCAGAACTTGATATCGCAGCAGAGATTCAGCAGAGTTTTCTCCCTGATTCTATCCCGGCCATAACCGGGTTTGATCTTGCAGCCCGGTGTGTGATGGCAAAGGAGGTTGGTGGAGACTTTTTTGATGTAATCCCCTTTGAACTGGTGCCGTTACAGAAAGGAACTCTTGGCGTTCTTATTGCTGACGTCTCTGGCAAGGGTGTTCCGGCAGCCCTCTTCATGGCCCTCTCCCGGATCGTGGTCCGGGTCAATGCAACCTGGTATCCCCTGCCTGATAAGGTGATAAACTCTGCAAATGCAATCATCTCAAAGGATTCCCGGGCAGGTATGTTTGTTACCCTCTTTTACGGGATCCTGTCTGAACAGGATCGGTCGCTTACCTATGTAAATGCCGGTCATAATCCTCCCCTGCTGTATCGGAAAGAGACTGGAGTGTTTGAAGAACTGGAGGCAACAGGCATTGCCATCGGTGTTCTTGAAGGAGAGGAGTATGAACAGAGAACGGTCAGGATAAACCCGGACGATGTCATGGTTCTGTATACTGACGGGATCACGGAATCTATAAACTCCAGGACAGAGATGTTTGGAGAATCCCGTCTGCATTCTGTAATAAAAAGAGAAGCAGCCCGGTCGGCAGATGAGATTCTTGAGGCGATATTATCTGAAGTCTTTACTTTCTGCGGAGATGAACTGCAGTTTGATGACTGTACCCTCATGATTATCAAGGGATAACGGGGAATAAATCAGGTGGGCAGGTGGTTTTTTAGGAACCTTGATAGGAAGCAAAAAAAAGAGGAGAACCGGAGGCTGATCTCTCATATCTGGCTCTTTTCAAATCCCTCCTTCATCCCGTTCTGTTTCAGAAACTTTTAGGATTTAAAAAGGGCTGATATCGGGATTGCTCAAAAAAGCAGAGTTCGTGGTACTGCGTTAAAAGATTGAGAAGATCCACGAGGGATTACAATCTTTCGGGCAGTTGCAGGCTGTTTCCAACCCGGTATCACAGGTTCCATCTCCGCACGGTGCACAGACAGTCATTACTTCCCGTTGTGCAAGCGTCATGATACAGGATCCATCCCCGGCTGCATCCGCATCTTCTTTTGATATAATGCGGACCAGTCCCTGCACCTCACACGGATCGATCACCCTCTTTTCAGTACAGGTTCCGTTTATACAGGTGGTCAGGTAATCTCCGGGATGGCAGCCGGGAGCATCCTTGCAGGTTCGTGCGGCACACTCGCAGTTTTCACTGCAGGATTCCCCGGGGTCTTTTGTTTCTTCCCATCTGCTGCTCTGGTTACAAAAGAACGATGTCTTATACCTGCCCTGGATAACCGAACCGGGAGTGCAGGTCCAGTTGGCACAGATACCGTAATCCATCTTGATACAATTACAGACTCCTGATACACACTCATCATCGGACCGGCAGGTCTCCCCAGGAAGAAAAAGTTCTTCTGTTGTGGTATTCCCTAATGTAGCGGTTTTATTCTCTTTCACCATCTCTGAAGCCTGGATAAAACTGGTGCATGATAGTCCCAAAACGATCAGGAGAAGGAGAGGATACCCGGGTTTCCCTTTCATTTTCATCTGTATCTGGTATGGGATGGTAAACCTTATAGAAAATACCCCTCAGCCGTATCCTGGAAGCATTTTTGTCTGCAGAAAAGACTGGGAACAGGAATTTTCGGAATGACAAAAGGTTGTTATGACTATTTACCTCTGTAATCCGGGCAGAACAGACCATCGCATACCAGGTATGATGCATCTTTGTACGGTATGGATTAGATTAGCCCTTCCTCCCGGCTCCAGAGAGTTCTTCCCTGGTAGCAGATCCTTCGCAGACGGTGGTACGGGATACATACCTCCTGACCGGATCGAAGAATCGTAAAATATTCAGCCAGAAGGCCGGATATATCAGTCCCGGCGACCGTGGTCTCATCTCCGGGAGCTCCCCGGTTACAATAGGTCACCTCCACCAGAGAAAAGGTAAAGGAAGGATCATGCCAGAGCCGCAGAAGCAGGGTATGGCTCGTTCTCATCAGGGATATGGTATGATCTGCCAGAGTATAAGAGTGGTGAAGGGATGATACCGCTCATTCCAGTACGTCTCATACTGGCAGGAAATAGCTAAATATGGTTAATGAGTGTTGTGTGCCAAAAAAGGGGAAAATCCCCATTTAATCGTTTTCAAAGTATCAGGGAGGCAGATCTCCCTTTATGGCATTCCTTACCCATCTCCGATAGGGACTGACAAGGAAAGGGGCGATAAACAGTGCAATAATGCCTGCAAGACCGCACCACCAGCGGGGTATTTCAGGGTATGCAAGGATACTGGTCCCGATATAAAACAGGAATATGACAAATGAGACGGTACCGATAAGAACGTATTGGTGTGGTATCTGCTTGGGAACGACGATTGCATAATACTCAGGGGTCTTTTTACCGAGGATATACCAGAGTCCGATAAGCCCGAGAACAGTACCTGCAATAAAAATCGGCCAGGGGGTGATCCCGAGTCCGTGATTGATGTTGCCAAAATCATCGTGGGCGATAAAAGAACGGGTAAAGACGTACTCAAAGATCATAACAAACGTGATAACCATAGCCCAGTAGATGCAGTGGTAGATCCAGGGATGATTCTTTACCGCTCTTAATGACAAAAGGCCTGCGGTAACAAAGAAGAGGACAATGTTTGATAAGGGTCCTGCAAACGCGATTGCGGCTGCGGTATGGCCGAGACCGGTGGAGAAGAGAGAGGTATAATCAACATTTTCATCCCAGTGCGATCCAATCCAGGAGCCATAGATGATGTGTAAGGGATCCTGTTTGGCCCCAAGGATGCAGGCAAAAAAACTGTGGGAGAACTCATGCATAACCAGCACTGCCAGATGCAGGAGAACAAAGGTGAGGATGGTGAGTGCTAAAAAGATGATGATATTTCTGTATTGCCGGGTCTTTTTTTGTTTTTGCTGTGTATCAGCCGAAGGAAGAAAAGGGTCGGCAATCCGGTGATCGAGGCCGGGCAAAACAAATATCATGTACAGGACAAAGATACAACCAATCAGACTTATTAGAATTGAGGTTTCTAGAAACTCAACAGATATGGCAAAAAGAAGAAACAGTCCCGTTGCTACGAGTATTCCGAGGAGAACCCGGTATAGTATCATGAGATTGGTGCCTGGCATACAATACACTGTGCGTATAATCACAAAAGGATATCCCGGAACGCTGATATCATTGGTATGGATACCCCGACCGGCCGGCATCAGGATTATGTGGTTTGAGCAGTTCCCAATGATACACCGGTCAGCTCTCCAGCCAGTATCTCACGTGCAAATGAGCCGACCGTCTCTTTATAGTCTCCTGATTCCACTCCCTTTTCTATGGTATGTGTAGAAGAACCAAATCTCATCCCTTTTTTCTCGAGCCGCTTTCTGATGACGGCAATGGCACTATCAGCTCCTCTGCCCCCCATCTCGACAATGACATAAAAGGGTTTTCCTGCTCCCCCCTCAATGAGGTCGAGGTATTCATGTACATATGGCGGAACCTTGCCGCACCAGACCGGACTTGCGATGATGAGTGCGTCATAGTCTGATATATCTGTTTTCATCGGTTTGATTGGGGATTTCATCGAGAAAAAGGCCTTAAATGCCTCAGAAATGATGTGGATTGGCCGGGCAGGTTCGATTGAATCAACATCTGCAGACAGGTCTTTTGCTAGGGTGGTTGCTACTTCTTTTGTGTGGCCTTTCCAGGAATAGTACGCAATACGATAGTTCATGATTCTCCCTTTCGGATATTGATTTTTCCAGGGAAAAGGGTTTGCACTCCATGATAAGGATTTCTCTGTATTGTAACCAGAACACACTTATCTGATGCTGTCGTATACAAGGTCAGGGAAGAGGCATAGTCTATGAGACATTTTGGTATGGTAATTGGATTGATTGTGATTGTAATGGTCTCGTTCTGCACCCTGGCGGTTGCGATACAGCCACAGGAAGAGAGTGATACCGGGAGTATTCAGCCAGACAAACTGGCAGAGATCCTCTCACGAGGTACCCTTATTGTTGCTATTGATAAGGATGGTGCACCGCTTACTGCGGTAGAAGAAGGTGTTGCTATCGATTCTTCTGATGAGGCTCTTTTTTTATATACCAGTGATCAGGTGACCGGGTTTTGTGTGGATCTTGCCGAAGCGATTGCCAGCGGACTCGGGGTAGATGTCGTGTATGTAACGCCGAAATTTGAAGATATTGCCAATGGTGACTGGAATGACAAATGGGACCTGTACACCAATTTTTATATCACCAGCAAACGACTTGATATGTTCTATTTCACCGATGCAATCTGCTCAGAACCCTCCCTGTTTTACATCAGGAAAGACGAGACCGGGGTTGTGAGTCCCGGGGATCTTTCAGGAAAAAAAATCGGAGTACTGGGTGAGTCAGCACAGTTCAGTTATCTTTCCAACACGCTGAATATGCCCGGGATAATGTATGAAAACCCGGCTCAATCTGCTACCATTATGCAATATCAGACTGAATTATTAGCGCTGGATGATTTAAAAGCAGGAGTGGTTGATGCTGTGTTAGTCTCAGAATCAACCGGGGACTATGCAATCGGGGAAGGGTACCAAATACAGCCTCTTACCTCTCCTGCTTTTATCGGTTACTCGGCATTTGCCCTTGACAGGGCAGGCAGTACGGACTCGGAATCGCTTCTTAAAAAGATAAACGAGATCATCAGGAAGATGCATGATGATGGGGAATTGTCCCGGCTTTCGATGGAGTACATGGGAAAGGATGAAACAACTGAGGCAAAAGTATTTGATTCAGCCTCTTTGAATCAGTTTGACGAGAATGTATTATAAGGATTGAGTTGGAATTCTTTCTTTTTTTTGTCTGTCCAGCCAAATTACCCATGGTTGGATGGGTTTAAGGCGGAATCAGAATAATCGTTCATACCATATACTGGGCACCATACCTGAGTTCTGCTGATCCCGATTCATTCGTTCACCGGGTTTTAGAAAAAACCCCACATCTTATGGGATAAGAACTCCAAAATATTCTGTATGGTTCACGAGTTCCCTTCCCCCTTTCCCGCCGATCCAAACTGCCTATTATCATGTCCTCTCTACCTGGTACCCGGGGTTTTGTGCAAGTGTAATTGCACGATAAGGGTTTCTTCCCGTCGCATACACTCCAGGAATCTTGGAAATCTCTCCATAATATCCTATAAATCCTCTAACCTATGATTCAAAGGGAGAGATAGAGCATATAGATGGGTTGGAATCAGATCACACGTTCGCAAAACCGGGGCTCCATAGTTTAAAAGAACGGATCCCATGATGAAGAGATAAAAACATCGAGAAAGATCCCCATCGACAGATGGATCCAGATTCTCCAATGGGTCTGTGAGCACGATGAGATGTCACACCAGGGATATACTAGGAGGCTGTCTGAGAACGGTAGTTTGCATTTTTCGACTAATCATTTTGAAGTGTAATCCGAATTTAGGTTATGTTTTGAGTCCCAAATTTTCATAATTCTTACGAAGGTATAGTTCTCGGACCGCCCCCGGAAAGAACCGGCTGGTAAGGATTGACGCACCAATAGGTCATATGAAATCAGGAACGACCCTTTTTATCCCCGGGTTTTCTTCGTTTGGCTGAATAAATCCTTCTCATCCACATGAGTGCACCATCTGTATTAATCCAGGCCTTCGCACCGCCGGCTGCATAGAATACCGCTTCATTTTCATCACCGATACCCATGTAATCCGGGAAGCGTGATGGGAATTTTTTCTTTCCAAGAAGATAGAGCGGCACGAACCGGTTCTGTTTAAAAGCCTCAACAAGAGATGCATTCGTCTCCGGTGTCTTTCCGTAAGAACGGAATTTCATGAGTGCACGGGTGTATAACCATACTGCAGAGTATTCATCTGCGTACTCGTCGAGCAGTTTCTCGAGCGATTTGGTGTCGTTTATCTCAAGCAGGTACATGGCCAGTTCATGCCTGACACCCTGGTTATCACCGGGATTGAGACGGAGTAGATCCTTCATATGGGCAATCGCTTCAGGTTTTTTTCCGTCAAGGTACAAAAGACGGGCAAGATCGAACCGGGCCCGCATGTAGGGACGGGTATCAAGGATCCCCCAGAAATGACCTGCTTCTTCTTCAAATATCTCCGGCCCCAGTGCCCTTTCACCGGCGAGGACACCTTCTGTAAGAAATGTGATCGCCTCTGTACGATCGGCAGCAGCTTCCTCGGCAAGGAGTACATATGCATCGGCGCAGTCTTTTGAGACTTTCAGAGCTTCGTATGCGAGATCGATCCTCCTGGATCCTTTCGCATTCCAGGCATCGTACATGATGTCTTTTGCTTTCTCAAGAGGTGTTGTACCGGTCTTCTTTTTCACCGCAAAATCCCCGGCAGCAAGTCTTTCCTGCAGAAAAGCATTTGCTTCTTCGAAGCTCTCAAATTGTTTCCCGTCAAGTGACTCCTGGATTGCGGCAAAGATCCATTCGTTTTTTCTCCTGTCAATCACGGGATCAGGATTCTGGCTTGGACTATCCGGGTTATTTTTTCGTGCATGTTTTGTCATCGAATCGTTCCCCTCTCATTTATGGTATAATCTCTTACTGATATATGTCTTCAAAGAATGTCAGGATATTGCCTTGCGATTAATTGAGGTATGTGGCATGTATTGATTCCAGAAAACAAAGAATAATCCCATTATTGCCTGATGATAATCCGATGACCTCCAAAACTCGAAAAAATATCCACAAGCCATACCTTTATCACACTCACGGGAGATCAGGATAGTAAATGAATCCGGCTGCAACGACCGATATGGCCATCTCCTTCATGGAGGAATATGCCAAAAAGACAGGTCTTGACTCGGCTGACTCATCACCCCGCCGGTATCTCTGGACTGACGCCTTTGCGGTCTGTAATTATCTCGGTCTTTTTGAGATAACCAAGCATGTATTCTTCATGGATCTTGCCCTTCGATTGGTAAATCAGGTCCATGAGATTTTGGGCAGGCACCGCGATGACGACCAGCGAACCGGCTGGATCAGTGGCCTTTCAGAAGATGAAGGCAGGCAACACCCAACCATCGGAGGACTGCGGATCGGAAAGCCGCTTCCTGAACGTGCAGAGGGCGAGCCCTATGATGAAACCCGGGAATGGGACCGGGATGGTCAGTATTACCACTACCTGACCCGGTGGATGCATGCCCTTGCACAGGTTAGCAGGACAACCCGAAATCCCGAGTACCTCAGATGGGCTCTTGAACTTGCACAGACTGCCCATGACCGGTTCGTCTACACTCCCCGAAAAGATAGCAGGAGGATGATGTACTGGAAGATGAGCATCGATCTCTCCCGGCCGCTCGTTCCTTCCATGGGGCAGCATGATCCCATTGACGGGTTAGCAACATATCTCGAACTACGGCGGATAGCGACCATCTTCCCTGAATGCTTCAAAAATCCTGTTCTGACCCGGGAGATCGCAGATATTGCTGCCATAGGTCGTGTTATAAGCCTTCTTACAACCGATCCCCTTGGTATTGGGGGTATCCTCGGTGATGCCAGGAGGATTGTTCTTATGGATGACAGTGAGGGTTTTTACAGCAGAATTGTCCCGCTAATCCTTGATGCATCCCTGGAAGGCTTACAGGATCTCACCTTATCGCGGAGCCTTTCTCTTCCCGCATCATATCGGCTTGCGTTTCGTGAACTGGGACTCTGTATCGGTCTTGCCGGGATCGGGCATATACAGCTACTCACTGAAAAAACATCTTTGCTCTTAAAAATTCCTGGCATATCTGAAAAGATACCGCTCCTGCTGCGTTATATGCCCTTAAAAAAGGCGATTGAACAGTTCTGGCTCGATGAGAAGAACCGGCAGGCAGACACGTGGACACAGCACCATGATATCAACACCGTGATGCTTGCAACAAGCCTCGCACCCGAAGGATTCCTTGGATTGGAGAGTTCTTTTGTGAATTAAATCGCTTTAAGCTCTATCTCTAAAAAAGAAACACCAAAACGATAAATTTGAAAAATAGCACCCCCCCCCTATGAGATGCACCTGTCAAAATACTCATTCAAACAAAAGAATCCTAATTATCAGCCAACTAAAGCACATATTTTTTTGATAACAGCATCCATGTATGAACATGAATAGAACGGGATATGGTATCGTTGTACTGGCCCTGGGAATATGTGCTGTAATTACCGGAACCGTTGCCCTTGCAGTTGTATCAGTGTTGCAGGGGTTTATCTACCTCATCGTGGCACTGGTATGCGGCATTTGTATCACCCTTGTATTCTGTTCAAAGTGCCCGATGATCGATGATTGTGTTCATATCATTCCCGGGTACATCGCCAGGATATGGCCGAAGAGACGAGGGTCATATTCCCGCTTTGATCTCGTTTTCTGTGTCATTCTCTTCGCAATAATTATCCTGCCCCCCCAGGTCGCTCTCTTTACACTTCCGGGAACCTTTGGTACGTTCTGGATATGTCTCTCTACTGCTGCGATACTGACCAGCCGGTTTCTCTGTACTGGTTGTTCTAACCGGTTCTGCCCGATGAAAAAGGTAACATAGGAATCTCACTCTTTTCCTGACAATTCCCCGGAAAAAATGATTTATTGTTCTCTTACCTGGGATTACGACACCCTGACATAGTCAGCAACGGCAACCGCCGGATCTTTCTTACCGGTCACGGTGAGCTGATGCATGTAATATACCGTTATCGTGTCTGGTCCTGTGATCTCTCCGAATGCCAGTCCGCTTGAGTAATCGTTTAAGTAGAGTGTTTTGTTGTCATCGGCGATGATTCCCAGAAACTTCTCCTGGAAATGCTGGGAGCGTGACCCTTCTGTCCAGATATAGTCTTTGTACCCCTCAAAAATTCTGCCGTTCTGTTTCTCAATATATACGGTTCGAATAGGGGTTTCGTTCACTTCATACCCAAGATCCTTTGAATCGGTCTCAAGGTATACCGCTTTCCATTCTCCTCCAAGGTCTGGTACTTCTCCGGTTTGTTCATCTGCTAAGGTGACAACCGGTACAGCCAGAAGGGTTGCTACAATCAGGAATAGAGATATCATTCTCATAATGCATCAATCAACTCCATTATCCTAAATAGTATTCCTGCACCTTGTGGGAAGATACCTTGATTTACGATATCGCAGCCGATCCTTTGTTCATTACCAATAATTGGTGCAAAATCAGTATAACCGATTACGCATGAAACTTGAATCATACGAATCGTTTCATCGTGTTAAGACAACCGCACAAAATTCACGTCCTGATATCAGGAAAAGCCTGGATTCAGGCGGATTAAAAAGTCTGGTTCTTGTTCACGTAATGAGCAGAATGTCACCAGCGATCCTGACGTTCCTGCTCTGACGGTTGTCAGAAATGGTATTATTCCCTGTTTTACTGGTATAATAATCAGAAATATAATCCCGGTGACGAGTGCTGACTTAAAGAATGGTGATTATTTCACCTTTCGCACACAGGTAACCATAAACCAATGTAACCGGAAAAAACCTACACCCCTTTATCAGATTGCCCTGCCCCGGTTCCCGTCAGGAAGAAATATCTGTTTACCATATGGTATATCATGAGAGAGGATGCAATTCGTTTTTTACAAAAACGCAGAATATGGATACCTTTGTTTTTGATTCTCTGGTCACTCATACTCGTTCAGGGGGTTTTTGCAGCAGTGACCGTTACCGGTACTACTGTTACCCCGGAGATCCTGATGCCCGGAGATACGGGAATCGTAACGGTTACTATAAAAAACACCGCAGATATTCAGATCGGGGGATCAGAGACTGAATTTCCCTATATTGAGAGTATTTACCTTGACGGCGGACGGGATATCAGGGTGACCGGGGGAAACAGCAGGTTTGAAGGATTTATCGGCACTGACCAGTCAATAGATGTCTCGTTTCTCATTGTTGCAAAGCGGACGGGTATCTTTCTGCCTGAACTCTTAATCAGACTGAGAAACCAGGAAAATATCAGGTACCCGGTTCCTGTGAATGTAAATACCCGGATAGCCACGATAAAACAACCTGCCCTGGTTCTGTCTCAGATGCAAAAAGATTGCAGGCCTGGTGATGACCGTGTTATTCCCATAACGATTGAGAATAAAGGCGAAAGTGCAGCCCGGGATGTGACAATACGCCTCCATCTTTCAGGTACAGATATTGCTTCAGGCCGGACAGATACCTGGTATGTGAGAGAATTAAGTCCCGGGGAGGTCTATACAGAAGAGATTGTCCTCCGTACAGACTCAAAAGCCAGGCCCGGGATTCACATGATTCCGGTCACGATAACATATACCCGTACCGATGGGAAACCCGAGACGATCGATACCTCCTGTTCCATAAAGATTGCCGGTGATGCAGAACTTGCACTCGCCTCAGTTGGTACCGATCCTGTCCGTCCCGGACCTGATGAACCCTTTGATCTCATTATCAGGATTGAAAATACCGGAGCCGGAGATGCAACCTCGGTACAGGCAGATGTCGATATTCCGTTTACCGGGATAAAAACAGCATTTCTCGGGACTATTGAACCCGATTCAAATGCACTGGCAGTTTTTTTACTCATCTCTGATGATCCGGGTACCTATGAGTACAATATCACCTATCAGTACAGCGATGATCTCGGGACGCATGAAACAGCGGTACCTCTCACCCTCGTGATAGCTCCGCATAGTGATCCGGTTCTCATCAGTGTTCTTATCCTTGGTATTCTGGTTCTGCTGGGGGCAGGATACCTGATGAGAAAGAGGATTTTCGGTCATGCATAAGCAGATTGCAGTCTCATTTTTCCTGGCAGTCCGTATGCTGCTTCGGAGTGGAAAAGGAGGTACTCTCCTTACCATTCTCATCATTGCACTGGTATTTACCAATATGATCTTTCTCTCATCGATCATTGCCGGGTCTATCAATCTGTTCCATACCCAGACCCGGGATTACTGTCTTGGAGATATTGTGATACGGCCGGCAGATGAGGATGAATCACTCTTGCACTCTGTGGATCAGCTTCTGATGACGATCAACCGTGTTCCCGGGGTAATTCACAGCACCGCACGTCTGGAACTCGGAGCTTCCCTCTCGCATAAAGGAACCACGGTTGTTATGCCGGTCATATCCTGTGACCCGGCAGATGAGGTGGAAGTGACACAGATTCATACCCGGATGAAAGAGGGATCGTTTCTGCAGTCAGGGGATCGGGATGAGATCGTAATCGGCAACTTTGTTGCAGGAAATACCGATCGCAGCAGGGATATCTTTACCTCTCTGGGTGGTGTCAGGACCGGTGACCTCGTTTGTATCTCTTTTGTAAACGGCGTTACCCGGCAATACCGGATAAAAGGGATATTCTCTACAAAATCATACCAGGCTGATTACCAGGTCTTTATTACCCGCAAAGAGATGCAGGATGTATTGGGAGAAGATCCTGATACTGCTCAGGTGATCCTTGTCCGGACCGCCCGTGGTATCCCGCAGGACGAGGTGAAGACAGCACTGATGCAGTATGGTGTTAAGGAACAGGTGACAACCTGGCAGGATGAATCATCAAAATTTATCGGAGAAGCGGTCGAGAGTTTCTCAATTATCAATGATATCACTCTTCTGGTCAGCCTGATTATCGCTGTTGTTGTTCTTTTTATTGTGATAATGATTAAAACCATCAATAACCGCCGTCAGATAGCGACGATGAAGGCGATCGGAATCAACAGGGAGACCATTATCCTGGCCTTTGTTATCCAGGTTTTAATCATCTCAATTATCGGGATAATCATCGGGACAGGGATAATTTTTGGTCTTTCCGGGTATTTTGCAGCCCATCCGATTGAATTTCCTGATGGTGATGTCTACCCGGTGATCATCACTGAAGAGATTATCAGGAACGCTGCCCTGCTTGTCTTCTCTTCAGCAGTAGCCGGATACCTCCCGGCATACTGGATTGCCCGCGAGCCGGTTATCAGTGGTATGCGGGGTGGCGGATGATCCTTGAGGTTCGCAATCTTGAGAGGATCTATCAGATGGGTTCGGTAGCAGTCAGGGCATTGGATGGTGTGACGTTCTCTCTTGCAGGGGGAGAATTTTGTGCCATTATGGGTCCGAGCGGCTCGGGAAAGTCTACGTTGCTTCACTGTGCCGGTCTGCTTGATCCCCCGACTGCCGGGAATGTTTTCTATAACGGTATGGATATGACTCTTCTTCCTGAATGGCAAAAGGCAGAAACACGTCTGTTCTCTTTCGGGTTTGTGTTCCAGGAATATGCCCTTATCCCGGAACTGACTGCTCTTGAGAATGTTCTTCTCCCTGCTTTTGCGGCCGGAGGCAGGGAATCAGAGGCACGGGATGCTGCCTCTACTGCACTGGCACATGTCGGTCTGCAGGACCGGGCTTCCCACCTTCCGCGTGAATTGTCAGGTGGAGAACAACAACGGGTTGCGGTTGCACGGGGTCTTGTCAACCGGCCCAAAATAATCTTTGCTGATGAACCCCATGCGAATCTTGACAGTGAGAATTCCCGGCTGATTCTTGAGCTCTTCAGGACCATCTGTGACCAGGATAAGATAAGCATTCTCATGGTTACCCATGAAGAAGAAGACCGCCAGTATCTTGATCGGGTTATCAGACTTTTTGACGGGAGAATTCAAAAAGAAGAAAAGACCGGGATTACCTGAACATACTCCCTTCTGCCGGAACTGACTTGAAAACAAAAGTTCCTGACAATTTAATCAATACTTCCCTTCCCGGGTGTCTTGATTCCTACCCGAAGAGAGGTTTTTCTCTCTCCCCTCCCGGGTAAGCCCGCGATCCGTGCCTGAATTCCTGCCCTGGTTCTTGTAAAAAACCGGTACAGAAGAAAGGCTCTGATCTCTTTCCTGTCCGGGAGGATGGGATAATTTATCTCCTTCCGGTCCGCAGAGAGATTCCTGCCTATATCTGGTCTGCGATGAGTCATCTGTACGGTCGATGCCGGGGAGATCGGGGGTCTGTGGGATCTGGAGTGGGCAGGGAAGAGGTGTGGACCCGGGCTACTCACCAGACGGGTAAAGTTTTGGGATAAACGACGGACATCCGGCAGGCCGGACGAGTATGCACCTGCATATTCATCTCATCCCCCGGTCTTCCGGGGATATGGAGGAGCCAAAAGGAGGGGTGAGAGGAGTAATTCCCGGGAAGCAGAGGTATTGAGGAGCATTACCGGGAGCGGAACGGAATGTGTTGCGGCCCTCCTTATTGAATGGTGAGAAACTGGTCGAAGGGTAGGCGGTCGGTTCTTTTTCCAGGTAGTGGAACGACAGGGAAAGAGATCTTACTGCCATGCCTGATCTGACCAGGATAACCATCCGGGATCATTCACACAGGCAGGTTTGCGGAGGAGCAGCGAAGTAAAAGTGTGCGAATCCGGCCACTGCCGGGAATTGAGCAGGCCGCTGTTCCTCTCCCGGTTTTTGGAGAAAGCAAAAGGGCCGGTGTGGGGGGGTGATGGTCGCAGGGGGGGATTGTTTAGAGAATTATTATGAGATTCCCAATATCTGACTTTGATCTCTTTATGTCAGGTTTTACGTGTTTCGAAAATTTATCACACATACTCTGGCGTGAGTAGAGGCGGGCAGGTATCAGATCATAGGAATACCCGGGATACGTGAATAGTCGCACCTGTAAAAAAAAAACCGGTTTTTTACTGGTGCATTCAACATAGTATCAGGAATCTCACCTGTACGTGCGAAACATTTTCCAAAGCCCAACAAAAAAGGGCCCGTTTTGACCTTCTTTTTTCGAGCAGTACACGTATTAAAACCCCCTGTGAGGCAGGGTCTCTAACCTGAATAGGAAAAACGATAATTCAGAGCCCATATTATCGGTGACAGAGTTTTTCATATAATAATTTTTTATAGTCGATCTCATCCCGATGGGAATATCTTTGAATTTTCATTGTCAATACCATTGTAATCTATGATGATGCGAGTGAGCGAGTCCAATTATCAGATGAT
>CAZSDZ010000057.1:16033-17368 GCA_964605795.1 uncultured Methanoregulaceae archaeon
GGTTCTAAAGGCTCGTGATGGATCTGCTTCTGACGACGAGGTGCTTCATAAATATCTCGGTGATGCAATTGATCCCAATGAAGCAGAGATTATTGCTGAACTTATTGCTCAGGCGAATGAGCCGGATGAACCCCTTGATGAAGAAACTCTCAAAGACATTGATGAGGGACTTAAAGACGTTGAGAAAGGACGATACAGACCTCTCCGCGATATTGCAAAAGATCTGGGGATCTGATTGGGATATACAGTATCTTTTCTGAGAAAGCTGAAGCATATCTTGCATCTCTTCCAAAGGATATTGCCATTAGGATAAAGGAAAAAGTCCTGACCCTTGAATTAATTAATAATCCGAGAAAATATCTTCGTCCTGTGGAAGGAACAACATACGGGAAAGCATACCGGTACCGTGTCGGTGATTATCGCGTGTTTTTGACATTCAAAGATGCTGAACGAATCATCGTTGTTGTAAAAATCAGGATGCGTGAGAACGTCTATTCACGATAATTATCACCGTCATCATTGTATTGAATCGAAATGATGTCTTTTTTTTGTAATGACAGGCAATATTCTTTAATACACGTTATCGTCCCCGGAGCACATTTTCTTCTCTCTCTGATTGGTAATTCCCAGAATTTAGTTTCATATCCATTTATTTTTTCATTAATAAGCTCAAAAAGCAAATCTTCTCCTGAAAGTTCATTCTGATTTTGAGTAATTTTCATTAAAATCACTCGATCAAGACCTGACGGTAAATCATATTTGAAATTCTCTAAATCCCATATTCTGCAAGAATTACAGATTGAAAGACCATGTAAATTAGTTTCGTCCTGATTTTGGGAATACGAATCAGCTCTGACATAATAAAGTTGTACATGATGGGCCATCGCTGCTTGGGTTACTGCAAAAGAAGTTAGGCGGCCACATGCTGACATATTAACAGAAACATTACTATTTTTAGAATGTTCATCCTTGATTATTTGGGAAATGAGAGCCATTACAGATAAAATATCAAACATATCAATATGATGAGTGATAACCTCAATTCCCAATTTTTCTAAAAATTTTATTACAGATTGATCAAAATACAGTTGTTTTTTTGTAAGAGCCTGTTCAATATCTGAAGAATATTTATCAATTGAATCCATTGAGATTAAATGAACTAGGTCTACCTTTCTATCATCAAAGGGACGGATAGCTCTGTCAATTTCATAACCTAGAGGGATGATATGAACTTCTCTATCTGTCACTTTTTTCATAATAAAATAAAGAAAGGTATGATAGAAATGACGACATATGTCACAAGTGATCATATGCATAATAGTTAACATCAGTATT
>CAZSDZ010000058.1:0-14969 GCA_964605795.1 uncultured Methanoregulaceae archaeon
CCAGCTTTATAGAAGCTCTTAATTGCATCCTGAACCTTTAATCCTTTAAGATTCTTCATATTCCTCTAAAATAATTGATAATATTTGTTTAGATGTTTTTGGTAGCGTATCTAAAATAGTGCGAGTAATGACTGAATATTATTTTCGTCTAATCCTTTTATTGATATTCACTCCCCCACCTTCCCCTTCCTCAGATACCTCGATGCCGTCTGTCTCGTTACCCCAAAGCTGCGGGCTATGTCAGCTGCCGTTAGGTCCGGATGCAGCTCTATATAACTTTGCCATTAACAAAAAATGTGATTTCAGGCCTTCTGTAGTTTTTCTACATCAGGATCTAGTCGTGTATTAACACATCTATTATATTGTATTTTTTATATAAAGATCAATCGATATATCCAGAAATACCTGATTTTCTATCTTGACATTTTAGAGATAATTGATCGGAAAAATCAAGGGGAGGATTTGGAAGAAGAGGCTTTGGAATAAATGCGGGATATCCTTCACCTGACGTATCATTACTCCGGCTCTACTCTCAACCATTGTTTCACTCCAGATACTGCGACTTGTTTAAGTCAGGAGATCCTGACATAAAACCAGGTAAGATAATTTGTGTAAGGATTTCCTGATTAAGATATCCCCTCCAACTCATCATACTGTCACCAATCCCTTCTCTCGAAGTTGTTACCCTATACTAGACCATTCGTATTTTCCTTCAAGGAGTTCCTTTCCTATCTCTTCATGAGAGATGGAATTCCCTTCTTTGTACTCTTTGATTCCCTATTGAATCGTTATTTCAGTCTGTTCATCGATATAATCATCACAGTAATATTCGAGTGCCTTGGTAATCACGTCAATCGGTTTTTCATCAGGCTTTTTTTCAGATGTTTGATTAGATTCATCACCGGATCAGGGATCTCAACAGCTTGACTCATAATTATTTCATCTCCTCCTCAACTCAACAACTTTCTCTCATTAATTACGAGGATAGACTCAATCATCAATCATCCAATAATACGAAATTAATAAATAAGAGCTAGTTAAAACGTCACTTTTTGGAGCGATAACAATTAAAACACGACAATTATGTCCAACATGATTATCATCGACAACAGCACTTTGATTAATTGTATATCAGCGAGGTTTTTTTCGTGGATGCCGTTACCCATGCCCTTGTTGCTGCCTCTCTCTTCCTTGCAACAGGATATCCGGATCTCGTTCCTTTCGCTGTAGTTGGTTCGGTTGCGATAGACATCGATATTCTCCTCATGCAATTCCCTGAGCAAAACCCGAAGTATTACATCTTTACCCATGGGGGATTTACCCACAGCATCTGTGGTTCCCTTTTCATCGGTTGCATTGCTTTTGTGACAATCTTGGTAGTAACCCTCAAGGGAGCCGGAACCGGACTATTCGGAGCCGGGTTTTGTTTCCCGGGTCTCCTTGCCATCCTCGTGGGATCGCTTACCCACATCTCCTGTGACTTCCTTGCCTGTCCCGGCATTCCGCTTCTTTATCCTTTCACTGAACGAAAGTACACCGCAGGGATCTTCGCAGGTCCGAGCCTTTTTCTGCTTGCTGTCAGCTGGACATACATTGGCACGCTTCTTCTCTCACTCACAACTCTCGACGAATACAGAGTATGGGTTGCGATCTTTTTCAGCTATATTGGAATTAAGGCCCTCCTCAAACTCTACGTAGCGAAAACAACTGACGGCCTTACCATCCCCACCTCAAATCCTCTCAAATGGTTTGTGATCCGGGAAGAGAATGGATCCTATGCAATCCAGACCCGGCACCTCCTCAAAGGACTCACCGGGCTCAGGATTTATCCGAAGTTCCGGAATGTCAACCCGGAAGAGATCGAACAGTACTGGAACCTTCCAAAGGTGAGAAGGCACAGTTATAATTCGTATATTACGACTGTGGAGAAGAATAATGACACCATCACCTTCTCTGACCCGTTCAGGTCTGAGGGCTATATGCGATATCCCTTCAATCACGTGACAGTGGACGTGATCGTGGGTAACGAGGTGCCGGAAAAAACGGAAAGATCGATGACCCTCTAAAAATCTAAATTTTTAATTGGATGTTTATAGAGGATGACTTAAGATAAGCAGCCATAGGAATTATTATGTTGCTCTCATGTGAAAAAATTGATGATACACTAAGCTTTTGTACCTGAATGATTAATTCCCTGTTGTTCTAACGCTCACGATCCTCTCCCATGTAACTCTCGATCTCTGCCATCACCTCGGCCACGTGTCCCTTTACCTTTACCTTTCGCCATACAGCAGCGATCTTACCCCTGGGATCGATAATGAAGGTACTCCGTTCGACACCCATGTACTCCTTACCATACAGCTTTTTTAAAACCCAGGCACCGTATGCATCGATTACATGATGATCGGGATCAGAGAGGAGGCGGACAGATAGGTCATGCTTATCAGCGAATCTTTTATGACTCACCGTTGAATCAGGGCTGATACCAAGAATGTGAGTATGTTTGCCCAAAAATGCTTCCGTCTCATCGGAAAAAGATCTGGCTTCAAGGGTACACCCTGATGTGTTGTCTTTAGGATAAAAGTAGACAACAACATACGCTCCTCGGAAATCTTTGAGACATACCGTCTGCTCATCTGCATCCAACAGGCAGAAATCAGGAGCAGGCATGCCAATGGTAAGCGGTGTCATGATGATAAATATGGTTGGTACGGATGAAAAGAGCACCGATCAATTGTAACCTGAAAAAACTCATCCATAATTTTTCTTTTGTTATTTTTTTTATGCAGGAAACCGGTTTTTTATTCCTGACTCTTTTCACAAAAATTCCGTAACCCTTTATCTTCGCCCTTCCAAAAAGTACATATGCACTCGATAGATGGTTATATCGATTACAAAAGAAGGGAATACTGTAATGACATCAACTGCCCGATTCAGAAGCTTCTGAATAACGAAGTGGAAAAATCTCCAAAATATGAAGAGATAAGGGCGATCTGTGGATCCAATTGCCTGCATACCACCCATGAATTCCATCACTGGCTGATAGAGAAAGGATACCTCATCGTCAGACCAGAGTAAACGATAATCCCAGCTTTTTATATGATAGTGTATCATTCATTCTCGGGAAGTGTCTCATGGTACATACACATCTTGATATCGGAATCCAAAGCCGGATGAACCGGATAATCAATCCGAAAGACAACCGCGTTGTTATGCTTGCGGTAGATCATCCCTATTTCCAGGGACCGACAACCGGCCTGCGCAACATGAGTAAGACAATTAAAACACTCCTTCCTTACTGTGACTGCCTGATGACGACACGAGGTGCAGTGAGAAACAATATTGCAGCTGAGGATATCGGATCAAAACCGATCATGCTGCGTGTATCCGGAGGAAACAGTGTCTTATTCGACGAACTGAGTGATGAAAAGATTACCGTCACCATGAAGGAGGCCATCAGGATGGATGCGTCCGGTGTCGCCGTTAGTGTCTATATCGGCTCTGTGAATCAGCAGCAGACGATACTCAACCTCACCGGGATGATAAACGAGGCAGAAAGTTACGGAATCCCTGTTCTTGCAGTAACCGCTGTAGGAAAGAATATGGCCCGGGATCTGCGCTACCTCGGTCTTGCATCCCGCATCTGCCAGGATGCCGGTGCCAGGATAATCAAGACCTATTACTGTGAAGAATTTTCCAGGTTAGTTGACGCTGTCTCTCCAACACCGGTCGTTGTTGCCGGAGGTAAGTACTCAAGTCCGCCTGATGCTCTTTTGATGGCGTATGACTCGGTAGAGGCAGGTGCAGCAGGTGTTGATTTTGGGCGCAATATTTTCCAGGATGTCAATCCTGTCGGGATGATAAAAGCAATTAATGCAATCGTCCATGAAAACCACTCCACAACAGAAGCCATGGATATCTACAATGCATATATGCCTGATGCATTAAAGCTTGATTAATACCCATCTTTTCTTTTGTTTGTGAATAAAAATGAAAGCGGCAGTCTATTATTCGAACAGTGACATCCGCATCGAAGATGTCGAAGAGGTACCAGTCGGACCGAAAGAGATCAAGGTCAGAATCATGGCCTGCGGGGTGTGCGGGTCAGATGTCATGGAATGGTACCGAATCAGGCGTGCGGGAAGACCCGGGGGTATCGGGGCGTTCGGACATGAATGCACAGGGATTATCACAGAACTCGGTTCTGCTGTGGATCCGAAGTGGAACGTCGGCGATCGGGTCGTCGTTACCCATCATGTACCCTGTAACACATGCAATGCGTGTATACGCGGGCATACGACCGCATGTGAAACCCTGCAGAAAACGAAATTTAAACATGCATTCGGGGCGTTTGCAGAGTATGTGGTCCTACCTGAAATCAACGTGGATCGGGGTATGCTACGCCTTCCGGAGTCTGTTTCTTTTGATGAGGGAACCTTTGTTGAACCCCTTGGATGCGTGGTACGCGGACAGCAATGCGCTCCGACATCGGATGGCCGGTCAGTACTTATCATTGGTGCCGGTATCACCGGATTGTTGCATATCCAGGTAGCCCGGCACAATGGTGCAGGATTTATCGCCGTCTCCAATCCGAGTCCCGAACGGCTGGAGGCCGCCCGGAAATTTGGTGCCGATGCAACCATATCCGCAAAGGAAGATGTTGCAGCAAAATTCAGGGAATTAAATGGCGGGATAGGTGCAGACACCGTTATTATGACCGCACCAGTTCCTGTTTGCGTCAAACAAGCGTTAGAAGCAGTCGGACCAGGTGGAACGATCTTATTTTTTGCCCCAACCAATCCTGAAATCCAGTCCGAGTTAAATCTCTGGAATCTGTGGCAGAAGGAGATCACGATTACCCATTCATATGCTGCCGATTACCATAATCTGACAACTGCCTTAAAATTGATTGCAAATAACCGAGTAGATGTGACCGGGATGATAACCCATGTTTTTCCCTTGCAGGAAACGGTAGAGGGTTTTATTTTGACTGCCAAACACCGGGACGGAAGTCTAAAGGTAATCATCCATCCGCAGGACTAATTTTTCTCAATTGTGGCCGCAAGGGTTCTGTCAAGGGTTTTTCTCCTATCCTGCCTGTAAATAACAAAAATTGCCTGATGTCAGGGGAGGTTTACACAACAACAGACCTCCTGAAAAAAGAGTGTACATCAGGTAAAGATATCATAGAGCGAAAATCTGACAGCATTACTATGCTGATCCCAAATCGTGTGGTGTATTACATCACCGACTCAGGAGGGAACCGGGGAGGAAACCAGAGCAGGTAACCAGGGATGTATGTTTGTCTGCCTGAGTCTCTGGATTTGTAACCATGCCTCCGAAAAGATCAGGATAGTTACCTGAAAATTGACACTTCTGTGGAGAAAAGGTGTTTAATCCGTAAATAATGGTTTTCCATGTTACGGACAGGTAAAGAGGATAGTACATTACCGATAATACTCATAATTATCAGGAGGATATTGAAATGAGATATGAAAATCCAATCGAATTGACAAAAGAGAGAAGGGACTACATGATCTCTGAGATACAGAATTATTATTCAAAAGAGAGAGATGAAATTATCGGGGAACTGGCTGCAGGGTTGATCCTGGATTTTGTCATGGAAAAGATCGCTCCTGAATTCTACAATCAGGGGGTTTTTGATTCTCACCGATACATAATCGATGCTGCCGAAGATCTTTTAGCAATCATGAAATAATGCCAAAAAAAGGTAAATCAAAAACCCTGATTGTTCGTTACTGCAGAAAGAAAGGACTACCTCATTCCTTCTTTCAAAAAACCAACCTCTTTTTTCTATTCATATGGTTCAGGCACCGTACCCCTGATTTCAGGGAGCGGATTAGGAAAAAACCAAATCATCTTCCGGTCTGTACCACTCCCCTAATAACAGAAAAATGATATCGTTTCCCTAAGATCAGGAATTATCTCACTATTTTTGTGATAGGGATCTCAAGGATATCCTCTGCACCGGATGCTTTGAGTTTTGGTATCAGGGTATTAACGAGGCTTTTGAGAACAACGGTCTCCAGGCTGAAGTAATCGATCCCGTGAAGCTTGGCAACGGTCGGTTTTTTGAGGGCAGGAAGGCTCGCGACTATTGATTCAAGACGATCGGCAGGCACATTCATGGAAAGGAGAACCTTGTTCCGGGCATCAATGACACCCATTAAGAGTGTCACTATCTCTTCCATCTCCTTTCGTTTGACCGGGTCCTCAAAACTCTTGATATTCGCGATTATTACGGTGTATGACTCTAGTATCTGCCCGATTATCTTCAGTCCGTTCTTCCGGAGTGTTGTTCCCGTCTCGGTCAGATCGACGACAACGTCCATAAGATCAGGGACTTTGGCCTCACTGGCCCCGTAGGAGGGAAAGAGACGTACCGGAATGCCAAGATTCTCAAAAAAATCTTTGGTTATCTGTGGATACTCGGTAGTAACCCTGCTATCAGGGCGGATCTCAGTAACCGTTGAGACAGGCTCATCCTGGTGAACCGCGATGACAATCTTGACATTTCCCGTTCCGGTTTTGCTGTAATTCAGTTTTGCGATCTCTTGCACCATAGCCCCGGACTCGTGGACCCAGTCAAGCCCGGATATTCCCATATCGAAATACCCCATCTCAATATAGGTCGGTATCTCCTGTGGTCGCAGTATCTTGACCTTTCCAATTCGTTCATCGAAAATCTGCGGGTTATAATCGCGGTCAGTCCTCCTGACCGGAAGATCTGCCTCTTTGAAAAGTTGAAGGGTCTGCTCCTCAAGACTCCCTTTCGGAAGGGCGATGTTAATCATAGACATAAGAGTAGTAAAAATGAAAATTAAATTCTGCCTGTCTGCTCATGCAAATTCATGAAACAAATTACGTCATTATCCTGACCGCGGTACATAATATTCTGCATTTTTCTCAAATTTTTACCGTTCCTGATTGAGAAGGCAGATAGTACTGCATATCCATAATGGACAGGGAAGGATGAAGAAAAAAAGAAGGACGCGAGATAACCGCAACCGGGGAAGTGTTGAATTATGAGAGAACATACAACCTCTGTCCGAACCCTGATAAAATAAACAGGTTTAAAGACGCACCAATCTAAGTATATGAAACATACAACATATGCCATGAAAAGGGGAGATGTAAAAGAATCAGACTTCTATCTGTCACATAGTCAATTTTAACTAAAATAACCCAGGAGACCAGTATAAACCCGGTTTAAGCTGCTCTTTTTGGTGGTGACTATTTAATCCGTCTCCTTTAGGAAGGTAATTCAATGAATACAGAGATACAAAAAACGATTGAGATACGGTTCAATGAAAAAGGACTCGTTCCGGTCATTGCACAGGACAAAGAGACGAAAGATGTGCTGATGCTTGCGTATGCCGATAAAAAAGCCGTTGAACTGACTCTTTCATCAGGGTATGCCCACTACTATAGCAGAAGCAGGAATACGATCTGGAAGAAAGGAGAGGAGTCAGGAAATCTCCAGAAAGTTCACGAAATCCTCATAGACTGTGATGAAGACACCCTGCTGTATCAGGTTACCCAGATCGGGGGTGCAGCCTGTCACGTCGGGTATCGGTCGTGTTTTTTCCGCACTATTGACGGGATAACAATAGGAGAACGCGTATTTGACCCGGAAAAAGTCTATTCTCATAAGAAAGTGTGATCCGATTTCCTGTCTCCTTTGCAGAAATCTGCCTGAAAGATCTGATCTGAAAAATAGCCATTACCGTGAATTATTGCCATGGGAAAAAACAACCATTCATTGATCTGAATCATTCCATGAAGTAATGACAATAAAAAAGAGACGCCGTTATCATCAGGAACGGCTTACAAATTGACTCATCATAAGAGAGAGAGAATGGATCATTCCATGCCCTTTTTTAACCCGTTTTTAATCAGATAAAACGATTACCGGGATTGAGACGGGAATATGCGGAAAAAAAGTTCTACCCGTGTAAATCCCATTATTAGAGGGAATAACCGGATCAGGCTTTTAAAAACTGCCCGAACTCTTCTGAAGTAAACTATCAACAAAACCAGAGTTATCAGCCTCAAACGTGATATACCCCACCTGGTCGTCAGGATTCGGAATTGAGAGATACCAGGTATTGCCGTCCCAGTGAGTGAGATTACCGGGGTACCGGTTTGGACCCAGCTCTATTGCCATATGTATCGTATCAGACCCCTCGCGTACCTGCATCGTACCATACAGGTCACTATTGTACCTCCCTGCAATTCCGATTGGGTTTATCGTTGCGGGATCCGGATTCTCCGGTCGTTTGGGACTCTTGATAAGCGAGTCCCATCCTGCCTGTGATGCCTTCTCCCGTGCCTGCAGGTCAATGCCGCTTCTGCCGATAAAACGCTCAAGAAATTCATCCATGACAGCTTCAGGGAACGCCGTCAGTTGCTTATTTGCAATAACAACCAATCCGCTTTTCTTTTCTGGGATAAAGATTACAATACTACGGACACCATCAAGTGCTCCGTTCTTCTCAATCACCCGTTCACCCATGAAGGTGTACGAATCACAACCAAGACCCACAGCCCCGTTCTTATCATCAAGAGGACCGCTCTTTCCCGCGACAAAACTTGCTGCATGGATCTTGGTTACCATTTCAGGAGAGGAATCTGCTCTCCTTCAAAAGATCCCTCATGTAATAACATCCGCAGCCACTGGGTCATATCCCTGCCGGTTCAGACCACCTGACCGGCAGCAGGATGAGAGGCAACTTCGAGCGGGATGGTACGTACATCCTCTCCTTTTCCGTCATGGCCTGAGACATGGTTTCATCAAGGTACACGGTCTCGGGATGGGCTCCGGATCGGGTCATACCGAGCGGGCGGATGATCCGCTCATCAGTCAGATTCTCCCAGCTCCGGTTATCTACCCGTGCAACAGCCTCTCCGGCGATGAAATATCCTGCATTTGAGTAGATATACTTCTCACGAAAACTTGTTTCTGGCAGAAGGTACTGCATACGCTTGAGTAATTCGCTGTTTGAGTACCCAAGCCTGCCCAATAAATCCCCATCGAAATACCTCAGTCCGGTGCGATGGGCAAGAAGGTCTCTAAGTGTCGCATGCTGCCCGGCATAAATATCGTTTAGTTTAAATTCCGGTAGATAGGTTACAATCGGTGTATCCCAGTCCAGTTTCCCTTCATCAACCAGGGTTCCTATCGCGGTTCCGGTTACAAACTTGGATACAGATGCTATCTGAAAACGGATATCAGGATCTACTTTTTCCGATTTTTTAATCTCCCTGACACCGTATCCTTTCAGGAATACAATGGTATCATTCTCGACTACTCCGACAACTGCACCGGGCACATCATATTCAGCCTTCCTTTTGGTAATGAATACATCAAAACCATCAATTTGTCCTGTATTTCGATTCGTACCTGCACATGCTGCACACAAAACCATGCCAATAACCATGCAGAATACAAAAAAAGGATTAAAATAGAGGTTTGGATTTATTCATGTAACAATATCACGGCTATCACTGAAAAAATTATTCATACAGCTCGGTAAAACTCAGGAATTTGGGAAATTTGGTTTTCCGAATAATGAACAGACCAGACATACCGATTCCATCCCTGAACCAAACGATTTGATAATGAAGGCAGAATCAATTTATTGAGTGATAATGACTCAATTTTTATTAGATAATCGTTTGGTATCGTAACCGGAAATTCGTGTCAGGAAACAGGATCTCACACACCTGTTCTTTTTCCATACTCCCTTGTTTCCTGAAGATAATTTCGTGATGGGAAGTGCCTCTCCGCTTAAAAAAATCTAATTTGGATATTATTTATGGGATTTCTGCTAACCTTTTTGCTTTTCTCGACCGTCAGCATTCTGATTTCCCTGATCATTGCATCTTCTATCAGAGGCTTTTGCATGAATACAATTTATCGATATAATAAGGAAAATTCACAGTGTGATGATGAGCATCACCGTTAATGTACCCAGTAATACTCATGAACATCAGGTATGCAACCGCCTCATCACTGACCGGGTATTGTCTGAACTGAAATAGTTGAGATAGGGCAGAAAAAATTGGTGAGTGCTGAAGATATAATACCGGCAAAATCACACATATAATACCAGATTTACGATCCGAAAAGGAGGAATTTATTCCATGGGCGATGTGACCTGCCCGAAATGCAACTCAAAAGACACGGAATTTGATGATCTTGTTACAACAGATAGCGGCAGCATGATTGCAAAGTGTAGTTGCAATGCATGTCACCATACATGGGAGATGCCATTCGGTCTCTGATACGAGACATATCGTCAGCAAAATAGTATGAAAATCCTGTTTCCTGGTACGAATCACCCCGGTTTTTATCCCCTTTCCGATAGATAATTCCAAGAAACTATCTCCTTGGAAATCCACGTTCCTGCAATTGTGACTGTATCTCAGTCAACACAACCGGATCATCGATCGTTGCCGGAACGTTAAATTCAGCTCCGTCAGCAATCTTCTTCATGGTTCCCCGGAGAATTTTACCGGACCGTGTTTTTGGAAGGCGTTTTACTTTCAATACCGTCTTAAAAGAGGCTATCGGCCCTATCCTGCCTCGAATCAATTGAACAAGTTCTTTTTCAATCAGATCGAATTCCCTTTTTACTCCTGATTTCAAGACCACAAAACCAACCGGCACTTCTGATTTGATGATATCGTGAACACCAATCACAGCACATTCAGCAACCGTTTCATGGGATGAGAGAACCTCCTCCATGGATCCGGTTGAGAGCCCGTGACCGGCAACATTGATGATATCATCGGTCCGACCCATGATCCAGAGATACCCATCCTCATCAATAAACCCTGCATCTGATGTGAGATAATAACCGGGATAGGTACTCATGTATGTTTTTACAAAATCAGCGTCATTATTCCAGAGCGTTGTGAAACAACCGGGAGGAAGGGGGAGTTTAATTGCAACATTCCCGGTTATCCCGGGAGGAACTTCATCCTGGTTATCATCAAAGACAAAAATATCATATCCGGGAACCGGTTTTGTACATGATCCGGGTTTAATCGGAAAAAGATTTATTCCCACTGGATTTGCACCAATCGGCCAGCCGGTCTCAGTCTGCCACCAGTGATCGATCACCGGGACACGTAATTTCTCTTCTGCCCAGAGAAGGGTATCCGGATCGCATCGTTCTCCTGCCAGAAATAAGGTTCGCAAAGAAGAGAGATCGTACCGGGGAATGTGAGTGCCGCCTGGATCCTCTCTCCGTATAGCACGAAACGCAGTAGGTGCGGTAAAAAGCACATGCACGCCGTGGCGTTCGATTACACGCCAGAATGATCCTTCATCAGGAGTACCAACCGATTTGCCTTCATAGAGGATAGTGGTGCAACCGGCAAGAAGCGGACCGTAGACAATGTACGAATGACCGACCACCCAGCCGATATCTGATGCTGCAAAGAATACATCCCCGGGATTAATTCCATATATCGATCTCATACTCCAGTGAAGTGCAACCGCATATCCTCCGGTATCCCTGACAACTCCTTTCGGAACTCCGGTCGTCCCGGAAGTATACAGGATATAAAGCGGATCGGTTGCGTTTACCGGTACACAATCGACAGGACTGCTGTCAGATACGTCATCCCAGGCAATATCCCGGGGATGACTGAGTTTTACCTCACACTCCTTGCGCTGGAGAATGATACATTGGCCCGGGTTATGACCACTGATATCTATTGCTTCATCAAGAAGAGGTTTGTAGGGGATGATGCGGTTAACCTCTATCCCACATGAAGCGGAGAGAATAATCTCCGGCTTTGCATCACGAATCCTTTTTGCAAGTTCTTTTGGTGCGAATCCTCCAAAGACCACAGAGTGTATCGCACCGATACGGGCACAGGCGAGCATACCGATGATTGCTTCGGGAACCATGGGCATGTAGATAATAACCCGGTCCCCTCTCTTCAGTCCGAGTTTTGTCAGTGCACCTGCAAAACGAGCCACCTTTTCACAGAGTGATGCATACGAATAGTTTCGGATGGTACCGGTTACCGGACTGTCCCATATCAGAGCCGTTTGTTCTCCTTTTCCGGCCATTACATGCCGGTCAAGAGCATTATAGCAGATATTTAGGGTAGCCCCAAAAAACCACCGGTAAAAAGGTGGATTTGACCGGTCGAGGACAGTATCCCACGGAGAGTTCCAGTCAATTCCCTGGGCATTATTCCCCCAGAACGTATCAGGATCAGATAGGGATTGGCGATACGCTTCTATATATGGATCGAGAATTCCTGTCATCTTTTTGTTCCCCTAACCCAGGTTGTAAGGTGTCATTTCTATCCAGGAGATAAAGAAATCCCAATGAATACAGTATATATGAATAAACCCCCATGAAAGTGCCCTCAAGGAATCCTATTTGAATACCATACCATATCCAGAATCAGGATCTCTTAAATTGGTAGACTCTTGTTATTTTTTAACCTGCCGAAATGCACTCCATTGTTCACCGGTATCGGAACAAAAACATGGAGAGAGAAATACTGATATGAAGAATATAATGTGCCGGATTAGGGTAAAGAAGACCGGCGATAGACAGATAATCCCTTTCCATCCTGATACAGTAAAAAGTCTCTTCCATTATTCTTCTAAAAAATGTAAAAGTTGTATTATCTACGCAATCTTACTCGTACAATCATCTGGTTTTGAAAAAAGAGTGGAATTTTCGTTTATCGAAAGGAGAACAAAGAATCAGGCAGCATTAATCACTCATATCTCAATCTGAAACCAGGAAAGAAAAGAACAGGAAATAGAGGAGAGATACAAATGTCAGGTATCTTTCGTGTCAGTCTCTATCATCTTCATTGTCAACTCAGATAAATCTCATCGGCAATGATGAGCTCGTAAGGAAAAAAAAAGTATACAAGAACAAAAATGACACCATTTCATACAGAAAACAGAAACCCCAGACATATTGGAGTTACAAATAAAAAGGAGAATTCGTTCAGGTAAAGAAGAGAGAAGTATCAGTCAATTTTCCATACATGAACAACCGGTTTAGCTCCGTCGGCAAAGTATTCAAGGAGATACAAGATCTGGTTAACCCGATCATAGGCAACATCCCCGACCCGGTTCTTTCTCTGATCCCCCGAGCCAATCATATCGATCTCAACCTGATCAGGATTGCCAAAAAGATAGGGATCAATATCAAGAACTGCATACGGCTGTGGCTCCCATGATTCCATACCACCTGCCGCAACCGCTGCGAGATCGGCAGGATCATAAAAGATGATCTCGCCCCTGAATGATGAACTCCACCAGCCACGGTAGTCGTTGTGCCGGGTACACTCCTGCATCTCTGATACCGGGCAGGGAGTACCGTCATCCATCCTGCATACCGCATATTCATCAGCATACGTCATTTCAGGACAGGGCTGAGTAGGGTTATCAGGATTTATCCATCCATACCAGTAGTTATCCCCGATTCCTTTTGTTCCTGAGAAGATGACGGCATTCCCACCGTCAGCCGTGGTAAGGAATGCACCTCCTTCCCATTCATCAGGATGCTGGTATCCTTCCATGGCATCGGTAATCTCTGTGCTCTCTTCAGATGTCCGATATCGCAAAAGCGTTATCTCATCAAGGTGAGAGCCCGATGTTGACGGTGTTCCCTCTTCGTCAGTCCAGGGAACATACGCAAAGAGAGCGGGTCCCATCCCTGACCAGCCACCATCACGGAACCGCCCGGTGGCCAGATACCTCCCACCGGTATTTTCATCAGCCCAATCCTCTGGTATCTCAAAAAGGTACCCGTTTACCATGTAATGAGACTGATCGCCGATGTACCAGCTGCCCTGAGGATCAGAGTTTGAAAGATCAGACAAGAACCAGCTATGGGTTGGCAGGGAGGGCTCGGAATCAAAGTGATTCCCCCATGCAAGATGGATAACAGGCCCGGTCTCGGTGCGGTCAAGGTACGCCAGTCCCATTCGTGGAATGGTATAATACTCATCAAAAAAACCACCTGAAACATCAGAGAATGACTGAAGGAATTCTCCTTGTGGCAGATCAGACGGATGATCCACGAGACCGGGAACCGGGATCGAGACCTCTGCAACCTTGCCCCCGTCCCTGACCTCTTCGGTACGGTCATGACCAGTGATAAAGAGTGAACCCTGATATCCGTCATCCTGACTATAACTATTCCCTTCAGGTGAAAACGTCATGGCATTCCCACCGTACTCAAAGGTATCCGGCCTTCCTGCTCCATCAGGCAGCCTGAATGCCCCGAGGTAGGTAAGATCGTCTGGCATAATCAGATGCGACGGCGTTCCAGCCGGAACAACAGGGATGAGAAACAGTATCAGAATCAGAACAATAACAATTATCGCCTTATTCCAAAAGACCAATTTGTCGTGATTCATCGTATACACTCCGGTTGAATATGAGACCCTGTAACCGAATAAGAGTTCCTATCGCTACTGTAACAATAGTCCAACAGAGTAGAACATCAGGTAATAATATCCCATGTAATTCTGCATCAAAGTATGCCAAATGAAATATCAGACTGATGATACGATAATCGTACTGATACCATGAAAACTGATTGAATGGAAAAAAAGATTAAATCTCCTGTTCCACGTTAAAGGAGATCTTTACCACTGCATGATACAAAACAATCTTATCATTCTCAACAATTGCTGAACAGTGCTTCAGATCTACCCGGTTAATGTTTCGTACGGTCTTTGCTGCTTCTTTTACGGCAACTGCGGCTGCATCATCCCATCCTTTCGGGGAACTGCCGATTAATGTTATTACCTTTATCACTGAGGGTTTTTTCGCTACTGGCATCTGGTTTCACCTCATAGGTATAAGGATCGGTTACCTACATGAGGATTTCGCTTTACAAAACCCCGATGAGGCAGAGCCTCAAACCTGACGAATGAAAAACAAATAACTA
>CAZSDZ010000059.1:0-14702 GCA_964605795.1 uncultured Methanoregulaceae archaeon
TTCTCATCTAAAAGAATGGTGTTTCTGAGGTCTTGCCTGCTCTATCCAGAAGATATTTATAAATTTCAAATTTAATTGAATCTAAGCAGGTGCCAGCCATCACAAAAGAGATCGTTCCATCTTTTCATAAACAGGAAGGATTCGTCTTATCAATGTGCGGTACCCTGATATAAAAAAAGGAGAACTTACATGAGCCCGTTTCAGGAAAGAAATAAGAATATTACTATTACTCGCATTTTAATCGTTTTTTTATTGTTTGCCTTGACCATTGTTGCCTGTACAGCAGATGAGACCGATTATGAGGATTCAGATGCAATTGAGAAGATAGAAGTTTATCATTTTCATCCACAACAGCAGTGCAACAGTTGCATACTCCTGGGTGAAATGGTTGAAGAGACGTTAGAGAAGTACTTTGTCGATGAACTCGAATCAGAGACTATTGTATTCACACACCTTAATGTTGATGATCCTGAGAACCAGGAGATCGTCGATCTCTATGAGGCACCCGGGTCCTCCCTGATGATAGGTATGTATACTGCTGACGGATTCAGCAAGGAAGAGGACACAAAAGTATGGTACAAGATCGGTGACCAGAAGAAGTTCGAGTCGTATTTCGTCAGTCTGATTGAGAAACGGCTTGAAGGAATTATGATTTAGTTGGGAATACTACTGAATCAATGACAGGGACACGGTGGAGGAAAGGGTTCTTTTCTTCCATCATTTTTTAAGTTAATATTTTTGCAACTGGCATTTCTCTTAAAACAGGTCTTCAAAAAAAGTTGAAATACTTACGTTTAAATAACTTCCAGACTAACATTCCAAATAATGTTGAAACATCAGATTATTCTGGGATCTGATCCTGGAATATCAGGTTACCAATCGTTCAGGATTGGGATTACGATAACCTGCACTACTGGAGGATTCTCCCCTATCTTTCCGATTTCTTTGTTGAGGAGGGTGTTTTATGATTGATATTCTTTTAGGAACCCTGCTTGCCGGATGGAATACACTCTTTAGTTATCTCTCTGAGCACGTGGTTACCTGTCTTATCCCTGCTTTCTTTATCGCGGGAGCCATCGCTGCGTTTATCAAGAAGGATGCAATTCTTACGTACTTCAGTCCTGATGCAAAAAAATCTGTCAGTTATGGGATTGCGTCGGTATCAGGGACCGTTCTTGCGGTATGTAGTTGTACTATCCTCCCGATGTTTGCCGGGATTCTTAAAAAAGGGAGTGGTATCGGTCCTGCTATTACCTTCCTCTATGCCGGTCCTGCAATAAACATTCTTGCTATCGTGTACTCTGCAAAAGTACTCGGTCTGGATATCGGGATTGCCCGGGGGGTCTTTGCCGTTGTGCTCTCAATCATCATTGGTCTTATTATGGCAGCGATATTTAAGGAGCATGATGTTGCAGTGCGGGAAGCGGCAAAAAAGAATTCCTTTGTTTCATCTGAAGAAGAAAAACGGCCCGGGTGGGTAGTTCCTGCATTCTTTATCTTCATGATTGCAATCCTTCTCGTTGCGACATCACAGTTGGACGTCTTTATCAGGCTGCTTATCGTCTACTTCCTCTCGATGGCGGTTGCGTTCCTGCTTATCTACTACTTCAGCCGGGATGAGGTGACCGGATGGGGATTTGAGACCTGGGATCTGACAAAGAAGATCTTTCCCATTCTTCTTATCGGGACCTTCGCACTCGGGATGCTCTCCTATTTCCTCCCGCCAGAGGTGTTCAGGCCTTTTATCGGAGACAACTCCCTCCTCTCAAATTTTATCGCAGCCCTTATCGGGGCAATCCTCTATATGCCGACCCTGCTTGAGGTGCCGATCGTCGGGACAACATTGGGGTACCTTTCAGGGAACATGGCAAAGGGGCCGGCACTTGCCCTGCTGCTCTCCGGGCCGACAATCAGCCTGCCGAGCCTTCTTGTCCTTACCCGTGTTATGGGTGCAAAAAAGACCGGAGTGTATGCAGTACTCGTAATCATCTTCTCGACCGTTGCCGGGTTTGTGTTCGGTAACAGCGGGTGGTAATGCTGAAAGATATCCCCTGTTGCCAGGCAGATGCACTCCGGAGGGTCAGGACAATCCCGGTCGATGGGATTAAAAAAAGCCATGCCCCATTCACGGGAAAAACATGCATATACTGCATTTACAAAGGACGCTGCAGGGACAGGATGTCCCTCGCTCTAAACAAAAGATGATAAATCTGTACCACAAAGGTATTTCAAATAAAGGTGAACTATGAAACTGGAAATTTTAGGTACCGGATGCACGAAATGCAAACGGTTGTTCGATAATGTGACTGAAGCAGTAAAAAAATCAGGGATTTCAGCAGAGGTTGTAAAAGTCGATACACTGGATGAGATTATTAACCGGGGTGTCATGATGACCCCGTCTCTCTTTGTCGATGGGACAGAACGGGTATCAGGACGGGTACCAACGGTAAACGAGATCATTGCAATCCTCAACGAGGGATAAGGATGGCAGAAGAGGTACCCTGTACCTGTGGGAGCAACGAGAAGAACCGGCTTATCTTTCCCTGTTCAGGACAGGCGAACACTGGGCAGATATCAAATGCCGCTGCTATCCAACTATCTGACGAAGGGTACGGGAGTTTTGTCTGTACGGCACTATTAGCTTCGGGCTCAGAATCACTGGCCGGGCGGGCAAAGGAAGTTGAAGAGGTTGTTGCTATCGATGGCTGTGGCATGCACTGTGCCAGAAAGATCGTCCTAGAGGCCGGTGCCCTGGTGCACCAGCACCTGGTGGTTACCGATCTCGGTATTGAGAAGAAGAGTAATGACCGGTCCTTTACCCCTGAGGAGGTTGAAGAGATTGTCTTTGCAGCGTGGAGAGGGGAAGGGAAACCAGAGGATCCCGGTTCTGAAAGAAAGAGATCCTCAGGCGGTTGTGGATGCTCTTAGGGGGGCAGGAGATCTCCTCTTTTATTCATGCATAAGGACTCCGGGGTTATTCTCATCACCTGTTCCGGGATATCAAACACCGGGAAACTTACCGCAAAAACCGGAGAGATACTGATGAAAAGATTTCCCGGTTGTATCGATATCAGCCTTCCGGCACGAAGTGATCCAGAAAAACTCCTTCATGCCCTTTCCGATGCAGACCGGATCGTTATCATTGACGGATGTGCTGACTGCTGCGGGAGGAAGAAGGTACAGGAGCAGGGATTTGAACCTGATATTCACCTGGTTTCAACTGAGTGCGGGATTAATAAGAGGGGAATGGAAGATCCACGTTTTGATGAGATTGAGCATCTCACCTCCGTTGTCAGAAAAGCCCTCAGGTGATATTCCATCCATTATTTCTGTTCGTGGTCTTGTAGTACATACAAAACGGTGCCATACAAACGAGTATGAGATCCTTGATTCGGGACTCCGCACATCACACATTTGTGTACAGTGATTTTTACACTCTTTATATAATGAACAGGGGGATTTTGGGTCGTAATCTTATTATGTGGAATAAATAATAAATTTAATAATATATTAAATTAATAAATAACTAATGCTATCAAAAAATCCCCTCAAAACAGATGATATTCATCTTTTTTGCTGTCAAAATCCAGATTGTACCGACTATGGAAAACGAGGGCTAGGAAATCTCACAGTAAGTGGAACATCTGGAGGTCAAGGAAACCGGATGTTGCGATGCAGGTCTTGTGGCTATCGTTTTTCTGAAACAAAAGGTACTGCATTATTCAACTCAAAAGTTGATTACGAAAAAGCTGTTTCAGTCATGGAACATCTATCTGAGGGATGTGGTATACGGAAAACCAGTAGATTAACAGGAGTGAGTTTGGGAACAGTAGCCAGACTCTTAAAAAAGTCGGGTGATCATGCTCAGTTAGTCCAAGATGAACTGGTTTGTTTTTCCCCCTCAGACAAATGAAGTTCAATTCGATGAAAAATGGAGTTTCGTCGGTAAGAAAGAGAAGAATTGTGATCCATACGATCCAAAAGATGACAATTATGGGGATAATTGGGATCATATTGCTTATGATCCAGAACACCGGCTAATCCTTTCAGTCATTCCCGGAAAACGAACCGCAGAAAACACTCACAAACTCATAGAAGACTTTATTAGAAGAACCGGCGGAAAACTAATGAGATTGATTACCACAGACAAGTATTTGCCATATAAAGATGCCATCCTTGTCGGATACGGTAGAATAATCAATCCCGAAGGAACAGGCAAACGAGGACGCCCAAAAAATCCATATTTGGAGGTTCCTTCAGGATTGGTTTATGCAATGGTAAAAAAGCATCTTTCCAAAGGAAGAATAAGTAAAGTGGAGAGAGAACCTATCTTTGGAACAGAGGAAGAACTAAAAAAGGCATTAAGTGCCTCCAAAGTTAGCAATAAGATAAACACGTCATTTATCGAACGACAGAATGGAACTGACAGAAATCGAAACTCACGAAAAATTAGAAAATCACTTTCTTTCTCTAAAGAACCGAAAGAACACGAAGCAATGACGTTCTTTTGTCTATATAGTTATAATTTTTGTTGGCCCGTTCGGACACTTCAACTACAAGATAAACGTGGTGAGCGATCAATTAAGAGAACACCTGCGATGGCGGCAGGCTTAACGGATCATGTGTGGACTATCGAAGAGTGGATTCGCTTTCCAGCCGTGCAGTTATGTTAGATCACGATCGATATATCCCGGGAGACGATTGCCTGGAGAAAGGAGAACTGCATATACCGCATGTTCCTTCGTCAGTACCATATACGGTATCAACGGTATCGGAATCAGGATGTAATTGCCCGCCCAAAAATGAGTTTTTTGGGGAGAATATTATCCGAATCGGACCCAGTACATCAATTTTTACGATTGATCAGAATTGCACAGGACTCCGTCTGCATCCCTCTTTTGATACTAAGAAGGGATGGGATACACAGAGTAACTGGTTACCTGAGACATCTCGTTTGTGAGTTATACCATACCTGACATTGTAGGGATACTGATCATTGGAGATATTCCCACGAATATGGATACACTTTTTTTGTCCTGCAGAAAGGGAATGCAGATTGAGGGAGAGAAAGAGCGGGAGTTATTTGAGTACTCCTGGGCATTTGAGAACAGATTGTCTCTTCTATCGGGAGGTTTCACACGCACGGGGTGGTTTCCTTCCCGTTTTTGCCTGATAGCAAGGGGACGGTACAGATCATCTTAAAATTTCCGGTACCCGTGTTTTTAATCTGATGATGCTCACATGGCATTAAGAGGATTGCATCTCCAGAACGGATCGGGACGCTCCCTTCTTTTTCTGTTAAAAGAATGCCTTCTCCTTCCAGAATATATATTTCATGCTCCTCCTTGTGATTGTGGTAGGATGTATATCCCCCGGGAGCAAATTCCATCAGCCGCAGGGCATACCGTGGGCAGTTTTCATCAGAAGTGAGAAGGAAACGAGCCTGCATGCCGGAAAAACCGGGTTTGTCTATCTCTATGGCAGGAACAAGAGAGGCATGTTTGAGGATCATGGTAACTGGTGTATTTTCATAATAACACATATTTCTACCTGTTTTTGAGATATTCATCTGTTACAGGACGATGCCAGATTACATCGGCATCTTGTTCTGCCCGGATAATAGTTCTTTCTTGAATCGGGAAAACTCTCGATCCCCTTTTTTTGCGGTATGATTGGAATCTCTATTCCAAAAATTGTGAGATAACAGATTCGTAAGTCTTTGACCGGCTCCCGGATGTGGTATCAGGTACAGCGGAATACCATTCAACGCTCTTGCATTATTGTTCTGCCATATCTATCAAAGACAAAACAGACCGATCCGGATTTCTACCTTTTCAAAGTTGAAATAATCAGAGGATAGGGGAGCTTCTGTCGGTTATCTGATCGCTTCGATGATTCCTGTAACTATTAGTTATTTAATAACCAATAGTTATAATATAACTAAAAGACATATTTATGGAGTGAAACAGTATCGTAAACCGGTCATCCCTCTGCAATCGGCCGTTGGATCAGGGACATGAAAAAAACAGGATATCTTGTAACAATGGTCAGCAAACAGAGAATGTGTCTGGATGCCAGATAGCTGCAGTGGCATGCCACAAGCGATACACTTGTAAATCGAAAATCATTGCCTGGAATAGTATCAGAGGGATTTTACAAAATGGAGATTAACTCGGTGAAATTAGTTTATTTCTCACCAACAGGAACAACAAAAGCGGTTGTTGAGGGAATTGCTCGCGGAATTGATCATGTCACAACAGAGATTATCGATATTACCAGTCCACAGGCACGAAAAAAATTACTGCAGACATCGGAAAACGAACTACTCGTAATTGGCGTACCGGTGTATATGGGCAGAGTGCCGGCTCTTCTTATCGAGTGGCTGCATGGAATAAAAGCCAGGGATACGCCTACAACAGGTATCGTGGTCTATGGGAACCGTGTCTACGAGGATGCACTCCTCGAACTCCATGACATTCTCATGAAGGGTGGTTGTAAACCGGTTGCCGGGGGAGCATTTATCGGAGAACATTCATTCTCAACAGAAGAGACTCCGACTGCCAGAAATCGTCCTGATGCAGCTGACTTACACGGTGCAGAGTCGCTTGGAAGAAAGATTGGGGAAAAACTGGCACTCCTCCCGTCAGCAGACCAGATCTCTTCAGTGGTTGTTTCTGGTTGTCGCCCTTACCGGGGAGATTCAAAGCTCTGGACGGTTGATTTTATCTCAGTGAATGACACCTGTACCGGATGTGGACATTGTGCAGAGGTATGTCCGGTCGGTGCTATCAATCCGGATAATGCGAGTGTAATTGATACTGAAAAATGCATCACCTGCTGTGCATGCATCAGGAACTGCCCAGAGCATGCCAGGACAATGAAACCCGGAATGGTCAGGGATGCCTCGTTGCGTCTTCATACCTTGTATAAAGAAAGAAAGGAGCCGGAATGGTTTTTGTAAGGAATGTCCCGCCATGTCCATGGGAAGATCAGCTCTCGTGTATATGGGATACCATATGGAACATAATCCGTTTTATGCAGTAAGGCCCCTGATACCGGTCTACCCTGAGCGAAAGCACGTGCCCCCTGATCAGAAGCGTATGATCCTGATAAACCATGATCGTGTGCTCTTTGTAGATGATCCGGTATTAGGAACCGTTCTCATGAAAGAGCCGTTTCCCGCCGGTCTTCTCCGGAATAATCCCGTGTACCTCGGTATCAGAGACAGTGTTCTCTATTATGCAGATGAGGTCGTATCCGTTGCCGGAATCCCGATGGGCTGGCAGCAGTCACCGGTACGGGATTTGTCAGGAAAGGTTCCGGACTGTGAGATAGCACTTGCTTCCTATGGATTGCGGATCCTTGACGCTTTTCGGTCGAATACGTTCTGTGGCAGGTGCGGTGCATTGACACATCCACTTCTGATAGAACGGGCATGGATATGTACTGCCTGCAATCACATCACCTACCCCCGGATCTCACCGGCGATCATCGTGCTGGTTACCAGGGGGGAGGAGATCCTGCTGGCCCGTTCTCCAGACTCCCCCCCGGGATTTTTCTCTCTCATCGCCGGCTTTAATGAACCAGGCGAGAATCTTGAGCAGACCGTCCACCGGGAAGTGTGTGAGGAAGTCGGCATTACCGTGAAAAACCTGAGGTACTTCGGAAGTGAACCATGGCCGTTTCCGGATTCGCTCATGGTAGGCTTTGTCGCAGATTATGCCGGAGGAGAGATTAGGGTAGACAACCGGGAGATAGAAGATGCATCCTGGTTTACCCGCGACATCCTGCCCTCCTACCCCCAAAAGGCAAGCATTTCGAGGGCGCTTATCAAAGCCTGGATTGAGCATGAGATCTGATATCCTCTGTAGGGAGGTCAGAAAACAGGGGGACGGGTAATATTGGGACAGGATGGAATCGAGAAGAAAAACAGCATTGGTTTTTTATTACACGTGATGGATGACAATGAAAGTAATCGCGATAAATGGCAGTCCGCGGAGTAATGGAAATACTTCCATTCTGATGAGGCAGATCATCAAAGAACTGAATGATGAGGGGATCATTACCGAGGAACTGAACCTGGGAGGACACGTAGCACGGGGATGTACGGCCTGCATGAAATGCCGGGAGATGCAGAACGGTCATTGTGTGTATACCGATGACATTATCAACACCTGTATCGATAAAATAATCGAAGCGGATGGGATAATCCTCGGTTCACCGGTATACTTCCTGGATGTCACCGCCGAGATGAAGGGATTTATAGACCGGGCAGGATTTGTGGCAATGGTTAATAATACCCTATTTTTGCGTAAGGTTGGTGTTGCCGCAGCCGTAATGAGGAGGGCTGGTGCTATCACCACGCTCAATACCCTGATGAATTTTATGGTATATTCAGGTATGATCGTGGCTGGAAAGCCGGTTACTGGTCTCGGGGATGAGATTGGATCGGTTCGTGGGGATGAGGAAGGGATCAGACGAGCTCACGATACCGGAAAGAACATGGCATGGCTGCTAAACGCGATCAAGAGATCGCAGGAATGAACAGATGGGAATAATCCTTTTCTCCGGATCCGGATCCTGGTGCAGAAGACAATCTAAACCGGAATCGATACGCGGTCGTTGGACCCCTCGCGGTCTTTTGCCGGGAAACTATGATGCCTCCGGAGGTTTGTGATGGGAATTGCCGAGAGAAGACAACGGGAGAAGGAACAGCGAAAGATCGAGATACTCGATGCGGCAGAACGACTCTTTTTTTCCCGGAGCTACGAAGAGGTCTCCATGGATGAGATAGCAAGGGAAGTTGAACTGAATAAGGCAACAATATACCTGTATTTTAAAAATAAGGAGGCATTGTATGCTACCATTGTTCTTCGGGGTGTCGGGATACTAAAAGCTATGTATCATGAATGCACGAAGAAGCCAGTTCCCGGCATCGAGAAGGTAGTCATGTTAGGCCGGGCTTATCTTGTCTTTTCACAAAAATACCCTGACTACCGTAAGATGATCCATTTCTACGGTACCGAACGTTTTTCAGTAGAGAATCCGTACACTGCAGAGATAGGGGAGGGATATGGTTCGTGCCGCACGATTCTTGAGGATGCGATTCGGGAAGGAATCAATGACGGGACAATCCGGGCTGATCTCGATCCATTCCTGACCTCGATGTACCTCATGATAGCCTTCATGAACATCCTGTCAATAGAGAACAAATGGAAACTGGCTATTGGATCTGCGGGATTTGATTTTGTGGAGTTTTCAAACGGTTTCTTTAAGTTTATCATACCTGCACTCTCTGCAGATGCGGGTACTCACCCCATGGATTGGTGGGTTGTGAATGATTCAGTATGAAAATCTCCTTATGATGTGATCGATGTCGTGGAGATTTTTGGTTTATTTTTTACGATTGAATTGCAAAAGGCAGAATGCCGTTATTGACCGTTATACGGGGACAGAGGCTCATTAAATCAGATAAATCAGGTTTTTGCTGACCGGGTTTTGATCCTTTCGTTTTAACCCAAAATTACAGTTTCGGATGACAAGCTCTCGCATCTTCCCGTGTCCGTTACCTGTTTGAGAAGGATGGAAGCGGTAATTATACAAATGCAGCAATGGATTATGGATTCGTGCTTTTTTGGTTGCGTTCCCCTGACAGGGCATGTGAACACCATCATCCCTGCTGATGTATCATCTTCCGGCACTCCCGTTGTTCTGATACCTGGCCGTCCTCAAGGACGATCATCCTGCACATGTACTCCTCGTGCCATTCCTCATGTGTGACCATGATTATGGTCTGACCATACTCTTCATTCAGCTGTTTAAACAGGTCTAAAATTATCCGTGAGGTCTTTGAATCAAGATTTGCACAGGGTTCGTCTGCGAACAGAATCGCTGGTTTATTAATCAGGGATCTGGCGATGGCAACCCGTTGTTGCTCCCCTCCTGATAATTCATACTGTTTGTGAGAGATTCTGTGAGCAAGACCGACCCGGGTGAGAACCTCCCGGCTCTTTGAGAGGTACTCATCCCTGGCCATTCCCTGTGCTTTTGCCGGAAGGAACACGTTCTCCTGAACTGAAAGTTCCGGGACCAGAGCATAGTCCTGAAAGACATACCCGAGATAATTCAGCCGGAAATCAGTCTTCTCATCCTCGGAGAGGGAGGTGACATCTGCATTGTTAATAAATAAACTGCCGGTGGTTGGGGTATCAAGCATTCCGAGGATGTGAAGCAGGGTGGATTTTCCACTTCCGCTGGCCCCGGTAATTCCGACAAACTCTCCGTTATCAATGGTAAAAGAGACATCACGGAGAGCATGCACATCCACAAGCCCCATGGAATACACCCGTGAGATATGGTCTGCAAGGATCATGCCTGACCTCTGATCGCTTCAAGAATCGGCTCGTTAGTTGTCTTATACGACGGGATAAATCCGGATATCAGCGATACAAGGTAGAGAAAAATCATACTTCTGATAAACGGTCCTGCTTCTACGATCGGGTAGACTACTCCGCCGGGAAACACGAGCGGATTAATATTTAAGTACGTGACGAGAATATAGGCAAGAATCAGGCCGATAATACTCCCACAGGTCGCAATGAAGAGAACCTGGAAGATATATGAAAGAACGATGACGTTTTTGTGAATGCCGATCGCCTTTAAGATTCCAATCTGTCGTCTTTTATTGATGGTATTGATAAAAATCACAATAAAAATCACAACAATTGCGATAACCAAGCTCACTGCGGTTGAGATGGCATTGATGATCTCAAATGCCGTGACCGCATCCTTTACGATACGACCGGATTTTTCATCATAGGTTCTTATCTCCTCTCTGACGCCATACTCCATGAGAAGAAGTTTATCCTGGTCTTCGTTTCCGTTTTCTGCCATCTTCACAAGCAGAGAAGTAGCCTTATCCCCGATACCCAGCACTTCCTGCATCTCTTTTGTGGATACAAACCCAAACTGATCCACACTATATACGCCAGAGGAGAGGATTCCCTTTACTTTCATGCTTCTTACGGCCCCGTTGTTAAACGTCACCTGAACAAAATCACCAACCTGTGGACCCCCGAGGGAATCGGATTTATCCTTTGTTTTATCGATATTCCCTGCCAGTGTTGCTCCCAGAACAATAGCATCACTATCTCCATCAGATAAAAATTCCCCGTCTTTTATTTTGGTATGAATTTTTGTAACCTGTTCTTCATATCTCGGGGTCAGGGCAACAAGGGAACCCGTTATGGTCTTGCCACGGTAATTGTACGTCGCACCGATCTGGATCCGGGGAGATGATCCTAATACATTTGGGATCTGGTTTACTTTCTGTTGCAAAGAGGCGACGTTTGAGATATAGATCTCCTGTTCTTCTGGTTCTATCACCAGGTTGCCATAGGTATAGTCGATAGACTGTGCATTGTAATTGACAATAACCCCTGATATGATTGAGGGGAGGAAAACCAGGTTAACAAATACCAGTCCCATAATAGCAATCGTGAGAAAAAGGGTGAACCGATTACCATTCTGTATGGATTTGATTGCAAGAAAAAATGCAACAGAGACCTTTAGTAAAGACATGATTTAGGGTGAGAGACGCTTTTTATAGAGTATTGCCGCTCCTCCTGCAATTATTAGCAGGATAATGAGCATATACATGCCGGTATTGTTTGTTTCCTGCACAGAAAGTGACAATGGTTCTATTATGGAATGATCCCCGTAATCATCATGGAATGTTATATTCAGTTTATATGGAATCTCCCCTGCCTGAGTGGCTTTCAGGTTGAAAATTGCCGGGGCATCGTTGTCCGGTTTAATGGTGCCGACAAAAGCTTCTTTCATCCCCTCAAATGGGATCTCAAGGGCTACCCTGACAGACTTTGCATCACCTGTACCGGTATTCTCAATCCTTGTAATAAGAGAGAAGGTATCTCCTGTCTTTATCATCTGAGGTGATATCTGGTACTTTGAGATCCCCAGTTCTCCTTTTCCCTGAATAAGAACCCCGATTTGTGCTTTCTGTTCATGTTTGAGGTTGTTTGTAGTCAGGTACTGAACAGAGAGGGGGAACTGGAAAATCCCGGTTGGAATGGTCTTGTCGGTCGCAAAGGAGAGGTTTTGTGTATGGGTCTCTCCGGGACCAAGATCACTGATAAAATACTGCTCCGGGGTGAGAGATGAGATAGAGTCATCAGGCGAATGTACTCCTACCCTGATATCATGAGCTGTTGCCGTACCCGCATTCATGAGATGAATCTGTATATCAAACGAAGAACCCGGGTTAACCTGATCGGGAACTATCCGGTTAATACTGAATAAAGGTGATTTAGAGAGAGAATAAGGGGAATTTACATTGACCGGTATTGGATATTTCACGCTTGCGGAATCACGAACCCGAATCCAGACTTCAGGGAAGTACAGTCCCTCTGCCGGAGGTGCAATCACATAAAAGGTAAGATTAACAGACTGTCCCGGCCCAATCTCGCCGATATTATTATACCATCCGTTTACTATCTGAAAGTCGCTGGTTTTGAGTGATGCTGACTGAATGTTTGCACTCAATGGTATCGTACGAGACTCTGACATGGAATATGAAGTGCCGGTTCCCATAACCGATGATGCTGTTCTGGAGGCCTGCTGTGCCGTGTTGGACAGGGTAACCGTGATCGTTGCAGCATCATTGGGCATGACAACGGGAGGGCTGATTGTATACCCGGTAACCATGACGGTAGGATTATCCGCAAAAGAAAGAGGAATGAGCAGAAGAGCCAGTACCATCAGAGAGAGAATAATCCTTCTCGATATAACACCCATTGGCTTTCAGATAGGAATTAGCTCTATCCGTATATCAGCATATCTTTCCCAGAGGCTTTCTATAACTCTCTGATTGACGTTTATTTTTGAATAGAATCAAAATAAATCATTATTATATCATATAAGATAAAATAAACGGGTGATTCTGACAGAGGATATCCCCTGAACCATACCCCCATTTCCGGCAGTCAGTTATCTATCTGTCTTTTTGGGATAATCAGTTCAGTTCTCTCCTTTCACGATACTGTTCAGATCTGAATATACGAGAAAATAAATTTGAGAATCTCCAATACCTGTGAAATGGCACCCTTTGATCCTTCAACATTTGGGGTTTTTATTTTTGGGGTTATTGCTGGTATTTGTCCCTGCAATAGTGTCCTCTGCCTGGGACTCATCGGGTATCTTACAAGCAGAAATACGAATCTATCCCCTGCCGGTATTTTAAAACTCTCGATATTTTTTTGCACCGGAACAATACTCGTCCTCCTCCCTCTTGGCCTCATCGCCGGATATATCGGGCATTATCTGCTCTATCTCAATGATACCATTGCCTGGTCAATTGGTGGAATTATTCTTATTCTCATGGGTCTCCAGCTGCTCCATGTCTATAAACCGCCCATCCGGAGGATCTTTCATTGTTTAAGGGCCCGGGTATCATACACCCTGACAGGAGCATTCCTTCTCGGCCTCTCATTTGGAGCAATTACCGTAGGAAGAGGAGCCCCGATGCTTCTTATCGTTTTGACGTATATTGCTCTTAACCAGACCGCATTGCAGGGTTTTTTCACGATCCTGGTCTATGCTATCGGACTTTGTATCCCCTTAATCGTTATCAGTTCAGCAGGGGGTGCAGTAGGAATTACGATCAGGGATTATTCGCGGATGAGCGGTGATGCCATGGATCGGATTATCGGTTTTGGGATTATCCTGATTGGGCTGTATTTCCTGTTTATTGCCTATTTTTAATTTACTTTTCCCTGTTGATACCTTTTTTTACACTCTTTATACTCTTTTTACGAGCGGTATAGGGAAGATCATACAATCGCTTTAAATCAAACCGAAATATCGAATTGTCAAAAGGTTGCATCTCTGTTGTGCATTGATAGTATGCTGTTTTGTCCTTGAACAATCAGAGCCAGTAATATCAGGTAATGATTGAATTGATGATTTTCGATTCGATTTCTCGTATTACCAGACCCTTTATCTGAACACAATTTCTCTCATATCTGATTCTTCAAGATATTGCTTAAATAGTATTTTTGATAGTACCTTTCAAAATTTTGAAATATATTGGTTGCATATTGAATAATATGCGACAGAAAATTCCGTCTTTTTTTAATCTGAAAGTATTTGTGCTTTTTTTGTTCATTGCATGTATCTCTCCGGGATGTGCACTGGCCGTGTTTGGGAAGTGCGGAGTCCCGAATTCAAAGATATCGTAGTGATAATACTTTTTTAAATAATCTCTCTTCAAATTGAGAAAATTATCCTGCAAAACTTAGGTTAGAGATTATTTCTCCCCACCCACCGGGATCACATAAGAACACCAGATACAGCCTTAGGCTGGTGAATAAATTAAACCGGGAGCATCTGAGGCGGCAGACGCCCCGGTCCAGACAAGCGACCGGCAGTGAACCGGTCCACCTGTGTCAATCTCCCCGCCGTTGGCACGGCAAGAGAAATGTTGGCCGGATGTATATATACACCCGGCGAAAACTATCAACCCGCAAGGGATTCTTTCCATCGGTCTCAGAACCGGATCGTAGCAGCAAGCACTGATTCAGGCTCGGTTACGAGCACCCTATCCTCCCCGTCAGCATCAAGATACGTGATCACCTAGATTCCCGCCGATTCATAACGAGTTCGGCGGGCTTACTCCCAGCTCATGA
>CAZSDZ010000060.1:0-13995 GCA_964605795.1 uncultured Methanoregulaceae archaeon
ATCATGAGCTGGGAGTAAGCCCGCCGAACTCGTTATGAATCGGCGGGAATCTAGGATAAATGGGTGATTACATGAAGTTTTGATGGAAAAATCCCCAACTGTCAAATACCCATTTCCAGATAAAAATCTGGAAAAATTAGATCTCGATAGCGAGTGGGCTCATTGACTATCTGAAGTCAAAGTGGCAAATTTGGGTTTGAAGGTGACGACCTGATGAAATGGCCGTGTTCGTATCGGTACACGAAAAAAGAAGTTGAGCTCATCCGGTCCGGCAGGTTCCAAGAGGCTCATGTAACCAGGGATGATGTTGCCATATTAAAGGACATGATAACAACGAAAGTGATGTAATAATAATATCTTATGTCTGATTAGGAAATTGAAAACCATATTCTTGAGAAAAAATCTCCGCTTCCTCAATTCTTCCTAATTTTATAAGAGAAAGGTATTTACCGACCAATATGACGTCTTCTGTTGGATTTCTGAGAAGCGACTCGTTAAATACATCAAGTCCTTCTTCAGTTCTTTCTAACGAGAGTAGACTCAAACCTTTCCATAACCACCCATTGATACATTCGGGGTCCAGTTCAATAACTTTTTCAAAACACTGAAGTGCTTCCTCGTATGCTCTATGCGAATGGAAAAGCGCTCCTTTTTTGAACCATATTCGGGCATTCTTTGAGTCTATCTTCAAAGACTCATCATATTCATCATATTCTCTTTTATATTCTTTTAACCAGATTTCGGTTTGGTTATCAGATTTATCCCTATCATGTATCAGGTCACTACACGGTTTTTCGGGTTCCTCGTCTCCAGACATTAAAGCACCATGAAAATACTAATACGAATGTGAATAAGATAAAATTATCCACCTATCAATAGCCGATGGAAGTATCAGATTTAATTCTGTTATTCTTGATCGAATCGATAAAAAATTAATCACCAATACACACGATTTTATTGATTGACAACTAATTGAGGGTGAATGAAACAATTTCATGTTATCCTATAGATTGTAACCGCTCTTGCCTGTTTCATGGCCGGTGTGGTATTCGTGCCTATCCTCGTTGTTTTTCTCTATCAGTCCTATAATCTTGATTTATGTATATTCCGATCAGATCTGAACAGTTGGTCCGGCAAAATTGAACACTGCTTCCGCTAAGGTTGAACAGTATGTCCGCTGAAACTGAACACCCTTTACGCTAAGATTGAACAGTCCCTTATTCTTTAGGTAAAAATGTTGAAATTTTATCCCTCTTTTATCGTCTTTAAAGGTTCTTATGGGGGCTGCCGCCCCCAAACCCCCACATAATGAGTATTCCTCCCCCCTAAAAGGGGGTCGTCGCGACGCCTCGTCGGGTCGCGACGAGGCAAGGATGTTAAATGATTCAACGTAATCTCCAGATCATTCTTCACCCTTCCCAGATTAACGATAAAGAGGCTCTTTTTTGTTTATGACTGTCAATATTCCCTTATTTAGGTTTTTCATTGTACCTAATTAGGGATTTTCATACTACCATTAACTAATTGTCAATGAAGGTTTCAATTGTGAATTAACACTGTTCTGTTTCAGCGGAATAAGTGTTCAATCTGCGGAAGGGGTGTTCAATTTCAACGGACACATTGTTCAGCTTTAACGTACACGGTGTTCAGGATCAAACGGAAACAGTGTTCAATTGGAGCGTAATATACATTTACCATTACAGGCCGGGATCTTTATCGATCTGGTTCTCCTGATGGTCATAATCCTGTTGCATACCTATTTCATATGTCGGATTTCTGATTGATTCACCTTCATATCCTCACGCTATTGGTTGCCAAAAATACGAGAAAACATACTCAACAAATTTGAGTAAGAAAGGGGAAGGGCTTTGGATTAGCAAGAAGGTCACATGGGTGGTGTGGTGTGCTAAATTGATTTGTTATCCTTCCCAAATAAGAACTGATAGCATCTCTATTTTTTCTAGCCTCGAAACCCTGAATCAAAATTTCCGTATGGGAACTATTTAGATGTCGAGATATTTCCCTTTTTTGTCAAGCCACGCTTTTCTCTCCATATAATCTGGTAGGATATGAGAAATGGTTCTCCAGAATTTTGGGGTATGATTTTTTTCAACCATATGGGTCATTTCATGGATAACAATATAATCAACAATTTGGAGCGGGGTGAGGATTACTTTCCAATGAAAATTGAGTCGGTGTGTTATTGTACAGGATCCCCAACGGAATTTAAGATCCAAGACCCGGATTACATTAACTTGCTCAGAAAACCGGGATTGATATTGGGCAATCCGTTCTCTGATTATCTTCTCCGCATGAATCTTGTACCAGTTTATGAAGATATCTTTCCCTTTCCCGGTACATTTCCGGTTCATTTCAAATTTTCCCCGAAATAATCGGTTATATTTTGAATATGTTAACTTCTATCAAATAAAAAGAGAAAGTCAAATATCGTGTTCTATTAACGGTATTTTTTTTTGATCACCTTGTAATCGTGATCCCGATTAATAGCCCCATTTGATGTTCGAACAGGATGGAGGGATTCCCCCCGGTTACGGGGATGGCACTTTCATCGGTATAAATTCACCGATATGGACGGGGGTACCATTCTGTATCTTCATAAGAGTGACTGTTTTTTCCGGAATATGAGTATTGCCGGAGTAGGAGAGATTACCGGTAACTCCGCAATAGAGGGAGATTTGATCCATCCCGTCCGGGAACGTCGCGGATTGTTTGGAACTACGAATAGCTTCTGCTACAATCATTACCGTATCATAGCCTAGACCGGCAAAGGGAACAGCCGGGCTCTGATACTCCTTTTGGTACCTGGTCATGAAACGTTGTTGCATATCACTCCCGGGTGAGGGATCAAACCAGGTATGGGTTGTATAAAACACCGTATCAATTCCCTCTGCACCTCCCGCAAGAAGGGTGGGGGAATCATACCCGTCTCCTCCCATAACCGGCATACGAAACCCTGCTTTACGAATCTCCTCGATAACCGGTTTTGCATCGGCCCAGGTCTCAGCAGATACAAAAACAATATCAGGTTCTGGATCCAGGAGAGAGAGGTTCGCTACCTGGGAAGAAAATCCGGCATCCGTGCTCTGGAAGGTATCTGTCTTTTGCACCGTTCCATCAAGTTCCAAAAACCGTCTTTTAAAATAATCAGCAAGAAGGGTGGGGTATCCCTTATCTGATTCATAAAGGACGTATACATTTTTCGCCTGCAGGGATCCGGTGGCATATTCGGCACTAACAGCCGCCTGGGTATTATCGCCCATACAGGCAAGATAGAGATATTGCGGAACCTGTTGAGGCAGACGGGGTGATGTGGCACCGGATGTGATAAAGTAAACCCCGGCAGATGCTGCTCTCTTTGCTGCAGGGAGCGTGTGATCAGGGTTTGACAAGCCGATGATAACAGGGATCGTCCCGGATGAAACCAGTTCGGTGACTCCTGCTACAATGGTATCAGTATCGGATTTCCCATTAACGAGGACTAGTTCGAGAGGCTTCCCGTTGATCCCTCCCTGTTCATTGATCACCTGTACTGCAAGGTTTGCACCCTGCATTGAGGGGAGATCAAAAGTTGCCTCTGATCCCTCGAGGTTATAGACCGCACCGATCCTGATAGTCTCATTACCTGGAACGAGTGATGAATTATCTGATGGAGGTATGCTGTTATTCTGATAAGAAGAGCACCCTGAAAGAAAAACGGCTCCTCCGATCAGAAGAAGAATGAATGCCTGAATAATGGTGAGACCAGTATCGTTCATACAAAAATCTTACCTGATATGGTATATGAATGATCTCCCCCACCAGGTCAGACCCAAATGACAATAGCATGCCGAAAAAATTACAGTCAGGTTTCAAATTTACCCAGGATGAGGTTTTGATTAAAGATGAAATGATAATAGTAGTTATCCAGATTGCCAGTCGGTAAAAATTAACACCATCTTTGGAATTTAATCAGTTACTCATCGAAGAGTTTCTGTACCATATCCCGGTTTTTTTGATATCTGGCCATATTTTCCGAACCCGGATCAAGTTCTATTGCTTTATCGTATGCATCAAGGGCTTCTTCGTATCTGCCAAGCATGTAATAAGAACTTCCCAGATCATTCCATAGGACGGCATTGAACTCACCAGGTTTGTATGCATTGCCGATCTTTATCGCTTTCTTTGTGGCAGTGACTGCCTCTTCACACCGGTCCACGTAACATAAGGCCCTGCCCTTGTAAACCCACGCCATCCAATGATCTGGTTTTATCATGATGGCATGGTCCAGATTCAAAATAGCCCCTTCATAATCACCAGCTTCAAATAATTCTTCACCCCTGATATACCAGTCACTCGCCTCTATTCCTTGATTTCTTTCCCGTAGGGATTCATCAGATAATCTCGTATTTGAATGAGAACAGGTAATACAGGTATCGCTATCAAAATACCTTGAAGGATACATGGAAGCACTAATCGGACAAATAATTGAGATAATTCCCAGTAGTAATAAAAAAAACGTGATTGTGATTTTTTTCATAAATTAGATTTTTTTTCCTGGCTTTTAAATCTGTTGATTTAATTTTCAGCCATTATTCTGCTCAATTGTCAGAAAGGTAGCGAAATGTATCAACCGCTCCTATTCACCTGAATAGAACGGAGGCAACCCTAATCCAAAAAAAGCTGCCATCTGATTCAAATACCCATTCTAACCGAGAAGAACCGGGTATTCCACTTTTGAAAGAGACCTGAGATCACGAGGTAATAGAGCGAGATCACGGGCAAGCCGCTCTCGTATCTCTTCAAGGGTCGGGTGTTGTCTAATGAGCTCCCCGTTCCGTACCACCTGTTCCAGGAGGCAATCGCCGTCTGTATCCGTCCCCCACCTGACCACCTCGTCGTGGTCCATCACGCCATCCCGGTATACCCTCCCAATCTGCCGTTTATAGGGGAAGGTTATCTTTTTCGGACTGTACTTGACCTTCGGTTCCCCGTCATACTCAACCAGCTTGTATGCCATCTCAAGGTACGGCTGGTCTGAAGCCGTGATGATGCAGGTTCCGACTGCAAAGGTATCTATCGGGACACAACCAGTGATCCACTCATGAATATCATGCTCATCAACCCCGCCGCTGACAAGGATCCTGATGTTGGCCAGACCCTCTGAGTCAAGGATTGTTCTCACCTCTCCAACAATTACAGGAATATCCCCGCTGTCTATCCTGACGGCAGCAACAGGCAGACCTTCTCGTACCAGCCTGATTACGAGGTGTGCTGCTGCAATGGTATTGTAGGTATCAATGAGAAGAACAGGGTTGTCAGGAAACGAACGGATGTAGGCGCGAAATGCCTCCTCTTCGTTTGGAAAGGAGAGAACATATGAGTGGGCCATGGTACCATACACCGGGATCCGGAATGTGGCACCGGCCTTCAGGTTGGAAGTGCCTGCAAATCCGGCAATAAACGTTGCACGGGCACCAAGCAACCCTGACTCGAGACCGTGAGCCCTCCGTAAGCCAAAATCAATGACAGGACGATCTCTGGAAGCAGTAACACACCTGACAGCCTTTGACGCGATCAGAGTCTGGTGGTGAATGATGTTTAAGATGAGAGTCTCTATCACCTGGCAGACCGGAAGACTCCCTTCGACCTGGACGAGGGGCTCATTCCCAAAGATAACCCGGCCTTCCGGAACTGCATAGATATCCCCAAAGAACCGGTAGTTCTCAAGAGTTCCAAGAAATTTCTCACTAAAACGGTTCAGTGATCTAAGATACGCAATATCTTCCCTGGAAAACGAGTATGACAGGACTGCATCTATCATCGTCTCAAGGCCGCATGCCACAAGGAAGTTTCGTTCCGGTCCGATGTCACGGACATAGAGGGAAAAAACCGCGTTCTTATCCTTTGCATGGTCAAGATAACTTTGTAGCATCGTCAGTTCATAGAGATCGGTATAAAGCCCGCTTGTCATACATAACCCTCTATACTATCAGAGAATGGAAGGATAAATCTGGTCTTTGCCATGTACGGGAATAAAACCGGGAGTCTGCAAAATGTCTTTTTTTCACACCTTCCAGGCATGGCTTCAATAGACCTGCTGTTCCTCGCCCTCCCATCGTCTGGAGCCGGTATCTATGAGAATCCATGCCGGAATGAAGAGAAGAAGACCAGAGAGAGAGAACCAGGGATCCCAAAAGGCAAGGGAGGAGAGAACACTGGTAGCGATACCGATTCCGGTGAAGTACAGAATCATGACCCTGACATGGTAGATGAGCACATCAGGAGAAAGACCGGTAAGGCGGATTGAGAGAGCAACCGAGAAGAAAGAGACTGATACAAAGAGGACGAGGGCGAATCCGAGATACGAGACCAGGTTTGAGAGGATACCTAAAAGGAGCAGGATAATGAGAGGGATCAGCTGGAGCAGGATAAATCCTGACAATTTGCTCATGATTATCGTGCGAACCGATATCGGGAGGCAGAAGTAGGAACCCATAGAATCAAAGGAGGTGAGCCAGGTATACATGGTTGAGGCAATCACACCGGTAACAATTGCAAAGAGCAAAAAAAGATTCTCTTCTGGAAGATACCTGCTGGTTAGCGATAAAAAGAACCAGATAACCACGAGGGGGATGATAAGGGAAAATATGGCCTGACCGATAACCCTTCCGCTCCGGTACAGGTCGATCATATCCTTTACCATGAGTGCGGGATAAGGAAAGAAAAAGAATTTTCTGCGAAGGAGAGAGAAGGCATCCGGATACGTTCGGGATCTCTTATTTGATTCAGGAGTAAAGAGCAGGAGTGAGAAGAGAAACAGAAAAACGATACCAAAGCCGGTTAAGAATAAAAGTTCCCATGAGAATGCATAAAAAAGGAGAAGCGGAGGGAAGAAATTGCCTGGGTTTTTTGGAACCATAAAAAGAAGAAGAGCACCTCCGGCTGCAATCAGGAGCAGAACGATACAGAGTAACACCGGATTTTGGTTATAGATCATGGAGAACAAAAAGATTACACAGAGTCCGAAGAGAAACGAGAGGGTGAGCGTGAGAGCCAGAAGCAGGGGAACGCCGACCGGGATGCCGACAAACCCGGATGCAAGGAAAAAACCTAAGATAAGGGGAAAAACCCAGAGCATAACATAATATACGGTATCTTTGAGAACAAATACAGAAAAGATGTACCGGTCAGATACCGGCAGGATCCGGGAAGCATATGCAAGCAGGCTTGCCTGGCCGAACCGCCGGTTCATCGCTTCATTCCCTGCGATCCCAAATGCCCCAGCCATAATTCCGAGCATCAGATAATTTGCATGCATAATAAGAGAGAGGTTACCCGGTGGAAGCGAGGATCTGATAAGAGGGAGCAGAAAGGAACCCATGAACGCCATAGCACCTATCATCACCGGAAAGAGAAGAAAGTGAAGGCTCCCAAAGATCGTAGAATGAATCCGCCATTCTTCCTTTAACATACAGACAAAGAGGCTATTCATCTCCACAATCCCTCACGCGATCAAGGAATAACGCATCCAGGTGCTGATTCCTCTCCTGTAGTTCTGCCCGGTCCCCGGAGTAGAGAATCTCTCCCTTGTGCATGATTGCAAACTCTGAACAGATCTCTTCTGCCACACCGAGCAGATGTGTGGACATAAAGATGGTATTGCCCGCCTCCCGGTAGGAAAGAAGGTAATCCTTGACTCTTCGCTGCATAATGGGATCAAAATTCACAAGCGGTTCATCGATAATTGCAAGAGAAGGCTCGTGAATAAATGCCTGTGCAAACATGAGTTTCTGTCGTGTCCCCCGGGAGAGATCCTTGCACAGAACATCCTTCTTATCAGAAAATTCAAGGAAAGAAAACCACCAGTCTGCCCTTTTTGCAATATCAGGGATGGAACGGATATCACCGACAAAATAAAGGTACTCCTGTGCGGTAAGGAAACTCGGGGGGGTCTCCTGCTCAGGGATTATCCCGATACAACTCCGGACCCCGATGGGATCCTTTGTAACATCGCGTGAAAGGACGGTTGCTGATCCACTCGTTGGACGGATCTGGCCGGAGAGTACCTTGATGATAGTGGTCTTTCCCGAGCCGTTTGGACCCAGTAATCCAAACAAGGCTCCTTCCCTGACAGAAAGGTTCAGATCAGAGACGGCAACAAGATCCCCGTACTGTTTTGTCAGGTGGCTGGTCTCTATAACTGATGTCATGGTTGGTTCGTTCTATGAACGTTTGCATCCGTCACCCATATATGCATAATTGTCTCTTCACCCGAGTATTTCACAAAGGTGTCTGTGATGGTAGACCTTCAAACCGTAATGCGCCGGATGATTACCGGTTTGGAGAGGAAAAAACCAGTCTGGTAACTGATTTCTTCTCTTGTAATCCAATAAAACAGGGAACCGGCCAATACTTTCTCATGATACGGGTACGGTAATCACAACCCTGAACATTCGCGTATGTCCTTAAAGACGATACATCCTTCAGCACTCCTAAACAGGCAGTTCCCCTCTTCTCATACTTCCGATACACTCAATAGGAGAGAGAAGGGATTGTACTGGTATGAACCGATGGAACAGGTACCTGATCCTAATAGCCGGAATACTGCTGTGGATGACATGTTCCGGGGCTGCCGGATCAGATGAAACTGCAGGCGTTTCTATTATATCTCCATCGGATATGCCGGGATATCAGGAAGAGACAGACTCAGTATCCTCCTTTGGTGAGAGTGCAGAAGGATATCTCATTGACCTCGCCGACGGGATCGGTGCCAGGGTGGCGGGAACAGAGAAGGAAGAAGAGGCACGCGACTTCCTTATATCAACCCTCGAAGAATCAGGCTATGAGGTATCTATTCAGCCTTTCATCGTCACAACAGAGGACGATGAGACCTATGAATCAGCAAATGTCATCGCCACAAAACAGGGAGAGAATGAGGCAACGATCATCGTAGGGGCACATTATGACTCTGTCGATGACGGGGACGGGGCAGATGACAACGCCGGATCTGTTGCAGTCCTTCTTGAACTGGCACAGCGGCTTTTTAACGAGGAGACACCCTATACCATCCAGTTTATTGCCTTTGGTTCTGAAGAAGAGGATCTGGACGGGTCCCGTTATTTTGTCAGTACAATCACTCCTTCTGCAAGAAAGAATGTGGTTGGGATGGTAAATCTTGATGGTCTTCTTGCCGGTGACTACCTGTACCTGTATGGTGATACCGGGGTATTTGTTCGGGATTGCATCCTCTCCACTGCATCTGTACATGATATCTCCCTTGAGACACGGACCGCCCGGGAACTGGATGAAGAGGATGGAGAACATTGCGACTGTGCTGATTATGCGCCATTTGAGCAGGGCGGCATCCCCTTTGCATATCTGGAAGCCACGAACTGGGATATCGGTGATGAGGACGGATGGACCCAGGTTGATCTATTGTACGGGGATGAGGGAGTTATCAGGCACACCCCCTATGATACCCTCCCATACCTTAATCGCGTCTTTCCGGAACGTATCGATGAACGGCTCGAGATACTAACCATGCTCCTCTATGAATCACTCACCGGGTGTATCAGGCCAGGGGATGAATAGCAGTAACCCTTTTTTAGTACCCAGATATCCATTCTGCATCCCCTAAAACTGGGACGGGAACGGAATAATCCTGTTGCATAGCAACCAGTACCCGGATCCGGGATACAAGAGACGGGTATCGCTATGAGGGCCGGTCCCGCCCCTGATTACCGGTTCTGTGTATGCCTGGATGCCGGCATCATATCCCACGAGAACCTCCCATGCATCCGGTATCGAGGCAAAAAAGAGACGGGTCTCTTCCGGCTCTGTACCAGTATAACCGATCATGTTCCAACCCGGCATAAGGAGCATACCAGGTACCGGGCTGTCTTTGATGAACTGGATTGGGATACACTCTGTTCTCGTGCTATACACCCAGTACGCCTCCAGAGGCAGTACCTGCTTTGTTGGTGGAGGAGTCAACCATTTCTGGCCGGCTGCATCAAAGGTATAGATACTGTGTCCGTCACTCTCCACTGTTCCAAAGAGATCCTGCAGGGTATCCCTGCCCTCAACTAATCTTTTCGGTGCACTGATGCAGTTCCAACCTGGTGCAAGCCCGAGTTCAAACTCAGGACCAGGGTTTTCCCGGGTAAAGAGAGCATGAATGGTATGATCAGTCGTGACATTGACAAACGTGTATGAAGAGACTGCTCCCACCGGAACGGAGTCAACAAGAATGGTATCGATGTAATACCCAAAATCAGGAGTAATATGGTAACTCTGGCTCCATCCACACGTGACAGCAGTGGTTCCCGGGGGCATAATGCTTCCTCCGGTTCGTGCCGTAGCAGTTATCGAAGGGGTTCTTTGCGTAAATACCGGTTTTATATAATGAGACCTCTTCACCTTCTCAAACGTGTATACAAAGGGACTCTCCTGAGGTCCCAGGTTTATGGAATAATCGATACAGATATCGGTTATCGTGTAGCATTCATCTGCAGTGATGGTAAAGGTAACAGAGTCCCCGGCATGAACCATCTGGGTTGTAAAAGGAGTGATACTCCCTCCCATCGACGGGATCGGTGTCAGGGTATACCGCTCTTCCGGGGCAAAGATTGCATGAATGGCATGATCTGATGAGACTTGTGAAAAGAGGTACTCGGTGATCACTCCTTTGGGAATCCCGTCCACAAAGACACCCTGACAGTAATACCCTGAATCAGGGATGATAGAGAAGCATATACTCATCCCTTCCATAACCTGCGTCACCCCTTCCGGTTTGATAATCCCGCCCCGGGTGGTAGTTGCAGTAATCGTATAGATAGTGCCGGATAACTGATTTTCTTCTGATTCTGGCGAAACAACCGATCCAACCGCTGCACTGGCAGAACCCCTATATCCTTCCTGCATCACGGGAAGGACAGCCTCTGTCATGATCCCGGCAGTTGAGTGCTCGGAAACATCAGCATATACCATCATAGACCCGGGGATTGCAAGGCAGATAAGCAGAACCAAAAATCCCAAACAAAAACAGAAACGCACTTTTTTCTGCCCTGAACAAAAATTCCCAATACTGTCATTCTCACAATTACCTGCCGATATTGTATGGGTATCAGTCCATGATTCAGATGGTTTCTCTTTTCTTCTCATCTCACCCTCACCTTCCACGGGTCCAAAATCCCTGCGAAATAACGATTTAATATGACTTCATTTCTCACAGGCAATGATAAGAGTATTGATTGACAGAACCGGTTTTTCGATTATCCATTTCATCAGCTATCTGAAAAAGAGGAAAGAAATGAGTGAATCAGTCAAGGATTACAATCCTAAAAAAAATACCTGATAGTGGGACTGACAATACAACATGAAATTCTGATACTATCAAAATGGAAGGATGAAAAGAAGATCCTTAACCGATATCCGTCGTTTTGATGCCGATATCCTGAGCCGGATCATGGTAGGCCTGTTCTTCGATTGTTTCGAGTAATGCCGAAATTGCAGTGTCAATTCGCTCCCGCTCTGCAAGCAACCGGTGTAATTCAGTGAAAGATTCACGACCACTACCGGCAGTTCCTGTTCCAATAACCCTTTTTTTCTTCTTTTTCCCTGAAGGAACAAGGAGTTTATTTGAGATAAACCCTGCAAACGTCGCAAAGATGCCTACTCCGGTTGTCATAACCAGGATACCGACAAGCCTCCCCATGTTTGTGACCGGGTAATGATCCCCGTACCCGACCGTAGTCATGGTTACATAGACCCACCAGAGGGCATCGGGTGCGGTGATGATATTTGCATCCTCTGCACCCTGTTCAGCAAGAAGGACGAGAAATGATCCTGTTTCAACGATCATCAGTACCGCTGATATGAGGATAAAGAGGGCAGATTCTGCCCGGTGAACGGTCAGGTAACTCTTAACAGAACCCATTCCGTACCGGTGAAAAAGCCGGTAGGCTTTCACAATCCGGAATATCCGAAATACCCTGAAGTACGGGATGCAGGCGAGAAGGTCTGCCCAACCGAAATCATACAGAAAATACCGGCTTCGGGACGGTGTGGTGCTTATCCGGAGAGTAAAATCAAACAAAAAGATAAGCGTTAGAACAAGATTGATGATCCCGACGACAGCCGCCGCATTTTTGTCAATTCCCGGAATATAGATAAGAACCATGTTAAAGATGGATAAGACCGAGACAAAAGCAATGAAGAGTTCATATCCATAATCAAGTTTCCAATGGTCGTACGTATTTCCTGCGGACATAATTGTCAGAAGAAAGTGGGGTGGAATATCCATTATAGATACCCCATGAACACTCCTTTGTAACTGAACCGCTCATGACAAACAGGGCATATACCCTTGTAAAATAGAAGAAACCCGGGAATGGTGAAACGAATCAGGATACGTTCTGGCCGATGGTTTCTGCCATCGCAAAGAACAGATCCCGGTCCTGCACCTGTGAATCCCCGTCATCATAATACCCATACAGTTCATAACTGCCGGTAGGTGTTGATCCAAGGAAAATACTGACATAGCGCTCATTGCGTATTCCATTCGCCGACAGGGTGCCATTTCCAGAAAATACAAGTGAATCAGGTGTTAACTCGATGCCATCCCTGAATACAACTGCATCCAGGTATGCATGAAGCAATGTATCATCAAGGGTTGTTCCCGTGGGGTTATCCATGATCTTGAGCATATACGTGATATTATCTCTGAGCGGATCCGCTATTCCGGTAAGCCCTTCATACCCTTCCATGGGAAACGTCACCCATCCTGAAGGAAGCATGATAATAAAGTCATGAGAAAGGATATGGCATACCGGCAGATCGTGTTCACCAGTAACCGGACAGGTGCCGGCAAGCCCGATTATCACCAATCCGCACATAAGCAGCAGTGTTCGGGATACATACATACGTTCGTATTTGAGTTGTGGGTATAAAATCCTGATGGTATTCGGGATATCTGCCCTAATAACAAAAAAAAGAAAGCATTATCTCATCTTTATCCGGGTTCCTTTTCACCGGACACAGGATAATAGAGCAGTGCAATATCTATTTATGATAACCCGTCTGATACCTATATCTGAGTTCATCTCTCTTTACCAGTCAGGATACCCAATGGTAATGACACAATACTCATTATTTCCCTCTCTTCCACACATACCATGACTACCATCCTCTACGTTGATGATATTGCTGTTCTGACCCAGTTATTTGCAACCGGGCTTTCGGAAGCAGGGTATGATACGATGACGGCAACATCAGGAAAAGAATGCCTGGCGATGCTTGAGACAGCTACACCCGACATCATTATCCTTGATATCATGATGGAGCCTCTTGATGGATGGAATGTTCTGTTACAGGTTCGGAAAAAGGATCCTGACCATAAGATTCTTATCGTGATGCTGACTGCCAAGGCACTATCCCCGGAAGATATCATGGAATATGGGGATTTATTTGATGGGTACATCATGAAACCGTTAACCATCGAGAAACTTCTGACACGTGTCTCGTGGTATTGTGAGAGGCTGACTGAGATCAGGGATGAAGTTGCATCTGCTGCAGGCACAGAGAGAACGAAAGAGGCAATCGAGAATGAACATATCCTTCGTATCAGGATTGCCAGCTGGGAAGACCTGATTGCATCATACAAAAAGCGACTCCAGAGTCCAGGTATCACATACCTCAGCGGTACCGAATTTGAGCAGGATGTTTTGATGCTCGAAGAACACTTAAACGGATTAAAAGAATCTCTCCGTACCCTGACATCAGCCACTTTAAAGAGATCAGTGTGAATCGATAAATTTCTCTTTCCCATAGAGATGAAATCCCTCTCTCTTCTTTTTTCTCCAGCAAAAAGAGACCTCCAATGAAGTGGTAAGAGAGAGGAGAACACCCGATACATCCAGCCACACTGATATATGCAGCAATCCGTATATCCTTTCAGATCATCAGAATCCAATATTATTAAATTGTATAAAAAAC
>CAZSDZ010000061.1:0-1558 GCA_964605795.1 uncultured Methanoregulaceae archaeon
TTGACGAAGACGACCCGGATCTTGCCAGAGCCTATATCTCCCGTGCCCTGGAATCAGAGGAGAGGATAAGAGCAATTATCGCATTTGCCCGTGAATATGAGAATTTCGGAGTGGTGAGTGCAGGCTGGCAGGAGGTATCAGGGTTGATAGCATCAGCACAAACCGAGATATCTCCCGGAACGGTTCGTATCAAAAATGATGTACCCCCTGACCTGTTTGTGTATGCAGATCCCATCATCAGGAAAGTCTTCTCTACGCTTCTGGAAAATGCACTGCGACATGGAGTAACACTCACCTTTATACGGTTTGAGTCATCTGAAGATAACGGGGATTGTATTATCTCATGCACTGATGACGGAGTAGGAGTTCCTGCAGAGAAGAAGGAACGGATATTTGATCACGGGTACGGGGATAACACCGGAGTCGGCCTCTTTTTAGCCAGAGAGATCCTCTCAATAACCAGTCTTTCCATCCTTGAATGCGGGAAGGAAGGAATAGGAGCGAGATTTGAGATACGGGTGCCTGCCGGGAAGTGGCAGACAGGGCCTTCCGGTACTGCCAGAGCGGGAGGAGGCATCTAGTGTCATTACACGACCAGTACTCACTTCCCAAAGAGGCCCCCCTCTACCTTCTTGCAGGAACATCTCTGCTCACCCTCATTATCAGTATCATATCGCTGTATTCAGGGATTACCATCGTTTTTCAGAACCTCCTTTATATTCCAATCATTATTGCCTGTGCGTTTTATCTGAAACGCGGATTTTTTTACTCCCTGTTCCTCGTCGGTCTCTATGGTATTCTGATGTGTGTCATTACCGGTTCTGAGGAAGAACACATCCAGATTCTATTGAGGATGGGTATCTTTATCCTTGTTGCAGGGATTATCACCTATCTCTCCCAGCTCCGGCTCCAGACAACCATCCAGTATATCAAAAGCGAGCAGAAGTACCGGCACCTCTTTTTAGAGAACGAAGCAGGCACTGCCCTTCATGAGATCATCTGCGATGAGAGCGGAAATCCTGTTGATTACCGGTTTTTAGAGGTAAATCCTGCATTTGAGAAGATGACCGGGCTTCGTGCGGCTGATATCATCGGAAAGACCGTACTCGAAGTTATGCCGGGAACCGAACCCTCCTGGATACAAACGTATGGCAGGGTGGCACAGAGCCAAGAGAGCATCCATTTCGAGGATTACAGCAGAGAACTGGAACGGTACTACGCGGTTACCGCCTATTCACCCGAGATCGGGAAATTTGCAACCATTGTTATCGATACCACCGATCGGAAAAAACAGGAGATCGAGATAACAGAGACGAATGAGTACTTAGAGAACCTTATTACGTATGCAAATGTCCCTATTATCGTCTGGAATCCTGACCTTGTAATCATCAGGGTTAACCATGCCTTTGAAGAACTCGTCGGTCTTGCGCAGACAGATCTGGTGGGACAATCCTTATATCATATCTTTTCACCCGAGCACTTCGATCAGTCCATACGTCTTATCAGTTCAACCCAGAAGGGGGCACGGTGGGAGACGGTTGAGATCCCGATACTCCAC
>CAZSDZ010000061.1:1568-4498 GCA_964605795.1 uncultured Methanoregulaceae archaeon
CTGTCAGGACCGTGCTGTGGAATTCATCAACCATATACACACCAGACAAAAGTACCCCGGTTGCAACCATTGCACAGGGACGCGATGTAACGGTTGAACAGATGCTCGAACTGGAGCGGGAAGGGGCTGCAGCTCAGATCCAGGAGAATATTGCAAAACTCTCCATACTCAATGATGAAATAAGAAATCCGCTTACTATCATTGCAATCTATGCCGAGATGGTTGATGATTCGTCTATCCATGAGAACATCAAAACCGCCATTGCACGGATCGATGAGATGGTAAAGGATCTCGATACTGCATGGTTAAATTCCAAAAAGATCTTAAATTACCTTCAGAAACATGATAATATCTCGTTTGATTTCCTGCAACCCGGGCATACCCATGCAGAGGGAGGGATAAAGGGCAGGATAATTACCCTGGCGGGACCGGGTATAACCTCATCATCAATCGGGAGCCATGAGCGGTTTATCGAGGAGATCCAGAAGAGACTCTATCAGATCCTTGACAGTATCGATGCCTTTGTCTATGTTACCGACATGGAGACGTATGATGTCCTGTACTTAAACGAGCAGGCACGGACGATATATGGGAAGAATATCGGGAAAAAATGTTATGAGAAGATCCACCCGGAAGAGAAAGGTCCATGCTCATTCTGCACAAATAACCTGGTTCTATCAGATTCAAAACCGACTGGCGTAATTCAGTGGGAATGGCATGACGCGGAACACGGGCGGTGGTACGACTGCCGGGACCGGGCGATTCCCTGGACTGACGGGCGGCTTGTTAAACTTGAGATAGCAACCGATATTACCGGGAGAAAACTGGCAGATGCAGCATTACGGGAGAGCGAGACCAAGTACCGCAGCCTGTTTGACAATGCCATCCTTGGTGTCTACCGGACAAGCCCTGAAGGACAGTATCTCGATATGAATCCTGCTTTTGCCCGGATTGCCGGGTACGAGTCCCCGGAAGAGATGATGGCGGTAATCGATGATATCGGGAACCAGCTCTATGTACATCCACAAGACCGGAAAAAAATAGGAGAACTCCTGGAAAAATACGGAGAGGTCAGGAACTATGAAGCTGAGGTCCGCCACCGGGACGGCCACTCGATCTGGATCGCCATCAACACAACAGGTATCAGGGACAACGAAGGGAAAATCCTCGCGTGGGAAGGGACAATAGACGATATAACCGCACGAAAGATAGCGGAACATGAGCTTGCCCGGACAAACGAAGAACTGCATGCAGCATACGAGGAGATGGCAGCGACCAGTGAAGAACTCAGGCATAATAATGATGAACTGGTAGCAATACAGAAGTCACTCAGAAAAGAACAGGAACGGCTGGAAGGAATCCTGAAAGGGACCAATGCCGGGACATGGGAATGGGATGTACAGACCGGAGAGGTTATCGTAAACGAACGATGGGCAGAGATCATCGGCTATACGTTAGAGGAGATATCTCCGGTATCCATAGAGAGCTGGGAGAAATTCTGCCACCCTCTTGATCTGAACGTAAGCGAAGACCTTCTCGACCGTCATTTCCAAGGAGAACTCGATTACTACGAGTGTGAGGCCAGGATGCTTCACAAGAGCGGCGAGTGGGTCTGGGTCCTTGACCGGGGACGGGTCGTCACCCGGACACAGGACGGCAGACCGCTCATGATGATGGGCACCCACCAGGAGATCACCGACAGAAAGGAAGCGGAAGAGAGTTTACGAGAGTTTAAGACGGCCGTGATGCAGTCTGTGGACGGCATCGCACTTGCGGACATGGCCGGACATATCCGTTTTGTGAACCGTGCCTTTGCAGAGATGCACGGGTACTCATCAGAGGAACTCATCGGTCAGCACCTGAATGTCTTGCATACCAGAGAGCAGGCTGAGCATGAAGTCGCTCCCTTTATTGAGCAGTTGATCGCATCCGGTTCATCGGCAGAAGGCGAGATCGGACATGTCCGCAAAGATGGAACAGAATTCCCCACATATATGAGCACGACCGTCCTGAAGGGAGCAGACGGCACGCCTATCGGACTGCTCCGAATCGCCCGGGACATTACCGAACAGAAACGGGCTGAGGAGCAGACACGCTTATTAGCTGAGATAAGCGCCAACATGTTTGATTCAATACTCGTTACTGACGCACAGTTCCGGATCACGTATGTCAATAAAAATACCGAGGAGTTGTTCGGGTATACCCCTCGTGAGTTACTGGGCAGGACACCGGATATCTTTCTTGCTGATACCGCAGATCCGGAGAAACAGAGAGAACTGTACGAGGCGGTATCAGCCGGAACCATCTATGCAGGAGAGGCGCCCAACCGGCGCAAGGACGGCACCACCTTTATCTGTGAGTACCGGGTCATGCCGATGCCTGATAAAGATGGCAATATTGTAGCGTATATTGGTATTCAACGTGATATCACAGATAGAAAACAGGCTTTCGAAGCGTTACAGGCAAGTGAAGAACGGTACCGCGGGCTCTTCTCCTCCATGAGTTCGGGGGTGGTAGTCTATACACCGGTACATAACGGGGAAGATTTTATCATTACTGATTTTAACCCTGCTGCAGAGAAGATTGAACAGATACCACGCGAATCGGTCATCGGGAGATCGGTTAAGGTAGTATTCCCGGGAGTTGTTGATTTCGGTATCTTTTCGGTATTTGTGCGGGTTGCAAAAACCGGTATTCCCGAACATTTCCCGGTAGCCATGTACAGTGATGAACGGATCCAGGGCTGGCGTGATAATTTTGTCTTCCGGCTCTCTTCCGGTGAAGTAGTCTCTGTGTATGAGGACTCAACAGAACGGAAGCGGGCAGAAGAGGCACTTTTGCAATCAGAAGAGAAATACCGGAGTATCTTTGAGAATGCTGTTTTCGGTATCTTTCAGACTGCTCCTGACGGAACCCTTCTGAATGCCAAT
>CAZSDZ010000061.1:4598-13886 GCA_964605795.1 uncultured Methanoregulaceae archaeon
ACGGTTCTCTACTACGAAGGAATCTGTATCGATATTACCGGGCGGAAACAGGCAGAAGAGGAACTGCTCAACCGTGTCAGACGTGAAGCTGATATCATCAACTTCCTTCCTGATCCAACTTTTGCTATCGATACAAACGGGATCGTTATCGCCTGGAACCGTGCGATGGAAACGATGACCGGGATCGCTGCCGCTGATATGCTTGGGAAGGGCAATTACGAGTATTCTCTGCCGATATATCATGAACGGCGCCCTATTCTTATAGATCTTGTTCTTTCGTACGATCAAGAAACTGCCGGACTCTACCTGAATATTACCCGCACGGGAAACCAGATTATCGCCGAGAAGGTTGCTTCGCTCTCAAAAGACGATAGTGATTCATACATCTGGATGATAGCATCCCCTCTTTATGACAGGAGCGGGATGATTACCGGTGCCATCGAATCGATACGGGATATTACCAGTATAAAAGAGACCGAGTCTGCATTCAAAAGAAGTGAAGAACTGTACCGCAGTATCCTTGAGAATATACAGGAGGTCTTTTACCGGACCGACCGGGAAGGCCGGCTGATTATGGCAAGCCCCAGCTGGGCATCTCTCTTTGGGTATGATAACTCTTCAGAGTGCATCGGCATGGATATCGCAGAGACGTTTTATTATGAGCCGGGGAGAAGAAAGGAGTTCCTCGAGACCATCGCTGCCAACGGGTATGTTGAGAACTACGTAGCTCAACTGAAGAGAAAGGACGGCACTCCACTCTGGGTCTCTACAAACAGTCATTATTACTATGACAAATCCGGCAGAATAGAAGGGATAGAAGGGATTTTGCGGGACATCACAGAGATCAGAGAAGCAGAAGAGAGTATTCGGGAGAGCGAGAAGAGATACCGGACACTCTTTGAGACAACCGGAACCGCGATGGTTGTTCTTGAGAATGACGGGACGATATCACTTGCCAATATCGCCTTTGAACGCCTCTCAGGCTATCGTAAAGTCGAGATTGAGAATACCATGAAATGGATGGATTTTGTGGTTCCTGATGATCTGGAGCGGATGCAGGCACAGCACCGGCTCAGAAGAGAGGATCCCGAATCATCCCATGCTCATTATGAATTCAGGTTCAAAGCACGGTCTGGCGATATTCATCATATCTATCTCTCGGCAAGCCTTATCCCGCAGACCCTCAAAAGCTTTGCCTCTCTCCTGGATATTACGAGCCGTATACAGGCAGAAGAGACCTTACAGAAGAAGCATGAAGAACTTGAGGCAACCTACGAAGAACTCGCCCATACAGAGCAGGAATTAAAAAAGAGTTATGATGAACTGGTACAGAGCAGGGAAGCACTCATCAGGAGCGAGGGGAGTATCAGAAAGAAACTTGAGAACCTTCTCTCCCCGGATGGTGATATCGGTATGCTTAATCTCGAGGATCTGCTTGACATCCCTGCACTCCAGGCACTCATGGAGGATTTTACCCGGGTGAGCGGTATGGGGATGGCAATCCTTGACGTGACCGGGAAGGTTCTCGTTGCCACCGGCTGGCAGGATATCTGCACCAGATTCCACCGGGTGCACCAGGTCACTGCAGGATACTGCACCGAGAGCGACCTTCATCTTGCAGCAAACCTGAAAGAAGGCCAGTACACCGCATACAAGTGCAAAAACAACCTCTGGGATGTGGTCACTCCTCTCTTTGTCGGAGAGCAGCATATGGGCAATGTCTTTACAGGTCAGTTCTTCTATGATGATGATATCATCGATGAATCGGTATTTATCGAGCAGGCCCGGGTTTACGGGTTTGACCGGGACGAGTATCTTGCTGCACTGCACCGGGTACCCCGGTTCTCTCATGAACGGGTACATGCACTCATGGATTACCTTATCAGGTTGACCAGGTTCCTATCACTGCTCAGTTACGGTATGTTGAGCCTTGCAAGAACCGCGAACCAGCGTGATACCCTTATCCGGTCTCTTGAGACGAGCGAAGAGAAGTACCGTGGTATCTTTGAGAATGCTCTGATTGGGATATTCCAGACTGCTCCTGACGGAACCCTCCAAAATTCCAATGATGCTTTGGCACGGATGTTCGGGTACGCTGATGCAGACGAGATCCTTTCTGCCGGTATCGATGTCGGGCGTGACCTGTATGAAAGAGTCGAGGATCGCAGAGAGGTTCTCGCTCTCCTTCGTGAGCACGAATTCATGGAACCACGGGAATATCCTGCTCGTGATAAAGATAAAAACCGGTTCTGGATCTCTATTACAGCCCGGACGATCCGGGACGAAGATGGAACGATTATCGGCATTGAGGGGTTTTGTATCGATGTCACCGACCGGAAGCGGGCAGAAGAAGAGTTACAGGAGAGCGAGGAGCTGTTCCGCACGGTCATGAACCAGCTCCCGGGAACAGTCTGGGCAGTTGACCGTACCCTTACGTATACCACCTCTCAGGGCAGGGGACTTGCTGCTATCGGTCTGCAACCTGACCAGGTCAGGGGAATGACCCTCTATGAATTTTTCGGCACCGATGATCCTGATCATCCGGTCATCAGCCAGCACATGAGAGCACTTGCCGGCGAGACGGTCATGTATGAATATACCCATGATGGCATCACCTTCCAGACCTTCCTCTCTCCCCTCCATGATCCTGCCGGAGCCATCATCGGGGTCACCGGGATAGCCGTTGATATCACCCAGCTCAAGGCTACCGAAGAAGCACTTGCAAAGAGCCAGGAACGGTTCAGGATGCTTGCCGAGAACTCACGGGACGTCATCTACCACATCGATCTTATCCCGGAGAGAAACATCAGGTATCTAAGCCCGTCGGTTGAGGCACTCTGCGGGTATTCTCCTGAAGAACTGTACCAGGACTTTGATATCCTCTTTGCCATGGTGCACCCTGATGACCGCTCACAGCTTCTGGATCTGCTGGATGGAGTTATTCCCATGAACTGGCTGCTTACCATCAGCTGGATAACCAGGGACGGAGAACGAATCTGGACCGAACACACCAATGTACTGATACACAATGATGAGGGGCAGCTCGTTGCAATACAGGGCAATGCACGTGACATCACCTGGCGCAGGGAGGCCGAGGAGCAGATAAAACGATCTGAAGAGAAGTTCTCTGCGGTCTTTGCCATAAGCCCTGACCCCATGGCTATCACAGACATACAGACCGGTGCTATCATCGATGCCAACCCGGTCTTTTGTGAATGGATGGGTTACCCTCTTGATGAACTCATCGGTAAAAAGACAACCGAGCTGGATATCTGGATAAATCCCAGGGAACGTGAAGAGATCGTTTCCCAGGTAAAACGGGATAGTGAGGTCATCAACAAAGAGGTATCGTTGCGGATAAAGGATGGTAAAGTACATGAATGCACGTTCTCTGCCCGGTTTATCACCCTCCGGGGAAAGAAACTCCTCTTTACCCAGGCACATGATGTATCTGATATGTATATTTTGCAACGTCACTTAAAGGAGAGTGAAGCCCATCTTGCACAAGCCCAGGAGATTGCCCACCTTGGCAGCTGGACTTACAACCCGGAGACCAGGGAGATTACCTGGACTCTTGAGACCTTTCAGATATTTGGCAGGGCACCGGATCTCGGAGAACCTGACTTTGAAGAACTGGTATCACAGATACATCCTTCCAATCGCGAGGATTTTATTGCAACGGTCAAAAGAACGCTGCAGGATAGGACTGCATTCGAGAAAGAATGGAATATCATGCTTCCTTCCGGGGAGATTCGGGTAATAAAGACAGTCGGGCAGGTTACCAGTTCTGATGAGACAATAACCGGCCTTATAGGAACGGTCCTTGATATCACTGACCAGAGTCGTGCAGAAGAGGCGTTGCAGGAGAGCAGGGAGATGTACCGTCAGCTCTTCGAGGCTGAATCTGATGCTATTCTCCTCGTGGATAATGCCACAGGTGACATCATGCAGGCAAATGAGTCTGCTACAGATATGTATGGATACAGCAGGGAAGAACTGCTCATGATGAGAAACACCGATCTCTCTGTGGAACCGGAAAAGACCGAGCAGTTTACGAAACAAACACCGGTTAATGCTGATGTTGTTATTGCAATCCCGCTGCGATGGCACCGCAAAAAGGACGGAGCGCTCTTCCCGGTAGAGATTACTGCACGGTTTTTCGAATTTTCCGGGCGATCGGTGCATCTTGCTGCAATTCGTGACATCACCACACGATTACAGCTGGAACAACAACTGCAGGAGAGCAGGGATCTGCTCATTGCCACAGAGAATCTGGCACAAGTCGGGGGTTTTGAGTATGATGTATCAGAGCAGATGCTGACCTGGACCGATGAGACCTACCGGATTCACGGGTTAGATCCGGGAGCGGCTGCCCCTGGCTCAACAGACCTTATCAGCACCAGTCTTTCCTGTTATGATCCCGATGACCGGCCGGTTATCGAGGCTGCATTTTACCAATGCATCAGGGAAGGAATACCCTATAAACTTGAGTTTCCCCTGACCACATATCAGGGGAACCGGATCTGGATCCAGACAACAGCCCGGCCGATTGAAGAGGACGGAGAGATAAAACGGATTATCGGCAATATCCTCGATATTACGGAACGCAAACATACGGAAGAAGCTCTCCTGCAGGTCAACAAAAAACTTGACCTTCTCACAAACATCACCAGGCATGACATCAATAACACCCTTACCATTTTGTCAGGCTCAGTCGAGATCGCAGAGATGAGATACCCTGATCCCGTGGTGCTCGAGTACTTTTTGTCGATGAAAAAAGCAATCAAAACCATGATCTCCCAGATCGAGTTCACCCAGATGTACCAGAACCTGGGAACAGGGAAGCCCGGCTGGCACCGGATACAGGACATCCTGCCCGCATCCCATCTTCCATCGACCATCCAGATGACACTAGATATCCCGAATATCGAGTTATATGCCGATCCAATGCTTGAAAGGGTTTTTTTCACTCTTCTTGATAATACCCTCAGGCATGGAAAGAACGTAACCGAAATCCGGGTATCATGTATCCGGATACCGGAAGGGATAGTCGTTTCCTGGGAAGATGACGGGGCCGGAATCCCGGGGCAGGAGAAGGAGAAGATATTTGAACAGGGGTACGGAAAGAACACGGGTCTTGGACTGTACCTGACCAGAGATATCCTCGGCATTACCGATATCACAATCAGGGAAACGGGCGAACCGGGGAAAGGAGCGAGGTTTGAGATGACGGTACCGGACGGGAGATGGCGAATTAAGAGAGAGTGAATGATGCCCGAACCAATCCGTGTTATCTACGTCGATGACGATCCCGATCTGCTCGAGATTGGGAAGATTTTTCTTGAAAAGACCGGAGAATTTATCGTTACCATTGCGGAGAGTGCAGAAGATGCAATTTCTGTTTTCAGAGAGCAGTCCTTTGATGCAATTATCTCTGATTACCAGATGCCAGGGATGGACGGCATTGAGTTTCTGAAACACCTCAGATCATCGAAAGACACGACACCCTTTATCATCTTCACCGGGAAAGGGCGGGAGGATGTTGTTATCCAGGCACTGAACGAAGGTGCAAACTTCTATCTTCAGAAAGGAGGAGAAACGAAGTCCCAGTTTGCCGAGCTCTCAAATAAGATCCGGTACGCGGTCAGCAGGAGGCAGGGAGAGAAGAGATTATTAGAGAGTGAGGAGCGGTACAAAAATGTCGTTGAAACCCAGTCTGAGTTTATCTGCCGGTTCCTGCCTGATGGTACCCATCTTTTTGTCAATGAGGCATACTGCCGGAGATTCAATACGAATCCTCAGGAGATCATCGGGACCCGTTTCAAACCGGTCATTCACACAGACGATCGGGATGCGGTGTCGTGTCTGTTTGCCTCGCTCACTCCAAACCATCCCATCGGTACTATTGAGCAGCGTACCATCCTTCCTGATAGAGGAGTTGTCTGGGACCGCTGGAGTACCCGGGCATTCTTTAATGAAGATGGAACCGTCCGTGAGTACCAGTCTGTTGGCAGCGATATCACCGGCCGCAAACTGACAGAGAAGGCACTTGCAGAGAGCGAGCGGGAAAAGGAGCTCATTCTGAACAATACAGGAGATATCATCGCCTACCATGACAGGAACAGGTGCCTAGTCTGGGCCAATCAGACATACCTGGATGGCATCGGCAGCATAACAGGAATTCCCGTCCGAATGGAGAACATAAAGGGGCACCACTGCTGCGAAGCCTGGAGATTAACAAAACCGTGTATCGGTTGCCCTGTCACCATCGCGCTTCAGACCGGAGAAACGTGCGAGGCCGAAATGACGCCGGAGAACCAGCCCCATTGGCCGGCCACGCAGGGGTCATGGAACGTCAAGGCATCGCCGGTCCGGGACACCCAGGGCAACGTGATAGGCGCCATAGAGGTCTCCCGCAACATCACCGACCGAAAGCGGGCAGAGGAGGATCTCTTCCAGAACCGCACTATGTTACATGAAGTATTAAATGCCATACCCCAGTCAGTCTTCTGGAAAGACAGAGACTGCAGATATCTGGGATGCAATATGCAGTTTGCCCAGGCTGTCGGTCTAGAGAATCCCGACCTGATCGTTGGCAAGACAGACTTCGACCTTCCCTGGCCACAAGAAGAGGCCGATTCATATCTTCGTGATGACCACTTTGTCATGGACCGTAATTCCCCCAGGTCTCATATAATAGAACCACTGCAGCAGGCAGACGGCAGCAGACTCTGGATAGACACGACCAAAGTCCCCCTGACTGATGGACAGGGAAACGTGTATGGTGTCCTTGGCATCTATGAAGATGTCACTGAACGGAAAGGGATACTGGAAGCACTTGCAGAGAGCGAATCATTTAACCGCGGGCTTATTGAGAACCTGCCTGATTATGTCAGCGTGTACGGGATGGACGGGAAGCTTCTCTATGTAAACCCTGCCTCGGCAAAGGCACTCGGATATGATGCAGACACACTGATAGGCATGCAAATTCTCTCATTTATCGCGGAAGAGTACCGCGAAACAGTCATTGCCAACATCATAGCCCGAAAAGAAGGAGAAGAAGTACCACCATACGAGCTTGAGTTGGTTGCCAGAAACGGGGCCCGGAGATCGGTGATTGTAAAAGCAGCTCCTATCCAATACCAGAATCATCCTGCCACTCTCCTCCTCCTCATTGATATCACTGACCGGAGAGCAGCAGAAGCAGCGCTGCGGGAGAGCGAGGAGAAGTACCACCTCATCGCAGAGAACACGGCTGACCACATCTGGATCTTCGATATGGACCTTACGATGACATATTCAAGCCCGTCTGTCACCCGGATGAAAGGGTTCACGGTTGAAGAGACCCTGTCCCAGTCGTTTGAAGAGATGATGACACCCGGTTCCTTTGAAATGGCCCTGAAGCGGTTCCACGAGGAGATCGCACAGGAAGCAGCCGGGACTGCCGATCCGGACAGGACGATCTCTCTCGAGACAGAAGAGTACTGTAAGGACGGAAGAATCATTATTGTCGAGAATGTCGCGACCCTGCTGCGGGATTGTGCACAAAAGCCGGTTGGGATCCTTGGCGTATCCCGGGACATTACGGACCGCAAGCGGGCGGAGGAGGCACTCCGGGAGAGCGAGGAACGGTTCCGGGTCGCCCAGGAGATGTCTCCTGATGGATTCACCATCCTTCATCCCGTGCGAAACAAAAAAGGCGAGATTATTGACTTTATGTGGATCTACGAAAATCAGACCATCGCACGATTAAATAAAACAGATCCACAAGAAGTAATAGGAAAACGACTATTAGACCTTTTTCCGGGCCATATAGGAACATCGGTTTTCCAGGCATATATCAATGCAGCAAACACAGGAATCCCGCAGATTATTGAAGAGATCAGTGTTTCAGAGATTTTTTCAAACCCGACCTGGCTCCGTCTCGTCATTATATCGATGGGTGAAGATATTGCAATTCTTGCACAGGACATTACCAACCGAAAAGCAACAGAACAAGCACTCCGTGAAGTGAACAAGAAGCTCAACATCCTCTCTTCCATCACCCGGCACGATATCAACAACCAGTTGAGTATCATACTTGGTTCCCTTGATCTTCTGGAAGAGAATGCAGATCGAAACGATGTTGAGTCCATTACCATGGCCAGTACTGCTGCAAAACGTATATCATCCATGATCCAGTTCACCAGGGAGTATGAGATGATTGGAGTCAATACCCCGGTCTGGCATGACCTTAAAAATCTCATCGAAACCGTGGCAGGAAAGGTACATCTGGGATCCATCAGAGCAGAATGCATTATCCCCGCCGGACTTCTTATCTATGCTGACCCGCTCATTACTACAGTGTTCTACAATATCATCGAGAACGCGGTCAGATACGGAGAGAAGATATCAGAGATCCGGCTCTTTTCCCGGCAGTCAGGGGATGAGATGGTCATTGTCTGCGAAGACGACGGGAACGGGATTTCTGACGGACAGAAAGAGAAGATATTTGAGAAGGGTTTTGGGAAGAATACAGGTATGGGGCTCTTCCTTTCCCGCGAGATCCTCTCAATCACCGGGATTTCTATCCGCGAGACCGGGACGTATGGGGAAGGGGCGAGGTTTTTGATTACGGTACCGGAGGGGAAATATCACAGACCTGATCATCCCGATCATTCGAGAGGAGAGATATGAATGAAACCGGCCCGGCAGTTGTACCAATTGATTATCCTGATAATCTGATGAGAATTAAACCCTTCGTAATCGGTGCATTCTCTGCCGCAACACGAAGAATTTGAAGGGAAGTGCACAGCACATGAAACCCAAACGTGACCTTAAGAAGAAGGCATCCGGTTTGCCGCAGGAGCTTTCCGTCGACATCGCAGACATAGAGCCCGAACCCGAAAGCGCTAAAAGCAGTTTTCCCGTCGTGGGCATCGGGGCTTCCGCCGGCGGGCTTGCGGCCTTTGAGGCCTTTTTCTCAGGCATGCCAGCGGATACCGAACCGGGGATGGCCTTTGTGCTGGTGCAGCACCTGGCCCCTGATCATAAGAGCATCCTCACCGACCTGATACGGCGCTATACCCGTATGCAGGTCTTTGAGGTCGAGGACGATATGCACGTTCAGATAAATTGCGCCTACATCATACCGCCGGGTCGCGACATGGCATTTTTGAACGGGAGGCTGCAACTGCTGGAACCGGCGGCCCCACGTGGCCAGCGCCTGCCCATCGATTTCTTTTTCCGTTCTCTTGCGGAAGATCAGGGCGAGCGAATTGACGTGCGTGTCGGCGGGCGCGTGATTCC
>CAZSDZ010000062.1:0-13694 GCA_964605795.1 uncultured Methanoregulaceae archaeon
CATTCGGATATCTCCTGAGAAGGAATATATCCCCGATAATAATAAGGCAATACAGATAAAAATAGGCAAACAGGTGAAAAAACCCGGCAAACACAGGAGTATGGATCTCTTTTACCAGGAATGAAAAAGGTGCCCAGAACTCCTCGATTCTGAAATAACTAAATAAAAACGGAATAATCAGGAGGATTCCGATTATCGGTTTTTTGATGTATTCACTGTTTCCGGAATATTGCATACAGTATAGCAGCCATACTACCGGGAGGATGTAAAAACAGGTATAATATACCCAGTACAGGTGAAGTGACCAGGGATACGGGCCGATACCGGGAATAATATGACCGAGACTGTTTATACTAAAAATCAGGCATATAAGAGCGTACAAAAAGAGAACAATCCAGAAGATAGAGGAACCAACGATACGTTTGCTTTTGTATACCTGATAAGAGAGAAACAGCAGGATCAGCCCTGACCCGAAGGTAATAAAAACACTGTACCAGGGATTGAACATTATTTTACTATGCAGGTGGAATGTGCATTAATGTTGCGAAACAGTTCGGATTTTCAGATAGATTACCGGGTCATCAGTTCATGGAAACCTTCGTTTGACCTCTGAGTAATTGCACGATATGCATCGGTCAGATACAGAACGCAAAAATTAAGCCTCCCTGAAAATGCAGAGAATGCGAGGGGAGGGAGTCGAACCCGCGAACACCTTCGTGATCTGATCTTGAGTCAGACGCCTTTGACCACTTGGCTACCCTCGCGCAATACCAGTCACCTCATCGAATACGAAGGGCGATGCAGGAATCGAAAAATAATATCAGAAACGATTTTGTATTCCCAGTACTCAGATGAGTTTTATAGCTATGGATACTATCAGGTATCTATCTTTTGGCCTGAATCTCTCTCTGTTTGGTTCCCCAAAAATCCGGGGTATAGTGCCGGGTATGAGAATATCCTTGCGGGCAGGGGAATTCCTGAGGAAAAAAAGAGAAATGAACCATTTCTTAACAGTTCAGTCACCGGTCCTAGAAATCAACGAGGTGATCGCAGATAGAACAGTGGGAATTTTTCTGGTATGCAGGAAACCCGGAATAAGGCGTAGGTGTGGCGATGGTCATTGGTGGGGTATCCTCTATTATGATGATACTCGTATCAGTCCTGACAAGGTCGTCTTCTGCTCTGCACTGCCCGGTCTCCCGGTATGGGTCGATGAACAGGGTCAGCGGATACGATCCCCTGCTCATACCTTCAGGGATAAGGTAGGTTACTTTCTCAACCGATACCTCATCTGCTGCGAGTGGGCTGATAGCGGTATTGAGCGGTCCGAGTTCCCGGTCTCCGAGGTATGCATGGACCGGGACAGGAGCAGTACCGGTATCATCAGAACCCCTGTTGGTGACCGTGACGGTAAGGGAGATAGTATCGAGAACCTCGTAGGCTGCAGGAGTAACCGGGACATCAACCCCGGTAACCTGGTAATCAGGACCAGAACATGCGGTACTGATACCCGGTGCCAGGTACGCATCAACTCCGGATCCGGGTTTTAGCGAAACCTTCTCCTGGTACGATTCTGTCATGTCATAACAGGCAATCGTTGCAGTCGGAAAATACTCCCCTTCTGAAAGATCGTTAGGCATACTAATATCGATTCGATAATCAGTGCTCTCACCGCCCTGCATCACAGGGATAGAAGTCCACCCGATAAGGATCGCATCTTTTGTTGTTCCTGCTGCCGGTGAAACAAAGAGATCAAGGAAGCAGGACTCAGTCTCACCCTCTCCATTGTTTGTCACGGTCAGGTCAAGAAACAGTCCTGTATTCTCCATCGTTGCTGATATATCATGAAAGGTAATCACGAGTTCTCCACTAGCGGCAGATACCGGAGTCGCAAAGGGTATGAGCAGGCATCCTGCGAAAAAAAACAAAAAAAATTTGCCGGTATGTGGATTCATATCAATCCCGGCTTTTATTCAATTCCTATCGTATAATCAGAATCAACAACATCATCAGAGAAGTTGCACATCTCCGCCTCTTCATAGGGATCGATGATGATTGTTAGGGGATACGTGCCACTTTCCGTAAATTCAGGGACGAGATAAATGAGTGTCTTTGTTGATATCTCACCTGCATTCAGTGGTTTTACATACGATCCGATCGGCCCGAGTTCCCGGTCTCCGACAAAGGCATGGATCGGGATGATCTCATTCTGGTCATCGTTCGTGCCATTGTTGGTGTAGGTAACGGTAATCTCGATGTTATCAAGGACTGCATACGAGGAAGGAGTTTCTGGTAACTCAACTGCGGTTATCGCATAGTCGATCCCGGTACAGGGTTCTTCAGTTCCCGATACGGCATAGGCACCGACTCCCTTGCCAGGGTTTAATGAGATCTTCTCAGGATATGATTGTGTCATGTCATAACAGGCAATCAGGGCTGTCGGGTAATAATCCCCTGAAGCAAGATCACCGGGCAGACTCAATTCGACCTGGTAGATGGCACTCTCGCCGCTCTCCATCTCGGGGATAAACACCCATCCCAGGAATGGTGCCTGATCGATGCTATCCATAACCGGCGATGCGAAGAGATCAAGGAGGCAGGACTCACTCGTCTCCACACCGACATTAGTTACCGTACAGTCAAAGGAGAGAAAGAGCCCGTCGTCTTTGAGAGATACATCGTTGAACGTTATCTCGAGTTCATCACTTGATGCCGTTACTGTTCCGGAGATGCCAAAGAGCATACATGCGGAGAGTAAAAAAACAAAAAACAGGTTTTTATTCGAATTCATAACAGACCTCTGGCTTTTTAATTGCTATAGATCAGTACAGTATTGGGAAAATTTGCACTAATATCTTGTTATAAGTGCGAAAAATTTGACAGCCTCAGTACCGGAATCCACCTTGGCTGGTTTTATGACAAGGCCGTCACCGATACCAGTTCGTAATTCAAAGCATCAGCAGCACAATATGCCGGCAGGGGTCTCTTGAAAGGCTGGTACAGATTGATGGAATGATTCACGGTAAGGGGGAGACTCGAGGCGGGATTACCGGTACCGGAAACCAGGGTTATGAAATATGCTCCCGGCATCAGGGAACCAGGGATCCGGTATTTGAGCGTACCAGAGACCGGCTGACCGGGGCTGGGCACCGGGATTTTTGCATCCACGGGAACCAGGGCATAATTACCGATCCAGGCAAGGATGGGAATAACCGACACGGAACTCACATTATTATGATATGAGACATTCACGGCGATCGAGATCTCATCTCCAGGAACGAAATGATTCCTGTTATCCGGTATCTCTGCAGAGAGGATAGATATCGAACCTGTCCCGGAGATATCCTGTCTGACAGAAGGGATCTCTCCGGCCGGGATCAGGGGAATATTTTTTGTATAGTCATGGATAGGTACCGGCTTTGCATCATACACGTTCCCTGGCTTTGATCCGGGAAACGACCCTCCCGGTTGTGTCACGGCATAAATATAATAGTAAGCAGGTTTCAACCCCGGCGGGAGAGGGGCTTTTAAGGTTATGCCGGTGCTTTGTCCTGGTAATAGTGGTGGTGTTACCGTCCAGCTGACAAATTCTGCATCTTTTGTATCTCCCTGTTCATTACAGAGGTAAAGGGCGATATACTGGGTATCATGGTCCTTTGGCTCATCATTAAAGACAGTGAGATCGACGTTTATCGTTGTATTTGTCAGAACTGCCGTATGCAAGGTCACGTTATTGTATCCGGACTGCATGGCTGCGAGGCTTTGTCCTGGCAGGGTCAGGATAAGGCATATAATCAGGATTAGACGGCTGGTATTCATACCGGTTCACCATAGCTCGGGGAATGAGGTATCTGCATTATCATCTGTACTATCATAGCAGGTACCGGAATTATTGTAGTGAATATTACAATTTTCTCTCAATATCTTGGAGAAGTCTCCTTATCGCTACCAGTTCGGTGAGCATCCTTTCAAACCCAGGGGCATGCTCTGTTTTCAGGTTCACGGTATCGGTCCCGGTGGTTGCAGCAACCGGCGAGCCGGCGTGCACGTAACCCATGATACGGTCCCGCAGCGGTTTTGGTTCCAAAATCCCCTGTATCCGGATCTCGGCCATCTGGTTTCCTGAGTACCCGGCAGTCTGTATCCTCAGGTGAGAGAGGTGAAAGATTCTCATGAGTGGGCCCTGTACGATATCGACGTTGGTGATACGGTTGTACGGCACGATACCGGTCTGTTTCCACAATACTCCCCGTGCCCAGTTCATCTCATTATCAGTGAGGATATAGAGGACTGATGCATAATAAAACGGCACCCAGATACAGGAGAGCAGAAACAACACAGATAGGAAGAGAGCAGCTCCATAAACTCCGGTCATATCCTCAGTGATGGCATATCCAAGCGGGAGAAAAAAGACTGCCAGAATGATGAACAATACAACGATACTTGCGAAGAGATAGATTCGAAAGACCGGTTCAGGTTTAAAACCGGCATTGTGCACGATATCTGTCATGGTATCATATTGGCCCTATCTGTTCATGATATCTTCTGATAGAGTGAACAGGCTGATACCGGTTTTGGGAAGATAGTAGTCAGGGATTAGATAAGAGAACAAATTTTTCAGTCATCTCTCCCGGTTTTCGGGCTCCTGTCGCAAGCCAGGGTCTTGTTTTAAAAAAGTGTTATTCCGGGAATGGATGGATGTAAGTAAATGCGATATCAGAGAAAATCTGCAAGTCCCAGTTGTTCCTCTTTCTCTTCTCCAAAGGTAGACTCGATGTTCATATCGATGACCTCAACCCGCTGACGCGTATATTCTGAGACCGCATACTTCTCGCAGATATTCCGTGACATTTCAAGATATTTTTTGACCGATTTTGCATGAACTGTTGGGATAATACTGCTCCTGCAGGAGGTGCATTTCCCTGAAAGCGGCATCCTCCGGTAGGATTTATTACACTTTGTACACCTGAATTTCTGTTTAGAGAATGCATTTAAGTTTCCCTGCAGGTCCCTGATAAAGTGGGTCTGAAGTACCCGTTCTGCAACGTCGTCAACATCGACCGCCCGTATCTTTTCTGCGAGATCCAGTTCATTCTCAAGTTTTTCAACCATCGTCTTTAACTTGGTATACATGGTGTCAAGCGGACCGGCAGAGATGTCACTCGTATCATGGGTAAAGAAAAAACCTTCAACCTGGTTCGGCTTACCGAGCCTTTTCTCCACGCGATCAATCAGTTTCTCAATATCACGCGGATGAGCATATTCCAGTGATTTTAGGTAGAGTTCAAGGGGATAATGGTCACATACATCAACGTTGTGACTCTCCTTGTCAATCTCACCGGGATCGATCCTGCTTGAGAGAACCAGGGGTGCATCCATGGATCCGCCCCGTGTTTCCGGTAGAAACGATCGCGAAAAGTTGATGAGTCCGTCAAGGAGGAGCATGACGCAGTCTTCGTCACCATCGCACTGCCCACAGAAGATCCCGCCTGCAACTACCGTGTGATCTGTCTCAACCGTCAGGCAGTATACGCGTGAATCAGGTGCAGGTACGTAATCTATTGCAACAATCCGGTCTGATAAAACAACCCCTCCCTCCCATACCGGGACAGGATCGCCGACAGAAAGTTCAAGAGCCCGTATCTTGCGAAGGTATGAAACATCCCAGACGAGCATGGCATGATCCGGGGTGACATGGATCTCCTTGTTCCGGGATGTTTGTATCCTGATGACATTTTTGGGAGCCGGATGGACAGAGACTGAGGTCACTTTTCGTACGTGAGGTGTTCCGGTGGTATCGATGCTGCGGGCGTATGCAGGAGTAGCCGGTGAAGAGTAGTATGTCCCGAACTCATCGGTACCGGCATGGGTGAAGTCGAACCGGCTTAAAACAAAATCACGGATAGGGATCGTCTCAAACACTCCGTCGTGGTAGATCTCAATCCCGGTCATTGCACAGAAGCAGTTTCTCCGTTTTGCAGCATGGAAGAACGGATGGCCGTATCCTACATTTGCTTTCGAGAACCCGACGATCCGTGCAAGCACACCTGCACTGGTATGGGGAGCAAGGCCGATGACCAGATGACCGACAAGATCCTCCCGGTTTTTTATTGAATAAAACGGGGGAAGGTGATATACATCGGAGAGCAACCGGTCGATGAACCCGGCTGCTTTGATAAGATACTCTGCACAGCCTTCTGACACCAGGATATCCTGTGGCGGTAACTCAAGTACCTGATCTTTATCGGCAAGCTCCTCTCCGTAGATGTCATGCGTATAGCCGATATCAGCAAGTTTTCGTACGGGAACTCCCACCTCCGCAGGGCGGAAATGGGTAAGGGGCATGTCAATCATATCAAACCTGATAGTTCCGTCCTTAAAAACAAAGAGTTCATAGAGGGATCGCAGGATTCCCTTCTCGATGATCTCAACCGGCTTCTCCTTTGATATCAGGCCCTTCACTCCTTTGATGAGCGGGACAGTACTCTCCGGGACATTCAGACGTAAAAAAGCCTTCCCGAGTTCCGTTTTCAGATCCACCTCGTATTCACGGGAACATACCAGAGGGGTTTTACAGGATCTGCAGATATCTCCGGTCTCTTTCCGGTTGCACTTCGGACAGTAAAAGACCGGTTCGGTCGGAATACCACACCTGCTGCAGGTATTCTGATAGGACTCGGTATTACATGATGGACATGCCCGTACCCCCATGGTAAGCGGAACCACTCCCTTATTCACGTGAAACCCTCCCAGGGTCTGATTAAACTCTCCTGTATCCGTATTTTTGGGTGAGGTATATTTCACCGCTTCCTGCAGGGATCTGCGGGATCCCCCAAACTCCCCGACCGGGAAGAGAACATGGGGTGCCGGTTTCATCTCTCTTGGTTTTGATTTTCCCGGCCTTCCCATCCGTCCGCCAATCCTGGTTCCTGCCTTTGAACGCATCTTCCATCCTGAGAGATGCATCACGAGTGCAAGAGGATCGGAAGGAAGATCCCGGTTCCATGCATCAGAACGGGTGAGATCCTCTAAAAGACCAAGACACAATACCAGTACCCGCCACCCCCGGATATGGTATTGTTCATGCATGACCCGGTGGGGCAGGAGCAGTATCTCAAGGATCTCCTTTATATTGGGCTCTGCCGGTATCACAAGAACTGCATCCTGTACTGATCCCGTGGTGCTGATGTAGGTTGCAAGCTCCTGGATCTGCGACACATTCAGATCATCAAAGATAAGTGTATAGTCTGGGTGCAGGTAAGCTCCTTCATTTGCAAACGAAATGGCCTCTTCTTCATCTTTCGGATGCCTTTTCCCTCCCTCAAGCAACCACCACTCCTCGCAGTAGGCCGGTGGAACGAGGAGATGATTGTTCTCCATGAACTCACCGTAACTGATGAGTATCTCGCCGACATCAATGATATAGTCTATATTTCCCGTGATTTTACGTGCTTCTTCTGCAGTATGCACCCGCACAACGTCACCATTTTTCAGCCGTACTGTTGGTCCCTCAATACTGTCTACCGGGGCAACACCTGCTGCCTTTCCCGGCCTCTCAACTTTCAGTTGTGTGCCAACGGCAAGGTAATCCCCGAGAATATGCAGGGTTGCCGGATTGAGACCCCCGGCTGCAAGCCCGGTATTCCTGCACCTCCCGTATCGAAGCCTGAATCCACCGGGACGCATCGGGTAGGAGAATACCGGCCGTCCCCCGATGAGATCCCGTAAGTACTTGTCTTTTGGTGTAATCCCGCCATGATGGTCCTCGTCTCCACCCCCGGCAGTTGCATGGATGATCTCTTCAAGCCAGTCCCATCCGTCCATTTTCATCTTTTTTACGTTTTTCTGAACTTTTGGGGCCTTTAATGCGAGACCTTCGGCGATGACAAGAGCCATTCCTCCCCTGACCACATTTGTCTCAACCCGTTGCAGGTTCCGGTACCCGGAGACCTCCTCCTTCTCGGTTGGTTCCCCATCGATACAGACCGGGCAGTTGGTGATGATGAGTCGTATCTCCTCCTTTGAGGGCATGTACTGGAGACTTAAGATCGAGTTATACTGGCGGATCTCCTCGATATATCGTTCTATCTCCTCTTCCCTCGGGATATACCGGTTAATATTAAGCAGGCGGCGAACATAGTCCCCGACAAGAACAGATAATGCCTGGGCGGTCCCTCCTGCACTCCTGATGGGGCCGGCGTAATAGATCTTGAGATAATTGCTTCCGTCATCATTTTTCGCAAGTGAAACCTTTGCGATCCCTTCAATAGGGGCAGAAACGACACCTTCTGTTAAAAGTGCCATCGATGTCCGGATGGCATGATCCAGTATCTCTTCAGGAGTGGTCTCTCCAAACTCCCCTCTCGCAAAGTAATCACCAATCCGTAACGCCGCCTCTTCCCGTGACATCTCCTTCTCGAGCTCACGGATCTTTGCTGCCACACCTGCTATCCCTACCTGGGCCTCTACCCGGTCGGCAAGGTCGTTTGCGATGGGTATCTCCACAGTGGTCCTTGGATCAATCCCGACCATGCGTGCCTCTTTTGCAACACTCATTGCAGCAGCCAGATCGGTGTTGAGCTGGTTATAGTAGGCTTCCATCCGTGGTGACAGTTCCATGAATAATTCCTGTTGGACCGGGAAAAGAGATCCTCTCTTTTTTAGATGAAAAACCCGATGCTTTTCTCTCCTGATTTATTGTCTTTCCTGAGCCAAATACCAGCTGTATTATCGTATGCCAGAATCGGATTTTTCGAGAATGAGCGTGAATTGGGAAAAGAAATATAATATGATTATATCGGTACAGACCGATCCGGTTTTGTCGTATCTTTCATCAGCCAGGAACAGACCAACAGGGGGAGATCTGCGATTTCAGGTGTGCCTGAGAAGAACCTATCAGGGTCGGTACCGGTCATCGTCCCTGACCAATCCTGCTTTTCGTGCCTGGATATTGTACAGTGTGTTCCGTGCATTGGTATCATTGGGATATCTCCCGGTTATCTCGGTAAAAATCTCTTCTGCCCTGTTCCAGTCCAGTAACCTCACGCTGAGATCTCCTGCGCGTTTAAGAGGCGCCAGATCCCCGGAGTACTCATATGCACGGATGAATGATGTTACCGCTTCCCGGTAATACCGGGGAGCCTCTTCTGGCATAAAAAGACTAACCAGGCGGTCTCCTTTGTTCACCTGGGCCTCTCCTTTGCGGTACCAAACCTCTGGATCATTGGGAATTATCTCTAAGTACCTGGTATAGTACTGGATGGCAAGGAGATACTCTTCTTCAACCGCCATCTGTTCACCATTAAAGAGTGCAGTATCTGCTTCACCTGCACGTACCTGGGAGAGTATCGGGGGAATGATGAGCAGGGTGATGATGGTGATTGCCATGACGAGGGTCAGGAAAAAGAGCAGGACCTGTCCCCAGTGCGGGATGCTAAATTCTCTAATCTTTCTCTTTTCCTGCTCTTTTTCGGCCGAAGTGTGATGGTGACTGGTAGATTTTTTGTACGTGGAACGATCCTGGTAAAACCAGGTTGTAGGATCCCTGTACCGGTCATCATACCCTGAACGTGCCCATGCATCCTCTTTTACCCGGGACTCGTAATCCTGGCCGGTTCGGAGCGTGGCATCGTAGAGTGATCGTTTCTGGGGATCAGAAAGGACCGAGTATGCGCAATTGAGTTCTTTAAAGAGTTCCTCTGCATCAGGTTCACGACAGACATCAGGGTGCAGTATCTTGGCCAGCCGCCGGTACGCCTGCTGGATCTCTTTCTCAGTCGCATCACGGGATATCTGCAGGATGTCATAGTAGGAATCCCGGGTACCGTTGTCCATCTGATTTATCACTCAACCTGATACGATTGAAAGGTTCCTTATCGTAAAATTCAGGAAAACAAGAGGTACCAGATCATTTTTCTGGTACAATGAGAAATATGCCTGAAATTGACCCTCCCTGTATATCGTATAGGAAAGGATATTACATAATACTGTATGGGCGTTTTACCGGGTTTTCTTTACCGAGAAGAGTGTTGAGTACCACGACCTGTTTCTGCTCACGACGACAGTTTTTTCCGGTTCCTTCTGGCAGCAGGTGGGTTCAGCGTTTACATGCCTCAGCAATACACTCTTTCGTCGTTCCGATCCGTGCAACAGCACCGCACATTGTGGGAATATAGGCAAGGGCTTTTCCGCTGTTTACCATGATAGCAGAGAACCGTTCCATGGCAGGTGAGACGACCATGCAGGTATCTGCAAATACGAAGGCTCCGCTTGCTTCGATCCTGCTCGTCAGTCCCCCTGCTGATTCAATCAGGTTCCGTGCGGCAAAGATGTACAAGGGTTTTAAAACTCTCTTCCCTTCAAGAAGGGATGCCACACTCTCCAGTTCCCTGATAGAACAGTGGGGACACCCAATAGCCACTGCATCTACCTTTGTATCAGCAAAGAGAGCCGATATCTCCCCTGCATCGATAATATGCTTCTCGTTTGGTTCAGGAAGATCTCCTGGTCTTCTGGCTTCGGGTGTGACTCCTGCAACATGGTAGAGTGCAACTGCCCCACTTGCTGCCATCGCAGCACCGAGAGCTTTGAGTGAATCATCATCCGGCCGGATATTGGTAAAGAGAGGAATTTTGGCACCGGCAATGCTACCTGCAAGGAATCCGAGGGCCCCGTACCATGCCTGGTCCGGTGTCAGGGGTGCGTTTTTTACCTCGATTATGAGCTGTGGGAGACGGTTTTTTGTGCAATGCAGACCATATGCAGGTGTCTTCCCGATGATTGCAGCAGCAAGGGCAGATGGTCCCCCTTCACGGTTGGTCCGGGCACCGATAACAGAGTTGGCATAACTGACTGCCGAGGACTCTGACCATGCGAGATGGTCGCCAAACCGGGTCTCGTGCAGGTAATACGGGGTACAGGTACAGGCAAGTTCTATCCCGAGTTTTTTGTAGGCATTGATCACTTCGAGTTGTTTTTTTGCAAAATCTTCTGAGATCTCCATCTCCTCGTACCGGGTGCGGTCCATGCCGATTGGATTTAAGACCGCAGGCACGGCGGCGGTGGCATCCAGGTGGGAGAGCCATGTTAGACCCCATTCTCCGATGGTCTTATACGATGCTCCCGATACCTGGGCACTTTTGATGGGAACCATCTTCTCTGCTCCAAAGACCGTTCCGATGGCAACAAGTATCTCCAGTAACTCCTGTCGTGTCTCCCCCTGCTCTCCGCCGAGGATTGCATCTTCTTCCTTTGTCAGGTACATAACTACCGATACCCTCTCGTAATCCTTTTGATCGCTCTGTTCCCGGGAAAGTTTATGTTAATCCCAGCGGGCACGGATGCACTCGTTTTCACGCCCGCACTCCATGGTTGCATCGATCCCCATCTTCACATTCATTCCGTCGCTGATGCGCATCGGATCTAGTGATGAACCCCTGACTCCCGGTATCACCATCAGATCCGTATCAGCCCTGACACGGGTTGCAATTGCGTACTCAACATCAACCGGATCTGAGGGGTTGATATCGGTATCGACAACCACGACATGCTTGAGCGATGTGTGCGCAGCAAACGCTGCCATTATGGCGTTTTTCCCATCTCCATCGGTTCGTTTTGCTATCTGGATGATCGCGTGAAGGTATCCGCATCCTCCCCTTGAAAGAACGACATCGGTAACCCCGGTGACCTGGCTGACTGACCGGTAGATCAGGGGTTCGTAAGGGGTTCCCATGAGAATCTTGTGTTCATCTCCTCCCGGAAGGATTCCATGATAAATGGGATCTGGTTTGGTAGACATACCGGTGAGCCGGATCACCGGCTGCCTCCTGACCGGGTCATAGGTTCCGGTGATATCAACAAAAGGTCCTTCCTCTTCCATCTCCCTGCCGATATATCCTTCTAACACGATCTCGGCGTCCGGAACCCGGACTCCGTTCGAGAGTGTCCGTGTCCGGATCTCGCCTCCCAGAAGGGATGCTGCAAAGGGAAGCTCCCTGCTCTCGGGAACCCTGCTGCAACAGGCAAAGGTAACCAGGGGATGTGTCCCGATAGTGATGCCAACCGGGAGTTCCTCGTTGTTGGCAAGAGCTTTCGTAAGGAGAGTATGGGTGTGCCGTCCCTCGACAAGTCGTGCAACAAGCCGGTCTTTTCCCAGCTGTACCATCCGGTGAATCGAAGCATTCTCAACCTCTCCATACCGGGAAAAAACAATAGCAGAGGTCAGGTACAGCCCGGCATCGCAGGGGTAGTGCTTCATTATCGGAATGGTATCAAGGTCGACAGGGCGTGTAGCAAGATTCCCCTCGTCGATGACAGATCCGGTGTAGGGTATCTGTGAGAGCCGGGGCACCATCGTATCTACCGGAACAGACAGGGCGGTTGCGAGTGCCTGCCTGGTTGCGGTTACATTCATCACGGCTCTATTCTTGTTCCTTCCGAAATTATGGAAAAAAAGGAGATCGGTTGTCTGTGCCGAGCGTTGCGGTCCCTCGTAATCAGATGATACCGGGTCATCAATATCCTGCACGAGGCCAAGGTTTCGCATCGTATCGATAAATTCACGCATCAAAACCACTCCATCGTGTAGAGAGGGTGTGGTCCACACCAAGGTGATCCAGTACCCGGGCAATCACCGCATCAACGAGATCGGCAATCGTTTGTGGGTGGTGATAAAAAGGCGGGTTTGCCATCATAATCGTTGCACCGGCATCATGTGCCTCGATCATGTTGTGCAAGTGAACCCGCGATAGTGGGTTTTCCCGTAATAGAAGAATGCAAGGCCGCCGCTCTTTGAGTGTGACATCAGCAGATCGGGTTATTAACGTGTTACTGATCCCTGATGTAACGGCAGCAAGGGTCTTGCAACTGCAGGGAATGATGACCATCCCGTCATGTAAAAAGGAGCCACTTGCGACCGGTGCAGCGAGGTTCTGGTTCTCATGGGTGGTTATCTGGGGATTATTAAGAGTAATTCCTTCATCCCTGGCGATAAGAGATGCGGTTTCTGATATGATAAGGTGGATCTCGGCAACGGGAGCAAGAACCTGCAATAATCGTTCTGCATAGATTATTCCGCTTGCCCCGGTCACTGCGATGACAAACCTTCTTTTTCTGGAATGACTAGGATTTGTGGTCATGGTATTGTATTTACGATGATACAGTTAATCTGAATCGTTATCAGGGAGTGTGTGATGAACCGGCATATAGAATTTAAAGAAAGACCCCGAATCCTTCCGGCCCGGTGTGACTGGCTGTCTTTTTGTTTCCTTTCTGATTGATAACACAAGGTTTTGCAGGGCCTCATGTTCCCGTTTGCGTTTTGTCTCCTCGGTATCAGGAAGATTTTGTAATTCCAGTAGTTTACTTAGTGCTGATAATACTCCCTCTCCTGCGATGAGATTGACGGTATGGACTTTCTGCGCCAGGATACGGTTTGCCTTCATTGTACCGGGAGGATCATTTGAAACCATGACCATGGTAATGGCCGATAGGAGGTCTGAATAAATTCCTTCACGGTATTTCCGGTCAGTATATCGTATCTCTGCGTTTTTCATCCAGAACAGGATGATAACGAGAAGAAGAAAACCGCATCCCATTGCTACAGAAAGAATGATTCCGGTATCAGTCATACATATCGTATCTACGTACGTTATCTCACGTTATCATCCTGTTGCCAGATTCTCCTTATTAATCTC
>CAZSDZ010000063.1:0-13144 GCA_964605795.1 uncultured Methanoregulaceae archaeon
TCTGCTCACTGCATTGACACCATCGCAGGAAAACCGGTATCTTTCTCCAGTCAGGATAACAACACAGTACACAATTATATCACGCTAATGCGGGTTTATTATATCTCCCTATACATCCTGCCTGTTTCAATTGCGTGATACATATCGCTATCCTGCAGATTTCCCCCGATGGTTCAAAAACCGGGTACTGTCCGTTCTTTCCAATACATCCTATCCTTTCTTGTATTCAATACACATACCAGTAGAGCATGAACGAGGTCCTCCCGGTCTGGATAGTGATGTTCAGACAGATAGTAAAATCACTTTTCTTTATTCTCGTATTTATTATCGGAATCCCTCTTTTTGCAGGGAGATACACCGGCATACCGGATGGGAAGGTAATCACCATGGTCTCTTCTGCAATCCTGTTTCAGGCAACCGCATCTCCCATCGGGTTGGGACTGGGCATAAAACCCATGATAATCCTTGTCATCATGCTCTCCTATGCAATCGGGATGACCCTCCTTATCTTTGAGATCTGTGATACCTTTGCACAGACATCAGACAGGGTACGGAAATGGTTATTAAAAGTTGAAGAAAAGATGCAAAGGATAACCGTGGTTCAGAGATATGGTGTTTTCTCCTGTATCTGCATCTCTTGGATACCTGCAATCGGTCTATATGGTACCCCGGTTATCGCCTGGCTTTTTGCCTGGAAGAGAATTCCCGCGATACTGTTCACGGTCCTTGGTTTTTTTATCGTATCGGTATTCTTCCTTATCCTGACCATCGGGATATTCTGGTAAGTAATTGAAGAGAGACCAATCATTTTTTACTTTTCCCGCCAAATATCGGAAGAAGGATGGGTCTAAACAAACACCATCGTATCAGGGTGGATACATGAAAAACGATGCATTCAAAGAATTTGATCTGCAGGAAGAAGAGAATCACATTATTCTCCCGGTTTTTAACTGGATTTCGACATACCGGCTTTCCTGGCTTTGGCAGGACCTCCCTGCCGGTCTACTGATTGCCCTTGGATCGATTCCCATATGCATGGCATATGCAACCCTTGCCGGACTACCCCCTCAGTTCGGTTTGTATGCAGGTATCATTGCACCCTTTTTGTATTTCCTCTTTGGAACATCGCGACAGGTAATTCTTGGTCCCTGCCTCATCCAGTCATTTTTGATTATCACCGTCATCGGTGCGATGGCAGCAGGTGATACAACACGGTATCTTGCGCTGACGTCATGCACCGCAGTTATTACCGGAATTCTTTCACTCATAGCGTGGAGATGGAATCTCGGTTTTTTGCAGAACATCCTTTCTCTCCCGATCCTCAAAGGATTTGTTTGTGGAGCCGGCATTCTCATCATCATCTTTGAGATTCCTCATCTCCTTGGAATAAAAGCCGTTTCGCCTGACCTTGTCGGGATGGTTACCGGTATCATGAAACAGGCAGCAGTGGTTAATCCTTACGCGGTTGGGATCGGGTTAATCACTCTCATTCTCCTGATTCTGGTAAAAAAACTGCATCGGGGTATTCCGATGGCATTTATCCTGATGGTTGCAGCAATCCTCCTATCAGGAGGGATGCATATGGCAGATCAGGGAGTCCCTGTTATCGGATCAATACCTGCCGGTCTTTTTTCTGTAATCCTCCCGCTCATATCTTTCTCTGACCTCGTACTAATCATTCCTCTTGCCTTTGTGATGTTTTTTATCTCCTATGTCGAACTTGCAGCAGTAACACGCCGTCTTGCCAATAAAAAAAAGTACGAGGTGGATACCACCCAGGAACTGCTGGCACTTGGAGCCAGTAACCTAATATCAGGTCTCTTTTCAGGATTACCAGTCTCGGCAGATACCAAACGAGCAGAGGATAATATCACGGCCGGGGCTGCAACCCAGGTTGCAGGTCTTGTTGCCTGCATCATTCTTTTCATAACCATCCTCTTCTTCGTGCCATATCTCTATCATCTTCCTGTCTCATTTCTGGCTGCCATCATCATTGCATCGGTTATCTGGTCTGTTGATATTTCCGGTATCAGCGAGGTTGGATTCATAAACAGAAGTGAACGCACCCTGGCCGTTATTACCGGTGCAGGGGTTATCATCTGTGGGATAATCCCGGGAATGATTATCGGCATCATTCTGACTCTCCTCTCGGTACTCTATCAGGTCAGTTATCCTCAGGTCCCGATGCTGGGTCGTTTCCCGGGCACGACTCTGTATGGTGATATCGGACGGGAACCGGAAAAAGAACCAACACCAAAGGTGCTCATCGTAAAGATTGATCTCCCCTTTATTTTTGCAAACACCGAGGTCATCTACTCACGAATCATCACACTTTTAAGAGAACAGGAAGAACCGGTACAGCTCCTGATTATTGATCTGGAGTCCTCACCGGTCATTGATTACACCGGCGTTCTGGTACTTCTCGATCTTTTCAGGGAATTACACGAACAGGGAATTGCTCTCAGATTGGCACATACATCTGAGGATTTCAGAAATACCTTAAAAAGAGCAGGGATTGAAGGACAGATGGGAACACTGAAGTCAGATGTTACCGTCCAGATGATAATCGAAGAATGGAGGCGTCACGTGAATAAAACCTATACCCGTGATTTTTATCATACCATACCGGGAAATCCCCCAAAACCCAGAAAGAGACAATAAAATCCGGGATGCTGTCTTTCGTATTCCCGATCATTTTTATTCAATCTCATGAATAATTGATCATTCTGGTTTATTTCCGTTAACCGGAATTTTTTTGTCATCAATTCACAACCCATAATAGAAAGGGACATGACAGAATACATGAGCGGCTGGAATACCATCTGCTCCCGATGAAATTTTCATGTATGTATGACCTGATACAACCTTTTGCGACTGTTATTACTATTATTGGTTATTCTCCTTCGTTATCTGCGGGTATTCCTGAAGATATCCTGAAAAGACCATGGGGGATGGTTATTAGAAAGAGAGCACCCTTATCCGGCTCTCCTGCCTCGATGATTGATATCCCGGTAATTGAGAGGACTTCACGGGCAAGGTAAAGACCAAAACCGGTATTTTTACCATATCCCTGTAAAAAGATGGCATCTTTCTCCTCGTACGGAATACCGGATCCATCATCTGCTATGGTTATCTGCAGGGAGTCCATCATGACCTCAGCCGATATAGTAATTGTTGTGAGATGATCCCCCCCATGACGGAGCGCATTTTCCAGTATCGTAAATATAACCCGGGAAATGAGGGGGTCGGCAAAGATATCTCCATCTATCAGGTTATGCTGTACCGTGATATGATCCAAATCCAAGTCCTTCTCCCCTTCGGTGATAAGCGTGTTAATAGAGATCCATACCGGGAGATCTGTCCCGATAGACTGGTAAATACCGGTAAATTCGATAAAATCCTGTATTCTGGTAAGACCTGACTGGATATTTTGTATTGCTGCAGTAAATTCAGATGAAATTACCCCATTCTCCTCTTCCATGGTGAGAAGATCAAGCCTGAGCATGAGCCCGGTTATGACATTGAGGATATCATGCCTGGTGATGCTTGAGAGAAGTGCCAGTTTTTTATTTGCCGAGTACAATGCCTGCTCAGTCATCTTCAGCGCACTGACATCGCTGATAAGAAGTAAGGTTGCTGCCTGGTTCTGGTATGATATCTCAGTTGTACTAACCATACCAGACTGTCTCTCTCCCGAGGGAGCGACAAGACTGACCTCTGATGAGAATAAAGGTACTTCCAAGGCCTCTATTGTTCCGGGTTTCGATAACATCTCATCGGTTCCATCTGCGATAAAATCATGGATCGATCTCATCTCCAGTTCCGGAAGAGAGAGACCGGTAAACAAACGCACTTTCTGATTTGCATACAAAATTTTTTTGTTTTCATTATAAACGAAAACATATTCAGGGAGATTATCAATCAATTTCCGATTTAATGCTTCACTCTCTGATAATTCACGCCTGGATCCTATCAGTTCCGAGACCATCTGGTTTATCGTATCAGCAAGAAAGGCGATCTCATCGTCTCCTCTGACAGATACCGGGTTGTGTCTGAGATCAGTTCTATCAGGAGAGATCTTTTTTACCTGATCACTAATCGACTCAAGACGACTGAGAATTTTTCTGTCAAAGTACAGGAACGAGATGATAAAAAAGAGAACAGAAAGGAATATTAGGAGAATAACAGAGATTACCTGTGTTTTTTTCTGCTGGTTTATCTCTTTCACCGAAGTTGCGACCTGAATATACAAGGATGAATGATTGGCAAAATCAGAGATAGCAGTATAACCGGTGACCGTATCTTTATTTCGAACCATCCATTTATCCTTCGTGTTTCCGATAGGCACCAGAAATCCTTCATGCGAAAGATCGGTCCCTCCCAGTGAGTCTGTTATAGCATACGATTCTCCAATAACGTCTGCAAGATCAGCTCTTGTCTCTTCATCCTGGTACCTGCCAAATATGAGAATGCCTACCGGTTCTGCACTCAGATCACTTGGTACGACCGGATGCCATGACAGCATTGCAAAACCATGGGAAAGGGATATAAGTCCGGTTCTTTCCATTCCCTCTTCAAGTGAGAGATTTTGAGACAAAATGGTGTCACGTGCAACAATGAGGAGATCATCAGGTACTGGCAAAAAACCATCCCTGTCCGGGTTCAGAAAACGAGATACGATAACTTTTCCGGAGAGATCGGTAACAAGAACATAATCAATGAGCAGATTCTCGAGGGTCCTGATATTCAGATTATTATCATAGTAATAATCGATGATATCATCTGAACGGACAGTAATGAGGTCATACGTATCATCCCACTCTGCCCAGTCCTGGGTAAGCTTGGAAAGTTCCCGTTGCTGATATCGCAAAGCAGTTGCTGATTTATCCAGTACAGATTCAACTGCTTCCTCTTCGAGTTGTCTGCTGGTATTCTCGATGACAGATACCGAGACGAAGGTGATGAAGGATAACCCTGTTACGAGGACAACGAACAGGATTATCAGGGAGAAATGCCGTAATTTCATCGAAATATTTTCCAGTATGGGTGAAAGAGATAGGTGAAAAGTGTTGGCTAATTTTGTTACCTGTTTTCATTAATACTTTTTGTAATCGGTTTTAAAGAATAACAACTCATATTCTGGTATCCCTACATCTGATTCGGGCAGGATATATGCTTCTTACCTTCCTTTCCTACCTTCACCGTGTACACCACTATCTGATTCTATCAGATTATACATTGCCTAAATCTTACACCCATAAATCCATCCACGTATGAGAAACCTCCAGATTCCTGGTTTAAGATCTCTATACCAGTACTCGCGCTGGCATAGTAGTGAGATATTGGGTATAAGCGGGTTTTCTGCAGGAATATTCATCATATCATCATCCACCAGAGCAGGTAATGAGGAATCTGTCTTTCGTTGTGGGGAGGTTTTTCATCCGATACAGAACAACGATATCGATCCTTTCATTCACGTGTGCGGTTATACGGGTAATGTACCTGATGAAAGAGAGAAGACTGAAATCACCTGTTCTCTCTTTCTCTTTCACCCGTATGAAAAATGCGTACAGGAGGGTGCGGTATGGCTAGAAAAGAATCCTATCTTACAGCAGAAAATATCGATACCATTACGTCAGAAGTGCTTTCCCAATTACGAAGGGACAGTCGTCAGCGAGACATCCCCTTTATCCTGGAAGAGAGTGCACTTCTGATTATTGATATGCAGATGTACTTCACCGATCCACAGTCTCATGCCTATATTCCTGCTTCACCACCGATAATACCCCGGATAAAAGAGCTTGCAGAGAATTTTTTTGCACATGACCGCCCGGTATTCTCCACCATGCACTGCAATACTGATACCGATGCAGGCAGAATGGCGGACTGGTGGGGCGATCTGCTGCGTAGGGAGAGCAGATATGTGTCCATCACCAGAGATCTCGTCTTTCCAAAAGCATGCATTATAACAAAAACCCAGTACGACGGGTTTTACCAGACAGAACTCGAAACGGAATTACTGAACCGGGATATAAAAACTATTGTGATTACCGGCGTTATGACACACCTCTGTTGTGAGACGACCGCACGGTCTGCTTTTATCAGGGGGTATAATGTCCTTATCCCGCTCGATGCTACTGCAACAAGCAGATACCCATTATACCTCGCAAGCCTTACTACTCTTGCTGACGGATTTGCATCGATCAGTACCACCCGTGAATTGTTGAGTAAACGGAAAGGATAGAACAGAAGTGACACGGGTAATCATCATTGGTGCAGGACCTGCAGGCATTGCAGCAGCCATTCAACTGCACCGCTATTCGATACCTACGACGGTATTCGAGAAGAATCAACCCGGAGGCCTCTTACGGGAAGCATACCATGTCGAGAACTATCCCGGGTTTCCCGGTGGCATTTTTGGTTCCTCTCTTGCCGATATCTTTGTGGACCAGTTATGTGCCACATCTGCAGACCTCTTTTTGGAAGAAGTGTTCTCACTTGAGTATTATGATGATGCATTTTTTGTAAAAACCAGGTACCGGACCATAACCGCACCATACTGCATCATTGCATCGGGAACCGTTCCACGACCGGTTGTTACCCCTGTTATTGAGAGGGGGGCAGAAACTCACATCTACCAGAGCATTCTGCCGTTGTTAGAGAGAAGAGATGAGTTAATCGTGATAATCGGTGCCGGGGATGCAGCATTTGATTACGCACTACATCTTGCAACACAAAATGATATCATTATCCTGAACAGAGGAGATAAGACCAGGTGCCTGGATATGCTCTTCCAGCGGGCTATGAATTCACCACGGATTTCATATAGGGAAAACACGCAAGTACACTCTGTCCGAAAAAGAAACAATATCCTTCAACTGACCTGTTTCGATACCACCGGTACATGTACCCTACATGTAAATTACGTGCTCTATGCAACAGGGAGAAGACCTGCCCTTGGTTTTATCAGCAGTGGTCTACAAAAAATCTGCGGGTCTCTTCGAAAATCCGGCCTTCTGTATCTTATTGGGGATGTCTCAAACAAAAGACACAGGCAGACCGGCATCGCTATCGGGGACGGAATATCTGCAGCAATGACAATTCATGAAAAAGAGAAGCAACAGGAACAATCGGGTGAGACGACAAATTCATGAGGGTAATACAGAAGATAGGGAGGGACGATGTCGCAGTCGTCTATGTTGCCGAACGGGATAATAAGAGCCTGATAGAATTTGTCGAATCAGTACAACCCCCGGTACCAAGAGAGAAGAAATGGGTACTTATTATATCATCCCTTTCTGGTTGTCCGGCAGGGTGCCGGTTCTGTGATGCAGGGGGTACGTACAAAGGAGTGCTGTCCTTTGATGAACTGCTCTTCCAGATAGATACCATGGTCACAAACCGATATCCGGATAGAACCATACCGGTTCACAAATTCAAGATCCAGTTTGCCCGGATGGGTGAACCCTCCTTTAACCCACACATCCTTTCGGCCTTACAGACATTAAAAGAACGGTATCAGGCTCCCGGCCTTATCGTATCGCTCTCGACGATTGCACCAAAGGGGAGAGAGAGATTCTTTGAGGAACTCTTAAAAATAAAGAATACTCTCTTCCCGGGGGCTTTTCAACTGCAGTTTTCACTGCACACAACCGATGAAAAGGTCCGGGACTGGCTTATTCCAATAAAAAAATGGAACTTTCAACAGATATCAGACTATGGCCGGTCTTTTTTCCATGCCGGTGACCGGAAAGTTACCCTCAACTTCGCCTTGGCAGAGGGTATTCCGGTTAATACGAGTGTATTGAGACGCTATTTTCCCACTGATATCTTTCTTGTCAAGGTTACACCAATCAACCCGACCTACCGGTCAAGAGAAAGCAATCTTGTATCATTACTCACCGCAGACGGCAAAATTCCAGGGATTATTCAGGATCTGCGTAATGCCGGGTACGAAGTGATTGTCAGTATAGGGGAAGGAGAAGAGAATTATATCGGCAGTAACTGCGGCCAGTATGTAATCCGGGCACAACAGGAGACAGATCACCTTCATGGTGCATACACGTACCAGGATCGGGATAATTATTCCGGTTTATAGTGACCTCTGCATCTTCCCTTTCTTTTAAAAACCTGATGAAAAATACCAGCCCTAATCAGAAAGAGATTTCCGTGTATCATCACATTTGCTTACGATTGGTTCAAAAACAATGGCACCTATCATAAGTGAGATATAAGATCTGAACCAAAGGGAAAGAAATGCGGAGGTCTTGTATGAGAACAATTCAATACAAAAATTTGTACAGGATGCTCTTTATTACTGTCAGTATCCTGTCTGCATGTATCATACCGGTTGCTGCATCTCTGAACATCATCAGCCAGGGAGATACCGTGTTCCTCGGTGAAGAGGGGCTTGATATCTTTCGTGCAGTTCCGGATCCCTATACCCATATCGCATATTTCCAGCCGGGAACCAGCCCGGACAGGGGAAATCCAACCGAGATACTTGCTGTATCCAACAAGCAGTCGTGGTATATCTCTCCGGTATCATTTCAGGAAAATACCGGAACATGGTACCAGTATGACATCAGAAGTGGCAGGATAGGAGGTGTGGCCTTCGTTGTCAAGAGACCGAGAATATCGGTACGACTCCACTCAAATCCAACAGACAGTGATCTCACCAACCGTGCCGTCTCACGTGATTCTGCCATTAATTTCAGGTTCGAGACGAATCTGTACGAGGTCACAGAACGCTTCGGTTTTAATCCGGGACTGGACGGATACCTATCCATCTCTATCCAGACACCACACGGGAGCACGTATTCTGCGGTCAGAAATACTGATGGAAATCTCCTCTCGCTGGAGTATCTCTCTGTTGATCGGAACCCGTGGTACCTGGTTGAGTCCAGAACCTATCGCGGGTGGAATATCGCCTATACCGATTCATCCAACACCTATCTCTATCCTTCCGGAACCTACAATATCTGGCCAGAGGTTCGCCTCAACAATATTGCAGATAATTACCCGGGGCCCATCGGAAATGACAAGAACAATCCGGTATTCCTTACTGTTCAAAGAGGTGCTCTCTCTCTTGAGACGAACACTGATTCAATTCAGAAGGGGGGAACATTTACTACGACAATAACCGGTTCACCTGAAAGAGAGTATTATATCTGGGTTAAAGGAACGGGAAAGATGTCAGGGCGGCCTGACGATCAACCCCCGATGATCATGCCATCACAGGAGCGAATATACCAGGATTCCGAGTATGGACCGTACCTGATAGGCATGCACCCGGTTCAGTCTCCTCCCGGACTGATTATCCGGGATGATGTTCCGGTTCTGCCCTTTAACGGGGTATCGTACTATGCGAAGGTAGTTACCGATCGCACTGGCACGGCGATCGTTGGCTGGAGAACAACCGATGATACTCGTGACAGGCAGTATACCATACGAATCGAGGGAGATGATTCAGGGAATACACGATCTGACGAGGTAAAGATCTCGGTTATTGAAGGATTTGTCTCGATCGATACCGGATCGTCAGGGATCTTCTTCCTTGGGAGTGAGATACCGCTCTATGGGTTGAACTCTGATAATTGTGAGACCTATCTCTTTATCACCGGGCCAAATCTCCCGTCAAACGGAGGAAGACTTACCAACCCGACACAGCGGGTGGTCGATGGTGATCCCTCCTCATTTACCCGTGTCACCGATGACTCCTGCGAGACCTGGCAGTACACCTGGTATACCGGAAACCTCGGTCTTGATGCCGGAGCGTACTCCATATATGCGGTGAACCGCCCGGTCGGACGAAATAACCTGAACGGTGCCACGTACAGTATCATTCCCATCACCTTCAGAAATCCGTACCTGTCAGTAACCCCTGCACAAAACATTCTTGTCAAGGGAGATACCTTCCATATTACAGGAATCGGACCGGGAGATCCCAGAAGTGGGGTTGCCATATGGATATTTGGGAAGAATTACGTCTTTTATGATACGACAGATGTAAACCGCGATGGTACATTTGATTATACCCTTGATGCGGCACAGACCTCCTATCTCTTCCCCGGGCAATATCAGGTTGTTGTACAGCACCCCATGTACAACGGTCAGTTTGATGTCTACCCGGACGGAAGGATGGAGAATGTCCTCTCGATATATCCCTATCCCGGCTCCCCTGTCTTCAGAATCGGAGGTCAGGGTGCATTGGAATCAGACAATGCCGCCTATGCTCTACAAACAGTGCTGGACAGTCCTTTTATTGACGATACGTATTATACAAGCCAGTTTATCGTCACAAACCCGAAGATCGTGATATTCCCGGTTCCTGTATCATCACCGGGAGAAGGTATCGGAATTACCGGGGAGACAAACCTTGGTACTGATAATGATCTGCTGGTAGAGATATCAGAGAACTGGTTTGGACCTACCTCAAAGAGTCATAGTTGGGAATTTTCAGGGATAAGCGGAACTACCCGGGTTATGCCAGGGTACAACGGAAACAACCGGTTCTCGTTTGTTGCTGACACCAGAGGGATGAACCCGGGCGAGTACATGATACGGATATCAGGAATGAGAGTGGATGTCTCTGACTCAACCATGATGACACTGGCCTTGCCGGTTCCCACAACGGCAGAGATACCCCTGGAACCGGCAGCGATACCGGAAGAGGAAATTCCTGATGAGATAAAAGAGATCATACGTCAGGAACCAGTTCCATCTGTACCGATGCCTGCAGACACAACAACCATACAAGAACCTGTAGAGATCACACCAATACCAACGAAATCCTTTGACCTACGGGATTCTGCTATCCCATGGATTGGTCTTGGCGCGATCCTTCTGCTGTCCATCGGGGGAATCCTGCTCTGGCACCACCATATGAAAAAGGAAACGATAATCGGAGAGATATCAGATGAGGAAAAACTCGAGACTGAAAATTCTGATGAAGACCAGGAAGAGATAGAAAAGGAAATACCTTCCTAAAACCCTTATTCTGTCCCCATACTCTTCTTCCCGGATGCGAATAGAAAATGATTCAGTATTTTCTTAAAGGTTTATTATGATTCACCATCATCGGGAAGAAAGCGCAGTACCAATTAATAGATACGTATCCGTTATTGACCGGATTTTCAGTTATTATCCAGGTATTCTTTACAGAAGAAGAAAAGGAGAGTTTATCGGTTTTAAAAAAAGGTAAATCCACCAGTTTTTTCTTGCGTTCTTTACCGCATATGAAGAACCATTAAATACCCACATGATCCATTACCAACAGACTAAAAAGGAGGATTATAGGCAATGAAATCTATCAGACCCCTGCTCATAACCGGGGTATTCCTGCTCCTCATCCTCATAATACTCTCGCCTGGTTCCGGTGATCTGATACCGGCAGGCAGGCTTGATAACCGGGAGTTACCATCAATATCAGGGGATCCTATCAATTCAGTCGGGAACAATGAGAGTCCTGCCATATCAGATGATGATCATATTACCTCTTCTTCCTGCCCTGAGTGCCAGGCTGAAGCAGAATCATACGGCGTTATGGTCCTTGATGAGGAGATGATACGCGAGATTGAGGAGATGGACATCTATGAAAAGGTACACGCTCTCCCCCCGGCTCTTAAAACTGCAGAAGAATTACAGATCTCCTCTGCCGGGGACAAGGACTTAAGCCAGTATATCCCGTACTTTGGCAATCTCCGAAACCAGGGATCCTGTGGCAACTGCTGGGTCTTTGCAAGTACTGCCCTTGCCGAGGTAGAGCTGGCAGTAAAGACCGGAGAGAAAGAACAGATCTCGATCCAGTACTTTAATTCCAATTACAACGGCGGAACCGGTTCCTCCTGGGCCTGCTGTGGTGGGAACATCGGGTATTACAGTTATTTCTATAATAATGCCGGCGCAAAGAGACTGGTCCCCTGGTCCAACACCAATGCAGGGTATGCGGATGGAGGTAAAGGATGTTCCAGTTACCCGACTGCGCAACCGTCATCAGGAATAGCAACCACCCCGAATTATCCTTTTACATCCATGAGTTATGGCAGGCTCAACACCTGGACCTCTGATGAACTGGCAATCGCCAATATCAAGAATGCACTGGATAACAACAAGGCGGTCTACCTTGCCTTTTACTGGTACCCGAATACCGAGCAGTTCCAGAACTTTTGGGTGTATGACGGACAGTATGATACATTTGATCCGGTTGCTGGAGTGGGATCATCTGGAACCCTTTCAGGGCATGGTGTTACCATCATCGGATACCATGATGACGGAGCAGGAAACGGGTACTGGAAGGTTCTGAACAGCTGGGGAACCAGGGCAAACCGGCCACAAGGAACCTATTACCAGGATATGTATATCAATTATGGTGCCAAGGTCCCGGGATACGATATGTATGTGACCTATTACTATACCATGGATATCTCCTTTGATCCATCAGTACTACTCCAGCCTTCCATATCAGGGATAACCCCGGATCACGGCTGGAGCGGAGAACCCACTTCATTTACCATCTCGGGTGATATGTTTGGAACCGGGGCTGATGTTCGCCTGACCAGAACCGGAACGACCCCGATCGTTGCGACAGGAGTATCAGTTCCATCAGAAAACACCATCACCGGTACGTTTAACCTGACCGGACAGGAGGGGGGTACGTGGAGTGTGGTTGTCACCAATCCAAATGGATTATCTGCAACTCTTGCTGACGGATTCGTGATAGGTTCCCTTAATGCCGACTTTAGCTACTGGCCGGCAACAGGAGTTGCTCCCATTACGATATACTTTACCGATACATCGAACGCGTATCCTTCACCCACCTCATGGAACTGGGATTTCACGAATGACGGGATTCCTGACGCCAGTGGTCAGACTGCTTCATGGACGTTTACGGTTCCCGGAACACACACCGTTAATCTCACGATAGGAAACGGACTTGAGGCACAGACCATAAAAACCGCAATCGAACGCGGGTAGCAATAAACCCAGAGATCCTCTTTATCCGCCCTTTTTATCCCCTCTTTTTGCTGAATTTTTCTGCCTGATTCTATCCGTTTTATCCGTAAAATGCCTGGTCAATCAATGAACAAGTCATTATCCTCTTTATACATGGGTTTCCGTGGCAGGAAAAAAGAGATGAATCATA
>CAZSDZ010000064.1:0-13132 GCA_964605795.1 uncultured Methanoregulaceae archaeon
TCTTCAAGTAACGGGACTTCTGTCGGTTCGGGGGTTACCTCCTCTTCAAGTAACGGGACTTCTGTCGGTTCGGGGGTTACCTCCTCTTCACGTACCGGGACTTCTGTCGGTTCAGGGGTTACCTCTTCTTCAAGTAACGGGACTTCTGTCGGTTCAGGGGTTACCTCTTTGTCCTTCTTATCCCCCTTCTCCTTATCTTCCTTTTCTGGGAGTAATACCTGAGCTCCCGGCTTCGTACCTTCTCCCTCATATCCGGGTGTAGCCAAGGTCTCGCCTTCTCCCGTGATCGTCTGGCTGCCGGACGGAGTCGTCACCTGGGCTCCTTTCTTTTCTGGTTCTGTTGTTACAGGGGATGGTGTTGCGGAAGGGGTGACGGTTACTTCTCCGATCTTGCCACCGGTATCTTCCTTATCCTTCTTGCCAGCCTGCGAGGGGAGTAATACCTGAGCTCCCGGTTTCGTCCCTTCACCCTCATATCCGGGCGTGGATAACGTCTCGCCTTCACTCGTGATCGTCTGGCTGCCGGACGGAGTCGTCACCTGGGCTCCTTTCTTAGTCGGTTCGGCTGTAACAGGTGCCTGAGTTACGGTAGGGGTGATCGTTTCTTCAACTGGCTTCTTCTCTTTGCCGATTCCCAGCTTCTCAAGGATCGAATCACGGATTACTGCACCGGGAAGCAGGACCTGAGCTCCTGGTTTCGTGCTTTCTCCCTCATACCCGGGTGTCGCTAATGTCTCGCCTTCACCCGAGATCGTCTGGCTGCCGGAAGGAGTCGTCACCTGGGCTCCTTTCTTTTCTGGTTCTAGGGTTCCGGGGGACGATGATCCTGCAGGAGTGATCGTTTCTTCAACTGGCTTCTTCTCTTTGCCGATTCCCAGCTTCTCTAGAATCGAGTCACGTATCGAGGCTTCGGGAAGTAAGACCTGGGCACCTGGTTTTGTGCCTTCTTCGCCTTCATACCCAGGCGTGGCTAACGTTTCTCCTTCATCCGTGATCTCCTGGCTGCCGGAGGGAGTCGTTACCTGGGCACCGGGTTTCTCTTTTAAGGCTGTTTCTACACTCTCTGCTGGTTCTTCCCCGGGAACAGCTTTATCCCCGCCAGCCAGTTTTTCAAGAATAATGTCCTTAATCGGACTATCGGGGAGCAGAACCTGGGCACCGGGCTTTGTTTCTTCCAATCCATCATATCCTGGTGTCGAGAGCGTTTCACCCTCTTGTGTGATCTCCTGACTACCGGAAGGAGTCGTTACCTGGGCACCAGTATCTTTTCCGGATGTAGTCCCATCAGTATCGGAAGAATCCACTACCACTTCGTCTGTTTCGGATTCTTTATCCTCCTCTCTGGACTCCGTAATGAGAGGCTGATCACCTAAATCGTCTGAAGATTCTTTCTTCTTCTCACCATCTGTGCCTGCTTCCTGTTCTTTTTCTTTATCTTTCTTATCAGGAAGCAGAACCTGGGCACCTGGTTTTGTTCCCTCTTCGCCCTCATATCCGGGTGTAGCTAACGTATCTCCTTCACCGGTTATTTTCTGACTGCCGGAAGGAGTCGTTACCTGAGCTCCACTCTCTTTTCCGGTTGTGATTCCATCTGTTTCAGAAGATTCCGTCGCCAATATACCGGTATCGGAACCCGGTTTCTTTTCTGTGGAGTCTTTTATCTGGGTTTTTCCACCAATCTTCCCTGATGATTCACTCTTCTTCTCACCATCTGTGCCTGCTTCCTGTTCTTTTTCCTTATCTTTCTTATCAGGAAGCAGAACCTGGGCACCCGGTTTTGTTCCCTCGTCACCTGCAAAATGCGGCGTTGCAAGAGTTTCACCTTCGGCTGTGATAACCTGGCTGCCAGAAGGAGTGGTCACCTGGGCACCTCTCCCTTCTTTCGGAGAAAGAATGGTACTTTTGGCAATCGATTCAATCTGAAGTGTCCCTGCATCAGATACGAGATTCTCTCCAAAAATTGCCCCGTTTGCAATCGAGAATACCTGTTCTGATGCCATCACCGGACCGGGTCCGATATCAGAAGGAACTGCAGCCTCCATGGATGCAATCGATTCAATCCTGATGACACCTGCACCAGAACCAAGACCTGCACCAAAGATGGCTCCGTTCGCGACAGAGAACATGGATGCTGACTCAAAGACTTTCTCAATCGCTGTTGCCTCTGGAATTGCAGGTTCTATCGTCGCTATCCGGGTAATCTGCAATGCCCCGGAATCAGATGAGAGGGTCTCCCCGAAGATTGCACCATTTGCAATGGACATATCTGTCAGGGATTCTGCTGATTCAGGAAAACTAACAGCCGGAGCTGGTTCGGGTGCAGGGGCGGGAGCCGGGGCAGGTTCCGGAGCGGGCGGAGGTGGAGGGGGAGGTGGCGGCGGGGGAACAGATGCTGATTCTCCCCCTTCCTCAGCGTACACTCCCGATCCGATTCCCACTAATATCGCCAGAACGATAATCCACAGAATTGCTATTTGTCGTGATACCATTATGATTCCCTCCCTGTCCTGATTCGTATCATATGTATTTCCTATGCGTTCAGATTGTTCTACCTTCTATTTAGTTACTTCTTCCGGCATCCGGACTATACATGCCAAAAAGATCCATGCTGATAACATACTCCTGTTATCAGATGCCCGGAGCTCTGCTCGGATCTCTGGGAGCAGATCAAACGGACATACACACGATAATAAGTTTGTGAGATCGAAACACCAATTGTGTACGTCTTACTCGACCTCATAGGATATATAACTTCCCATAATAAATCCCAATTTATTTAATTATATAATTATAATCGAATCGCATCTCCCTGATAGCTGCATTGAAATACCTTATCAGGCAATATGTATCTCATGAAACGGTTGGTTATCCTTGGAATTCTTTTCTTTGGATTATTATCTCTCACGGTCGCAGGTGATACCATACAAAAGGATACCCTTGTCCCGGAATGGAAAGAAGGGTACTACCCGGCCTATCCCCTTGACCCTGATATTGTATGGGTAGGTAACCTGACGCTTGAAGCAGGATACCCGCTTATGGATCATGCCTTTGCCCCGCTTACCGATGAGGAATGGGCAGCTTTCAACCTGAGCAAAGAGCATGTCATCCGGATAATTGCATATGAAAATCCACCGCTCTTCCCGGATAAAACAATTTATGCCATTTACCACGAAGGTATCGAGACGATGCCATGGTTAATCGAGATGAAGAACCCGGTGACCGGTGATGACATGCTGGCTCAGGTTGCCTCAACACCCCGGGATACCTATAATCCTCTTCTTACCCCTAGGGAGAACGATGAACAGGGGAACATCGGCTGGTATGTCGTGGACGGAACCCTGTACCCGAGAACCTGGGTCAGCGGTCATCTCATGGAAGGACAGACCTGGGCTGAGTACTGGGGACCATTTGAACCTGACAAAGAGGGATCGAAACTCAGAAAGCGTACCTATACTATTTCTGAAGAGAAAGTACCCTTTGATGGCAAAACCTATGACGGATTCCGGGTCACGATAACCGGACCTCATGTCATCGCAGGAGTTCCGGTCGAGACCGTCGAGGAACTGGTCCTTGTCGATGGCATCGGTGCTGTTCACCGCTATCTTACTCATACTACGACCGAGCCCTTTGTTCGTGAATCATCGATTACCGGAAAACAGATGATGCCGGCAGGAACCATGATATTCCGGCATATCGTCACGATGTACTCAATGGAGAAGAAAGAATAAACTCCTGATTTACAACAAACAATAACCATCGTAAAATCCTTTTTTAATCCTTACCTGACATCCAAACTCCTTTGTTAAACCCGAATATTACAGGAAATTTTTCTCTTTTCCGGAAACGATAGCAGGTTCTTACGCTCTCATAAACTCACAGGATTGTTGCAGGATGAGATTACTCTGTGTAGATAGAGCGAAGTATAAATACTTTCTAATCAAGAAAATAATGAAGAGACAGAGTACTATTCATTACCATCTGCCTTTCTTCTCTAAAACTACAATTAATCTGTTACATACGATATCATCATGAGTTCAGTTGCACGATCCATACAACCGGTCCTTTTCATTACCGTAATCATACTCTATCTGCTCATCAGCCATGCAGCAGCAGACCGTCTTGTTCCTCAACAGCCTGAGAACCAGCTGGTCAATTCTATCGAGCATATCAATGTCATCGGACCGATTATCAAGGATATCACCCTCACATCGGAAAAGAGCAATGGATACCTGCACAATGGAATCCTCCGGGGTTCTTTTGATGGAGGGGGAGCTGCTCCGACTGATGCAGCAGGAACCCTGCAGGATTTTGGGGAAGTAGTCTCACAGACCTCGTATCAGATGGAAGAGAGAACAAACGGCGGATATCTCGAACAGATGTATGCTCTCGGATATGATACAAAAAATACCTTTGGAGACACCTTTAACCTTGAGACCTACTGGATCATGACCTATGAGACTGCTCTTGGCAGTACCCTTGCAGCAACCGAGCGGGCATCCTTAGATGTTGCCGGCAACTACGAGACGACGGCAAATAACCGTCGCTGTATCTTTGCGTGGGCCGGCAACCCGGTCATGCCTTCGTTCTGCAACGTGGTGAGTGCACAGAGCACTTTTGCAGCAGTCACCAGTATGACGGTCCAGACACCGCTTAAACTCCGGGACACGGCAGCAACTGCAGATACGCCTCTTCTTCTCATGTACGAGGTCAGTGTTGATCCTAATGCTGCCAGTGGTAACCAGTATGCTGATGGTCAGGTCGGGGTGACACTCTCTGCATCGGTCAGGGAAGCAAACCGGTATGTTACCGGCAGGTATTACATGCCCGGAGATCCTGACTGGAACAATAACTACTGGGATGATGAGGCACGAGTTACGAATTACGTTGATACAATCACGGTTACCGGCGGTATCACCCGGCTTGCCAAGTCTTTTGCATATGCATCAACGATGGGGATGTAATCTGGCACGCTTTTTAGATTCCTGATAACCGGTCAATACTTTTTTAAAAAACCCCGAAACTTTTTTGGTACTGCAGACAACAAAAGAAACCGAATATCTCCCATATTATACCTCTGTTCACCCGGACCTTCATTCATGTCCCATACATCTGACGACTGAGAGATAAGAGGGAAAAGAAACATCTTTTACACGGTTGCTATTCCCTGCAGATGACCGTATACATAAAGACTGACAGGAAATCTCAAAAAACCCATTGATACAAAAAAGGAGGGAAAAAAGCAGGGATGTTTGTCAGATTCACAAACCATGCCCGGGATCCACGGATATCCAAGGATAACACACCGGATTTTTATACCCCTGACCCTGCCACTCATACAAGGATATCCGGAACCAGTATATCGTATCCGGTTATACGGTGAGGGGCCGGTTTTTCGGATTTCCTGCCAATATCCCGGGACAATCCTGAAATTTGGGAAATAAAAGGAAAAAAGTTATCATTCTTGCATCGGATCGGCACCGATATAGATACCAGATCCAATCAGCCAGTCATCACCAGCTGGGAGCACATAGCATAACTTTGGTTCATCCTTTCCAGTTTCAGGATTATAATAGACAACATTGACATATCCCCCTCCCCGCTGTGCTGTCTGTATCTCCTGGAAGATGATTGGACATCCAAACAGGTCAGTATAGTGTATGCGGTTTGTTCCAATGAGTTCCGGCTGGTGGGGAAGTGCGAGGGTATTCCCATCATAGTCATAGGCAAAAATGTAACCCTGGCTGTCTGAAAATGGTCCGGAGAGATCATTAAAATCCTGTATTGCCTGCTCCTTTCCAACTGTACCGGCGTGATCGACTGCAGCCAAAACCCGGTCTTGTAAAAGGGTTCGTTCTTCAGGGGTGATGTTTCCTACGAAACCGGGAATATAAAGGCCTGATCCGACAAACCAATCAGGATCAACCGGTTTGAAGTATAAAATCTTGAACTGATTCTGGTTATTCTCTGCAGGGTTTTTGTATACGGTATACGTAAATCCTCCCCCTTCTTTTGCAAGATCGACGACCGACTGAATGATGGCAACTCCACTTGCATCAATGATATGCTTCCGGCTTTTCCCGAGATATTCCTGCTCAAACGGCATTGAGAGGGTAGTGTGATTCATATCATAGGCATAAATATACCTGCTGTCAGTTACGTACGGCCCAGAAACATTGTTAAATGTCTTACATGCCTCATCCTTTCCCACTTCTCTGGCGTACCGGACTGCATCATCGACAAACCGGGTCAGTTCAGCAATATCTGCAGTAAAATTTCCGGAAAAGTCCCCTGTTTCTTGACTCATTACTCCTAATATCAGGGAATCTTTCATGACAGGATCGTTCATCTCTGCATGAACCGCAGATACGAAACAGATCAACACGAGAAGAAACAACGCGGAAAGAACCATTGCACCATTATTCATACTCACTACTTGCCAGACACCCTATAAAAAAGATCGTATCTGATATCGATGCCTTTGTGGTCAGGAGAATTAGTAACAGACAGCCAGAGAACACAAAAAAAACACCTGATTCCTTTTGGATTCCTACAGACTGGAAGTCAGGTTTTTTAAAAAAAGGGATTGACCGTTCATTGTCATCATTGCGCGAGTGCGGTTCCGGTATAGATCCCGGAGCCTACAAACCATATCACATCGACCGGGAAAAGATACTCGATCTTGAGCTGGTTCCTGAAATTATCTGCCGGGTTGGCAGAGACAATATACATGGATCCTCCTCCTTCCCGTGCAAGGTCTACATCGCCGGCATGATTGCAAGACCATTGATATCGGTTGAGTTTATACGGTTTGTTCCAATAAGACCCTACTTTTATGGAAGGGCAAGGGTGGTGCCATCCCTGTCGGAGGCATAGATATCTGCTTTTTGATACGTATGGTCCGGACAGATCGTTAAAGACCCCGCATGCTTCTTCTTTGCCGACGGACCGGGCAAACCTGACCGCATCTTTTCATTCAACCGGATCGGAAACGGGATCATTGGTGGCAGACGCAGATTGATCTGATTCGTTCTGATTCCTGATAACTCCAATCCGCCATTCCTGCCCACCATAGTGGAGTGTTGTCCATGTTGCTTCCCGTGGTACCTGCCGGTTCCATTCGGTATTCCAGAACGTGTATTGTATTGTTCCGTTCTCGTTAGTTAGTACAGCCGTTCCGACAGCCTGCATCGTGGGCGTATCATAGAGGGGATCGGTGCTGATATTGCGGCCGATCTCCTCCGGATTTGTCTCATAGAGTGTCAGTCCATCATCCTGGATCACGAAAACCTCCATCCCGGTGTCTTTGAGAACCGGAACAATGATCCGGGAGAGTAACTCATCAGGAATAATTGTGACATCAGTGTATCCAAGATAGATACCAGGATCAGAGAAGATCGGATATGTAACCGATATCCCGGAAAAACCCTCTTCCATGGGGAACAGATCACTCATTACCGGTTGCTTTTCTGCTATCGCATACTGTACCTCATCCTGATACAAAAGATCCTTCCCGATAAGATCTGAATAATGGTCAGGAGCTGCTGCAGTAACGATGCCTTTTGGCGAGATAACGAGTGATGAATGTCCATATGTTATGTTTGCCAGCTTTTCAGTAAGGATCTCAGTTACCAAAGTGCCGGAAATCCCGGTTTTTCCCATGCTCTCTGCAGATATCCGGTTTGCTTCCTGAACTGAGTCAACGGTGGAAGTAATAGTGTTGGTAACGTCAACAAGAACACTCTGCATCTCAGGCGGGGCCATGGGGTCTACAGGAACTATCTCTGTTGATCCTGCAAAACCTGCGAAAACACAGATGGACAGGATGGTAAAAAGGACAGAATACCGATTCATATATCCCTATTGTTTCTGTATCAATAAAAGGATGACATTTCTATCCTTTTTATCCATGAGAACAGGATTGCAGTAACAGAAATGAGGAACCTTAACAGATAGTAATCTGGTTCCTGAATCTCTTTTCATTCATTAGATGAAGCAGATTTATAGGATATCCATCAGGAGTGGTATGCATACCAGCTCACGAATACTTATATTTAAATATACATGGAATAAAGCTTCTATTGCATCCGTTGGACTGATATGAATGTTCTCAGTATTATATGTTGATGACGAATCCATGTTACTGGAAGTAGGAAAACTCTTCCTCGAGCGTTCCGGAAAAATCCGCCTTGATGTACTTGATTCATCAAAAAAAGCCCTTGAACAGATAAGGGCTTTTCCGTATGATGCGGTAATCTCTGACTTTGATATGCCGGATTTGGATGGCATCGCCCTGTTACAATCGGTCAGAACAGAATTCCCCCATCTTCCGTTTATCATCTTTACCGGGAAAGGAAGAGAGGAGATCGTGATTAAGGCACTTAATAACGGGGCAGATCATTATATTCAGAAGGGCGGTGACCCGAGATCCCAGTTTGCTGAACTCATGCATACCCTAGAGCGGGCAATCGAGAGGAGCCGGGCCTTTGATACCATCATGCATCTGAGCAGGTTAAATTCAGTTTTAACAAGTACAAACCGGGCCATTGTCCGCATCCGCAACAGAGAGGAACTCCTAAAGGAAGCCTGCAGGATTGCTGTCGAAGATGGACAGTTTCTGATGGCCTGGATAGGTATTATCAATACAAAAACACAGATGGTCGAACCGGTTGCTGCCTGTGGCTTTGAAGACGGATATTTAAGGAATCTCTCGATACGTCTTGATATTATACCACAGGGGATGGGAATAACCGGAACAACTATCTGCAGAAGAGAACCGGTTATCTGTAATGACATTGCATCTGATCCGATGATGAAGTCATATCTGGTAGAAGCGTCCCATAGAGGATACCGATCATCAGCAGGAATTCCTCTCTTTTCCAAAGAGACGGTTATTGGTGCGATGAGGTTTTACTCATCTGAAGTGAACTTCTTTAACGAGCAAGAAGTTGGATTGCTCAAAGATCTCGTTGCAGATATAAGTTTTGCTCTGGATCTTGCAGAGAACGACAGACCAAACCCGGGATAGCCAGGATACCAAAAAAAGGAGAAGAGATGCAACCTTCTGTAGAAAATCAGAGATCGGAAACGTGAGATTTATTCTCCTGGTATCAGTCTACCAAAAGATGCCTCATCTCACTCTCACAGGTGTCAAGTGACGCTTTTGCATGTCCGATGACATCGTCGATCTCCAGCATGGATGTATTCACAGCCCCCATCATAAGTGCAATCTGATGCACCGATGATGAAGACTCCTGGCTTGCCGATGCAAGTCCGACCGCTTCTTCTGTCGTCTTTTTTATCGCCTCGGTAAATTCGTTGACCGTTGCCGTTACTTCCTCTACCGATGCTGCCTGTTCTTCACTTGCTGCTGCCACCTCGTTCATATTCTGATTGATCTGGGTAATTGCCTCTGCGATCTCAGAGAACGCTTTTAAGGAATCGGTTACTGCGGAATTACCGGACTGGATCTTGTCCAGGGATATCTCCATGGCATCGGCAATCTTTTTCGTCATCTCCTGCAGTGAGGAGATTATCCCACCGATATTCTCGGCAGAGCGTTGTGACTCTCCCGCAAGTTCTTTTACCTCAGATGCAACCACGGCAAACCCGAGTCCGGCTTCTCCTGCCCGTGCTGCCTCAATGGCTGCATTGAGGGCAAGAAGATTTGTCTGTTCTGCTATCTCCTGGATAATATCAACAATCCTTCCAATCTCATTCATCTGCTGGTTGATATCACTGACCATCCTGCCGGTCTCGTTAGAAGAGGTGAGAATTGCTGCCATTCCTTCCTCAGCCTTTCTGACATCCCGCTCTCCCGTCTCTGCAAGATCTGCAGTCTGGCTGGTAATGACAGATACCGTATCAATCTTGCCTGCAACAGCAGTCACGGACATGGAAAGATCCTGCATGGCAGAGAGGATCTGCTGAACGTTATTCTCGCTCTGCTGCATGATGTCACTTAAGACAGACGAGATGTTGGCTATCTGTTCTGTTCCCTTTGATACGTCTTCACTGCTGTGACTGGCAGCATCGATCTGCTGTGTCACACTCTCTACCTGTGTACTGACTGCGTCAAACTTTCCGACCATATCATCCATTTCAGTCCGGATTTTTCTGATGATCCCGGAAATGTCTGTTCCAATAGTGTTCATCGCATCCTGAAGTGCCAGGAAATCTCCGGAAAGCCGGGTTTTTTCATCCATTCGTGCGGACAAATTCCCTTTTGCATATTCAGAAGAGAGGGTCATCACGTTCTGTATCGGATGAATAACGGCATCAAGGATCTCATTTACTCCAGTGATAAGCGTCGCATACTCTCCCTGGTACTTTTTGGTGTCACCCCGGACTGATAGGTCTCCTGCTACTGCAGCGGTGTACAGATTCCTGATCTCTCGCGAAAACTCCTGGAATGTGCAGACGACCTGAAAAAATGCATCTGATACAAGCCCAATCTCATCAGAGCTCTGGTCCATTGCGGTATCTATCGCAAAATCACCGTCACGGACCCGTTCACTCATGAGACGAAGCCGGCCCATGCGAGTAACGATAGACTTCTTAAAGAGGAGAGCGACGAAAGTCCCGATGAGAACACTGACGATGACACTGATGATGATGGCATCCCTGATGGCAACAAGCGGCCCCTGGAAATCCTCTAGATAACTTCCAGAAGCTATGATCCAGTCAAATGGTTCATAGTAATCATATGCAACAACCTTGTCCCGCCCTTCCCAGGGATACTGGATAAATCCTTCCTTGGTTTTTAACATCTCCTGGATGAATGCATGCTGTGCAACACTGTCCCCTTCCTGCTTGGGATGGATTAAAAGGGTTCCTTTGCTATCCATCGCGTACATATATCCGGTCTCTCCGACGACCGTTTTTCTGATCTGTTCCTTTAAGGGACCCATGACCTGGTCCTCTTCAACACCGGTGTAAAGGATACCGATGATTGCACCGCTCCTGTCCTTAATCGGCTCGTACGCGGTGATATATTTCTTTCCAAGAATATCGGCCCTGCCAAAGTAGGTCTCACCCCTGCCTACCACGATATCATACACTTCCCGGGAGAGCGGAGTACCCAGTGCCCGGGTCCCGTCCTCCTGTATCACATTGGTTGATATTCGTATGGCCTCGTCACCTATCTTCTGAAAGACCGTAGCCGTACCCCCGACCAGTCCCTGTATCTCGTCCACTATCTCGTTAGAATCATTAATGACCTGACGGGACCCGTCTTTTGTGAGCACGAGTTTTCCATCAGTTATCTCTGGCTGGCCTGACTCATAAAACAGCGAATGAAACACGTTCAGGTTCTTTCCAACCGTCTCCTGATTAATGATATGATAATCTGCTGCCAGATTTTTTGACGAACTGACCTGGTTTAGGAGGGTGTCCTTTGTCTGTTCGTATAAAACCCCAGATGCCACACTGTATGCAACCACACCAACCACGATGGGAAGGATGATGCAGAAACAGAGACAGATGGCTAAAATCTTGTTCCCGATGCTGATATTTCCGACTCGCATCCGGATAGCATCTAAAAATGACATGATAACCCTATGTTCTAATTGCAGATGCAGAATTTAAAAGTTTTGACTGTCGGTTTATCCCTGAAAAAAAGGATTGCTCCTGTTACCGTATGATACAATCCGTGCCTGGCGGGTTCATTTTTTCAGGTACCAGACACTTTTTTCGGCTCATCAGAGAAAGCGATGGGTGTTTTGCATACGATACTCATGCAATCGATCACTCACCCTGTTCATCCCTGCATAATCCAATCTTTACAAATAACAGCGGTGCACCTGCTGTTATCCAGAGCCCGGCAAGAATGCATCTGATACACTGTATAACAAGCCCAGGCAGAATCATGCCATTCCCGATAGCGGCATGGATAAAACTGCCGGTTGGGATCCAGATACAAAAGAGGATTGCAATACCGATGAGGTAGCAGAGCACCTTCTGTCTTCTGGATCCCGTGCCAACTCTCACGGTCTTTTTCGATCCTCTCTTTGAGTACAGAATCGCACCAATGGCTGACCCCCACAACAGACCGGCTCCGGTTACGGTATCAGATGGAATGAGCGGAGTGATAGCATGACCACTCTTCATAAAAGCCATCAAATACCAGTCAGGGGGTACATTCCAGTTACCCATGATAAGGAGTGCGAGAGCAGAGAGGCTTACCAGTGCGAAAGGTATAGCAGAGACAAGGAAAACCAGAATACTTGTCTTTTGAAGACATAACCAATTACCGACCGGTTTTTCGAGAAAGAGGAAGAGGAAGAGAAGGAGAAGGCCAAGGAAAAAACCGGCAATGATATCAGATGGATAATGCACTCCCTGAAAAACCCGTGCTAATCCAATAAGGAGGATAATGAGAATACATACCAGATTAACCAGTCTTTTTCTGAACCAGGCTGCGATAAGACCAAAAAAGACAATTGCGTTCTGTGCATGGGATGAAGGGAGCCCAAACGAGGGATAATGAGAGTAGGCAGAAACCTCAGGGATAACCCAGTAGGGACGGGGCGTATGCATGATGAGTTTGCCGATATCAGCAACCGCTCCTGAGAACGAGAGGAGCAGGAGGATACGAATGCCAAGGGATCGATCATAACACCAGAGGATCAGAGGGATAACAAGAATATAGAACTCAGGGATACCAAGGATTGCAAAACCCTGAAAGACAGGGAGGAATACTGATGTATGCTCCTGTAACCACACGATGCATGCTACCTGGATATCCATGATCCCCTCATCACTCCTGAACAGGAGTTATCGTATTATACATCTGTCAGGGATCAGGAAAGATATTTGCCTGATGCAGGAGGGTATTGGTACGCAATCTCCGGTTCAGACTGGTATCATCTCACAAAAGAAGAGGGAACGCAGGAAAAGAGAGGATAGTGTTTCTTGTCGGCATCATAGGATCAATGCTACAGAAACGAGGATAAAAACAGTCCACTGCCCGGTTTATTATCATCCTCCGTCTCCAAATGAGATTATTGCTTCTGGTTGCCCGATCCCATAGCTCTAATATCACAGACTCCAAACGACACCATATGAATCAATTGGTATTTACAGTATCTCCGAATGGATCTGATACCTCCATCGGAAATGGTACTTTTTCTGATCG
>CAZSDZ010000065.1:0-5337 GCA_964605795.1 uncultured Methanoregulaceae archaeon
GCTGCAAAAATAGTATAATGCTGTGAATTATAGTTTGCGTGTTTAATTTTTTTAAAGGAGACTTCCCCGGCAGCTCGGGAAAATTTTGTGCTAAAGTCTTTAATTAATTTCATGATATGATCTCCTTCTCCTCAACGATCTCCTTCATCTCCTGGGCGCTCGGGGTTGAATAGTGCTCTTGTATCACCCGGATGGTATCCCCGGTCAGCTCAGAGACTGCCTCGGGGCTCCATCCCGCCTTTTGACAGAATTTAATACAGGTGGCCCTGATGGTATGAAACGGCCGGCGGGGGATCCCGGCCCGGTCACAGAGAGATTGTAATCTCCGGTATGCGGTACGATCCCCATACCGGGAGGCCCCCCATGAGAATACATACTCTTGTTTCTTCGGGAGGGAGTTTAAGTATTTCCTGATAAGCTGAGTCAATTTAGGGGAGAGGGGTACATTCCGATACCGGTTTTTCTTATGCTCAAAATAGATCAGGGATCGGTTCTCGAGATCAATATCAGCAACCCGGATCCGGGAGAGATCGGTACGTCTCAACCCAAGGGATACCGCGATCTGCAGCATGGTCTCATCTTCCAGGGTATTACATACCGAGAGTAATTTTTCATACTCCCGCTGAGTGAATGCAAGCTCACCGGTTCTCATGTTTCCCCCGCCTCCTGCAGACCATCAGGGCCCTTCACAAGGAGCCCCAAGGATACCAACCGGCCGACGTGATACCGTACAATATCCCGGGATACTCCGAGCTCCCGGGCGATCCCGGCCTGGGTAGATCCCGGCCTGGCCCTCACATACTCGAGGATCCGGGAGGCCTGAGGGTGATACCCCCTGGCTCCTTCCTCCTCAATGACTGCTCGGGGGGGAGCGGTGACTGGGAGATCCTCGGGGGTCGGCTCCTTCCTGGGTGCCCTGAGCTGGGCCGGGGACGGGGTCTTCTCCTTCCCCGGGCTTTTCCTGAGGAGAGAGAGAAACATCTCAAAACTGACGCATACGAACGCGGGTGGTATTGCGTACATGATCTGATAAATAACTCCCTCGGGGGCGTGGATCACGTTAAACGCTATAGAGAGCCCGGTACAAAGGATGATAACCCCCCACCCGTACAGGGCAGACTCCCCGGCTATGGTCTTTCTAAGGACGAACAGAGAGGCACAAAGCATAAAAAAATCGAGGCACAAGGGCCACAACGGGGCGAGCAACGGCTGGATCCCTGCCTCCTTCGCGAGCTCGACCAGGACAACATAAGACAGGATAAAGGAGGAGGTGGTTATCAGGCCTATCAGGATCAGGGTAAGGCCTGGGATCGCCTGGTATACCCGGTCAGATAAATCGGTCATAATGATCCCCTCCAGTCTTTTCGCTCTGATAGATCCCATGTATCCCGGGCCCTTCTCCGCGCTCTCGTGGCTCTACACCTGCGGGATCGCGGGCGCTCTTCAGTCTGCATAGTACGCCCCGTAATGCACTTCATCTATCCCATGACCACAACAGGGACAGATCAACTCATTAAAATTCCACCCGCAGAAATTACAGAAATAATACTCACCTTCTTCTCTTAGAGATTTCGGCGCAGACCCCGCATAGGCAAATAGGTATAAATACCCGGTTGTATCCCATCGTATACTCGGGTAATATCTGGTTAATGCCTCATACAGGAGATCGGGGGATCGAAACCCCTCTAACTCATACAAATATGATAGGTGCCTGATCTCATCACTCACAACCGATAGGATCCGGTATACCCGATCGTGGACGATAAAACAATCTCCCGGGCTCCCCCGTTTTTGTAGTCTGATTGTTGATGATTTTTTACCCTGGATGATAAGATCTACCATTTCAGGGGCAAATTTAAGATCGATAATCACAGGAATGCCTCCATATTGGCGGGATCGGTGCGGGGTGTTACAGGCATATCCTGGCCCCACCCAAGAGGGCACCATACCGGGAAAGAGAAACCCTCTTTCATCGTAACAGTGCGATCCTCAACCTGGCAGACGAAATGGAAGCACGAATTACCCGCGATCGACGTATCGATCACATCATTGAGTTTACAATGTGCACAATAACCAGGCTTTTTTTCCATCCCGTAAAAAAAGGCGGTCTCTATACAACGGGTGCGGTGAGTGAGTGCCTCTAATCTCTCAAAATGATCCTTGAGATCCTCAGCTAATACGAGGAGATCCCGTTTTAGTTCATGAAGTACAGACTCCATAAAAGGAATATGTACCCTCTATACTATATAAGAAGATCCTATTTGTGTATTAAAGAGGATATAAAGATCCAACAGCCGGGTGATTTACCCCTCTTTAAGGGGGGTATATGTCCTTTAATAGCGGGAGTCGGACATCTCAAATAGTAAGGGATTAGATATAGGATCTGTATGTATGAGTTTTGTAAATGTGGATCCGGTCACGTGATACGGATGTACTTCGGGGTTGATGGTCGGCCTATTTGTGAGGGGTGCCCTGAATGTATCGGGGATCGGTTAGATGAGATTAAAAAAACCAGGTGGAACGACAGACATGAGCCTGAACGAGTATAAACTCTGTAAATACCGGATTGAGATCCGGCCGGAATTAACCCCCCTGCATCACCCGGGCCATCAATGTGTAGAAGGGGCATGTAAATTTTATAAAAACGGCTGTAATCAGATGATCAGACGGGTTGGATAAATGGCAGGAACAAAGGATTGTAAAAAGTGCGGGTGTCCTGACCTGGGAGAAGAGGATTATCCCCTGGGGAGCGGAAAGATGAGGCATATCTGTACCCTGGTGAACCGGATCCCGGGGAATATCATCTGCCCGAAGGGGGAAGATTATAGATTAATTATGGATAAATACAGCCTCACTAATATTAAGATGGTTAATCATGACAACCAGACGAAAACCGACAAAAAGAACGACCAGACGAACAACCAGAAAGAGGACTGCTCAGAGATCGAGGTGATTTAGATGAGTAGATTTCCCCGGAATCCGAGATCCCAAGAGGGGCGGTTACATGCTGCAGCGATGAGGAAGACTAAGGCCTCTCGATCTCAAAAGCGATCCCGGAAAGCAATTAAGCGGCGGTACCCGTACCCCCGGGATAAAACTGAGGGGTATTGTCCATATTTAAATATTGGATGGTGAGATCAATGAGAAAAGTACCAGTAAAAAGCCTACGCCTCCAGTATTTGAAAAAAACAGACCGGGCGATTAAACAGAACGCCTTAAAACGTACGAAAGCGGCCCGGGTATTGAAGCGGATCAGCTTTGTGGATCGGCGTGTTAGGGGGCCGTAATGGATGGATCAGACCATCTGGAGGGAGATGAATCTCCCTCTGATACAACGACCCAACTACCCGAGGGATTTCTCCCTGAGAATTGGATCTTCTTGCTTTTTTGTTAGTTGATTGCGTATACCATAGAGATGTACGCGTTTACCTCAGTCTCCCCGGGGAGAAACGAGGTGCTTTCATCGGTATCATATCCGGCGACTTGAGGCACTGGGGTTTTATATGATGTATACAGCGGGTAAGAAGATTGTTGAACATTTACCGATTGAACGGCCCCGAGACCTGACCCGAGGGCAGCGGCGACGATCTCAGCGTCTCCTCTAGCCTCGGCAACTGCAGCAGAGAGGGCCTGATCCCGGTACTCGTGCTCCTTTACAGGGCTCAGGTAAAAGGATAACGAGCTGGCACCCGTGGCCCCGTTATCAATGGCGGTATCTATCATATCCCCGATATAGAGGATCTTTTCGGTCTCGATTGCTATCGAGTGGGAGACCTGGTAAACCTGGTTATCAGTATCGAATTTTTCCCGGTATACCTCAGAGATGCTATATCCTGAGCTCCTGATCTCCTCCTCAGAGAGACTGTATTTCTCTTGCAGAGCAGATATCACCCGGTTGGCGGCCTTTGTATTTAGATTTTGTATAGTCTGTACATCTGTCCCGGTATTGGTGATAGAGAGAGAAACCCGGCACATATCAGGAGTGACGGTAACGGCCCCGGATCCTGATGTTGAAATTGTCCGTACATCCTCAGGCGTGGCACAAACCACGACTATAAACCCTATACTGACGAGTATAAGGGCGACTATAATAAGTAAAGGATACTTATCCATACAAGAGATTGCGCGGGCCCCTATATATCTTTTTATAACTTCAAAAAAATCACTTCTTTTTATTTGAGGTAAAACACGAGAAAACCCCCTGATCCGGGGTTGTCCTGACAAAAGCGACCCATTTCTTATGTAGTTTAATCACTCTTGTTTTATACCCTTCTTGCTGCAGAGAAAGAGCATATGAGAGGGCTTCGGCCTGGGTAAGATAGGCCCGATCGGCCCGGTATTTCTCTCCTTGTATCATCTTTCGATAACTAACCTTTTCCATATACTCTATAATGATATATGTAAGGAATTAAACATACCTATAAGTATTATATAGCGTAAATACTCCTTTGAATCCTGCCTAAACCGAAGATATACCCCCTGGGGGTATCTTCATGAAGTTTCAGATTTTAATTATTGGGTTACTGTTTGCCCTGACTATTCCAATGATAAGCGCCTCGGATTGCGCTTTTAATGGTACAGATGTACCGGAACCTTCCCCGGTAAAAACAACTTCAAATATCGTACATGATACAGCTATCCAGATAGTAGGAACACTGATCGCGAGTACAAATTACCTTGATCTCACAAATCTAGGGTATAACCAGTACCAGACCAGTTATAGCGGGGATTACCTAACAAGTGGATATACTCAGACTCAGTATAACCAGAATTACCAGATAGCCCCTTCGGGAGCTCTCGATCTCTCTCAGAATCTCCAGTTTTCCGGTCGGGCGACGTTAAGCAGCAACGCGTACCAGGATTACCTCGTATACCTGCAGGAGATGACGAATAAAGATGAGTGTGAGGCAACCGGGAACTACTCAACGATCCGGGCGTTATCAAATCAGTACGGGGCTCTTACATCAGGTCAGTACATCACCGATCTGAACCTGGGGGGGCAGCAGGGGGTAGATCTCTCCCTTGAACGTACAACAACGCTAACCGGGATCGGTGGTAATGGCGGGGCGGTCGGCGTGTTTACCAACTGGCAGGGCTGGACAGAGGATAAGGCGACAGTTACGGATCTGGATGAGATCGCTCAATTCTTCCAGGATGATGAGAATAAACAGTTTTTAGCAGGGGTATTTAGATACCAGGATACCTATAGAGTTGGATCGGGAGCGGCGACTCCTGAGCCTACGGTAGAGCCTACGGTAGAGCCTACGGTGGAGCCTACGGTAGAGCCTACGGTAGAGCCTACGGTAGAGCCTACGGTAGAGCCTACGGTAGAGCCTA
>CAZSDZ010000065.1:5437-13091 GCA_964605795.1 uncultured Methanoregulaceae archaeon
GAGCCTACGGTAGAGCCTACGGTAGAGCCTACGGTAGAGCCTACGGTAGAGCCTACGGTGGAGCCTACGGTAGAGCCTACGGTAGAGCCTACAATCGAACCAACCCCAACCCAACCGGATCCGACGTGCCCCCGATGTGTCTTTGACTACAAAATGTGGTTTATGGAACACGGGGAATAAATCCTTTTTTAAAAGAAGTAAGTGAATTTTGCCCCGTATGGGGCAGTGTCCCGTTTCTGCCTAAAACAAAGATATACCTGATCCTATTGGGACAAATAGCATAATACTGAGAGCTACTTATTCATAGCTCAGGAACAGATTAAACAACAAAGGAATGAGGGGGGTGAGGTAAACCCTCGACCACAAAGGCAACGATGAGAAAGGATAAATCCAAATGGAGAGACAATGATTCACTGTGATACCTGCATCCATGCGCCTCTTTCAGGGTATGGAGAAAACCCCCTCAGAGGGCATATACGAATCTGTTTCTCTTATATTTATCGGTGTCGGTTTGGTATCCTCTTTTGAATCATTTTTGATTCAAGGGGGATTAGTTCATCCTATTCTGATTCTCCATATCAGCATCTTTTCTTTCTGGAAATGCAAGTGTTTGGAATTATTATATTTACTCCAGATCATCACATGATAAATCTGCATCGATAATAATCTGTTTGTTGATTTACGGGTGAAGGATTTCATTGCTATGATATGGCACGGCCACTCTAACCTGATCGGCATTTCGATATTGTATGACTGCCGCTCTGTCGAACAAGAGTAAATCCTTTCTTCTCAAGGATTGGAATGAGTCTGTCAGCAGTTGTCCAGGGTAATTTCTCTTTCATACTGCCAGTTCAACCATCGTAAGACTTACCTGTTCAAATTGGTGGACAGCTTCACCACATGCAATCTGATCTTCAACACAATGCCTGATTGCATCCTGTATCCGTTCGTATACCTCTTCGTATGAATTCCCCTGGGAGTAACATCCCTTCAGTTCGGGAACGAAGGCATAATCGCCATCTTCGTCCTTCTCAATAATGACTAAAAATGTATATCGGTTCATAGTTTGTATCTTAATCCATCTTATGAGATGTAAGGAAAATCCATATTATCTAACTACCTATTATATCGTGCAATACATTTATGAGAAACCCTTCTTCACCTGCTGGAAAAAAATACCGGTCCCGGACTCATAGGGAGCACTATTTACGTCAAAAAGATGACCAAAAAAAGGGTACTTATGGGAATATTTTCAGAGGAAGAAGAGAGATAAAAAAAACCCTTCAATGTATCGTCATTAAAGAGTCTCAAAAAAATGAGATCATGATGAAAATGTCACCTGATAGCATTCGGATCTTTAGCGAGACGAAATGGAATGAAAAGGGGTTTATTCCTTCATTTGCTCACACGGATAAGGTTTTAAGAGAGGCTTCCCGCCGAACGTATAAAACTCCTGGCATATCTGACCAATGAGGATATTTTCAATTTTTGCCGGGCCTAATGGGTCTGGTAAATCCACAATAGTTCCGGATTATTCCGATCTTGTTTTTGTAAATGCTGACTATTGTGCAAAAGAGCATCCCGTTATTTCAAAGATGCCTGATGGTTTTGAAAAATTAAAATCAGCCCAAAAAGAAACAGAAAGGCTCATTCATGAGATGATATCAGATGGAATATCATTTACCTGGGAAACGGTATTCTCTCATCCAAGTCGCCCTGAAATAATGAAGCATGCAAAGAAAAACGGGTACAAGATCCATCTCACATATGTTACCACAAAGCATCCGGAGATCAATGTTTATCGTGTTCGGTGTCGGGTTTTACAAGGGGGGCATGATGTTCCAGAAGAGAAGATCAGAAGTTGATATACTCGTTCAGTTTCTTTTTTTACCATATATGATCCTGGAAGCAGATGAAGTTTTAATTTACGATAATTCATATGAAAAAACCAATCCCACCCTTCTGTTTCAAAAATTAAATGAGGGAGAAACAAATTCAGAACCAGTATATATAATGTGGGATCTCGAGGATGAAGAAATGAGGGACTGGGTTATAGAGCACATAATGGAGCCTCTCTGTGATATGGGAGTTACACTTCACTGCTACACATTGAGTGAAGGAGAGGGTCCATTAAAGAAATAGTGAATTACATATTTTCTTGTTCCGTACATTCATTCCCATTCCCATTGACGATATCTGCAATCTCCCGAAAGCTCTCTAACGCCGCCTCGATAACCCCAATCGGAACCCGGTCTACAAACAGAACATAATCAGCAGGACCAACATCAGTCGGGTATTCTCTGACCGCAATTCCGGGAGATACCTTCCAGTCGATATGTTTATTATCCTGAACTACAAATCCAGATTCGAGCAGTTTTTGGTCGATGGTGTCCCGGGCTATCTGTTCAGGATTCTGGTTCACGGTCATGGTACTGGCAAAGTTGTGAAAATAATGGTATAATCAAAAACGTGAGTACTGATCTGATTGAATGATAAACGTTCTATATTGATAGACTTAGAAAAATGTTTTATTTGTGAACTTATTCTCCGGATACCGATCCGCTCGTCATAGTGGCGGTTTACTTTGATAAGAGTTCTGAAATGTAAGTGTATTGGTCAGTCTGATGTATGAGTGTTTTTAATTTGGGATGCTAACTCCAGACAATAATCTATTCATAAGGGATAAACAAGAGATAGGTGAAGATTGTCTGTTTTTTTTGGGATGGCCAAATAATCTGGCATCCTGTTTAAGGATCTGATCTTCCTTGACCCGTATGTATTGAATGATTCCGGCATAGGCATAGATTATTCATACTTTTAACACGATATCTAATCAATCAGAGACGAGTCATCGATTAGAGTATTTTTTCTTTTTTAAAAAACGACAAATGCCAGGGTAATTATCATGACCGAGATGAAGAAAAAAGAAATTCCAACTCTTGAATCAATCATTAACCTACTCAGGGAACATTCGTTCTCCAGATATCATATCTCATCTCTTGCACTGTTTGGGAGTTATGTCCAGGGAAAAGCCACAGAAAATAGTGATATTGATATTCTGGTAGACTTTGACAGACCGATTGGTCTTGAGATTGTTGATCTCAAAGATGAACTTGAAACAATTTTAGGAATTCCGGTTGATCTCGTTCCCCACAATGGACTAGTGAGAAATAAACGGTTATACCATGTAATCAAGGAACAACTTGTGTATGTCTCCCCGTGAATCGTCTTTATTTCTTGAGGAGATTTTAGAGGCTATTGAACTCATTGTGGATTATTTAGGCGATGTCTCAAAAGAGTCGTTTCTGTCAGATCAGAAAACAATCGATGCAGTGACACGGAGACTTGAGATCATCGGAGAAGCAGCAAGCCAGATAGACAATGAAACGAGGGATAATTATTCCCTCATTCCCTGGAGACAGATAATAGGAATGCGAAATATCGTGATACATCGATATTTCGACACTGATCCTGATATTGTCTGGGTTGTCGCTCATGACCAGCTGGAAGAAATTGCAAAAGTAATTCGAGAAATTCTAAAAACATAGAGATTTGCATTGGTGTAGTGTAATAAACCAATTTATCCAGCGATCTCTTATGTCTCCGATGTTCGGATACTTCCCTCTCAATCACTGATGCAGCGTATTGTAAGGTCCGTCGCATTAGCCGGATTGTAATGTAGGCGCTTCTCATCAGAGCAGGAATGCTAGAGGATGGGTATCGTGAGATTTTGTGTATTGATCCTGGATGGTGAGCGGGGGATTTTTAATCAGCATCGAAGAGATGGTTTTTCTTTCCTCTCCATACCTGGATAAGTGTTGGTACATACATCACGGCAAAACCGATAATGACTGACAATACGATCTCTGACAGGCTCAGGATTCCAGCGTGGATAACGGTTGCATAGATATACACGGCAACGGGAGCATACAGTGCACTTGCCGTGACGACACCGGGAGAGTATTCACCGGTATAAAGTGTCAGGGATGCATGGATCAAAAAGTTTGAAAATATCCATGCAGCGGTGGACAATCCAAGAACAAGTGTCCATTGTCCGGGATAAAAGACTGCAAGGGATACGAAGGCAAGAACATACGCCATGAAGATAGCATTACCAAGGACGAACTGGGGGAATGTGGATGGTGCAGACAGATATCTCTTTGCCCATGGAACAAACCTCGGGGTCTCCTCAATGATATGAATGCAATATGCGATTGGTATCAGCCAGAGAATTGTTATGTCCATGTATTTTGCCTCATCGATTGATTGTTAGTACACAATACCTGGTGTTATAATGGTTAAGGGTTTTTATCATTACCGGGATGATGATCCCCCGATTTCTCTCAAGCTTGAGAAGATGAAATAGGGTTAAATTTGTCTGTGGTGTAAAAATCACAATCAGAGCAGAGTGAGTTGTATTGGTGTGTAACCAAAACTACTGCTGTTTCGATAGCAGATTATAAGGAAGACACAAAATATTCATGTGAGAATACGTGTATTTTTATTGAAAGTAAGCGAGGATATATGCCTGCCAAAACAGTAACCATTAGCGATACTGCGTACAACCGGATTATTTCCATAAAAAAAGAAGAAGAAACGATTTCAGATGTAATTATCCGGTTATGTAATAAATCAAAAGAACCTGAGTTGATCTCGTTTTTACATTCAATACCGACAGAAGATCGAATGAGTATTGCAGAAGCGGTAATGCAAAGCAAAAAAGAATTAGATATGGGTTATTTCCGGACTTTTAATGCCATTTTGTGACACTTGCTTAAAATAGACCTTCTTAATTGTCATGAGGAAGCAGAAAAAATTGTCTATGAATACCCACATTTACACGTCTCTACCCTTGCCGTTGCCGAATTTCTTTTCGGTGTTCAACACTATAATATGAGAAGATATCAAATTGCTATTGAATGTATTGATAAATTTGAGCATGTCCCGTTTAATACAAAAACAGCTCACATTTTTGCAGAGTTATATCAAAATATGAAAGAACAGGGATTATCTTTGTCAATTTTAGATGCAATGATTGCCGCCACTGCGATACAATACAAGCAGCCTCTCATCACTCGTGATTCAACTTTGATAAAAACTCACAATCTTTAGATAATATCATATTAACCTGATATCTATGAGCAATCAGGATAGAAAATTATGACCGAAATGGGAGTTAATTACTCATGAAAAAAAAGTCTTTCCTGGATGGATATTATGCTGGATTTATGCATCGGTATAACAAAAGATACAGGTAATCCTTATGTTGAATGTATATGAGGTGTTTCCTATACGGAATTTTTTGTGATTCTTATGGACAATCCAATGAATTATTGTGGAACATGTGGAGAAGAGATAGCTGAGGATTCTCATTTCTGTCCCCACTGTGGCAGTGAGATTAAAAATATTGATATTACCGATCCTGGTTCATTATTCTGGAAAGGACAGATACCCATAGTTACGAGTTCAGTTGTCGTGCAACAGCTTGCAATGGCATTTGGGGTAGGCACCCTTTTTCTTTTTTTCTGTTCCTGATAATTGATCCCGGATCAGCTCTGGTGATAATTCCGGGCCTGGTTCTCATATGGATTGCTCTTTATGTGCTAAGTCTTATCGTTGGTGCCATCCTTCAGGGATCAACAAAAGGGGGGCCTGAAGCACAGTTTGCCATAACTCCGGAAGGGGTAGGATACAGTGCCGGGGCAACTATCAAAAAATTAAACCGGTTAATTACCATTGGATCTGCAACTGGCGGCTCTCTTACCGGGACTGGAGCTGGTTTGATGAATATTGCCCGTGAAACTGACATGATAATGTGGAATGAGGTAAGATCCATCTCATTTCAAAACCGGGAACGAACTGTTGTTGTTTACAGGAAAAGTATTATTCATCCGATTATGCTGGCATGTACAGCAGAAAACTTTGAAAAAGTCCGGGAATTAATCTCACAGTATGCTCCACCTGGTACGATTAAAAACTGATATTGCGCAGGATTACGGGTTGTTGAATGGAAGATTGGAAATCTGCACCCTAGGAATTTTTTCGGGAATGATTGGTTCCTTTTTTTCATGAAAGGGTCAATGGATAATTTATCGTTTATTGGCTATCTTTGTTCTCTCGGTTCATACGATCCTGCTAATAGATACTCTGCCGGTGTTTAATGTGGTACGTAAAGGAACAGATCTGCATGTGATATGAGGAACTCAATGTAAATAACCGATAGTACAGAACGGCGCATGTAACACAGTGCACTTTTTTTCAGTATACAGGAATATCTGCAGAGAAAGGGAAAAATTGAGTATGATTCAATTAAAAGTGCTCAGGTTGAGAGTATTAGGGAGTGGGATGATATTATTTGCCTCCTCGCTATTTCATGTGGGTTACATAAAACGGACTCACAATTTTTGTAATTTAATTAACTCCCCATAGGATCCAATAATTAACTAGATTCATTTTTCCCACTCATTATAATTTTATTTATTAAATTAAATATATTAAGTTTCAATTGGAAACAGGGTCATAATCAATCATGTGATTTCAGGTAATCTACTGACCTAAGTCAGCGAAGAACCAGAAAAAGCAAAATCGAATCTTGCAGCGGTAAAAGGAGTAATTGTCGGTGAACCTATTATGCCTGTTAATGCTCATAAAGAAATCTGACCTGTTGCAGAGAACATCAATCCGGTAAAAATTAGAACAAGATTTAAATATTACAAATTTTGCATGACACTATCCCGGTTTTCTCGTGCGAGAGCATCATCCGGTTCGATTTTCAAGGCTTGGTCATATGCCTTAATTGCATCGTCATACCGTCCCAGGTGATATAAAGCACCCCCTTTTTCATTCCATGTATCGACATCGTCCGGTTCGATTTTCAAGGCCTGGTCTAATGCCATAATTGCATCGTCGTACCGTCCTAGTTTATTTAAGGCTAACCCTTTCATCTTCCAGGTGGTATCATCATCCGGGTTAATTTTCAAGGCCTGGTCTAATGCCATAATTGCATCGTCATACTGTCCCAGGTAATATAAGGATAACCCTTTGTTATTCCATGCGGAATCATTATCGGGGTTAATTTTCAAGGCCTGGTCTAATGCCATAATTGCATCGTCATACTGTCCCAGGTAATGTAAGGATAACCCTTTGTTATTCCAGGTGGTATCATCATCCGGGTTAATTTTCAAGGCTTGGTCAAATGCCTTAATTGCATCGTCATACTGTCCCAGGTATAATAAGGATACCCCTTTGCCATTCCATGCGGGAGCATAATCCGGGTCAATTTTTAAGCTCTGGTCATATGCCTTAATTGCATCGCGATACATTCCCAGTTTTTTTAAGGCAGACCCTTTGTTATACCATGTAGCAACATCGCCCGGGTCAATATTCAAGGCTTGGTCATATGCCTCAATTGCATCATCATATAGTCTCATATTGTATTTTTCATTACCCAATTCACGATACTGCTCTGAAGTCATCCCCTGATTTTGAGTATAAGTAGAAACGGGAGTAATAGTTGGCGTATATACTGGAGTTAGGGTATCTGATGTCGGGCCACTTTCAGAACCCCCTTGTTGCATGAACAATATTGTCCCTTCTGTATTTTGTATGGGTAACCTATAGTAAGGTTGACTCTTCTCCAAATTTTGAATATTTT
>CAZSDZ010000066.1:0-12880 GCA_964605795.1 uncultured Methanoregulaceae archaeon
CCTTCTTCATGGCAGGGATCTCCACGAGAACCTCACGTTCCGCCCCTTTATCATGAGTACGTTTCTCAAACGTGACCTGATACTCCCGGAAACGGACATTCTCTTCAGGAAGGAATCCCTCGAGGTACTGGTTTATCCCGACCCTTACCCCCTTCGGACGGGTGATAACACCAAAAACCGCGGGTTTCCCATAGGCAATGTGAACCGTGTCTGCAAGCATATCAAGGATGGCCAGGTCATGCTCAACGATTACACAGGGACGGATACGGGCAAGGTTCCGTATGGTCTCAGCTGCTGCCATTCGCTGATATATGTCCAGAAATGGAGTTATTTCATCAAGGAAATAAAAATCTGCCTCCCGTGATAGGGCCGCTGCAAGGGCCACCCGCTGGAGTTCCCCGCCTGACAGGGTATTGATATTCTGGGAGAGGATAGGGGTGAGGGCAAGTGCATCAATATAATCATTAAGAGCGCCACGCTCATCAGTTGTCTGGAGCAGATCCGCTACGGTTCCTGAGAATACTTTCGGGATAAAATCGATATATTGTGGTTTTACCGAGGCTTTCACCTCTCCCCGGGAGAGGACCTGGAGGTAGTCAAAGAGTTCTGTACCGGTATACTTCTTAAGAATCGCATCCCACCCGGATACCTCATCAAAAATACCGAGATTCGGGGTTACCTGACCGGAAAGAATCTGAACCGATGTAGTCTTGCCGATTCCGTTCGGCCCAAGGATACCGGTTACCTTTCCGGTAACCGGAATCGGAAGTCCGTAGAGGGCAAACCGGTTTGGTCCGTACCGGTGAGTGGGATACTCGAGCTCTTCAGGCAGAAGAATGATATCGATCGCGTCAAACGGGCACTTCTTGACGCATATCCCACACCCGACACACATCTCCTCTGATATGACGGCCTTCCCTTTCTCATCTAACGAGACGGTCTCGTCACCGGTCCTGACCCGCGGGCAGTAGAGGATGCATTCAGTCCCGCACTTGCGTGAATGACACCGGTCCTCGTGAACAATCGCTATCCTCATGGCATCACAGGGCGCTGCTGCCGGACATGAGGAACGTCCAGCTCACGAACCAGAAGGCGAATGTCATAAATCCCTGGTAAAACCAGTCTTTCTTCCCGAGAGATCCGGTATCGATTCGCATCAGCATAAAGATATGCTTCTGCAGAACGATCGCGGCAAGCATCAGGAAAAAAGCAAGATAAATATGGGTATCTGATGATGACTGGGCGGCAGATGATCCTTGGGTATAATAACTGAGTATTCCTGCTGCCGCTCCCGCAAAACAGGCAACAAGCGTTCTTTTAATCTTACTGGTATACTCTTCTATCCGCTTATTATCCTTAACCGTCTCCTGAATTGGAATTTCTGTATCAGGAACAGTTTGTATGAGTTCTTCAGACATTATTGGCACCAGCTTTCTAGTAATTATGCCTAAGGGGTTATCTATCTTGGGTTTGAGAGGGGATTTATAACCATAAACCCGGGGATACACAGTCATGGGGCAGCATACATTACCGGGATGACCCGGGTTTATGGTTACGGACAGGATAGGTGCCCACAATTTTTACTCTCAATTCATCCCAACTATCCATTACTCTCCACCAGTCATTTTAGGCACTAGAACAGATACTATAAACAATGGCTACCACAAAGGGCATGAACAGTCTTGATCTCGTTGCTGCAATAGATGAATGTGCAGGACTGCTCCCGCTCTGGATTCATAAGATATACCAGCTCGAGAACCGCTCAGTGGTAATCAGACTCAATGCCCGGGAGAAGAAGAAATTCACTCTTCTTATAGAACCGGGAAGACGGATGCATCTCATCCCGGCCATGCCGGATGTACCGACCTTTCCCCCTTCCTTTGCGATGCTTCTTCGGAAATACCTGCAGGGGGGGTACATAAGCAGCATCACCCAGATCGGCCTGCAACGGATCATCGAGATAACCATCCAGAAGGCTTCCGGAACGTATCACCTGCTCTCAGAGATATTTGATGATGGCAATATCATCCTTACCAATGATGCCTATACCATCATCCAGCCCTTACGACAGATGCGGTTCCGCGAGAGGACGATAATTCCCGGAGAAGTCTACCAGTTCCCCCCTCCTGATATCAGTACTGCAACAGAAGAAGAATGTGCCGCACTGCTTGCGGCATCAGACCTTGATATCGTCAGGTTCCTTGCTGTCTCCTGTTTCTTAGGGGGGGCGTATGCAGAGTATCTCTGCCGCACTCATGCTATTCCAAAAGACCTGCCTACTTTCGAGGCAGACCCGGCAATCGTTCTCTCTGCAATCCTTACCCTTATTAATGATGTAAAAACCAGAAAAGATCCGGTCATCACAAAAACCGGGGTCTATCCGATACCAATCGGTGAACCCGTCAAAACATCAGGGTTTGATACCTTCAACGACGCCCTGACATCCTACTTTCCCTTCGAGGAGAAAAAGAAGGAACAGAAACAAAAAACCACGATATCTCGGGAAGAGCGGATTAAAAAACAGCAGGAAACTGCTATTCTTGCCTTTCAGAAGAAAATTACACAGAACGAAGAGATTGCAGAGAAGATTTATGAGAATTATCTCTTTGTCAGTGATATCATCACGACGTTACAGAACGCATCTGCTGGTCATTCCTGGCAGGAGATCGCAGAGATTATCAGCACCGCACAGAACGGCCCGGCAACAAAGATACGCCGTGTCATCCCTGAACAGGCTGCCGTTGAGATCGATATCGGACTCCCGGTTATTATCAGGATCCATGAGAGTGTGGAGGAGAACTGCGGAAGGTACTATGAACAGGCAAAGAAGTTCAAACGCAAGCTCAAAGGGGCCGAGGAGGCCATACAAAAAGGGAGTCCGTCCCGCAAACGTCACATTATCACGTTTAACCGGCCAAAAAAACGCTGGTATCACCGGTTCCGATGGTGCTTTACCTCAGATAATGTTCTCATGATAGGGGGCAGGGATGCAGGACAGAACGAAGAACTGGTAAAACGGTACATGGAAGGGAATGACTCATTTGTTCATGCCGATGTGTTCGGAGCCAGCGTGGTTATCCTGAAAGGAGAGACTGACTGTTGGGATGAAGTGGCACAGTTTGCTGCCTCGTTCTCGGGAGCCTGGCGATCAGGACACCATACCGCTGATGTCTATGCGGTCAGCCGTGAACAGGTATCAAAGACTGCAGAGTCAGGAGAATACGTCTCCCGGGGAGCGTTTATCATCAGGGGAGAGAGGAGATGGTTTCACAATACCGGGCTTCGGATTGCAATCGGACTTATGGAACATCCGGAGACCCAGATTATCGGGGGGTCGCCATCTGCCATCTCCATGAAGACCGAGGTGATGGTTGAGATCTGTCCCGGCATGTATGAGCCAAACGATATCGCAAAAAAGATCGTGAAACTGATCCGTGACACCCTGCCCCCGGATAAACAGAAAGCGTTAAAATTCGCCCTGCATACCGAGGCTGTTGCAGCATTTGTCCCGTCCGGGGGATCTGATATCGTTTCTTTTGATACGAGGACCGGTACCGGCAGCACAAAAGGAGAGTAGATCCATCCCCTCCCGGGATATCTCTGGGAAGGAAACCCCTAATGAGAGCAGATATAAAAGGGCTTGTCAGGATGTCTGGTGAGATATCACTCACTCCATGGTCAGTTGATGATCTCTGGCATCTCGAACACCTGATAACCCCTGACAGTCTTGTATATGCAACCACGCTCCGGAGTATGGAGGCTGCAACCGATAAGATCCGTCCGGAAAAACAGAAAAAAATACCGGTCAGGCTCGGGATACGGGTTGAGAGGGTTGAGTTTCACGAGTATGCTACGAGGTTGCGTGTTTTTGGAGTGATTGAATCAGGTGTTGATAGTGGATCGCACCACACCTTAAACCTACAACCCGGCTTTGAGATATCAGTCATCAGGAAGTGGACCCCTGCGGACCTGCAAAGAATCGATCGTGCTGTTGCTGGTTCAGACAAGCAGGATATCGCAGTTCTTGCCATCGAAGAAGGAGAAGCAGAGCTCTTTTCCATACACCAGTTTGGACCACGGTCGATTTTTTTCGTAACACTAGGAAGCGGTAAGGGTGCTGATACCGATACCAGGGAGGAATTTTATACCAAAGTTTTAGAGAATCTCGAACAACACAAAGGCCCCCTCATTATCGCAGGGCCTGGGTTTATTAAAGAAGATTTTGCATCACGCTACCGGGTACATTACCAGGACAGACCAACTCCCCTACTCATCGAGACGAGAAGATCGGGTGCCGGAGCAGTTATGGAGGTTATCGGTGAGGGAACCGTAGAGCGGATTATCGGGGATGCCCAACTCAAAGATGAGGTCATCCAGATGGATGAACTCTTAAAGCGGATCGCAAAAGACGAACCGGTGACCTATGGAAGAGACGAGACGAAAGATGCAGTCTCCTGTGGTGCAGTAGAGACGCTTCTAATCGTTGATACCGGACTGCGAAATCCCGAAATTGTCAGCCTAATGGAGACTGCAGAACAGATGGGAGCCCGCATTGTCATCTTCTCATCTTCGTTTGAACCGGGAAAGCGGTTATCATCCCTGGGGGGAATCGGGGCTCTTCTCAGGTATGCAATCTCGTAACCCGGGCTGGCTATCCTGATACGGAGATGAATCTTTATATCTATTTATGCCATGGGATCATACTCTATGTAAGTCATGCAGATAGCTGATATTATCAGATACCCGGACCGGGAAGCTGCCATGTGGATTGCCGCTATCGGCATTACAACCATAATAACCTTTATTCTCGCCTATTTTTGTATTAGTGCAGGCATTTACAACGTTTTTCCCCACCTATTCTATATCACCATCGTGGTTGCATCCTACTTCTTTCCAATTGCCGGAATAATCTATACCATCCTTATCTCACTCGGATATCTCGGAATCCAGTCGAACCTTCTGCCTGATATGTATGGATCGATGGCCGGGATTGATGCGGTGATGAGGACTTTTACCTTTATCGCGGTTTCTGTGGTGGTATCCCTGACCTCTTCGGTGATTCGCAGGAGGGAAGCAACCCAGAAGGCTATTCTCTCCGGATCTCCATCAGGTATTGTATTAACTAAAAAAGACGGCATCATTATTGAGTACAACAAGGTATTTGCTGATTATTTCAGAAAAGGAGTTAAGGATCTCACCGGGTGTTGTATCCTCTCACTAACCCGGGAGCCTGATAAATTACGTGACATCCTTACATCAATAACCAAGCAGAGAACCGCTCCTGCCATCCTACCCTTTGTTTCAGAAAATAACACGACTCTCTGGCTCTATGTTACTGGATCTCTTACCACAGACGGATCTCTTATTATCGGGTTATCAGATCTCTCTCAACAAAAAATTGCCCAGGAACAACGGGAGAAAGATCGGATTATCCTCTCGAGTCTTATCGATAATATTCCTGAACCGGTCTGGATGAGAGATACGAACGGAGAACTGCTGGTTGCAAACCGGCGGTTTTTTGAGATAGATTCAAAAAACCGAACTGCAGAGGGTTCTCTTACCTGTGCAGAGCTCTTTTTGTTTACAAACGACGACATGCAGGTGATCGTGACCGGAGAGCAACACCAGGCAGTTGAGACGGTTGTTACGGCAGATTCGCAAATCCGTTACATCACCATCACAAAATCACCGGTCTTTGATGATTCTGAGACGGTGATTGGAATTACCGGTATCGCGATTGACAGTACCTCACAGATACAGATGCAGAATGAGATCAGACAGCGGGAAGAAGAACTGGAGAACGTTGTCAATGCAAACCCCATGGGTATCCTTGTTATCGATACAGACAGGCATGTTCTTCTTGTTAACCAGGCCCTTGAGATCCTACTCGGCATGGAGAAGAAAGAGATCCTACAGACAGGAAACATCAGGAAACTCTTCGGGAACACGGAAGATCCCCCGCTTTTGCTTGAGATTATGCTTGAGGATGAGGTCGATCTCGCACTTGAGAAGTATTTTTCAGGAAATTATTATCCTTCCCCCACCGTTCCGGGTGCTTTTGAGGTAATTGAGTTCTTCCCGCAGATGGACCAGGGAAGAGGGATGTATTTACGGTTCACTGCTGCCCGGATTACCACCCGCGAAGGAGAGACATATGGTGCGATTGCTACGATTGAGAACTATACCGAACTGCAGACGATCCGGCATACGTTAGAGATAAATGAAGAACGGTTCAAGGCTGCTGCCCGGATGGCCACCGATTTTATCTTCGAGGTGGAACATGCAACCGGGATGGTCTCCTGGTTTAGTGATCGCGATATGGTAATCCTGTCAGGCAGTTTTACGACATCACAACCCTGTCGCATCAACCAGATTGTTGAACGGATCGATCCGGATGACCGGGACCGGGTTGCTGATGCCCTCTCTTCTCACCTGAAGTCTAAAGAAGCCCTGAATCTTGAGTTTCGTATCCGGGAGAATTCAGGGCAGTACCGCATCTGGTTCGTCCAGGCTGAGGTGATGCCTGGCAGGAGCAGAACTGACCGGAGAACAATCGGGGTCATCACTGATATCACTGCAAAGCGGATGCATGAAGAGAGCGAGCGGAATGCATACGCAGCGATTGAAGAGAATATTGCACAGTTTGCCATCCTCGGGGACCATATCAGGAACCCTCTCCAGGCGATCTCAGGATATAATGACATGGGGGCAGGAGAGTATGGAGATAAGATCCAGGAACATATACAGGAGATAAACAGGATTGTAGACCAGCTGGACAGGGGATGGATCCGGTCAGACTCAATCAGGGAATTTCTTAGGCGCAACTACGGTCTGCTTGAGAAGAAACAGACGCTTTATCCTGAAATAGATGAGTGATGATGCGTTTTTTTGTTCATTGCCATGAATGCCTGATGCTTTTCTACCTGATGCCCCACCGGTGAAGTGCCTTGATGCTGTTGTATGCAGCCTGGTATGACGGCACCTGTACCACCCCCCGTGCACCGTTTGCATGGTAGGTTCGTGCAACATCGTAAAACGGGATGGTTCCCTTACCTACCTCAAGGATACCGGGAGAGATGCCGTTGTTGTCATGAAGATAGATATGCCTGCTTGCACCCTCTGAAAGAAACCCGGGAAGGCAGCCGTTCTGGTGAGCATGGGAGAGATCAAGTGCCAGGGAGACCGGGCCCAGGAGGGAGAGATCAGCAGGGGTTCTGAGACAGGCATTACTCCATCTTCCCGCATTGGTGACTGCAAACGAAACCCCGTACTCGTGGGAAGCGGTGATGAGTTCCTGTAAGGAACGCGAGAGCTGGCTTCGTGCATACGGCATATCTTCCTTCATGCTGACAAACCCTGCATTGATGATGACATCGGCACCTGGCTCAGATGCAATCATGAAGCGTTCCTTGATAGCGACGACAGAGGCCTGCCTGACCGGTTCGATAACACTTGCAGGGTTTATCTCCTGGTGAGGTACCGAAATGGCGTACCGGTACCGGTATGACTCAAAGATATCAGGGGATGGTATCCGGTGCAATCCTCCGTCAACTATCTCAACCCCGCTCGTGAGAGAACCGATGTGTTCCAATGCCACCTCAAGGGGTTTTTGCATCAGGCATGCTGTTGATATCCAGAGCACTGCAGTTCCTCATAATTCAGGACGGTCTTGGTATCGATGTTTTTCTGTTCTTTTGATTTCTGCCTCAAAACCAGGATATTGCGATTAAATTCCGAATCGATTGAGATTGAGAAGGATAATCCGGTTTTTGGTTACTGGGGAGAGGAGGAGAGTTGTCCTTTCTCATAATGGTATCCGTGTCAGTATACAGTCATTATACGCCGGTACTGAAATACTCTTCTTTTCTGGAAAAATGGTAAAGTGGCAGGTAAAAAAGTGAACCGATTGAGAGAGATGATATTAATTTTTCAAGCCCAGTACGACTTTTGTTTCATCAAGATCCATACCTGGCTTTATCTTGCCACCATACATGATCCGAATCGCTTCCTTGTCGATATCAGTCAGAACATTCCCATCGGTGTATTTTGGATAGAAGTAACTGTTTTTGATATCATAGGTATTTCCGTGGAACCCGAGACTCCACAGGATCCCCTTTTGCAGGTAGAACTCACGCTCCTGTGTAGTCAGATCGTTACGTAAGTACAGGTAATCGAGGTTGACCATACCTATCAGTCTCCCGTCCTCATCCCGGATCAGTTTGTCACTGTCTGTCCGTTTATCCTTAAATTCTTCAAGCATTTCGAGAGGGATTATCCTGATGTTGTAATAATTGTAGGGTATCTTTGCATAGTTCGTCTGTAAGAAGCCACGTTCCACCGAGTCATCTTTTATCTGGGTCGTCTCAGAGATGCTGTTAAACATCTTTGCAAACGAGATGACATACTCGATATCGTCGTTGTTATAATTGGCATCAAACCAGAATTTATAATCCTTATCAGTCTTCCATTTACTGATCTTTGAGTTGTCAAGCCCAAACGCGATATCGATGAGATGGTTACTGATGTCTTTTTTAGTAAGAAGGGTATCATCAGCACCACTCTCCCCCCGGATCTCATACAGGTCTCCCCGTAAGTACAGTGTTTTCGGTGTGACGATCCCGATAAGGACCTCCTGTTCATCGGTTATCAGGCGTGCATCATCCTTTATCTTGAGCTTCAGTTCATCAAGCATTGATGGTGAGATGATCTGGATGTTGTAGTAATATTCTGGGATTACCTCCCCTTCCACTGACACTTCCGATGATGCCATGCTCTCTGTTACGTCCGTTCGGGTGGCATCTTCCCCGATCGCTGCCGGCCCTGGCTGCTGGCTGATACATGCTGATGCCGCGATAAACAGGGATAATGCGACGATCAGAAGAAAACTCGTACTATTCTTCATACTTACCTCTCGCTTAACTCTATATCATACCCTCTTTATTAATTGTGGGGATAGAAATGATACCGGGATTGGAAACGGAAATTGTGAATGGTTTTTTTTGATAAACCTTGGTTTTTTACTGCAAAGCAATATCTTTATCTCCTTGTTACTGGTTTGAGACTGCTGATCGCATAAAGTGCTGATAAACAACAGGTTTAACTCACATGAGATGAACCTAAGTAAGGCATTACGGGCTTATGGTCTAGGTGGTTATGACACCGCCTTTACACGGCGGAGGTCGCCGGTTCGAATCCGGCTGAGCCCATCTTTTTTCTGCATGATATTCAGATGACATGATACAGCATACCGACATTACCAAAGACAGATAGTACTGATCTCTCTTTACTCTGGTATCCTTACGTAAATCCCTGGCCCGGGATCTGAATAAAGGTTCTCTTTATCCTGCCAGAAGATGAGAAAAATTTGAATCAGGATTCTATTACGATGACATCTGCCTTTTCATTAAAAGGATTTATCCGCACGGCGAGCGAGAAGAGATACGGATAATTCCGGTGCAGATGTTGGATATACTGGAGGTATATACCGGTGAGCCGGCTATACACCCGCCTGATATCACCGGACAGGTGGACAAGGTCTGATTCGGGCAGGGATGAGAGATCTTTTCGGTTTTCGAGTTCTTCTGCAAGATGAAAAACCGACTGAAGGAGCGGACTAAACGATCCGTGTTCGAGGAGAGCCGGGTTTTCATAGAGTCGTAACAGAAACATCTTTTTCTCTTTCAGAAATGCTTTGAGTGCAGTAAGGTCAATTGTACTGATAGCAATCTCGTATTCATGATCCTCTAACTGCTGCTTACCGGCAGCAAAGGTCCGGTCATCCCAATCTTGTGAGAATGCAAGGATCCGGTGCAACCTCTCTTTTTCCGGGTCCGCATTACAGAAACAACCCAGGAGTGTGCGACCAATCTCTGAGAAGAAGACCTCGATGACCATATTTACCTTAATCAGCCGTTCCCGCTTCTCCCGGAACTGAATCAGTTCATTGAGAACCAGGGTGATAATAAGAACATTTAAGAATAAAAAACCGGTCGCATTAAAGAGATAATTGACAGTGTCATCGACGTGGCCGATGAGGAATGATTTGAGAAGATATACCGATACCGCACAGATAATAAAGATAAGACCTACCCAGACCTGCCAGGGAACCTGTTTCATACCAGAGGGTTTGATTTATTCCGGCATATAAACACAGTGAGATGAGATGATGATACCGGTTACGTACCTCATCACCCACAACCCAGCTGCAGGGAATTGGTTCTGTCTGATCCCTTTTGCCCCGGTCATTCAGAGACCAATCTAACCGTCACAGTTCCTGCCTGAGCATCACCATATCCCGTAACTGTACGCCATCCTCATATATCGGTTCCGGGTAATTATCGATATAAAAGTCGCGTTTCAGGGCGTATCTCTTAAAACCGGCATCCTCGTAGAGAGCAAGCTGCCGTACTGCCACATCAGCAGTCCCGATTAGAATCTCTTTGCATCCGCTCTCTTTTGCCCTTTGTATCGCAGATGAGAGGAGATAATGCCCGAACCCGCGGCCCTGGTACGGGATGTCGACCGCGATATTCTTTATCTCCATGGCATCTTCGCAGATCGGTTGCAGAACACAGACCGCAATTATCCTGCTGCCATCTTCCATAACAAAAATATCAGATTCGAAAATGTACCGGTCAATACCCTCTTTTGTCTCGTCCGCAAGCAGGAGGAGGCGGTATGGTATCTCTTCACCGGGCAGGAGTGTTCGGAGGGAGTATGGGGGTTTTTGGTGCATAACAAGTATTATCGGCTATCTGAAATAAGGGGGTCGGTATAATCCCGGTTCAATCTCTTCCGGGACGCTGTTCTTTGTAAATCAATGCTCTGATACCGATTCTTCACACACCTCGGTTTGTATCTTTCAGGGTATCCGATGCCTCCGGACGACAGAAATTTATTCAGTTCCGGCCCTATGAATGGATATGACAGAAGAGAACCGTCAGGGATTTGTAACGGTAGAAGGGAGGGAGATCTGGTTTCGGATGGATGGATCAAAAAGCCAAAAACACCCCTTCTCATCCTGCACAGAGGACCCGGATTTACCCATGATTACCTGACTTCACTCGTTCCTCTCTCAGATAAGCGACCGGTGATTTGGTATGATCAGCTCGGTTGTGGAAACTCAGAGAGACTTCCTGATTCATCCGAATATACCCTTGAGTATTATACCCATGAACTGGGCGCAATCAGAAAGGAGCTGGGACTTGATGACGTCCATATCCTTGGCCAGTCATGGGGAACCATGCTCGCTGTTGAGTATATGCTCTCAAAAAAACCCACCGATGTCAGATCTCTTCTTCTCTCGGCCCCCTGCCTCCTCGGTATCCCGGGGGCATGCTGACCAGCGACGATATCTATCAGAACTTTCGGCAGATACAAGAGAGGCAATTTGTACGAGCGAGACAGAAGGAAGGTATGATACCAAAAAATACCAGGATGCAATGATGGTTTTTTACAAAAAGCATGTCTGCCGGCTGGAACCCTGGCCTCTCTGTATGAGCATTTCCATGGAAAAACGTGCCACTGATATCTATCTCCTCATGTGGGGACCGAATAAGTTTACCATAACCAGGACGCTCAAACCATATGAACGGGCAGAGGATCTCGGAGGGATCTCTGTTCCAACTCTCTTTACCTGTGGCAGGTACGATGAAGCATCACCGGAATCGGTACACTACTACCAGATTATGCTTCCCGGCTCCAGGCTTGAGATCTTTGAGGAGGCATCACATACCCATCATTTGGAACAAATGATTGCATATAACCAGGTTGTCAAGGATTTTTTATGTTCTGTTGAATAATACCCCTGAGTATCACCGGTACAAAAAATATCCTGACTTTTATGAAAAAACACGCTTTTTATCGCTTCATCCCTGCCCGGCCGGGAATAACAACATGCATAAATACCAGGATAGAGACCTCTTATGATGAATCGCTATTGTACATGTGGATTACTCACGATAATCCTCCTTTTTTCGCTGACTGGATTCTGCATAGCTGACGAAACGCCGATGTTTCTGGCACAAATACAGGGCGGGGAGAGTACCGTTGCAGGTGGAACGGATGAGATGATGGTAATAAGCATAGAGAACTATGCACCGTATTACAACATTACCGAGGGAAATACCACCTACTCGGTTCCGTTAGAACACCTTACCACGATATCATGGCCATTACATGCCGCAATTCTCTTTACCAATGACGAGAATAAAACCGTCTCCCTGGTAACAGTAGCAAACCTCTCGGTATCAGAGGAAGAGAACATACTGACGCTTCAGGTTGCACCGCTGCCTTTCTATGATGGGGAACTGCTTACAACCCTTGCAGAAGAGTTTGTAGAACTGGATTCCATGCAGGGCGAAACGTTCAGCAACACAGGGATATACCTCGAGATGCAAAGACCCAAAGCAGAGAATGGACGGTATTGTTGTCCCATAGGGTGGTACATGGTAGAGGACAACCGATGTTGCCAAGACGTAGAGAGGCAGGGAGAGGTAGTGATCTCGTGCCTCCCCGACAAATATGTGTGTTCGTAATGAAAGAGTAAGAGGGATCCTCTCAATTACCTCTGACTTATTTTTTTTCCGGGAACCTGGATAAGACGCTGGTTCAAACCAGCCAATTCTCCTAAAAACTACCAGAATCGTAGCTCATTGTCAGGAATCACCAAAAATTGTTATTACTATTCACTTCTTCCGGTTTGAAATGAAAACGGGTATATAAACATCCGGATAATACTATTTATGAATCATTATCAGGCATGTGGTTTTTTCTGTTCACTCTTCCTTTTTTCGCTGACAGGATTCTGCATAGCTGACGAAACGCCGTATCCTATCTATATTATAGGGTAAATTATAAAACTCAGAAGATATAAATAATA
>CAZSDZ010000067.1:0-12765 GCA_964605795.1 uncultured Methanoregulaceae archaeon
GCGTGGCCAGCGCTTGCCGATCGACTTTTTCTTCCGGTCCCTGGCCCAGGACCAGCGTGAGCGGGCCATCGGCGTGGTACTCTCGGGCACCGGTAGCGACGGCACCTTAGGCGTGCGATCCATCAAAGGCGAGGGCGGTATGGTCATGGTCCAGAACCCGGAGTCCACCGAATACGACGGTATGCCACGCAGCGCCATCTCCACAGGACTCGTGGACTACGAGCTGCCTCCGGCCGAGATGCCTGCCCAGCTCATCGCCTATGTGACCCATGCTTTCGGCAAGCCCCCCCGGCCCGCGGTCCCGACGTCGAGATCCGAGAACGCACAAAAAAAGATCTTTGTCATGCTACGCAACAGAACCGGTCACGATTTTTCCCAGTACAAGCCCTCCACCATAAAGCGGCGCATCGAACGGCGTATGGCCGTTCACCAGATCGAAACCATGGAAGAGTACGTCAGGTTCATCCAGCAGATGCCCGACGAGGTTGATGCCCTGTTCCGTGACATGCTCATTGGCGTGACCAGTTTCTTCCGGGATTCAGAGGCTTTCTGTGCCCTGGAAGAACAGGTCATCCCCAGACTCTTTACCGACAAAGCGGCCGAGACCACAATCCGCGTCTGGGTGCCGGGCTGTTCCACCGGTGAGGAGGCGTATTCCCTGGCCATTCTGCTGGCTGAACGCCAGGAAGCCTTAAAACAGAGCTGGAAGGTGCAGGTCTTTGCCACCGACATCGACAGCCATGCCATCACCTTAGCCCGGGTCGGCATCTATCCGGCCTCCATCGCAACCGACCTCACACCAGAGCGACTGACGCGCTTTTTCGCGGCCGAGCCGGGCGACAGCGCCTACCGCATCAACAAAAGCATCCGGGATATGCTGATATTTTCCGAGCAGAACGTTATCAAAGACCCGCCCTTTTCGAAACTTGATCTTATTAGTTGCCGCAATCTGCTGATCTACCTGGATGGCGATCTGCAGAAAAAACTCATCCCTCTGTTTCACTATGCCTTAAATCCTGGCGGATATCTCTTTCTCGGAACCTCTGAGACCGTGAACGAATTCAGTGATCTCTTTGCCACCCTGGAACGCAAGCAGAAGATCTTCCAGCGCAAAGAAGACCGTATCGGCACCAGGCATCCGGGCCTGGTCCGATTCATGCCGGCCATATCAACCGTTGATGCAACGCTGCCGCGGGCATCCGGGAAGGCGGCTACCGGCAAAAAACTGCCGCTACGCGAGCTGACCGAACAGGCCCTGCTGCAGCAGGTTGTCCAGGCCGGAGCGCTGGTCAATGACCAGGGTGACATCCTCTATATCCATGGCCGCACCGGTATGTATTTGGAGCCCGCCACCGGTGAGAGCGGACAAAGCAACATTCTAAAAATGGCCAGGGAAGGATTGCGACGCGACCTGACCACAGCCCTGCACAAAGCCATAACGACCAGGGAGACCGTCTGCTACCCGGGGTTGCGTGTCAGGACCAACGGCGACTTTTGCACGGTGAACCTGATTGTCCGGCCGGTGGCCCAGGCACCGGACTCACCCGAGGCCCTGCTGTATCTGGTGATATTAGAGCAGGCACCGGATCCGGTTATCCGTGAGCTGGCTGGCAAACCGGTAACAGAAGAGCAGATCAGTCTGGATGCCGACGCCCGCATCATACAACTCAGGCAGGAGCTGCAGGCCAAGGAGGAGTATCTCCAGACTGCGAACGAAGAACTGGAGACATCCAATGAAGAACTGAAATCCTCCAATGAAGAGATGCAGTCGGTCAACGAGGAACTGCAATCCACCAACGAGGAACTGGAGACTTCAAAGGAAGAACTGCAATCGGTCAACGAGGAGCTGGCCACGGTCAATGCTGAGCTGCAGACCAAGGTAGCGGACCTCTCGCGGGCCAACAACGACATGAACAACCTGCTGGCCGGCACCGGCATCGCCACTATCTTCGTGGACTTTCAGCTGCACATCCTGCGGTTCACCCCCGCAGCCACAAAGATCATCAACCTTATCATAAGCGACATCGGCAGGCCGGTGAGTCATATAGTATCTAACCTGCCCGGCTACGACACTCTAATAGCAGATATTCAAACGGTGCTCGATACCCTGATTCCCAGGGAAGCAGAGGTACAGACCGCCGAGGGCCTGTGGTACATTATGCGTATCCTGCCCTACCGCACCATGGACAACGTCATCGAGGGAGCGGTGCTCACCTTTGTAGAGATCACGAAGGCGGTTCAGACACGGGAATTGCTGCACAAAGCCAATGACCAACTCCGCATGGCGGCGGTAGTGCGCGATGCGTACGATGCCATTACCTTGCAGGATCTAGACGGCCGCATCATCGCCTGGAATCCTGGCGCGGTGCGGATGTATGGCTGGAGTGAGGCCGAGGCACTGACAATGAACGTGCGCGACCGGATTCCGGAATCCCTGCGCAAGGACGCGCTGGCCAAGCTGGTCGAGCTGGGTCAGGCGAAAACCTTGGAGCCGTATAACACACAGCGCATCACCAAACAAGGCGCGGTAGTGCAGGTTTCGATCATTTCCACCGCTTTGCTGGATGTGACCGGAAAAATCTATGCGATTGCTACCACGGAACGGGTTGAAGAAAAAGGAAAAAATGACCCCTAACGATGACAATAAGTCTTTCGAGAATATCCGTCATGCAGCCGAACGAAAAGCGGCACTGAGAAACCAGGCCGAGGAGCAAGCCCTGGCCATGGAGCAGATCACCCAGTTACCGCACACCCCTGAAGAGATCCAACGGATAGTCCACGAACTGCATGTGCACCAGATAGAGCTGGAGATGCAGAACGAGGAGTTGCGCACGGCCCAGGCACGTATCGAGGCCGGGCGGGTACGTTATTTTAATCTCTATGACATGGCTCCGGTGGGCTACTGCACCGTGTCCGAGCAGGGGCTTTTCCTGGAGGCAAACCTCACTGCCGCCACCCTGCTTAGCGTGGCTCGCAGCGATTTAGTAAAGCAGCCGATATCCCGGTTCATCCTTAAAGAGGACCAGGACATTTACTACCTGCACAAAAGACAGCTCTTTTTAACAGGCGAGCCCCAGGAATGCGAGCTGCGGCTGGTCAGACAGGATGGCACACTCTTCTGGGCACATCTGACGGCAACCGTGGCCCAGGCTGAAGACGGCGTGCCAGTCTGCCGGGTGGTGTTAAGCGACATCACCGAGCGCAAACAGATGGAAAAGGCGTTGAAAGCGAGTGAAATGCGCTTCAAGGAGATCTTGCGGAACGCAGATTCAGTCGCGGTGCAAGGGTACGCTCTGGATGGCACGGTGCGCTACTGGAACCGTGCCTCTGAGACCTTCTATGGCTACAGCGCAAAGGAGGCTCTCGGCCGGAATCTGCTGGATCTCATCATTCCACCTGAAATGGGTAACGATGTGAAGGCGGGTATCCGCCACATGATCGATACCGGCAAGTCGATCCCGGCCGGTGAACTGGAACTGATTCGCAAGGACGGCTCGTATATTTCGGTCTATTCGTCTCACGCTCTCGTGAATGTGCAGGGGGAGGAGCCCGAACTGTTCTGTATTGACGTTGATATCACTGACCGGAAAGCAACAGAACAAGCTCTCCGTGAAGTGAACAAGAAGCTCAACATCCTCTCTTCCATCACCCGGCACGATATCAACAACCAGCTGAGTATCATACTCGGTTCTCTTGATCTTCTGGAAGAGAATACAGATCTAAAAGATGTTGAGTGCATTACCATGGCCAGTGCTGCTGCAAAACGTATATCATCCATGATCCAGTTTACCAGTGAGTACGAGATGATTGGAGTCAATACACCGGTCTGGCATGACCTCAAAAATCTCATCGAAACCGTGATCGGAATGGTACATCTGGGATCCATCAGTGCAGAATGCATTATCCCAGCCAGACTTCTGATCTATGCTGACCCGCTCATTACTAAAATGTTCTACAATATCATCGAGAACGCGGTCCGGTACGGAGGAACGATCTCAGAGATCCGGCTCTTTGCCCGGCAGTCAGGGGATGAGATGATTATTGTCTGCGAAGACGACGGGAACGGGATCCTAGACCGTGAGAAAGAGAAGATATTCGAGAAGGGTTTTGGGAAAAACACAGGCATGGGCCTCTTCTTTTCCCGCGAGATCCTCTCAATCACCGGGATATCCATCAGGGAGACCGGGGAGCCGGGGAAAGGAGCGAGGTTTGAGATGACCGTGCCAGAAGGGAAATGGCGGAATAAGAGAGAGTGTGACTGATGCCTGAGAAGATCCATCTCCTCTTTGTTGATAATGAACCCGAACTTTTAAAGACCGGGAAACTCTTCCTTGAAAAAACAGAAGGGTTTACCGTTGATACTATCACTTCGGCAAAAGAGGCGCTTGCCCTTATCCCTGACCAGCAGTATGATGCTATCATCTCTGATTACCAGATGCCAGGGATGGATGGCATTGCTTTTTTGAGAACGCTTCGATCATCATCTGTCAATATACCGTTCATTCTCTTTACCAAAAGAAGCCGGGAGGAGGTCGTCATCCAGGCCTTGAACGAAGGAGCAGATTTCTATCTTCAGAAAGGGGGAGATCCCGTTGTCCAGTTTGCCGAACTGGTTCATGCTATCCGGCTCTCGGTTTCACGCAGACGTATTGAACGTGACCTGCTCAGAAATAACGAGGAGTTATCTGCAGTAAACGAGGAGCTCATCGCCTCAGAAGAGGAACTCCGGGTTCAATATCATGAACTCGCCAGGCAGGAACAAGAAATCCGGGAGAGTGAAGAGCGATTCAGGGGAGTTTTCAACTCTTCCCTGGTTGGTATCGCTATCACAGACCGGGAAGGAAGATGGCTGTATTTTAATGAAGCACTCTGCACGATGCTTGGGTACTCTGCGGATGAACTCAGAACGAAAACGTGGAGCAATCTGACCCATCCTGAAGATTTAGAGCATGAAATCGTAATTTTTCAATCAGTACTTGCAGGAGGGGAGCCTCTAAATATTGAGAAACAGTACATCAGAAAGGATCTGTCGCGGATTGACGTTATCGTCTCTACCGGGATTGTGCGAGATCCGGATGGCGCCATTGCATACTTCTCTTCAGTAATTCTGGATATCACGGGCAGGAAACGGGCGGAAGAAGAACTCAGAACCGCCTATGGGGAGCTGGCCGTAACTGAGAAGCAGCATCGCAAGACGATTGATCTCCTGGAGAACCTGATTGCGATCGCACACGTCCCTATCATTGTATGGGATTCTGAATACAGGATTATCAGGATAAATCATATCATTGAACAGATTACCGGCCGGCCGGCATCTGCCTGTATCGGATCCCCCATCCAGAGTCTCTTCTCACCAGACCAGGCAGTTCTGCTAAACCGTCTTTTGGATACAACAGAATTCGGAGTGAAATGGGAGAATGTCGAGCTTTTGATCCCGCACCAGGATGGGACATACCGGACAATCCTCTGGAACACCTCGACGCTCTATGATTCTCCCGGTATTACACCGATAGCGACCCTGGCCCAGGGAAAAGATGTTACCGAAGAGCGACGATATGCAACTGAAAGAGGTGCAGCACTTGTTGAGATACAGAAGAATCTCGCCCAGCTTGCTATTCTCAACGATGAGATCCGAAACCCGCTCACCATTATTATCACCTGTGCAAATCTTTTAGGTCCTAATGAACTTATCAACCAGATCATGATCCAGGCCGAACGGATTGACGGGATGGTGACAAATCTTGATCAGCGGTGGGCTGAGTCAGAAAAAGTCCTGAGAGCAATCCGCAGGCATTATCAGATTGAAGTCAATAAGAGTAGAGAATCAGAACAGGAGGAAGGATCTGGCCGGCAGGCCAATGAAGCAGATATTCGGAGATCTGGTGAAGAGGATTCAGGTCTCTCTCTGATACAAGAGATCCAGGCACAACTCTATACTATTCTGGATAGTATGGATGCTCTTATCTATGTTTCTGATATGCAGACCTATGACCTCCTGTACATGAATCAGCGGGGGCGGGCATTTTTAGGAAACGTTGCAGGAAAAAAATGCTACCAGGTTATGTTCCCCGGACAGGATACCCCCTGTTCCTTCTGCACGAACGGTCATCTGATGAAAAATTCCCGGCCTGCAGGAGTATACCGGTGGGAGTTTGAAGATACCCGGAATGGGAGATGGTTTGATTGTCGTGACCAGGCTGTCCGGTGGAGTGACGGGCGATGGGTAAGGCTTGAGATTGCGACTGATATAACGAAAAAAAAGAGAATTGAACGATCCCTCCTTGAACGTGAATCTGCATACCGCCTCTTAGCGGATAACATCGGGGATGTTATCTGGACCGCTGATCTTCACATGCAGCTTACCTACGTAAGCCCGTCGATACTGAATCTCACCGGATACACCCCGGAAGAATTTTTAGCCCTTCGCCCGGATGAAGCCCTCACCCCCGATTCGGTATCCCGGCTAATCAAATCCAGGCAGGTGTGTATGGAGAACATCCTATCCGGAGGCCTGAAACGATGCCAACCTGCTATTCTGGAACTTGAGTATCAGACGAAGGATGGTCTGATTGTTCCTACAGAAACAACTATCAGCCTGATTTTTTGTGAGGAGGATGGTCTGCAGGGTGTTGTCGGGGTAACCAGGGATATTACGGCGAGAAAACTGGCTGAAGCAGCCATCCGTGAGCAGGAGATCCGATACAGGGAGATATTTGACTCCTTTGATGATCTGTATTACGAGACCGATGAAAACGGAATTATTACCGTTCTCTCTCCCTCGGTGTACCGTTTATCAGGGTGGAGCATTGAAGATCTTGTTGGGAAACCGGTGACCGATCTGTATATCAATCCACAAGACCGGGGCGTTCTACTCTCTGAGCTACAAAGACAGGGATTTGTCAGGGATTATGAACTCCTGCTCTTGAAAAAAGATGGGACACCGATTCAGATATCTCTGAGTGGCAGTGTTATGAAAAAACCTGATGGCACACCTGGAGGAGTTCGTGGATCCCTTCGGGATATCACCAAACGCAAAGCAGCAGAAGAAGCACTAAGGGAGAGTGAAGAGAAGTATCGGGCAATCTCGGAGTATTCACATAATGCCATATGCATTGTTAATGAATATGGGCAGATTATCTGGATTAATGAAGAAATGGTGAGAACAGGAGGGTATTCCCGTGATCAGATCGCTTCCTCCAGATCATTTGCAGAGTTTATTGCTCCAGAATCTCTGGAATTTGTACTTCAAAATTTCAACAAATTTGTCCTCAAAGAACCGTATACCCACCATTATACGTTTAATTTTATCCGAGCTGACGGGAAGAAACGTCTGTGCTCCAAGTATATGACTGATTATACTGATTCGCATGGGAAGAGAAACCTCATCATCAGCATGCTTGATATCACGGAAAAAGAACAATTCGAAGTTTCTCTTATGGAGAGTGAAGAGAAATACAGGTTGCTTGTTGAGAACCAGCAGGATCTGGTTGTGAAGACAGACAACGAAGGGAAAATTCTCTATGCTAACCCTGCATACTGCCGGCTCTTTGACATTACCGAGGATGAGATTCGTGGTACTCATTACATGCCGCTTGTTCACCCGGAAGACCGGAAGGCGGTAGAAGCAGCGGTTGCCCGGCCCTTTGAACCCCCCTATCAGACATCATATGAAGAACGGGCAGGGACCCGGTATGGGTGGCGTTGGATTGCCTGGACCGCAAAAGCCCTGCGTAATGATGAAGGAGAGATCATCGAACTCGTAGGGACCGGGCGGGATATCACCGTGCAAAAAGCCGCAGAAGAGGCACTTCATATCGCCAACAAAAAATTAAAGCTCCTTTCAGGCATCGCCAGGCACGATATCAACAACCAGATCATGGTACTCCAGGGTTACCTCGATCTAACCATCGATAGGATCCACGATCCCACACTATCCCAGTATCTCGGTGAGGCAGAGATGGCTGCCACTGCTATCCAGCGACAGATTGATTTTACGAAGATGTATGAGGAACTTGGTGTCCAAACACCTACCTGGCAACAGGTATCAGATATCATCGCGACGATCGATGACTCCTTTATCCCTATCAGGCATGACTGCAATGATATCTTAATCTATGCAGACCCGATGTTTGAGAGAGTTCTTTACAACCTCTATGATAACACTGTCAGGTACGCTTGTGGGTCAGACACCATCAGAATTGGTTGTGCGAAACAGGATGATCTTTTAATCATCTGGGAAGATAACGGAACCGGTGTCCCTCTTGATCAGAAAGAGCAGATCTTTGAGAAGGGAGTCGGGAAGAATACCGGCTTTGGACTCTTCCTTGCCCGTGAGATCCTCTCAATCACCGGAATCTCCATACGGGAGACGGGTGAACCGGGGAAAGGGGCGAGGTTTTTGATTACGGTACCGGATGGGAAATGGCAGAATAAGAGAGAGCGTGACTGATGCCCGGACCTATCCGAGTCATCTACGTCGATGACGAACCCGCCCTGCTCAATGTCGGAAAGCTATTTCTTGAAAGGATCGGCGAATTCGTTGTCACCACAGCACAGAGTGCAGACGATGCAATTTCTATCCTGATAGAGCAGTCTTTTGATGTAATTATCTCTGATTACCAGATGCCAAGGATGGACGGGATCGCGTTTCTGAAACATATCAGATCAGCGGGAGATACCACACCCTTTATCATCTTCACCGGGAAAGGTCGGGAGGATGTTGTCATTCAGGCGTTAAACGAAGGTGCGGACTTCTATCTCCAGAAAGGAGGAGAGCCGAATTCGCAGTTTGCCGAACTCTCGAATACGATCAAATATGCGGTCAGCAGGAGGCGGGCGGAGGAAGCACTCATTGAGAGCGAGGAGCGGTACCGCAATGTCGTTGAGGACCAGACCGAGATGATCTCCCGGTTCCTGCCTGACGGCACTCATGTCTTTGTCAACGAAGCCTATTGCCGCTACTTCGAGCTGGAACGGGAGAAGATCCTCGGCCATCGGTTCAAACCGAATATCCCCCAAAAAGACCGTGACAGGGTGGAAACGTTTTTTGCATCCCTCACCCCGGACCACCCCACTGACATCATCGAACATCGGATCCTCATGCCTGACGGAACAGTCCACTGGCAGCGATGGAGTGACCGGGCGATCTTTAATGCGGTCGGGGACGTGACCGAGTACCAGTCGGTCGGCAGGGATACCACTGATAAGAAGGAGGCTGAGGAGGCGCTGCGGGAGAGCGAGGACCAGTACCGCACCGTCTTTGAGACAACCGGGATGGCATCTGTTGTCATCGAGAGTGACGGGACCATCTGCCTAGCGAACTCTGAATTTTTGCGGCTCTGCGGGTTATCGAAAGACGAGATCGAGAACAAACGGAAGTGGATGGAGTTTGTTGTCAAGGAAGACCGTGACCGCATGATGACCCAGCACAGACTCCGCCGGAAGGACCGGGATGCGGCACTCAGAAACTATGAATTCCGGTTTCTCCGAAGCTCCGGTGAGATGCGGGATATCTACCTGACCGTGGATCTCATCCCAGGTACCACACGGAGCATTGCATCCCTGCTTGATATAACCGCGAGGAAACGCACTGAAGACCTGAAGATAAGTGAGAAAAAGTACCGCAGTATCCTTGAGAATATCCAGGACATCTATTTCCGGTCCGACCGTGACGGCAACCTGATCATGGCGAGCCCCAGTGGTGCGGCGCTGCTCGGGTACGATTCTGTCGATGAGATGCTTGGAAAGCCGGTCGCTCTTGCCATCTCCTTTGACCCCGCAGAGCGGGCAGCATTCCTTGCCGATCTACAGAAGACCGGCTCGGTCAGTAATTACGAGGTCCGGCTCAAAAAGAAGGACGGAACGATGATGTTCGCCTCCACAAACAGCCACTATTACCATGATGAATCCGGCACAGTTGCCGGCGTGGAAGAGATCCTGCGGGACATCACCGACCGGAAGCAGGCTGAGGAGGCGCTAAAAAAAGAGAAAGAGTTTCACGATATCTTGTTGGAGCTGGCCACCGAATTTATCACCGTTCCGCTCGCAGAGTTGGATGATGTCATTGCCAAAAAGCTCTCCCTCATCGGACAATATGCCGAAGTGGATCGTATCTATGTCTTTGAACATAATCACTCACTCCGGATAACTTCGAACACGTATGAGTGGTGTGCGGAGGGTATCACTCCTCAGATTGACAATCTGCAAAAGATCCCGTTTGACTTGTTTGAAGATCTGCTAAAGACCCTGCATCAGGGGGACATCGTCCACATCCCAAGCGTTCAGAGCATGCCAGAAGATCACCCCACACGCCCGATTCTTGCTGCCCAGGGGATCCAGTCCCTGATATTAATCCCTCTGATGCACGGTAGGGAGAACAGTGGGTTTGTCGGATTCGATGCCGTAAAAGAACACAAATTTTTTTCCAGCCAGGAAATTAGCCTGCTGCAACTCTTTGCTGAGATCCTTTCCACGGTCTTTGCCAGGCGGGTGGCAGAGGAGACTTTGCGGGAGAGTCGGGATTATTATGAAACGTTGCTGGATATGATACATGATCCCTTACAGGTGGTGGACCATAATTATCGTCTCATCTTTGCGAACGAACAATGCCGTATATTCATGGAATCTATTGGATTTCCCGTCAGTATCGGAGAGAACCTCTTTGAATTATGTCCTTTCCTTCCAGACCATGTGATTTTAGAGTACCAGAATGTCTTTACCACAGGCAGACCTGTCATAACAGAAGAGTCAACATGCATACGTGGCGTCCGGTATCATACACAGACGACAAAATCTCCCGTTTTTGCTAAGGATGGCACGGTCAGTCATGTCATCACGATCATTCGTGACGTAACCGAACAGAAACTTGCAGAGGAGGCTTTGCGGGAGAGTGAAGAAAAGTTTCACTCGCTCGTTTCAAACCTGCCAGGCCTCACGTTCCGCTGCAGATACGATTCAGACCGGACGATGATCTATATGAGCGATATGATAAAACCGTTATCCGGCTATCAGGCTGAGGATTTCATCGAGAATAAGGTCCTGACCTATGAGAGCATCATTCACCGGGAGGATACTCATTCTGTTGCAGAGAACACACACAATGCCATAAAAGCCAGACTGCCCTGGGATATCGAATACCGTATTGTACATAAAGACGGCAGCATCTGCTGGGTTCATGAAAAGGGCCAGGCGGTTTTTGATGAAAGCGGAGAAGTCCAGTTTCTGGATGGATTTATCCATGATATCACCGCGAGAAAGAGCCTGCAGACCGAACTTGAGATGGATAAAACAATCCTTGAGATGGTAGCGGAAGGGCGTGCTCTGTCTGAGGTGCTGGAAGCCATCTGTCGTGCCTGCGAGATGATGGATACCAGTATCAGGGCATCAGTCCTGCTGTATGACCCAAAAAGGCAGGTTCTGGTGCCAGGAGCTGCACCGAATCTTCCTCGGGACTACAATGCCTTAATGGAACCGGGTCTTCCCGTCGGACCTGATGTTGGCAGTTGTGGGACGGCTGCTTTCACCCGCAGACTGGCTGTTGCTGCCAATATTGTATCAGACCCTCACTGGATCCCATACGACACCTTTATAGAAAAGACACGAGAGCACGGTCTCAAAGCCTGCTGGTCCATGCCTATCATATCATCAACCGGGGCCTTGCTTGGCTCTCTTGCGAACTATTGCAGCCATACAAGAGAACCAACCCCTGATAACCTCCACGTGCTAAAATGGGCAGTGAGGATTGCGGGACTTGTTATCGAGAAGAAAAAAACAGAGGAGGATATCGTCAGGTATTCTGATGAACTGAAGAGTAAGACCATCTCACTAGAAGAACTGACAAACAAACTCTCGGTTATAAACCAGGATCTCGATGAACGGGTACGTCAGCGGACTGATGAGATCTCTCATCTCCTTACAGTAAAGACCGATCTTATTACCCAGATCGGACATGACCTCAATTCCCCCTTAACGCCCCTGATTGCACTCCTCCCGATTATCAGAAAGAAGGTAACAGATCCTGAACTTGACGAGCTGCTCGAAGTTCTCATCATCAGCTCCCAGCGGATGAAGCGGATCATCAGCAATATCCTTTCCCTTGCAACAGTTGAGGTGAGCCGGGCTGAAGATCTGCAGGGAGAATCAAAGGTTGCACAAATTGCAGATCAGATCATCAAAAAAGAGAGGTATTTCTCCAGTCAGAACAATCTCACCCTCAAAAACCATCTCCCCCCGGAACTTCTCATCAGGATGAATAAAGCCCATTGCGAACTTATCCTCTCAAACGTAATCAAAAACGCAATTAAATACTCTCTTCCATCTGGAACAGTAATCATCTCACATGAACTCTCTGATACAACCTTCACCCTTATCGTTGAGGATGACGGGCAGGGGATTGAGCCTGAACATCTTCCCCGGATCTTTGAAGAGTTCTATAAAGCGGATCAATCCCGCCATGACAACGACTCATCCGGTCTTGGCCTTTCCCTCGTGCAGCGGATCGTCCGTTCCTATATGGAGGAACGATTACAGCAGCAAGTGAGGGAGATAGGAAAGGTTCAGTCTTTGCAGTTACCTTCCCCGCAGAACTCTGCATCAATGTATAAGGATGTGATGGGTGCAGAAACACCGGCAGGATAATAATCGAAAGGGAAAGGACAAAAAAAGAAAGGTTCGATGAGATATCATACGCTCACAAGCATCTTCGTTTTTATTAAAAAAACCTCATGTGACTTAAAGTCACACATCAAAAACATGAAAATCTGTATC
>CAZSDZ010000068.1:0-11881 GCA_964605795.1 uncultured Methanoregulaceae archaeon
TGATTGCCCCTGGTATCGAGTTTTCCTGCAACGGTTGCAGCCACAAGATCCCTGATATCTGCGACAGTCTTGTCCTCTTCTGAAATATCAGTGATATATTCAAGTCCACCGATAATCGCTCCTGATGCATCTTTGAGCGGAATGCCGGTATACCGAATTGGCATATCACCGGCAGGGAGGTGGGCAATGGTGTCATCGGTACAGGCAGCATCCTCTTCCATCGCACGCCTTATGCAGCAGTTCTTTGTATTGCAGTGATCGGTTCCAAAGAGCGAGTGACACTTCTGACCGATGCACTTTTCCGGTGGTAATCCGACCGCATCGGCACCAGCCTTGTTTATGTAGGTTATCGTATAATCACGGTCAACCGCCATGACCGGGGCCGGGAGCAGGTTTAATAATTCATTCTGATCTCTCGTATCAGCTTTTTGTGCAACTGCCCGTGATGCATCGGTGAAGTACTCAATGATCCCATCTATCTCACCGCTCTCGGATCGTATCGGTGATGCGGTAAACGTGATTGGAATGGTTCCGGTCTGCAGCGATGCCATGGCATCTCCGGTTGCAACAGCGCCGGTCGAGAGCACCTGTGCAACGCAACACCCGTCGTTGCCACAGCGGTCAGTGCCAAGTATCTCGTAGCATTTTTTCCCGATACAGGTATCGGATGCGGTACCGACAAGGTCAGCACCCGCCTTGTTGATAAAAGTGATCGTATAATCACTGTCTATGACCATGGCCGGAACCGGCAGGGTCTGCAGGCAGACGGAATAGAATTCAGGAGTTTTGGTTGGGATTTCACCAGCTGATGTCTCAAGTGTCGGTTTTGACTGTATAGGTTGTTTCCGGGTCATTGGTCCCCCACTATCCGCCAAGGAAGAGAAGGACATATCCGCGCTATGTTTCGCGCTACATTGAGAAATACAGCAGAAACAGTCCAGAAATACCAGAATGAATCATTGTTATCACTGAATGGGTATAGAATATCCTTCTACAGGGCGATAAGAAGTAATTTAGGGAGTTTGCTATATATACTTATGTATGTCGGTTGGGAAGGAAAAACGGCCAAAAAAAAAAATAAAATGGATTTTATCACTGATTTATGACATTTTGTATCCTCTGCTATACGATATTCGCAGGTCTATCGATGATTCATGATAAGCTTTCTCATGTTATGCCTATGACTCAGCAGATTCTCATCCGCTAACGGTACCGGTTCTCGCTAAAAGATGATAGATCGTATTGATAGAGGGGTGATAAACCGTTGATTCCCTGATACGTAGCACAAGATACTTCTGTCTCTCCCCGGAACCTGTATAGAAACTGGTACCCATGAAGATCCTCTTTATCGCAAACGCCGTCTCTATCCATACCATCCGGTTCGTTGAGTATTTTGCATCCCAAGGAGACGATGTTCATCTCATCTCCTATCTCCCATGGAAAACCCCGGTTCCGGGAGTCACCCTTCATATCCCTCCTTCCCCCTTCTCCAATATATACCTTGATTTTCTCCCCCGGCAGATCTGGATACACCGATGTCTCAAAAAAATCAGGCCCGATATTGTCCATGCCCTGTACGTGAGTAAATTCGGATGGCATCTCATCCTGCTCCGGGGGGTAAAGAAGGTCCTGACCGCTCTTGGGGATGATATCCTCATTCTTCCCCATAAAGGACGGCACTTCTTTCTTGCTACCAGATTCGCAGTAGAGCGGGCAGACCGGATTTATGCGGTCTCTGAACATATCAGGCAGATTATCCTCTCTGACTACCAGATTCCCCCGGAGAAGGTAGAGACTATGGCTATCGGTGTCGATACCTCGCTCTTTTATCCGGCACCGGTTCCCCGAAAACCCTCATCTGAGATTCGTCTCTTCTCAAACCGTGGATTTCGCCCTGAATATAACCCGGGAACCATCATCGATGCGGTTGCCCTTGTGCACGAGACTCATCCGCAGGTCAGACTCTATCTCAAAGGAGACGGTCCCGAACGGGTACCATTTGAGGATTATGTCTCTGAAAAAGGATACGACTCGTTTATCTTTTTTCTTGATAAGACTCCGTATCATCTCGTTCCTCGTGATTACCAGAGAGCAGACATCTTTATCTCAGCAGCCCGGTCAGACGGGACCCCGGTCTCCATGCTCGAGGCGATGGCCTGCGGAACTGCCTGTATCATGACAGATGTCGGCGGGATACCGGAATGGATAAAAGATGGATACAACGGACTCTTATATCCCCCGAAACGTCCTGGCATCCTCGCCGATACCATACGGTTTCTGATTGATAATCCTGATATCAGGGACGAGCTCGGGGATCATGCCCACCAGACAATACAGGACCGGGGTGACTGGAACCGGCTTATGGCCCGGCTCCGGGATGATTATAAAACCCTGTACCAAACATAGGTAGACACAATGACACAGTGGAGCAGTAAAAACGTTCTTGTCACCGGTGCCGGTGGTTTTATCGGGAGTCATCTTGTTGAAGGACTCTACCGGACCGGTGCCGATGTCACCGCATTTGTCAGGTATAACTCCCGGAGTGACTGGGGCATGATACATGCGATAGATCCGGACATACAAGAGAATATCACGGTTTGTATGGGTGATATCACCGATTCAAAGACCCTCCGTGCCGCGATGCATGACATTGACCGGGTCTATCATCTGGCAGCACTAAACGGCATTCCCTACTCATACAAGGCACCCGAATCCTATATTCACTCCAATATCATCGGAACCCACGAGGTTTTAAAGGCCTGCATGGAGACCGGGGTCGAGCGGGTTATCCATACCTCGACAAGCGAGGTGTATGGAACGGCCCGGTATGTCCCGATAGACGAGAACCATCCTCTCTGCGGGCAGTCCCCATACTCTGCCTCAAAGATTGCCGCAGACAAGCTTGCAGAGTCCTATTACCATGCATTTTCCCTTCCGGTCACGACCATCAGGCCGTTTAATACGTATGGTCCCCGCCAGTCTGCCCGTGCCATCATTCCGACCGTGATATCCCAGGCTCTGGCCGGTGATACGGTCAGAATCGGTTCCCGTGACCCGGTCCGGGATCTCACCTATATCGATGATACCATCAGGGGTTTTATCAAAATCGGAGAGACGGATGCAGCATGTGGAAAGACGATTAATATCGGGTACGGATCCGGCATCACCATCGGGGATCTCACGGAAAAGATTGTCGGCCTCGTGAACCCGAAAGCCACCATCGTCTCTGAAGAGTGCCGGATACGGCCTCCAGCAAGTGAAGTGATGGCACTAATTTGTGACAACAGCCTTGCCGGTGAGGTTCTTGGCTGGAAACCGGAAGTAGATCTCACGACCGGTCTTTCCCGGACCATTGCCTGGGTCCGTCTGAACCTGGGCATGTTTAAGACGGATCGCTACGCGGTCTGATTGGGGTGTTCATGCAGGCAGTAATTCTTGCAGGCGGGAAAGGAAAGCGGCTTTTGCCCTACACAACGGTCCTGCCAAAGCCATTAATGCCCATCGGTGATTATCCCATCCTTGAGGTTGTCATCAGGCAGCTTGAGCATGCAGGATTCTCTGATATCATCATCTCCACCGGGTACTTAGATGCCCTCATTCGGGCATATGTTGAAGGGAGGAATGGTTCTTCCCAACAGATCCGGTTCAGTCATGAGACCACGCCGCTGGGGACTATCGGGCCTCTGCACCTGATACAAGACCTGGATGAAGTATTTCTCGTCATTAACGGGGATATCCTCACTGATATCCCGTTTCGTGATCTCTTCTCGTTCCATAAAAAACACGATCCCATGGCAACGATCGCATCGTACTCCCGGCAGGTAAAGACCGATTTTGGTATTATTGAGTATGACAACGAGAACCGTGTTACTGCCTTTACTGAAAAGCCGGTATTATCCTACCACGTGAGCATGGGGATCTATATCTTACACAGAGAAATTCTCTCTCTTGTTCCGAAAGGAGAACCCTTCGGGTTTGATGACCTGATGAGAACGATGGTGGCCAGGGAGTGGAAGGTAATGAGTTATCCGTATAATGGATACTGGCTTGATATCGGTCGGCCTGATGATTATGCCGAGGCACTCTTGCAGTGTGAGAAGAATCCGGGATTGTTTATCAGACCGGAGTGAAGAGATGAAAGAAGAGAGGGATTCCTGATAATGAGGATTTTTATCACCGGAATTACCGGGTTTTCAGGCCAGGCCTTACTCTCTTATATCAGGGAACAGGGACCTGGATCACACGAGATATTCGGCCTTGTCAGGAAAGAGACAACACCGGATCCCGGCTATCATCCTGTTCCCGGTGATCTCTCGGACCGGTCCCGTATTCAGGAGATCCTGTCTTTCGTGAGACCCGATTGTATCCTTCATCTGGCCGGAACGATTCGTGGCACACTCCCTCAGATGCTTGCCGATAATGTCTGTAATACCGAAAATCTTCTTCTTGCTGCAGTAGAATCGGGCATATCCCCGTTCATCGTTGCAATTGGTTCTGCCGCAGAGTACGGGTACCAGGGCACCGATCCAATCCCTGAGAATGCCCCGGTCTTTCCGGTCAGTATTTATGGGATTACAAAGGCAGCACAGACGAGTGTATCTGCTTATTACTGTAGAAAGGCAGAAATTCCCCTCTGTATCGTGCGAACATTCAATCTCATCGGGCCGGGACAGACTCCTGCCAATGTCTGTGGTACCATCGTGCACCAGATGGTTGCAAGAAAAAGAGGACTGATTGACCAAGTTTTTCTGCAGGGATCGGATTCGTCTCGGGATTATATCGATGTCAGGGATGCAGTCAGGGCGTACTGGATGCTTGCCAAAAAACCCAGGGAATATTTCGGGCAGCATGGGATCGTTAATGTTGGTTCCGGCCGGTCATATTCAGTCAGTCGGATCGTTGCAATCGTTGAAGAGATAGCAGGAGTACCTGCAAATTGTATCCTGGCAGGAGAACTGCCTGATTTTATCCCTGACCAGATTGGGGATATCAGGAAGATAACAAGAGATGTGGGCTGGATGCCGGCTATCCCAATGCAAACCTCACTTGCCGATATGTTTCATCATGCCATGATGCAGGAATGACCCGGCCTTTCACTCTGCTTGGCTCCTGTTCACCCGTATCAAGATATACTCCGATTATCCTGATGGGTGCCGTGCAAACGAGGCTGCCGGATGGATACCAGACAGGGAGGCATTACCAAGCGGTATTATGACACCTCCCCGGTTCCCTGGTTGCCGGTGTAACTGTCAGTCCCGGTTAGGCGACAGGAAGGAACAGTCCGGTCTGCTCCCCGACCGGTGGATAGTCACCAGGGACGGGGATACGACCACGGTCAAGAGGAACCCGAAGTATGATAATTCTCTCAACCAAATGGTTCCTACTGATAAAGTGTATCGGACAAGAGACACCCCCCCAGATTATAGAGACAATCTAACTGAAAATGAGAAGAGAATAATTCGAGATTGGGTAAAAAAATCAAAACCTTTTAACTACGCACTCCGCTTCAAAGAAAAACACGATTACTTCAAAGGAGATGTTGATAAATATGAGAAATCACTTGCAGAAGCATTAATACTGTCAGAAATAGTTGAAAGGTCATCGCTAAAACAAGCATATGATGTTCAAAGAGGATTGGGGGAATATGATGTTAATAAAATTAAGGATGCTTTAATTGAAAAAGAGTTAACAGGAGTGTCTCCAGTATTATTTGATGATGGGCTTACAGCTGTGAGTTTCGATGAAACAACGTCCAAACATTTTACCGACCCTGATGAAAAGGGAGAAAAGTATATCCTTGTATCATCATTAAAACGCGGAGATGTTGCACTCTTTATAGGAAATGAAAATCCGACTCATAATAGGAAACAAGGAGAAATCTTATTACCTAGAAAAACCGGATATTATGTTAAAAAGGCCCATCGGGGTTCTGATGATAAAGGCAATATTGTAAATTTCATTGATGTAGTCTTTGTGAGAGGTTAGAGATAATATGAAAGAGAGTAGGTTTGTTTCTCCCCCAGGCGCTTTAAAAAAATCAGGAAAAAAAGTCCTGGTTACTGATGAAGATGCAATGGAAGACGAAGCAAGGTTTCAAAGACTTTGTAAAAAGATGAATATAACTCCAATTGATGATGCCACTGCAGAATTAATTCGTGCCAGGAAGAAACAGGAATCAAATAATTCTGCAACGGTTCAACATTAATATTTTCTCTCTCAATTGTATATTTAATCAAACGATGCTTCATGCATCAAAAACCTTCTTTTGTGCATCTTGATACGTAAAAATTCCCTCTCTTTATAAGTCCTATTTTGTATAGTCCTGGGTATGACAGGGCAACAGACCGCGATGACTCAGCAGGAGCTGACGAGCGATGCAGCGCCCATCTCTGAAGCGGCTTTCAGGCCGGACAGAACGATACGTGTCAAAATCATTTCTGAATGATGGGAAAGTTCAGGTTATTACTCAAAAACCCTCTTGAGCAAAGCAGCCGGGAGGTATACATCCGGAACCCGGATGTACATCAACCATCCGACAAAGAGCGAACTTCGGGAACGCCCGGAACGGGATCTCAACCCGTTGGCAGTTTTTTTCTTAAACGAGTCTGCCCTGTTCACCCGTATCGAGATATACTCCGATTATCTCCCGGATCTCGTCTCCGGAAAAAACAGGCAGGTACTGATATAACAGTCGAATGGCTCCGTTTGGGGTGTGAAAGACGATCTCCCCTGATACGTTTTGCTTTGTCTGCAAAAGATCCTCTATCTCTTCTCCACTCTTTGCGATAACCTTCAAATCTTTGAGATTCATCCCGATTAACTCATCACTCGTATATCCTGACCTTCGGACCCATGCATCATTGGAATCGATGATTCGAAAATTCATATCAAGAACAAACATCAAACAAGGGTTCTCCTGAAAGATAACCCGGTTCCGTTCCCGGACTATCCCCTGTAGTTCAAGTTCGTGTACGATCTCCCCTTCCTGTGAGATTCCTACAAGGAGTGTGTCTGATAAGGTGATGGAGTCTGATACGAAGGTAAACAGAGCATCGGTTGCTATCCCGTCTGAGCGTATTATCTGCATGGATACGATGATCTCATCGCCTCCCTGTGCAAGACTCAATGCATGGGAGATGATCTCCTCCGGCTTTCTTCCATCCCGCTGATCAGGTGAGAATATCGTAGAAAAGGGGGTATTGAGATATTTCTCCCGATCCTCTCCTCCCAGTATCCGAAGGGCAGATGGTGAGATCTCGGAAATTATTCCTTTCTTTAGAAGGATCAAGGGTGCCGGTGCAGCCTTTATCAGTACCGAGACATCAGTCTCTTGTATCTCTCTGGATATCTCTACTCCCATTATATATTCATCCCCAAAAACCGGTTTAATCTAAAAAACGCAGTTCTTTCTCTCTGTTATCCTGAATGGATGGCCCTGTTCGTTCGGGTGTATTGATAGGCATCCCACTCTTTATCCGGTTAGAGTCTTTCTCTTTTAATACGTTAATCCTTATCTATGGGAATCCAAAAGGAAACATTAGATTCTTGTCTTCTCATTTGGCATATCCCTTCATTACCCGGTGCCCTCTGAATGAAGAGAAGTGACATCCTGGATAAAGGATAGAATTGGTATTATCTCCTCTTTCGCTATCCGGTACCTGCCAGGTATCCCGAATTTTCTGCACAAAACATCTTCTCTACTGCCTCCAGTACCCTCTCATCATGCCTCCCTATTTTTGTTGCATTGGTGGCAGTGCATGGGTTCTTGTGATTCCCAGTGGTATGAGGTTTTATCTCATCGCTCTTCATTCCGTTGCAGAAGACACAAGAGCCCTTCCTGCTAATTTTCCGTATTTACTCTGAAAAAACCGATCAAAAATTCCGTTCCTTCTTTATTCAATCACCTGTTTCTCCCAAGAATCCCCTGCACAAGCGGGAAGACGGGGTTTGAACAACTATGAAATACGATTGAGATGAATAATTTCAACGCAAATCCATGATTTCATTGAGATCTGTTCTCGCCCCGTCCAAAAAGATCCTTATCATTGCGGTTATCGTTGGCATTATCTCTGGTTTTGGGTCTCTGCTCTTTTTCCTGGGTCTTAAATGGGGATCAGCACTTTTCATGGGGCACTTCCTGCAGTATACCTACCCCGAGGAAGGACAGACGATATCAGAGATCAGCCTGTGGTCCGAGCCCCAGTCTCTCTCTCTCCTTCTGCCAGTTCTCATTATTGGGAGTCTGCTGACCGGTATCCTGATAACCCGGTTTGCTCCTGAAGCTGAAGGTCATGGAACCGATGCGGCGATAAAGGCGTTTCATACGGATGGAAGGGTCAGGAAGAGAATTCCTCTCTTAAAAGCAGTCACGGCTATACTGACCATCTCTACCGGTGGCAGTGCAGGACGTGAGGGGCCGGCTGCCCAGATATCTGCCGGGTTTGCATCTGTCGTCTCAGATATACTCAGACTCACTCCCCGGGAACGGCGGATTGCACTTACCACCGGTATCGGTTCGGGTATCGGGACTATCTTTAAAGCCCCTCTCGGAGGAGCGGTGCTTGCAGCTGAGATCTTATATACGCGGGATTTCGAGTCAGACGCCATTATTCCGTCCTTCCTTGCCTCAGTTATCGGATATGCCATCTTCGGATATTTTGAAGGGTACTCTCCCATCTTTGCACTGGGCACGCTCTGGTGGAGTGTCGAGCAGATCCCGCTTTTCCTGGTACTGGGTGTGTTGTGTGCCGGGTTTGGAAACCTCTATATTTCTGTCTTTTACTGGACAAAAGAACAATTCACTGCATTTTTTAACCGGTACAAACTCCCTATGTTCTTAAAACCGGTACTGGGAGCGGTGATGATTGGTATCATGGTAATCGCCCTCTCTCTGGTATCAGAAGAAGGAGAGATGCTTGGCCTTGCCGGTATGGGAACCGGGTACGGGTATATCCAGCTCATGATGTACTCGATGGTTCCTCTCGCGGTGCTCATCCTGTTACCGTTTGTAAAGATCATAACGACCTCCCTGACCCTGGGTTCCGGGGGAAGCGGAGGTGTTTTTGCACCCGGATTAACCATTGGTGCAGCGATTGGCGGATCTCTCGGGATGATCCTGCATCTGTTCTACCCTCTGTATGTTCCCATAGAATCGGTTCCGGTCTTTGTCGTTGTCGGGATGATCTCGCTCTTTGGTGCGGTTGCAAACGCCCCGATAGCAGTCCTTATCATGGTAGTAGAGATGGTCGGAACGATCTCAATCCTTATTCCGGCGATGGCTGCGGTTGCGATATCACATCTCCTGACCGGTGAGATGAGTATCTTTCACGAACAGGTCCCGACAAAAGCACAGTCCGGGGCCCACCGCGGGGAGTACAACAGGGAGACACTGGAGCGGATCTGTGTCGCTGATGCCATGATCGCCAGAGACGACCTCCTGACGCTTTCTCCCGGAGACGAGATACGAACGGTGGTACAACTCATCCTCTCAACACAGCATACCGGGTTTCCTGTTGTTATTGGGGATAGAATTGTCGGGATCATCACGAACCGGGATATCAGAACGATCCATAATGCAGAGGACTTCTGTATTCTGGTCAGGGAGGTAATGACCAGCAATCCGGTTGTCATCTATCCTGATGATACCCTTGAGCATGCACTTGCCCTGATGGTCGGACACCATTTTAACCACCTGCCGGTGGTAGAGCACGGATCCCGGAACCATCTTGCCGGGTTTATTACAAGGACCGATATCCTGCAGGCATATGCCAGGGAAAGCCACATGACTGCGTGTCTGAAACCTTGAGAATTCGAAAGGAAAAGGTGAGTCTTTTTTTTCAATCCAGTTTCTCTATCGTGTATTCTCTGTGATGATACCGGCAAATCTCTTATTCACGCAAAGACAATAATAAACAGTGAGTATGATTATCATGCCTGATAAAATACAGAACAGGAAATCCGTTCAGGATCTCAGTTCAGTTGCTATTTCAGGTTCTCTTCTCCAGTCAGTCAGGTCATTGCTCTCAAAACTTTGTTTCCATTCAGACATCGAAGCAATCTATCTCTACGGCTCATATGCCCGGTCTGAACAGAAGCCCTATTCAGATCTCGATATTACCGTAATAACTAAATCTCAGAACCATCCCGGGACTTAACGGCATATCGGTTCTTTTGCCTCTAAAAAAAAATCGACATACAGGTTTTTTCTGATCTTCCCCTTTCTGCCCGTATACAGGTTATTTCAGAGGGTATTCCCCTCTTTATCAGGAATCCTGATTTTATCAGGGAATTAAGTCATGCAGTTGTAATTTCCTATATGGATCTCGAACCGATGAGAAACCGATGGAAAAACGTATTCTTCGGGCACCCCATGAAATCATCTGACCGTATCATTACAATATGTGCTGATCTCAACCGGTATCCCAAATGATCATGATATCGTCAGATTTCATGCCCTGTCAATGGTTCTGTTTACCACTTTAAATCTCTGTTTTGAGTTGGGAGAAGAGGTTATCTCATTTTTACCTACCAAGATCCCCCAGTCATACCGTGACATCTTCCGGATATTATATCGTGAACAGATAATTGATGAACCGGTTATGCATACGATGTCAGGCTTGGGTTTCTATCGGAACAGACTGGCTCATCAGTATGCTGGTCTTACTAGTGAAGATCTGGTAGCCATCGTTACGAACATCGATACCATCAGGATCTATATCAGAACGCTCATTGGGAAAAGTCAGGATATCGTGTGAAATACGTTTCGGATTCTTTCCTCCCGATTAAAGAGGCTCTGAAATCCTTGCAACCCATGAGATAAAGGGAAGTCTGATCCCTTACTTTGGTAAATCCACCGTGGTGCATCACTTGCACCGGTCTGTCATTCCCGGTCTTTCGTAAAGGTTGCACCAATATGTATCAATCGTCATCAGTCAATCCCCTTGTAATTCCTCCTCTTATAAGCAATAATGGCGTTTAGAAAAAATTATCCCTCAAAGAAGGTGACTCTCTGATATTAATTGAGAAAACAACTCAATTCGTCTTATCCCGGGGATAAACCGTTCTGATCTGTGGGGGATTGACACGCTACCTGAAGCAGGATCAATACCTGCCGACATGAGAAGAGAGTGGGATAATGAGCCCGGAGAGAAAGGTATTCTTTGATACTTATGCATGTATCGTTTTTTTCAATCGCGAAGAAGGATCCGAGCGTATCAAAGCTATCCCGGATGAGACTTGAGATGAATCATGCGCCGGATTCGTTGCAGATATCCCGGTCCCGGAGAAGCAGGTTATCCTGAAACTTCTGCTATCAGTAAAGGGAGTCGCTTCGATTCGTTATCTTCTCGAGTACAACAAGAAACTCTTCCTTGAATAATCCTCTTTTTAGGTGTTCTCCGGTTCCTGCCGTGATACCGGTCAGTATTAAGGGTCAGATAGCGATGGGGGAAGTTTCCGGGTGGTTATAAGTACCTTCCATTCTCATCAAAAAACGGGTATGAAACATAGTTACTGGCACAATAGATGAAAATAGAGTTTGTTCCGGTTCATTATAGATGGGCAGTCGGGGTTAGTATGGTTTTAGGGATATCTGTCAAAAAAAGAACCGGGAAATTGCGTTCCTAGGCACAATTGTGTCTTTCAACACGAATAAGAAATTGACCTGTTACGTAAATCATCTGCTTGCATCTACTATTTGACATCAAATGTACATATTGAATTTGGTCTGGATATTCACGATTATTTGTATCAGCCACAATCGTGTAAAGTACCGGGCCTGATGATTTCCTGAACAATTTTCCCAAACACAGGAAGGTCTGATTCATGTAAGGATTGGAATACGATTCCCTTGTTGAAGTGACTATAAAACAACTGTTAAAGA
>CAZSDZ010000069.1:0-10898 GCA_964605795.1 uncultured Methanoregulaceae archaeon
CTCCCGTGCCTCTTTTCGGGTTGTTACAGCTCCTTCAAGGATGCTTGACGCTATCGCCTCCTCTATCAATGATGACACGATATATCGCTTATCCAGGTGTAGGGACTTGTTTTGAATCTGTATTGTTCCGGAGAGGTACCTATCGTATAAATGCAAACTTCTCTGAATAGATGGTGTGATGCAGTAATTCATGCTGATATGAGGGTATGGAACGTGTTCCGTCTTCTGAGAACGGAACATTTTCATTGCAGTCCATATTTGCGCCCTCTCGGATTCGTCTTTTACACGATAGATCAAATCATCCCAATAGAGATACCGCTCATTAAACGAATCGACATAAGATTTAAAATCAGAATCTTCAAAGTAACGGAGAATTGCTTTGTCTAATCCAGGGAGCCGGAGAATATCTGGGGGCTTTTCAGGAAGATTTTTCATTTTATGTCTAAAATCCGTTTATACTAATTTGACTGGAATTAGTAGATATTAGTTTTCAATGTCCTTAAATTTTCGTTATACTAATTTTGTTGAAATTAGTATATATTGGTATAAAGAAATTATGCTCTAAATGAAAAAAGTACGTTTATCCAGAGAATTATCCTCATCTAATATAATTCGTTATTATTCATGAAGACGAGATGATGGTCGATGAGTGATTATTCCATAGTATGTGTATCTATAATCATAGATGCGCTGTAATGGAATGCTCGGTTCTCATAAATTGAAAGGCCCGCACATGCCATGATTCCTAACCTACACAATCGACAAAAAAGCATATTAGGAAACGATTTCAAAACCGGAGGCCAGGACCGGGAATCGAACCCAGATCGGGGGAACCACAATCCCCTAGGATAACCATTACCCTACCCTGGCACAACGCACTCATCAAATTGGATCTCAGAACTCTTAAGGGTATTTATTTTTCAGATACAAAATCCTGCCAGCATTAGGAAGGGACTGCGAAAGCGCACCGGTTTCTCTAAATTAGCACCCTGATATCGTATCCGGCTGTATCAGGGGTTCTCATCCAATGAGATACCCGGGAAGATTTTATCTGTCGCGGTGCTTCCATATTAGTAGCATTACATCAGTGATTTGATATGTTTCACTATCCGCCGGTCCATACCGGAGGAAATCCGGGAAGCCGGCAATAATCAATACAGCAGGAGATGGTAATCGTGGCAAAGAAGAAGAAAGGGACAATACAGGAGGAACAGTCTCATATCAGAACACCAATCGTCTGCGTAATGGGTCATGTGGATCACGGGAAGACGTCTCTTCTTGACAAGATTCGTGGATCTTCAGTGGTGAAAGGTGAGGCCGGAGCAATTACCCAGCATATCGGTGCTTCAATCATTCCTATCGATACCATTATCGCGATGAGTGGTGGCCTGCAGAAACAAAAAGTCAATATTCCGGGTCTGCTCTTCATCGACACCCCGGGTCACCATGCGTTTACCACGCTCCGGTCACGTGGCGGGGCTCTTGCCGATATGGCTATCGTTGTTATCGATATCACTGAAGGATTTCAGCCGCAGACCCATGAAGCCCTCCAGATACTGCGTACATGCAAAACTCCCTTTGTGATTGCTGCAAACAAACTGGACCGGATCCATGGATGGAAGGTGTCACAAGGAGAGAGCTTCCTTTCATCATTTGCAAAACAGAATGAACGGGTCAAACAGACACTTGAGAACCGGGTGTATGAGATCGTGGGAGAGCTCTCAGAACTTGATTTCTCATCAGAGCGGTTTGACCGGGTGAGTGATTTTGCACGAAATCTTGCCATAGTCCCCATAAGTGCACTGACCGGTGAAGGGATATCGGATCTGCTGATGATAATGATTGGCCTTGCCCAGCGGTACATGGAAGAATCCCTTGCCCTTACCTCTGACGGACCAGGTATGGGAACGGTTCTTGAAGTCAAGGAAGAGAAAGGACTGGGTGCTACCATCGATCTCATCCTGTATGACGGGTTCATATCAGTCGGGGATGAAATTGCAATTGCTACGTCAGAAGGGGTTATCGTTACCAAGGTCCGTTCGCTTCTTCAGCCACGACCGTTAAAGGAGATACTTGTCGAGGAGAAATTCAACCGGGTGCGATCGGTGACTGCTGCTGCCGGGGTAAAGGTGAGTGCACCAAACCTGGATTGTGTCATTGCCGGATCACCGGTCAGGGTCGTCGCCGGTGATGCAGAGAGTGTCTGTGAAGAGATTGCACGTGAGATGAAAGAGATTAACGTCACCCTCTCACCGGAAGGGCTGGTTATCAGGGCTGACACCATCGGGGCTCTGGAAGCACTCTGTTCTGAACTCCAGAAGAACGAGATACCGATAATGAGGGCGATGGTCGGGCCGGTCTGCCGTCACGATGTAATCGAGACCGAGACGATAAAAGATCCTTTTTTCCGTGCTCTTATTGCATTTAATACACCAATTCTCCCGGATGCACAGGATCTCCTCAAAGAAGCCGGGTATGCAGATGAAGTCACTTTCTTCTCAGGTAATGTCATCTATCGTGTCATTGAGGATTACCTGCAATGGCGCACGGATCTGAAAAAGGATATCGAACAGAAACAATTTGAACAGATCATCTTTCCTGCCAAGGTGACCGTTCTTGAAGGATGTGTCTTCCGGCAGAACAATCCTGCTGTTGTGGGTATTCGGGTCCTTGCCGGTACACTCCGTACCGGTGTCAGTCTTATTCAGACCGATGGACGAAAGATTGGAAAGATAAAAACCATCCAGCATCACCGGGAAAATATCGGCGAGTGCCACGCGGGTGATGAGGTTGCAATCTCGATAGAAGGGGCAACAGTGGGAAGACAGTTTGATGTCAATGATGACCTGATGGTTGCCGTTCCCGAACGTCACGTAAAGGTTCTCGAAAAAGAACTCCTCTCAAAACTCACCATCGATGCACAGGACGTTCTTTCTGATTATGCCATGCTTTTTCGGAAAGAAAACCCGTTCTGGGGACGGTAAGGATATTTATTCACTCAACCCTCACCGATACCAACACCGTATTCGTTTCTCTTTGTGTAAAGAGAAACAACCTGCACGCTATCAGGAAAGAATTCCTCTTTTCGGATTATCCGTTTTTTCATGAAAATAAAAAGCCTGGTGCTCATCTATCCTGGTTCGAAAAGAACTGCCATTAACTATAATAGGTATCCCGGGCTACATGTATGGAGACTGTTCAGATGATACGTTCGGTCTGAACGATGGGCTCTAACAGATTTCCTGGTTCATGTGGGTATCATCCACGATGATGGCGATGAGATAACTCATCATAGAATACGAATGAGTACGATTGTGAGAGATATGGTTGATTTTAAGGTAGTATTATCAGACCCAAAGACCGGCAGAGCATATAATATCGATGCAAGTGGTTCTGCTGCAGGGTCAATTATCGGTAAGAAGATTGGTGAAGAGATCGATGCAACCCCCCTCGGGTTTGACGGATATGCAATAACCCTTACCGGAGCATCAGACCGTAACGGAACTCCGGCACGAAAGAGTCTTCCCGTTGCCGGACAACGGAGGTGTCTTGTTACCGGAGGTGTCGGTTTCCACCCTGTCTTTGATGGACAGAGAAAACGAAAAATGATACGGGGATTTGAGATAACCTCTGATTTTGTTCAGATTAATGCCAAGGTGACCGGTTACGGATCAAAACCCCTCGGGGATTACTTTGCCAAGCCGGCAGAAGCAGAATAAGGTATCTTTTGAATAAACCTATTTTTTTTCCCATTTTTTCCGGAATTCATCTAAAAGATCGGTTACCGGAACATGATATTTCTTAGCGACGATAACGAGCACCGCATCTGACAGAATGGTTTCGTGAAAGATATCAAGCATTATCTGGTTCATCTCACTGATTACGGTTCCCTGTTTTTTATTGGTATGCAGACATATCCTATCGAGCAGTTCATCAAAGGGATCCATTGTCTGAAATACTGATGACGAGGGTTTATAGCCGATAGGGATCTCAACCGAGTTGATATCAAATAAAAGCCGCACCATATCGCCCTTAATCTCGATAAGGCCCTGATTTTCCCCCTTTTTCAGGATTCGGTATGCCTCCTCCTTGCTCATGAATCTCTTTTCGATTGCATAATAAAAGATGAGATCCGGTACCGGGATTACCTCTTTCCTCGTATGGTAAAAAGGAGCAGCAAGGGTCTTGGCAAGTGTCACTGAGATACTCCTATAGATATCTGTTTTTACCGCTGATAAAGTATATCAGACTGGTTTTTTGAGATGGGAAAGGCCGGATTAAAACAGACCGGTACCAATAAATATGAAATTTTCTGATAGAATGAACCCTGCCATGATGCCATTACCAGGAGATGGTATCCACTCAGCATTCAGAAATATGAACCGAATACGAGTGCAGATTCTCTTAAAACCAGAAAAAAAGATTACTCGATGAGGATGGCGTTAATAACACCATGCTGCCCGGGTCTGCTCACAATACGGGCACGGCCCATCTCGGTACGGATAATTGCTCCCTTTGTCAGGAGGTTTCGCCTGACATAGTTCGGGTTTGCCGTATTCTCTTCAACATTCTCAATTTTGACATTCTTTGAGACACCGGTCTTTTTGTCACTGACTGACGCATACTCAGAACGCAGTGCGCGGACTTTTATATTTCCACCAAACGTTCTGCTGATTTTTCTGCGTTCCGGTCCGATATGGGTTTCAGCAGGAGCTGAACCGATCTCTCTTCTGCGTTTACCCCGTGCGGGATGATATCGTCCGCCTGTTGATTTTCTGACGGATCTACCTTGCCATAACATGGTTATTCTCTCTTATGTGGTATCTGTGGGTGTGGGAGCCTCTTGGTAATACAGCCACTGAGTCTTATTATTATGCCTTCTCTCGTTATATAAGATGTTTGGATCATCCCATCTCTTTAAGAGAGGATCTCATCAACGAGTCTGATGACATTCTGCCCGGTCTTTAAATTAGTCAGAAAAACTTTCATGTGAGGATTATACCGGTGCATATCGTTCTCCATCCGCACAAGATCGGCACCGACCGCTTCTGCAAGGTCAATTTTATTCAGAACACCAATCGAACACCCGCGAAACATCATCGGGTGTTTATTGACCACATCGTCTCCTTCTGTTGAACTGACAACAACGATTCGTTTCTCTGCTCCAAGGGCAAAATCAGTCGGGCAGACCATGTTACCGACATTCTCAATAAATAAAATATCAATCGAGGAGAGGGGAAGGTGGGAAAGTGCATGCTCAACAAGGTGAGCATCAAGATGACATTCCTTCCCGGTATTGACATTATATGCAGGAATGCCCAGTGCCTGTACCCGTTTAAAGTCATCGTCCCCGTACACGTCTCCTGCGATCGCTGCACAGGAAAAACCCCTGTCTTTGAGGAGCGGTACAAGCTGTTCAATGAGTGCAGTCTTTCCGGATCCGATCCCACCCAGCAGATCAAACGCACGAACGAGATTTTTTCGGAGTAATGCGGCATTTCCATCTGCTATTTTATTATTAACAGAAAAAATGTCCTTCTCGACTGAAACGTCAATGTGATGCATGGTTATACGTCAGTACGAGATTGTTTATAGGTTCACATCCCAGATATGAACCCATGGAGAATGGGCATATCCTGTATCCCTGCTATTTCGATGCCACGATAAAGCGCAGGAGCGGAAGGCGTGTTCCAGGAACCCTCGCTTCTGATAAACCATCCATCCATGATATCGAAGAAGCTCTCTTTCGGCTGCATCTCTCGTATACCAGAGAAGATAAATCCCATCCGGCATTCTGGTGGAGACATGAGGGAAGACTGATTGTTCCCTTTGCCGGATCAAAGAATGAACTCATAAAATCCGTTGCTGCCAACATTGATATCCAGAAGGCCGGGATACACACAAGCCGGAAGCGATAACGGTGTACGATCTGCATACCCACACCCTTTTATCAGACGGAGAACTTCTTCCGGCTGAACTGCTCCGCCGGATGGCGGTACTGGGATACACGGTTGTTGCAATCACCGATCATGCTGATTTATCAAATATCGTCTATCTACTGACTGCAATTAACCGGATGAAAGAGACTGCTGCACGGCATGGTGTCAGGCTTCTTGCCGGAGTGGAATTAACCCATATCCCTCCTCCTGAGATCGCTTCCTGTGCTGCTCTTGCAAAAGAACAGGGTGCAGATATCGTTGTCGTACATGGAGAGAGTCCGGTTGAGCCGGTAGCTCCCGGTACCAATGCTGCTGCCTGCTCCTGTCCTCTTGTTGATATTCTTGCCCACCCGGGCCTGATTAGAGAGTCCGAAGCTACCCTTGCAGCAACAAACAGGGTGTCTTTAGAGATAACCTCGCGGGGGGGGCATAACCGGACCAACGGGCATGTCGTGCGGATTGCAGAGAAAACCGGATGTACTCTTGTCGTGAACTCTGACGCTCACTCCCCCTCTGACCTGATGACTGCGCGCGACCGGGAACTGGTTGCGAGGGGATCTGGTCTTGATTCGGCTGAATGTGAATACATATTGAATATAAATCCTTCGTTGCCGTTTTTCCAGGAATTATGATATAACGATTTGGAATAAGCCTATATAGTATTAGTAAGTACATATATGCCTTGCTAAAGGAATCAGAGCGAAGAGTTTTTTTAGCGGGAGAACCGGATGGTCAGGGCACTGGGAAGAATACATCGTACCTGCGGGAGTCGCATTGTTATTGTTGAGTGTGATGCTGCCAAACTTCCCCGGTTGTATGCCAAGGTGATTGACCACAGGTGGAAACCGGTTGGAACACTTATCGAGATTTTTGGCTCCATAAAAACCCCGTACGCAGCCGTGTTATGTTCAAAGGCAGGTGAACTAACCATCGGCGAGAAACTATTTGTCAAGTAGGAAGTTGGAGACGATATGTCTGAAGAACTTGAGAAGTTAAAGATTTTACAGAAAGAACGCGAGGCATTAAAGACCCGGCTTACCGGGAAGGTCGTTGAGAAGCAGAAGACTGTTGAAGACCAGAACGAGACCGTCTGTCCTGAATGCGGGAGCCGTCAGCTCGTCCATGACTATGAGCGGGCTGAGCTCGTATGTCAGCAGTGCGGTCTTGTTCTTGATGCCGAGTTTATTGATCGTGGTCCTGAATGGCGGGCGTTTGATCATGACCAGCGGATGAAGCGGTCCCGTGTCGGTGCACCCATGACCTTTACCATTCATGACAAGGGTCTCTCGACCATGATTGACTGGAGGAACCGTGACAGTTACGGACGTGCCATCTCGTCAAAGAACCGAGCCCAGTTGTACCGTCTCAGGAAGTGGCAGAGGCGTATCAGGGTATCAAATGCTACAGAACGTAACCTTGCGTTTGCCCTTTCTGAGCTCGACCGTATGGCATCGGCTCTCGGTCTCCCAAGAAACGTGAGAGAGACTGCTGCGGTCGTGTACCGTGATGCCGTTGACAAGAACCTGATCAGGGGCAGGAGTATTGAAGGGGTTGCGGCAGCGGCGCTCTATGCAGCCTGCCGGCAGTGCAGTGTGCCCCGGACGCTTGATGAGATAGCTGAAGTCTCCCGTGTCTCACGAAAGGAGATAGGCAGAACCTACCGGTTTATCTCACGGGAACTCGGATTAAAACTCCTTCCGACCTCACCGATAGACTACGTGCCCCGGTTCTGTTCCGGGCTTCAGTTAAAAGGAGAGGTTCAATCCCGGGCTGTTGAGATCCTGCGGCAGGCCGGTGAGCGGGAGCTCACGAGCGGCCGTGGACCGACCGGTGTTGCCGCCGCTGCTATCTATATATCATCCATTCTTGGCGGAGAGCGGAGGACGCAGCGGGAAGTGGCAGAGGTTGCCGGGGTGACCGAGGTCACTATCCGGAACCGCTATAAGGAACTGGCTGAAAAACTGGATATAGAGATCATTCTCTGATTATTTTTTTGGGGCTCGTAGATCAGGGGAAGATCGTTACGTTCGCAACGTAAAGGCCGCGGGTTCAAATCCCGCCGGGTCCATCTTTTTTTTTTGTAATGACGGGTTATCTGACTGAAATGATAACGAGAGCTGCTTATGCAACATGACATACAAGGTTTCATAAAATACCAGTATTGATTGTAACTGTATCAAAGCATCAATACGTAATAATCACCTACAATTTCTATGGGTTTTCTGAAAGTATACCTTGATGTCTGCTGCTTATGTCGTCCTTTTGATGATCAGACTCAATCCCGAATTTTTCTTGAAAGTCAAGCTATCCTGGAGATACTACAAAATTGTGGGACCAGGTGGATTCTTGTAATAAGCGATCTCATCAGATTTGAATTGTCACAGATGCCCGATAAAATAAAATTCCAAAAGGTTTCTCAAAATATTCCGTGAATGGAAAGAAGAATCAAGATAATAAATTATTTTTTGTGTTACAGGCATCTGACCAAGGAATATTATCGGAACTTTTTGATCGTGAGAGATCCTACGTTTTCCTCCATTCTCAATCTTCTATTTCAGATTCATGGAGAGGATATTTAATAGGATACAACATAGGATAAGATATGAGATATATTTCATCAGCAGAGATACGATCTAATCCTGCCCTTCTCTGGAAAGAAGACGAAGAACCAGAGACGATCATCACGGTCAATGGCAGACCTCGTGTGATTGCACTCTCAATTGATGGGGATCCTGAGGAAATGATGCATCTCATCAGACGGGTACGTGCTGAGAGAGCTCTTGAACAGATGTGGCTGACCAGTGAAATGACCGGAACCTCTCATATGACCATGGAAGAGATTAATGCAGAAATTGCAGATGCAAGGGAAAAAGCCAGTCATGATAGATCTGGTCATTGTTGATACCAATGTTTTAGTCTCTGCTCTCATTTGCCCGTATGGAAATCCTGCGATCATTATCAGGTTAATTGTTTCAGGTTCACTTCGGTTAGTACTGGATAACCGGGTATTTCAGGAGTATCTGCATGTGCTTTCAAGACCGAAGTTCCAATTTACTCACGAACAAAGAGAGGGAATACTCATGTTTCTAAAGAATGAGGGATCTTGGACAGTTCCTGCACCCCTGTTTCTTGATCTTCCCGATCCCGCAGATCTCCCTTTCATAGAGTTATCTCTTCATGTACAAGCACCGGTGATTTCCGGGAATACCAGGCATTTTTTTTCTTATTGTAATGTTCTGACTCCGGCTGAATTTTTGAACCGATATAAGAAGAGAGGAATGTGATACCACCAACAGTGACTCTGTTTACTTTGGGGGTAACCAAACAGGACCTTATGAAATGTTTGACACTCTGTTCCCGCTCATTCCTTTTTGATTCAGGTTTTCTAACCTCCCCCCAATCATTGGTATCAAACCCCGGTGTGTCCTCGCAATATCGTTTTCAAAATCAGATAATGAACATGCTGCATCAGAATTTGGAATAAAAGAATGATCTTAAAAATTTTGTGAGCACGAATTATAATTCGAGTATATTATGCAACTCACTCTCATCAAATCAGTGTATCTGGGATATTAATCTGATAATCTCTGTATATTGTAAAATCCCAATTCTAAAGCCTTCAGAGATCATTTTATTGACTATCGATATTGCTTTATCTTTTGATATCTCTTTTTTTGAGGTAAGATAAAACAAAATGAAAATAAAACCTCTCGTTTCAACCTGAAACATCTCTCCAATCTCTCTGGCTATCCTGTCATCAATAATTGCGGTTCCACGCAATTGATCAGCAAGAGCAAGAACTTCTATCTCTCCTTTATGAAGATCGCGTTTTAATCCATCATATTTTATTATCTGTTTGTTATCAGGAACCGTTATAGAAAATATTTCATTTTTGATGAACTGATCAACAATCTCTGCTTCAGGATATCCTGATTCCCGTCCTTTTATCACTACTTCATCATAGACCGTTGGTGGAAGAGTTAATTCTGCAGGTATTTTTGAAATCAGGTGAAGTGCACCGGTTCGAGCCAGATAAATCAACGGGGATGAGTCAAAAACAAATATCATAATCTCATTGCAGCTTCATAATCATCCTGAATTTCCTGAACTGACAGATTAAGATGAACATTTCTCTGTCTCATGTATTCTATCATCTCTCTGATGGACATTCCAGATAATTCTGCAGCTTTTCCGATTGAAATTCGTTTATCCTGATATTGTTCTAGGGCATATTTCTTTAATTCTTCATTCAATCCAGAATGTAATGCTATTTTTATCAGTGTTGTACGGTCAAGTGAAGTGAGCTCTAATAACGTATCGATCTTCTGTAAGAGTTCAGGAGGCGGACGGATTGAGATGACGGCACTCATGTTTACTAATTCTAGATTTGTAAACATAATAATTCTGCGGCATCCCATATACAAGTACGTTTTCTGTCACAAAACTCAGATTTTATTATTCGCACGATGCTGTAACGCCCTATTCCGGATTACCAGATCTGATCATAAAAAATTCATACTTACCCTATGTATCACCGGTAAAATCCCGGTTACCGCTTTTTAAAACCAAACGATGATTGCGGTAATCATTCTCCGGGTGCTGTTAACAAGACCTCAAAAATGAGACTACTGCGAGATTGCTGACCTGCTCAGCCGGCACACGGCAGATTATTCCCGGATTGTGTCCGGTCACATGAAGTACACACTCTCCTTTGCCTCCTTCTTCCCTCGATGACTCGTATCCAGCGTTTATACACGTTCATATTTCCCCCGGTTAAGGAGCCAGAGCACAGGGACCATTCATCTCCTTTTTGGATCTCCCTTTAAAGATGGTCTTCAAACTCTTCCAGCGTAATACCTGCCAGTTTTAATGCAAAACGAAGGGTTCCTAAAGCCAGCTCATCATGCATGGGAATAACAGTCCCTACCTTTCCTTCAGAAGTAATCCGGGTTAGACGGA
>CAZSDZ010000070.1:0-10525 GCA_964605795.1 uncultured Methanoregulaceae archaeon
ACATCCCGTGATAATTCTTCGGCCTGCATCGTATTGCCCTCTTCTTACGTATCCTGCATTACCTGAAATGGTATTCATCCTGTTCATCGGTACCGTTGATATCGGTGAACGTGTATGACCAGAGCCCGATATTGGTAAGTTCCGGATCGATCGTTGCGGTATCAGATGCTGTTGCCAGTGACTGGAACGCAAACGTGAAGAGAAGAGCGTCACCGGGATCAGGAGTGAGAACCTGGTCTACATCGTTCTGTATCGTACACCGGTAGGGATCAAGATTTCCAAAGTAATACTCCTTATAGAGCGTCAGTTCTTCTTCCGTGGCGTTGTACGCCCAGTCTCCTGCCTCTGCCAGGGTCACGTCAACCGGGATCCATCCATACCCGGGCAGGTAAAATTCAGCCCAGAAGTGCGGTCCGGTCTCACCGGGAAAGAGCTGGTACCCGCCACAGGTTCGTGCAGGAATTCCTACTGACCGGCAGAGGGCAGTATAGTATGAACTCTGGGTTCCACAGTCACCAAACCCGGTTGTATGCATGAATTCGGATTCTGCTATTCTTTTCGCGGCAAGGTAGGTATGGGGTACATTACTGTAGGGGAAAGTGGTGATGATGTAGTCATAGATACGTTTTGCCATGAAATACGGGTTCTTCTCTTCACCGATGATCGATAGAGCCAGTGCCCGTATTCCTGGAGTGACCCTGATATTGTCTTTTGACCCGGTATAAGTGCGGTACAGGTCACTGGTTGTATCATATGATCCGATATGGTCTGGATCAACCATAAAAATCCGGTTGTTCGTGGTAAATGCTACCGATACCGATATATTGAAAATTTCATTTTTAATCTCTTGCATAGGAATCTCAAGGTATGCAACTCCTATCTCCCCGGTGGTATGCGGGCCGGAAACAAGGTATTCTGCAGGCTCAATGGAGAGGACAGAGACATTTTTCTGGGAGTCTGTCTCAATGGGGAGAGGTATCCAGGCACGAAGTGTCCCGTTTTCTGGAAGGATCTCCCGGGGGATGGATGCATGGCCAGCGCCGGTATAGGTATGAGATACGGGTTTCTCGGTTCTTGTCCGGTTTTTTTCACGGATTACTGGAATCATCTGATCGAAAAAGTAATTTTTTTGTTCCTGCCTTGTTACCGACTGGATGAGGCTCTGGTTGTGGTAATAGATGTTGTTGAGAAGGCCGGAAAAATACCAGGTTTCATTGTCAGATTTCATCTGGATTGCATTATCCGGGGCTAGATGGCTCTGTATTTGGATATCATCAGCCCAGGGCAGGTTCATTCTGATGATCTCCTCTGCTTGGGTCTGGTTTAGCACCATCTCGGTCAGGATCCATCCGGTCTCTTTTGCGAGGGTAAATGATTCCCGGGCCATCACAGGGTTATCCTGTTTTAGAAATCCTTCCATTGCACTGACAAAGGAATCGTATGCTGCGTGATACTGGTTGTTATTCCGTGCTTCTATCCCTTCGGAGAAGAATATCTCCGGGTCAATCTCCTCTGCAGAGGTATGTGTGCAGAGCAGGCAGCAGAGAAAGAGAAGAGTGATACCGGTACTGAAGTGGCGTGATAATCTCGTCATTGGTTACCCCTATACTATGTTCTGCCTACTCCTGTTAATCAGTATTGACTAGTGAAAAAATAATTATTGCTTGGACGCTCACATGGGATACCTGAATGAACAATACCGGTTAATCCTGTTCAATTTTTCCGACCGAGGCCATGTATAAACCAAATTTATTCTCCCCGTCAATGGTTAGAAGATAATTCATCTCTTCATCTAAAAAGGCACCGATGGCACAGGTTCCGCAGCCGACTGCCTGAACTGAGAGATACAGATTCTGACAGATATGGCCTGCTTCAAGAAAGATATCCCGGAATCCCCGTTCTCCATACCGCCAGGTCATCCGATAGGCATCAGCAACCCAGATAAAACAGATTGCTGCCTGTCTGATGCATTCCTGCGAGAAGGAAGCCCGGAAGATGAGATCGGCAAGAGTTGTGTCTTGTGCAATCACTCCGAGTGCGTGATCCAGTGCAAGGAACCGGTAGAGTCCGGGTGTAATGTCCTGTACCCTGCTTACGTACAGGTATGTATCGATAGCATGACGGGCCCCGGCAGATGGGACCGTCCGGAATGTGCAGTCTTCCATTACCCATTTTACTCCCTGGGTGCACCAGAGCAGGTAGGAGAGTTCCCCTTTGGTAAGATAGGAATGCTCGTCATAATGTCTTACACTTTCTCTTGATTCGATTGCTATTGAGAGATCAAGGGGTGCGATTACTCCGGTATCAGGATCAGGAAGAGAGATGATAGTTCCGTCAAACTCCTCCTCGAGCGGAGGTGCAGGAATCCCTCTCATCTGGTCTGTCTGTTCAGAGCCGCTGTACCGGGTTTTCTCGATGAAATCATATCCTATTCCCATACTATCAATAAGGGTCATTGATTCTTTTCCTATTGATTCTTTTGGATTTTTAGAGAGGGGTCTTTCTCCTCCTTTCATCCAGCACTGAGCAGATCAGATACGGTTGAAGAGATCCGGAGAGAGGAGACGGGTATGGTTCTGATGATCGTTATTTTTCCTTGTACCGTATCTTGAATAAAATAGTAAAACCGCATAGATAGTGTGAAAGAAAGATACCATTCATGATGAATATCCTTATTGTATATCATGTAAAAGGGGGAGAAGATGAGCCAGACAATTGATATCAGGAAGCGGTAAGATAGAATGGAAATAGAACAGGTGTTGTTATCCTGATTATTGCATCGATGATGGTTGAACAGATTATGAAAAGGAAAAAATCAGACGAAGAGATATGTGACCCTGCTCAGGATATTGGGATCCTTTCGTATCCTGGTACTGATGAAGATCTTGAAAAAGAGATCAGACATTTGAGAAATGAATGGGAAAGATTTTCATTCGATTGCGGGAATAAAAATAATCAATCCCTTTGAATAACCATACACGAACATCTGACAGGTACAGTATCTGGTATTCCAACCTGCAGAAAACATCCCCTCTTCCATGATTCATCATGAAAATATGGACCGCAATTACCGGTTCTTCGTCTCAAAAATCCAGTCAGATAGTTCCTTTCCTGAATAAATCGGGGAATAACACTGTTTTTTTCCACAGATATACAGAGCAGGGTTAAGGGGATATCCGGTTAATTCCGGGAAATATTGAGCCATATCTTCTTTATCTGTGACCGGGATAATGATACTTCCGGGGAGATACAGATGGTGTACCTCCTGCAGGAGATTTTTTCCTTCCTTTTTATCAGGACAGAGTGCAAGGACCCGGTACCCACACTCATGCTCCATTGTCGCAAGAAAGAACGAGATCAGAGCACCGCTTCCCTTATTCATCTCTCCGGCTGCAAGGCTTGTGAGTTTCCGATACTGTTCCTGATACTGTTCATCCCCGGTCAGGAGATAGAGCCGGGAAAAGAGGATTGCGGCCATGCCGTTTCCTGACGGATATGCCGAGTCTGTGATATCCTTTTGCCTGAGCGGAAGATCTGATTTATCATCTTCGGTGATGAAGAAACCGCCGGTTTGTGGATCATAAAACCGGTTTTTTAGTTCGTGGATTAGTTGGAATACGGTATCGAGCCATTTCCTCTTCCCGTCAGCAGAAAAAAGGGAGAGGAGTGCAAGGGAGAGATGAATAGAATCATTGCTGGTACCACACGATCCCGGCTTGTTCTTGTACCGGTGGTGAAGCAGGCTGCCATCAGGCATGAGCATATGCTGAAGAAGGAATTGTGCCGCCTTGTTTGCAGTTGTGTAGTACTGGTCATACCCGAGAGTCTCGTATCCCTGTACAAAGGCAGTGATCATGAGAGCGTTCTGGTCGGTGCAGATCTTCTCATCTACTGCCGGCATCTCCCGTTTGCTCCGGGCAGTATACAGAATTTTTTTTGCAGAGGAGAGCCAATCCTGCGAGAGATTATGTTCCTGCAACACTGTTTTCGGATCGCTTTCTGGGTGCAGTACGTTTGACCTCTTTGGCAATCCGTGGCCGGTACAATTTCCTTCTTGTGTTACCCCAAAGATTGAGCAGAAGATAGTGCCGTCTTTTTCCCCGAGTATCTCCTGTATCTCAGCTTTGGTCCAGAGGTAGAATGCTCCCTCTCCGTCTGTGGTATCGGCATCAATTGAAGTGTAAAACCCGCCGTCAGGGCTGGTCAGGTGTGCCGAGACAAAGTCAAGAATCCCCGTGGCTGTTCTCTTATACAGGGGATCGCCGGAGATCTGGGATGCCTGCAGATATGCAGTCACAAGGAGTGCCTGATCGATGAGCATCTTCTCAAAATGGGGCACTTTCCACTCCCGGTCTGTTGCATACCGGTAAAATCCCCCGTCAAGGTGATCCCTGATACCGCGTAACGCCATCTCCCGTAATGACTTTTCGGCCATCAAAAGGGCGTTTTCATTCCGGTACCGGTGGGAGTAGCAGAGCAGGAAGAGTATTTTGGGTACCTCCGGGAACTTAATACTTCTCGAAAATCCCCCGAACCGGGTGTCACATGATTTTGTGAGATTTGAATAAATCAGATGAACTGCTTCGCTTGAGAGTTCCCCAGGGATGAGGTTTGATATACTGCCTGCCGCCTCGATGATGGTGTTTCCTGCCTTTGCGATCTCGGTTCTCTTCTCGTTCCAGAGGGTGACGAGATGTGGGATGAGATCCATCATCCCCGGCCCTGCAGGACCGCTTTTTTTGGGGATATAGGTTGCTGCGAAAAACGGTTTTTTATCAGGGGAAAGAAAGACTGATAGCGGCCAGCCTCCCGAGCCGGTCATCATCTGACAGGCGGTCATATACAGCTGATCGATATCAGGCCGCTCTTCCCGGTCCACCTTTACCGGAATACAGGAGGCATTGATAAGGAAAGCCACCTCCAAATCCCGGAAACACTCTTTCTCCATCACATGACACCAGTGGCAGGCGGCATAGCCTATCGAGAGAAAGACAAAACAGTCCCTTTTTCGGGCGGCTTCAAATGCTTCATCACCCCACGGATACCAGTCAACCGGATTATCTGCATGCATGAGCAGGTACGGGCTTGCGGATCCGGCGAGCCGGTTTTTTTGGGGTTGATTCATAACAATAGTATCAGGGCTTCTCTTTTATGTTTTTAGCGTGAATTGTGATATGGATGACCGGGACAATATCGAGAATGTATCCTGATCGTATTTGTGATACAATTTTCTCAAAGCAGCATTTTTCATTCTCGGTCTGTTGCATGCCGGTAAATCTGTCGTCCAGATGATCCTTAATGCCGCTGACTGTCATTAGGGAGGATGTGCCGAGTCATCTCCCTGCTGACGCTGCAGGGGGGATGGTAGTCAGTAATCTTCAGGAAGCCATTGATAGATCCGAGCTGAGTGCTATCATATATTGATTAAAGAGATCTCTGCCGTTTAATTATTATTATTCGAAGATACTGTTTTAGCAGCATGTTAATATACTTCGTCATGGGTTCCGATATATTATTTAGGTAAATCGGGTGTTGTTTTTTGGTTTTTGAATGCAAAAACTAACCTATATTGATATGTTATTCTAAAAGAGTAGAGTCCGGATAACTCCCCTCGGAGAGAGTGTGTTTTAAGTATGGGATTAAACGGATCAATACAGAATAATTCAAGTTTATTTTTGAATTCATCCATGAGATCAGGATGTTTTTTAATCCATTTTTTAAACATCCTTTTGAATTTCTCATCCCAGATGACTTCAATCATTCAAATCAGCCCATACATCAGGAAAACCTCCAGATTTTACTTTTCCGGACTCAGCATTAGATATGGCTTCCTTTGCTCGTATTGCAAGTTGATTGCGTTTCCGGTCTCTTATTCTGTTTTGAACAACAGAGATAAGGTACTCCTGATCCTCTGTTTCTAGTTCATCGATCTCGTCGAGGATAACATCAAGTGCAGGCATATCATTCTCATTTATCTGACTTTGTTATAGAGTTTTTGTGGAAGAACTAGTATCATCCCTTGGAGGCCCTCGGAAAATGGTTATTTACTTTTCGAGTAATATCTGAAGATTAATTCAAATTTTGTCATTTTTATGCCTGATGAACTGATACATCACCAGCTTGAGAATTACTCTTTTATTTCAATGGCTTTTGTCAGAATCTCACCAAATTCGAGTTTTTCGTGTTTATCATTCTTATAGGAATGATAATCATAGTACATCTTCCACTGTGGATAATAGATACCTTCTTCTTTCGGTGCTTGGATCTCAAATGTCCAGGTATATTTCTCCCCGATGGGTACATCGATCCTCACGTCCCCTTTCCCGTAATTGAACCTGACAAATTGTTCTGCATCTTCATTGAGGTTGTCAAGGTAATACTCAAACGGATCGCGATCCCAGATATTATATCCATCGTTCCTGACCGTAATCTGAACTTCTCGGGATTCACCGGGTTTCATCTGGTCAGGGATGGTGTTATCGAGAAAATCTGCATTAAGCGGGTTGCGGATATAGGACCGGTACTCATAGATTGGAGAGAGAGGCCCACTCACCCGGTTGGGACCTTTTCCTAGATACAGGGTATAGGTAATATACCCGTCAGGGATGACCGGAGGAACAAGGTAAAACGTTGCCTCATAAATTGATTTTGGGGGGACTACTTCGATAGCAGTTGAGAGATCGTAATTCAGCATATGTGATCTGACATCCGGTTGGTCATCACATAACCAATGAATATATCCCAATTCATTTGTACCGACTTTCAGTGCAACAGGTTTGGTTCCACCATTTATAATCTGAAGCATCAGGGGATACGGAACTCCTCCGACCATGTATGCAGGAGGTTTCCATCCATCCTTAAGATCGATTGTTACATCATATCCATCCCGGTATATATCTGCTACATCATCAGGATATTCTACCGGGACGAGTATGGGAAGAGCGATATTTACGTAATCTCCCAGGTCCGGAGTCGGATGAGGAGTCTCAAAAGCAAGCGGTGTTTCATCTGCATTGATTGGATATCCAGAACCTGCAAGCATTGCTGTGATGATGAAGAGAAGAATCCGGTATTGCATCCCTTTTCATTGTGATGGAATACCAAAAAAAGATATTTCCCAAGGATAAACCGGATTTCATACCGGGAGGCACTATCCCGGAACCTGTTTTGAACCGGGAATCGTGATCTCACATGAGATACCATATTCAGGTATTGCAATCAAGGAGAGATTCAAGGTACGTGCATAGTGATGCAATTTCATCGAGTTGTGTTACAAGAACCTCGTATACCATGAGATCATTGATTGTCCCATATCGGTGTACCAGGATATTTCTCATGCCTTTTATGTTTCGCACCAGTTCTCCCATGGATTGTGAGATGATCTTTTCGTTAACAAGGTTATGAATAATATCGTCATCGTTATGTGGAATTCCCAGATGGAGATCACGGTTGATGATAGCATAGATATCAAAAATGCTCTGGAGTTTTGTATTCGAGTCGTTTATAGAGTCCGTCCTTGACGATTCCGAGTCTGATAAAATCTTCGGGGTCTTTTGAATCAGGGAGATTATCCCTGATAATATCGATAGAATCGTCGATCTCCCGCAATAAAAATCGTATCTTCTCTCTTCTCTGGATATGATAGGTTGTCATTACAATGCCTTCTCTCCGATGTAATCCAGGTAATATGGTTTAAAGAATTCATATTCCCGGATTGTTTTGTATGCACATTCATACAGGGCATCTTCATCAGCCACATACAATACGTTTCCTTTGAAGACATTGATCTGAACATATAATGGAAGGTTCTCAAAGATCTGAATGTCAAAGATACGAGGAACCCTTCCAAGGATGTATATCCTCATACGTTCTGCATCTATTGCGGGCAGGTCTGTTGAGATAGCGATATCAATATCTGAATTATGGTCATCAGTCGCATCTGCAACCGATCCATATACCATGATCCATTTGATGTGATGAAATCCGGGATTCTTTTCAATCTCCATGAGCAATGATGGGATTGCCGGGTTTATATTGTGAGAACTGATATTTTTATTCACATAACAACTATTGCAGTGGTATGGTATCTGGTTTTGCATTATCTTTTTGTCGTCAGGGGAGATGTGATGCAGGTCTATCCATTTGTTTTTGGATTCCTGGTATCGTTTTTGATCGGCAATCCGTATTTTTTTCAGGATAGGATATCGGATCATGTCAGTATCCTGATAGAACCAGGATACGATGCTATGGGCAGTACCAGAACGCTCGCATTTGCATAGAGGGATGACTTTTTGGACAAATATTTGTCTTTAAATAGAAGGTTATATGTAATGGACAGGTAATAGACATAGTATGAAGAAAATTCCTATGCAATCCGCTACTGAATTGAAAATAACCGATATCGAAGGATTTTATATCAGAACGGTAACTGCCTTCGGCACAGGTGCAAAAGTTGATTGTCCAAAGGAACATCTTGGAAAGAAGGTATATCTGGTTATCACTTCGGAATGAATTTTATTCAGTTAAGTGGAAACCGGATTTAACTGTATTTATACAGGCAATTTACTCTGAAAATCTGTAACCGGGTTTAGATACTGACTGCCGGACACTCAATCACTCTCTGTTTACAGTACATGCAGGCCAGTCTTCCTTCACCAGTGCATTTCCGGCAAATCCAAGTATTAAGAGGATGCAGAGAAGAATAAAAACAATCCATGAGAAATCCAGTAAGATGAGTATTATGCCTAATAAAAAGGGGATAAGAAACACTTAAAAATCAGGGGCAATATCTTTCCATGTCATCTTTTTCATAAAAAACTTTCCATTTTTTACCCCGTTTGAAAAATAAAGAACTCAAAAGACCTTTCCCAAAAGCACTGAATTTACCATAATAAATACAGTCGATTCAATGCCGGCTCAAAAGCCGATATTTAAGCTGGAGAATAACCAAAACATAACACACAACCCACAGGATACTACATTGCAAGAGGATAGATGCTCCAATCCCATATATCAGGAGTGATACAAAGTTTGATGTGATAACAATCCAGGGGGATATTTTCCATAGGCATACAGTTCCTGCATACCAGTAGAAGGAAAGAAAACGATAATAATCTACGCCCAATCTCCTTTATAGGGAATATGATACAACAAATAATATCAGGAAATTCTCCCTAAAATACCAGATAATAATGAATCTCCCTTAAATGAAAATCACCCTATTGGCTTATGGTAAATACAATAATACCAGAAAGGCATCAACCCTTTTGTGGAAGCCTGTTTCTTACAAGCCAGAAAATAATCGCAAGCACGATAAATACCACAAGAACAAACCACCCAAACTCACCAAGCATCATCTCCCCGGCCTGGGTTTTAACAGTCAGATCAGGATAAAAACGCTGAATAAAATAATTCCAGAACCCATGGTACAACACGGTGACCCAGACGCTTCCTGATGCTAGACGGAGCCAGGCCATAACAACCCCTGAACCGATAACAGACGGGATAAAGATTGCAAGAGAAAACCAGATCGACCCGATTCCATGATAAGTGCCAAAAATGATCAGCGGAATATGCCATAACGCCCAGATAGTACCGGAAAGAAGAGCAGTACCGGTAAATCCCATAGACCGGTAGAGCTCGGGAACCAGCAGTCCCCGCCAGCCAAGCTCCTCACCAAAAGCTGCAAAACAGGAGAAGAGAATTGCTGTAATAATTGCAGGAACAGAAGATACTACCAATAATGATGCTGCATTACCGGTATCAAACGAAGCAATTCCCAAAAACCAAGCCGAACCAAACATACACAGCCCTACCAGAACAGGGAGAATAATCCCAAAACCCAGCCAGAATACAGGAGCATTGCGTAATTCAAACCCAGAAAGGTTCCTCTGGTGCCACAGACGGGTAACTATTGCCCCTGCAGCCGGACACCACATAAGTGCGATCGTGCAGGAGAACATAAATGATGCATTACTGCTCACTGGTTTGGTTGTGGTTATCAGATACCAGAAAACCAAAGAGAACAGGAGGGTACATACAATAAAGGTAAAAACCATCTTTTTCGGATCGGTGCCATCATTACCCTGACCTGTCGATTGAAATATCTGCTCTGTCATAGGACCCCTACTCAATTATGTAACAACCAGAGGTATCAATTATATCCCTGATTCGGGACTCCGCACATTATAATATTGTGTGAAGTTATTTTCTCCATTCTTTAAATATGTGCAAGGTAATCCAGTAACTAACTCGAAAATATATCCACATTTTTGTTCACGTGCGGAGTTCCGATTTTATTAGTGAATGATGGTATATTAGACAATCAAAATAGTATTAAAAATCGTATCGTTTACTTAAGGATATAATAGAGAAAGAATTGTGAATTAGCATTTATGACAAAAAACAGTGTTATTGAAGGTCGGGCTCGACAACTCCCCCCTGAGTACCAGCAGAAAGTACTGGATTATATTCATCTATCTCAGTTTAGCGACAGCGGACCCCTAAGTGTAATACTAACATAATA
>CAZSDZ010000071.1:0-10183 GCA_964605795.1 uncultured Methanoregulaceae archaeon
TGTAGATGCACTGCTCGGAGCACTCTGATGTTTGTGATCGATACAGACATTCTCAGTATCTTTGCAAAATCGGATAATATTGGTCTTTTACGTGAATTGTTTGGAAATAATGCAGTGATGACCCCTGCAATTTTTCAGGAGATAACCGCTCCAATTGATTATGGGTATGAGTTTCCATATGCAATTATTCAAATAATCAGAACCGTTCAGATGAATGATGATGCATTAGTATACTATCAAGAGATTTTTCAAAACAAAAAATTGGGGAGAGGTGAATGTGAGGCTATTGTATATTGCCTCGTATCATCTTCGGTTTTTATAACTAATGATAAAAAAGCCCGATCTGTCGCATCTGAATATGGAGTTACAGTTATATCACTTCCTGCTTTACTTAAAGTGATAATAAAAAATAAAATTCGGACACATGAAGAGGTGAAGGAGATTCTCTGTAATATGAAAAAGTCTGACAATTACTCATTACATATTGAGGTTGAGAGAGACATATTCCGATAATTGGGTTAAATACTAAAGAAGAGGCGATTCCAGACTCGGCCATGGATTTTACAATGTCATGCCCATAAGGACGGGGTGCTTTTGTTACACTGATATGCCCTGAGGCCAGGTTCGCAACCCGTCACTTCGATCCTCCGCAAGTCTCCCGGGAGCAAATGATCCCGGATTATTGCCCGGAATATAATATCTCAGCAGTAGGTTCTCTCTTCCTCCCACTTACCCGTCAACCGTGAATGGCGTTTGCCTGATAATCTCCGTTATTCAGGATACAGCGAAGGAATACTATCTACCAAAAACCTTCTCTCTCAAACCAAAGGAGGGGAAGAGGAATTGACTTATTCACCAGCAGTTCTGAAAATAAATATCTAACTGTTGTTACCACATAACGCCCCTATGCCTTTATCATATCACCTCCCCAATCTCTCAAAAATGACTGCTCAAATACCTGATTGTATTATCTGGAAGAAAAAGCAATATAAAATTTTGGGATTTGATGGAGATGAAGAAGAATCCCTGCTTTTTAATCCTGTTGAGTATGGTTTTTCCCCAATGGTGATGCATACTGCTTGCTATAGAGGATATTACTGCACCTATTAAATTGTAAGGAATGGCTTATATCTTGACCAATTGTGTATCAATGACGGCCATAATAGGTATCCTCTCATAAACGGAATTGACGCGGGACCCGACAATAATGACGGCCGGGTATATGAGAGGATTGATCTCCCTATCCTTTACACTGGCGTTCTCCGAATCGGGGCAGATTTCAAATCAGAATACTATATTCATATGGGATTTCAGAAGCCGTCAGCACATGGAATCGTCTGGGATCTTACGTTTATGGACGGGAAGACGACTGATATGGAAGATATCTCTGCTCAAGTCAGTGAGATCGAAGGGAGATATCATACTGAGTACCGCAACCGGGATGTAATTGATCAGATAGACGATCCCTTTAAACGGGATCTCCAGTTACGATAAAAAAAAGGTTAGTTCTTAGAAGCCATCTCGATATCTTCTGCCTTGATAGTTTTTCTACCAGCATGAGTAGCGAGTTTATTGGCATCTTTAGTCAGTTTTGCGATATATGCTTCAGTCTTCGCGACAAGAAGTTCTGCTGCATCGCTTCCAACACGCTCAGCACCGTTTGCTTTAGCGATTCTTGTAACTGCTGCAATTGGTAAATCTGCCATAATTACCTGATATAAAGTTCTTTTATAAATATAAAAAATTGTGGATGTTTTCGAGAAATTGATGGGTTATTTGATCCATTTTAAGATCTAACTCTTGATTCATCCCAATGCTTTTCGCGATAGATCTCGTATCAGTTCGCCTGCCCTTTCGCATCAGATCTCTCATACCGAGTAGGATTACCACTGCCGATTCATCCCTATTTTTGTTCTGACCCGAGTTATTCCGATATTATTCATGATTAATATTCAGGTAACAACGATTTCAACCTGGCGATATCAGCCTTGGATACCTATACCTCTCTCCCTCTGCCGGTCATATCAATAACCAATTCTCAACATCCGTTTACAGATTTTTGTCGCTTAATCATTCAAAGGGTGAAATAACTTATTTCCCGGTATGATGACACGAATATACATACGTATCATCAGTGCACTTATCCCATCAGATGTTTCAAGAAATGCAACTGAAAAGATGGTTCCTTATCTGAGTACCAGTTCATAACCAACGCCGGTCTCGTATACGGGGACGGCTTTTGCAAGTTGAATGGTTGCAGCAAGCCCGGTACAGTGGCAGGGATAGATAGCCCCCGGATTGATGGCTGTGAGAAACTCGCAGGTTGCAGTTATCCGGGACATGGGGGCGTCATGCAGGTGCAGGCCGCCGATTACTGCTCTGACCTGCTGTTCTCCTGCAATCTGACTGGCATACCTGATGGTTGAACAGATGCCTGCATGGGTACATCCGCAGATGAGAACGATTCCATTATCCCCGGTATAAAGGAGGGAAGAATCATCAGGGATGATATCTGGGACATCTCCGGTTGGCGTGTGAAGTGTTCCCAGAGCCTGCCTGGGTTCGGATGCATCCATATCAGGGATAGAGCCGAGGAAGGTAAGTCTCCTGGTCAGTGGGTATGGTTCGGTACTGGTTACCACTCTGCCAAATCGGCTCGCACATTCAGGCCCTACGAGAAAACCAATCTCACCAAGAGATCCAAATGTCCGGGAATACCATGCTGCCGGGTGACTAACAAATACCGGTTCTTTGTACGGTATTCCCTCAGCCTTTGCCTGCATATAGCATGCCAGGAGCGGGGAAAGACCCCAGGTATGGTCACAATGCCCGTGAGAAAAAACGATATAATCGGTCTGGAGCAGGTTTATGCCCATGGCCCTGGCATTTCTCAAAAAAACATCTGAATACCCGAGATCAAACAGGATAGTAGTCCCGCTGTCTTCAATAAAAAGAGAGTCCGGGTTCGCCAAGGAAGTAGCGATCAGTGATGGTATGATTATCACATAAAATGGTTATTTTCATGTCAGTTTGGATGTGAGTTTTCGTCTGCTCTTTATCAGGTGAAGCGGTGTATTGCCTAAGAACCGTCTATCTGCGGTTTAGATAAATAAAAGAAGGTTAAGAGCTTGTTGCCGGCACCAGGCCCGGTTGAGCACTGATACACTTCCCGGATCGTTACGATCAAAAGCCCTTTTACCGGATCTTTTGCCATCTTTTATCGAACGGTATCCCATCCTTTTTCAAATTCAGGACCACTGGTCTTGAGCCCGAAACTCCCTTTATCTGGAAACACCCTTTTGTATAGTAGTGTCATGATTATGCGGAAAAAACGAGTGACCCTGTTATCTACACAAAGTCATTCATCAAATATGTATAAAAAGATACCTTGCTATCTCCAGGTCCGGATGATATCGATGAGATTCTTTCGTAATCTCAAGAACCGGTTGAATATGCATCGAACCTTTGTTTCTTCAGAACAAAGTATTGATGGAAACTGTTTGTTTGGTTTGTAGCACTGATATACCTCTTTTATAATTAAAAACAGATGCAGGAGAAGAATATTATCAAAAAATACTCAATAATGGATTTATTGGATATCCTTGATCTCATTGACTGTCTCGAACAGCCGGGAAAAGTATTGCGGGCGGGAAAGATGGTTGATAAACAAAAGCAGTTATATTACGATTTGCAGGTTACTCCACCTGTATCGTTATGAGTATGCAGGAATGTAGGTGATATCATGGCTGCGGTTCTCTAACCAGGACGAGAGCAGGGACGATGCCGGATCGGTCAGCGGATCTTTTGAATGCCATGCACTTTCAGAAGGGAGTGCGTTTGTTGCGACCGATCCCTTGAGGCGGGCACCGGTCAGGGTGACGGTGGCAGTTCCCTCTGCCACACCATCTTTGAAGGCATTCTGTAGTGGAACAGAGGCGGTTATCGGTGGATTATCTTGGCCGATACATGGTGGAATTGCATATGAAACAAGGCATGCCAGGATGGAGAATTTCGTAATGACGTAGGTATATTGTTGGGGAGGATCTTCCTCCCCAGTCATATTTTCTCTTATCCTGGCAGAAACAAGGAGTATATGCATCATGGAACAGAGTGCTTTTGGAGATGGTAAAAATCTCACTAATCGGGATTATATTGACCGGTTGCTTGAACAGATCGCAACAGCATCATTTTTCAAGAGAGTATTTCACTGGAGAGAGATTCTTCTTTTTACCGGTGCAGCTCGTGCAGAATTATAAAGCCTGGATTATAACTGCTTAAGAGCAGGGGTCATAGAGACAGACCATAACACTCCTTAAAGTGTTTTGAAATCAACAGATGATGTTAAAGATTAGATCAAAGAGGTTTTCTATCTTTTATCGGAACTTAGAATAAAAGGGTCAGTAATTTTCAGGTGAATGTACTATGCGGACCACTGAAGAGATTAGGCAATTATTAGACAAATTTGACAATTGCATCGCCGATGATTGGGAAGACCAGGATCTTGATTTCAAACAATGGCCAGAGAATAGTTGGAATGATGCAAGTGAACTGGTTGTAAAGATGGCGGTCTGCATGGCAAATGGTGGAGGGGGAACGGTGGTCTTTGGTATTGCAGACCGCGTCATAGGTCGATTAGAAGCAATACCTGGAATCCCCCTGGAAATTGATATCAACATTCTAAAAAAGGTCGTGTACGATAGGACCGATCCAAAGATAACCCCTGTATTTGAGGATCTGAAGGTTTCAGAAGGAACCGGCAGAGTTCTTATCATGCAGATTTATTCTGGCATGCCCCCTTATACTGATACCTCTGGGAGAGGAACGATTCGGGTTGGAAAAGATTGTCAGCCACTGACAGGAACCATGCGGCGGAAGATTGCTGTTGAGACTGGTGAGAATGATTATACTGCTGAAGAGATTGCTGGCGATCCCTTAGAATATCTTTCCCCATCTGCGATGGAGCAACTTCGGCTGGTTGCACGGGAACATAATGCTCCTAATGACCTTCTCCGTTTATCTAATATTGATCTCCTCAAAAACCTGGATCTCATCAGCACATCTGGCCATTTGACCAGGGCTGGCCTTCTTGTTGGAGGAACTGAAGATGCTATCCGGCAATTTATTCCCAAGCATTTCTGGACGTTTCTGCAGATGGAAACTGATACCTCATATGTGAACCGTGAAGATCACAGGTCTGCTCTTCCGGTATCTATCAAAAGGCTGGAAGATCTGCTCGTTCCTTTCAATCCTATAACCACTGTAGTTCAGGGAATGTTTCATTTTGAATACCGGACCTATCCTCCGATGGCCATTCGGGAAGTATTGATTAATGCATTCTGTCACCGTGATTATCAGATCGCTGGTCCTGTAATGGTGAAGATATTTTCCTCGCAACTTGAAATAAGTAATAATGGGGGATTTATCGGGGGGATTACGCCTGAAAATATTCTTCATCACCCGCCCTCTGCGAGAAATCCTTGTCTTGTCGGGGCTTTGATCCGGTTACACCTGGTGAATCGTAGTAATCTGGGGATTTCACGAATATTTGAATCTTTTTTGATGGAAGGTAAAAATCCCCCTTTTATTGAGGATGTTGGAGACTGTGTCAGGGTAGTTTTCAAAAGACAGGATTTGAGCGCTCATATGAGAGCATTTATTGCTGAACAGGCTGGTAAAGGGAGGCATTATTCGGTGGATGAACTCCTTATCATTCATTATCTTTTAAATCATCCTGAGATGGTTACCACTCAGGCATCCATACTGTGTCAGAGAAGTGAGGAGCAGATCAGAGATACTCTATTCGTTCTTGAATCAGAGGGTCTGATTGAGCGGGGGGGAACAGGTAAAGGAACCTACTGGAGTATTCCTCCAGCCATTCATCAGTTATTGTCAGATTCAACAGATTACAAACATTCCGGGCGTATCGATCGTGAGGCTGCTAAAACCCGAATATTAAGTGTCCTGATGGAACGGGCACGAAGAAGAGAAAAAGGACTTACAAATAGTGAAATTCGGAAGATAATTCATTTCGATCGAAATCAGGTGTATCAGCTGATGAAAGAATTACAGCGTGAAGGGGCACCGGTGAGTTGGTCAGGAAGAGGGCAATCTGCTATCTATGAGTATATAGGTGATTGCTGATGTTTGCGTACATGAGCAATGAAAACAGCAATGAAGGTTATTGATTGCTGATGTTTGCGTACATGAGCAATGAAATAGCAATGAAGGTTATTGATTGCTGATGTTTGCGTACATGAGCAATGAAAACAGCAAAGGATGACGATTCCACATTAATAAAATAGGTGATTAATAAAGGAGAGACAGTTGGTGCATTTCAATAATGAAAGATTCCCTGACCGGGATCGGACCTGACCACGAGGTGACGGCAGCCGTGCACTACACATGACAGGTAGAGAGCCGGGAGGATGAGCAGATTATTACCATCCCGCTCCCGGTTTCTCGGGAGTGGCAGGTAGACCGACCGCTCTGCCAGCTCTCTGACCCCTGGTACCGGTTCCCGCTTTTTTCCGTTCTGCCAGCTCCCTGACCCCGGGTACCGGTTCTCGCTCGATCTCGTGTTAGCCGAAGAGGGAAGAATCGACTGTGATACGCACCCGTTTCTCTGCGAGAGACGCGATGGAGCCATGCATCTCTCGCTTTCAGAAGAAGAGATCATCCCGGACCGGGATATCATGGCTGCGGGTCTCCTGCAGGGACAAGAGCAGGGACGATGTCGGATCGGTCAGCGGGGATTGCATAAATCTCAATAAGGGACTAATATGGGCACGTTGTTTGAAGAGATTGCATTTACACCTTTTTTAAGGTGCAGTCTATCCTTGTAGTTGAACAGTGCCAATGGTTTTAGATTCATATCAATAATTCTCTTTTAATAATTGAACCCGATTTTGTATTTGTAGAAAAAATCGGGGGGTACCAGGATTACTTGTTTCCATTGTATTTCGTGAATCAGAACAACAAAGCAATCTGGAGAGGAATTGATGACCTGCGATACAGGAAAACGTATCAGGAACAGCACTGCTGACTTTCTGTTCTTCACTCTTGAATCAGGAGAGGAGAGTATTGAGATCAGGTACGAAGATGAGACGATCTGGCTGAGTCAGAAGATGATGGCTCTGCTCTTCGATGTTGCACAACCAACGATTAATGAGCATCTGACCTGCATTTACGAGAGTGGAGAACTGAACTGTGAGGCAACTATTCGGAAATTCCGAATAGTTCGACGGGAAGGAAACCGTGACGTTTCACGGAATATCGAACATTATACCCTTGATGCAGTCATTTCTGTTGGACACGAGGTCAACTCCATCAGGGCAACCCAGTTTTGGCAGCGGGCTACCCGGATCCTCATATAATGTGCCATTAAAGGGCTATGTTCTTGATAAAAAACGGATGGAGAACGGAACTTTTCTGGGAGAGGATTATTTTGAACATCTCCTTGCGGAAATCAGGGAGATCCGGCTGAGTGAAAGACGGTTTTACCAAAAGAGGATCGTAATCCGGGGTTAATCGCGATCCTCAACAGTTCTGTTTACTTTGGTTCGTTTCGATTTCTGATTCGGGTTACAACGATATCAAATTCTTCATCCGGGTTCTGATATTTTTCAGGTTATTTTTTCAATCGCCAAATTTAAACGATAGCAAGTCGATGATGAATAGAACAATAACGTACCATATAGAAGGAGTATATTCATCATGGAAGTAAGTGAAATATCTGATAAAGGACAGATTCAGATACCCCTGTCAATAAGAAGAAAATATAATCTGAATAGTGGTGATATTATCATTCTTAAAGAGAGAGAAGATGGTTTATTACTGGTTCCAAAGGCTCGTCTCTCCAAATTAGCCGGCAGGTTTTCCGAAAAAGGATTATTAGATGATCTAGCGGAGTTAAGAAATGAAGAACGAGATCTTCCATGAATTATCTTTTTGATACTCACGCACTCATCACTTTGTTCCACCAGGAACCGGGATATCAGGTTGTACAATCATTATTTGAAGGGATTGAGTCTGACCAGTTGAAAGGATTTATCTCATCAATATCGCTTACTGAATTACGATACCTGTATAAAAACCGGTTTGGAGAGAAAGAAGCAGATGCCCGTCTTTTGCCAGTTCTCAAATCAGGTGTTGAGATAATTCCAGTTCATACTAAAATTGCTCTTATTGCTGGTTCAATAAAAAAACCGGGAATTTCTGTTGCCGATGCAATAATCGCAGCAACTGCACTGGAAATAAGTGCAAAGGTAGTTACTGGTGACAGGCATTTTTCCTACCTTGGTGTTGAGATTTTATCATACTAAAAAGGTCAAAAAGACTATCAGAATTGTAATATCATGCTGTAAATCAGGTAATATGATTGATGAAGATGGATGATGACTCATGTTCTACAATACGTGAAATTAGTAAAAAGGGATATGATGCCCCGGTTGATGCCCTTGGCCCTGTAGATGCTAAAAGATTTATCTAGAGTTATGATAAAGGTCATGGGGATTATATAAGGGGGAGACCAAAGTAGTTACGTAATGATTTTGACTCTGTCGTTTCTGAAATTATTGAGAATCGGGAATTGTAAGAGGTAAGAGCGTCAGATAACCCGGGTATCTGACGATTTGTATGGCGATCCTGACAAGACACGAACCGGTCAGTACCGGTAGCCGGGAGGTGTGTTCATCTCCTCCTCGTCCTCATCATCATCTTCTTCCTCTTCTCTTCTCTTTCTTCTGCGGCCATCCTCAAGGGTCAGGCCCATTGCCTGGTGCAGCCAGTAGCCAAAGATGTCAAACATGTTTCTTCTCCTTCTCGTTTTTTTCAGAATTCAGTACTTCGGAAAACCCATAGGGGAACGTATCCCAATGGGTTATCAGGGCATTCTCAAACAAAAGCGCCTCTGCAATCTCCGGGGAGACCCCGGGGTTTATCGCAGAAGAGACGACTGCTGCAGCTTTTTCGAATGCCCCTGCCCTTCGGAACAGATCAGAGAGCACGAGTTCATCCAGACCCGGATCTCTCCAGACCCTGATCCCGCATGATCCTGCACTGATTATCTGTTCTGCAGCCACCATTCTGCATCTGACCGATCCAACAACCTCATGCAGATCGTCACAAATCCAGGCGGCATGCAGAACAGACCTGACTGATCTGGGCAGATGCATCTCGTACTCTGCGATAAGCCCGCTGCAGAGGTACCGGCATGCAGAAGAGGGCAGCGCCGGGTCGGTGAGCCGGGAGCGGTATGCCGGTCCTCTTACGAATTCCCTGACTTCCGAAGTTATCTCTGCACCGATATCGCGGGCACAGTACCCGCATGACGGACAGCACTGGATAGTATCCGGAACCGGATCTCCGGTCAGGGTTCGCGGACGGAGATCGAGATCATACTCTTTGGGACCGGATATCTCTGTCCCGGTAGGCTGAGAGCTCGTGGTGCTGCAGACTGCACAGGACACCGGGATCATCTCACTCATAGTAATAATATCCCTCCTCTCCGGGTTGTGTGGAAGTCTCCCCTGCATCCGGAACCAGATCTGCAGATCTCCCCTGGTCATCCATTGGCATGAAGGTGATGCAGTACTCACAGCCGGGCATCTGGTCATTACAATCGTCCGGCAGACCGGGAAGTATGGAATAGATGAACCAGAGGTGATGGATAATCCAGTTCTCATGATACAGGTTTCTCTTCATTCTGCTCCAGATAGTATATGATCGTACGTAACTATATACTTTCTTATGTATTATTATGTATTTCAACGTATTATAATGTAAATAGATGTTTGAAGTGATGGAGTGATACTGCAGGATCCGGTCCGGTCACTATTTGTCAGATGCCAACTATATGCTACAAAAGAAGAGGATATGAGAACAATCAAAATATCATCGTTTGATAGACCCAGATATACTATTCAATTCAGTGGCAGGGTGCGGTATCTGCCAGGTTGCATGAAAGTATATAAATCAATTTAAAATTATCAAAACAAATCCATTCGGGTATATCCATATGTTTATTTCTTCAGCCGTTCAATACTAAAGTACCTGCAGTTTTTCATGACCACACACGAGGAGTCAGAAGAGACCTGGAAATTTGAAGGGGATCCGATTCCCTCATACCTATCAGATCTTGCCCATGAACGGGAGATACGAAAGAAGTTCGAACTCTCTACCGAGA
>CAZSDZ010000072.1:0-10124 GCA_964605795.1 uncultured Methanoregulaceae archaeon
ATACCGGGAGGGACGAACTGAGAGTATGTTCCGTTCTCCCGGTGCAGAAGGACCGTCTTGTCGGATCCGGCATCATTCCGATGAGGATCTCGCAGATATAAATACGAGCGGGCCTCCTTTTTCTTCTGCCAAAAACCGGGTATGCCCTGACCGACTCTAATTTTAAAAGAAAAATTATTGCGGGGTCAGAACGACCTCAGGAACATAGGTACACTGGTTCGCGATAACCTCTCCTGTTCCTGACCAGTCCCGGTACCCGTCATGAGTGATGAGAATCCGGTACACTCCGGGATTGAGGTTAAATGCCATGCAGGGAGTCTGCCCCTTGTAATTCCCATCCAGAAAGACCGATGAATTTGTCGGAGTCGAGGTTACCATGATTATCCCGTTCATTGATGGCTCATCCCCGGCATTCACATCAACGTAGACCGGTTTCCTGACCCCTTCCTGTCTGCCGCTCTCATCGGTCACGATGAGGGTGACGGTGTACCATCCGATACCCTGGTAGGTATGGACAGGATCCTCTTCAAAAGAGCGTGTTCCATCACCAAAGTTCCAGTCCCAGGAAACCGGCGAACCAGCAGAGGTATCAGTAAACTTGATCTCGAGGGGAGGTGTACCGAATAACGGGGTCGCTTCGAATGCTGCAGTAAGTAATCCCGGAACTGCTAATGGCAGGTAGTCGGTATTCTGTGAGTCAATGACATATGTGGCGTTGCAAATTCCGTCACCCCTATCCTTGTGTGTCTGGGAAAAACCGGATCCATCGGGAGCTGCCCAGAAATTACCACCAAGGCTGGGGCCGTGTACGATATTCGTTCCCTTCCTAAGAGTAGTGTTCCAGGAAAGAGGGGATGATTTGTACACAAAGTCTACGTTTTTGGTATTATTAAAGAGATTATCGGTTATAAGACCACTATAAGCGTCAAGAAACAACAGACCGGATTCCGTATTCCCCTGGATAGTATTCCTGCTCAGGATAAAGTCGGATAAGAAATCAAAACCAATTCCAAATCTTTCATTATCACTGATAACAGAGTTATGAACCGATACCTGACTGCTCTGCATGCAGGTGATCCCGTACTCGTGATTACCGGTTATCATTGAACCGGTAACGGATACCTCATCCGAGTTCATAACCGAGATGCCGGAACGCATACTGCCCAATACCGTGGAGTTCTGGATAGCAGTCCGTTTGCTGCCTGAGACTAAGATCCCGTACTGGTCGTCCTCACTTGGCGGAACAGGGTTAAAATTACTCACCGAGCAGGATTGCATACGTGTATCCTCTGAATAGACAATATCATACCCGACTCCCTGTACACCCGTAACAAAACATCGGTTCAGATAAGAATCAGAACCGTAAAGAAGGAAAAACCCGTCCTCACTGTTATTTATGGAAGATGAATCGGATATCACACATCCTTCTGACCATAATGCACCCATTCCTGCAGCAGAACCACGATCAGTTACCCCGGATATGGTTGCGTTGGTAACCAAAACGAGCAGGACACCGGCACTATTCAATCCGGTAGCAATATCGTGGACGGTTACATTCCTGCTATTTGCAACCAGTACCATTGCCGGATCGTCTTCTGGACCAATACGAATCCCGTCCCCGTCTCTTAGGTATACAAGGGGCTTTCCATTGATCAGGTTCGTGCGATCGATCTGATGAAGGTAATACCCGGGATCATCCCCGGCAATAAAAAAATTACACCCGTTATTGGTCAGGGTATTCCCTGATATCGTCATATCTCTTCCAATGATGGAGAGACCCCGATTACTGTTGTAATGAATGGTATTATTGGTGACGAGAGATCCATCTGCCTTAACGATGATACCGTCCCCGGTGTTTTTTACATCATTGGTGGTAATGATACCCAGTCCTCCGTTTACGGAAACACCAAGACTTTCGAGAGAGAAGATATGGTTTTTTGTAATGGTAAGATTCCCTCCGTCGGAATCATCGTCATATCCGGTTATGATACCAGAGAAAACTTCGGAGATGATATTCTCGGCAATTTCTGAGTTGATAGTGTTTAAGAGAAAAATACCATTTTTTGTCTCCTTTGTAACCTGATTCCCGAGAATTTCACTATCTGAACAATCAGAAAGTGATACCCCGTTAAAGACCGGGCCTTCTATCAGATTCCCTGAAATTTCCAAATCCCTGGAGGAGACAAACATAATCCCAGCTGAATTCTCATCCTCACTCGGAGAGAGACCTGATATCTCATTTGATTCAATAAGAGTATCGGTTATCTTTACCCCGGCAATCCCAAATCGTTCCTGATCCGGATAATCCGCCTGATTACCGGTTACCGTATTCTGTTCGATCTGTAAATTTCTGGACATATCGATGGCGATTCCACAAAAAGCATCTCTGTGATGGGTATCAGATATCTTTCCGTTGTGCACATCATAAAACACAATACCCCCGGTACAATTGCGGGTTTGAAAATTGCTGATGGTAATATTCGAAAGGTACGTATTGTCTGCCAGCATCAGTGATTCCGGAGCGGCAACAATGCCATAACTCTCAAAACCGGGAGGACTCATGAATGTATGTCCGTTACCATCGATAGATACATCCGAACAGGTTACCAGGATACCGATCCTCTCTTGTATGGTCGTATAATCATGTATCACCCGGTAGTGACCGGAACGGGTAATACGTGCAGGCATGACAATATCCTGCCATCCCTCTCCTGCTGGTATTGTTACCGGGTCTCCCTGTATCGTCTCTGACAGGATGACTGTCTGCAGGAGAGAAAAGAACTCAGTAAGATTACCATCCGGAGACCTGACCGGTTTTTGCATATCCATATCAAAAAATGGAGACCCGGATAGGATCGTGTTGTTCTCCATTGCAGGGATACCGGAAGCGGTGACCAGACTGAATCCTGTACTCATGAACAAAACCGCCAGCATGATATACCTTGTACTATCAATAATTGCCATACATCTCAAGTCCAGATGTATTTTATGGGAGTTAATCGTTAAATAGTGGTCGAATCATGAAAAAAAATCCCCTGTTTTACCGACATGCCTTCTGAAAGGGACGAATACGGTGAAGGGAAAATGCGGGAGAAAAAAGCACGAAACTACTGTTTTAAACCCTTTGGTTATTCTCAATTCGAAGGAGGTATGATTTACTCCCAGTGTCATTACCTATGAGGTAAACCCAGGGATGAGTCATGTATTTTCAACCAGGATAGTCCCCAAGACGTTTTCGCTCTTTTTTAGGAATAACCACAAAACCAGAGATAGATACCATCATGCCCTTTTATGCGATTAACCGGTATTTCAACCGGATTAGGATACTAATGCAGAGGTCTATCCATTCTCTACTTCCTCACCACCGACATGACAACAAATTCCGGGTACAAAACAATCAAACGATATGTAATATACAATCCCCCGATACTCATAACATGTTAAAAATCATAGTGATATCATAGAGACGGAGAAGAGAAGATGAGTCTTATTGATCGCACGGTTGCTGTTATTTCAGCAAAATTAAACAAGTTAGTGGGAAAGATGGAAGATCCCAGGGAAACTCTTGATTATTCCTATGAAAAACAACTGGATCTCCTGCAGAACGTCAAACGGGGTATCGCAGATGTTACCACCTCAAAGAAGAGGCTTGAACTGCAGAGGGCAAAACTGGTCCAGAACAGTGAGAAACTGGAAGCTCAGGCAAAAGAAGCGATAGCAGCAGACAGGGAGGATCTTGCACGGCTTGCACTTGAGCGGAAAAGCGCTCTTATGACACAGATAGCAGATCTTGATCCTGAAATCGCAAACATGGAAAAAGAACAGGAGAAGCTGGTTGCTGCAGAAAAAAGACTTTCCACGCAGATTGAGATCTTCAGATCCAAAAAAGAGACGATAAAAGCACAGTACTCTGCTGCTGAGGCACAGGTCAAGATCGGTGAATCCCTGTCAGGGATCAGCGAAGAGATGACGAGTCTTGGAACCTCGATAGAGAGAGCCGAGAGCAAGACCGAAGAGATGAAAGCACGTTCAGCTGCAATTGACGAACTTATCCAAGAGGGAACCCTCGTGGATTTCTCTGCCGGACAGGATGATATCGCTCGTGAACTTGCAAAGATAAGCAATCAGGGAAGTATTGATTCAGAACTTGCACGGCTGAAATCTGAAGCAGGAAAGTAATAATCAGAGGGGAATACCCCAGAGGGGATACCACTTTTCGACATCTTTTTCCACCGGGAGTTCCCGGCTTAGTAATGCCTGCATCCTGAATTCAGTTGCATTATCACGCTTTTTTCCGATTGCAGGAACAAAAGGATAAAACCGTCCCAGTTTGAAATGATAGATCCAGTAAACCAGAGTATTGCCATCAAACCGGAACACTGCACAGAGGAGGTAGGTACCAAAGCCCTTCTCGATGAGAGTCTGGCTTATTAAGTGAATACCCGTGATGAGATCCTCAAAGTCTGGATCCGAAAGAATTATCCAGGTAAACCGGAACTCATCGGTTATAAGCCTGAATGTTGTCCCGGTCTCTTGTGAACTATAGGTAAGCAGTTCCTCGATCTCTCTTTTCGCAGAATCATAGTGGGACGATTCAATCGGTTTAAAGCATATTCCTGCAGATGAAGAGGGAACAAGGTCAAGTTCAGTCTGCATGGTGATACTGGCAGACGAGATGGCAAAGAGAGTCTCAAGTGATGCTTTTGGAAGGGCTGTTGTTCCTAACAGCGAATGGATTGCATCCCTAAACCCCATGCCCTGCCATCTCCTGTTCTATCTTCGCGAGAGCAGCAATCCGTTGCTCTGTTGAAGGGTGCGTGGAAAGAAGTTCCAGAAGAGATGAGCCAGATAGTGCCGGAATGATGAAGAATGCATTCAGTCCTTCGACTTCACGGAGGTCGCTTGTAGGAGCCCGTGACATCTGTCCGCTAATCTTTAAAAGCGCTGAGGCAAGCTGGGATGGCTGTCCGGTCAGAACTGCAGATCCCCGGTCTGCAGCATATTCACGGTACCGTGAGAGGGCTTTTATGAGCAGAAAACTGATAACCCAGACCGCTGCTGCGATAACAGGGATGAGAATCCATAAAAAATCTTTCCCGTTCCTTCCTCCGGTTCTGGGAATCATAAAAGAGTTCCGGAACAGGAAGAATGCCGCAGTGGAGATCAGGCTGGCGATGGTAATGACCATCACATCACGATTCTTTACATGGCTGAGTTCATGGGCTATCACAGCCTCTAATTCCCCTTCGTTGAGCATGGACAAGAGCCCGGTGGTTACGGCAACCACCGATTTTTTCTGACTTCTCCCGGTCGCAAACGCATTGGGAATAGCCTTGTCTGCAATCGCAATCTTTGGTTGCGGGATTCCTCCGATAGCACACAGACGCGTCACGATCTGGTGCAGACGTGGTTCTTCCTGCTCGGAGACGATCCGGGCACCCATCGAGAAGAGTACCATCCTGTCAGAGAAGAAGTACTGGAGAAGGAGCATGACCGTGACAATAAGGATGAGAAGGAGTGAGTTAATCCCGATGTATGCGAGCACCGCGATGAAGATGAAATAGACCAGGGCAAGTAAGAATAACGTTCCAATCATCCGTACCTCAAGCCCCCTGTCCCTGTGCCATCGAATCATAAATTAAATGTCTCCTGAAATATCACGAAGCAGAAATCCGCTGCTGTTGAAGCAGGTGCAGCGGGGATTTTCTATCTATATCAGATGGACAATGCGATGATAAATAAATTCTTACCTGCAGAAACGGTGACGATACCACTGGGATCAGGTTTTTTTTGGTTTATCAAATAACTGTTCAGCCGGACAACCGATCTCTCTCTGTTTGCAATATCTGCATGCTAATTTTCCCCGGACCAGAGCAGTACCAGGGAAACCAAGGATAAAGAGAATAATCACAAGAATAACTACATCCCAGGAAAACCCCAGGATAAGATGCATGATGCCGGCAACCATGGGGATCAAAAACACGAGAAAATCAGGGGCAATATCTGCCCAGGTAATCGTTTTCTGATTGAATCGTTCCGAAATACCCTTTTTACAGATTCGGGAACTCAACCGGCCTTTTCCAAAGGCACATATCTTGTCATAATAGTAACAGTCAGGGCAGTGTCTGCAGATCAGACGTAATTCTAAAATGATAATGAAACAGAGATACAGGACGACCAAAACCAGGCTGAATAGAGAGAGAAGATATATTCCGGTCACATATAAGAGGAGCGGGACAAGATTTGATACAATACAGATACTGATTGGATATTCTTCGTACCAGCACGGTTCCTGCATGAATCATATATGATGATATGCCGATATAATTACTCTGATTACTGATTAGAGAGACCTCACTCTATCCCATTCCCTGGCCATTTTTTAACCAATTACGATAATGTGGATTTTGGATACGATATCTGAATAATGATCATGGGGGATTATTCTCCGACCGGGACCAGTCTTCCTCTCAGTGTCGACTCGGGATGAAGATGCAACAGTTCTATTACATTATGTACGACACCCCGCACCTGTAAAGCGATTAGATCGTCATTTCGGAAAAATTCTGCGTCAGTGCCGCTGTTGAACTCGGATCCGTGTGTCCTAAACCCGATACCAAACGGTGCAAGAATGAATCCCATCTGCTCTAATACGAAAAATATATCGAGTGCCGTCTTGATAGCACCATCCTCGTGCCCACAGACAAGGATTCCTGCAACCTTCCCTTCGGTCAGTCCGGGCTTCCCAAGGTGGTACAGGTTCTGCATGCAGGTCATCCGGTCAAGGAAGACCTTGAGCCGTACAGACATGGTATTCCAGTTTATCGGGGAGGCGATAATGACCGCTTTTGATGCGGCAACCATCTGGTGAAATGCCGGCATATCGTCTTCTTTGTTCCGGCAGGGATAGGTACACGACTCGGCCCTGACACTGTAACAGCACCAGCAGGGATCGATGTGGAACTCGTTCAGATTATACCGGCGGTATGAAACGTTCTCTTCCCGAAGCCTTTCTTCTGCAATATCAGCCATAAAACCGGTATTCCCTGCCCGATGGGTGCTGCCGTTGATAAGCAGGACATCAAAGGGTTGATTATCAAATGCCAATGACCCGTGTTTCTCTTCCCTGATAAATTCCCGGGATGGACTGTGGCATCGGGGACATCCTTTCGGAGGTTGCGTTCCATGAAAAACAAAACCACATACCACACACCGCCATGACGAATTACCTTCTGCAATCTTTTCATATCCTGGTTCTTCTCGATTATCTGACATTTCATCTCCCCCGGCTAGTCAGTATGCAAGGCAGGCAAAGTCAGGTATATATCAACCTCTGCCGCAATAGTGGTTATGGGTAATCGCGACTGATTATGATGGAATCATACAGTCCCTGGTATCTTTCTTTCCGGACCGGCTCATGATATCACGTTCCCGGTTCAAACAGTACATCCACCGGTATCACCCTGTAGATATCCTGCCTGATGAGATCGTACAAATCGCGTTTCATAAAGGAATAATTCCTGATAAATAAAGATCCGCTTCACATTTCACAAAAGGAGTAAAAGAGAATGACAACACAAGGGGGTTCAAAAATAGCGGTCTTTGCGGCCATTGCCGGTAATTTGGTAATTGCCCTCATCAAATTTATCGCTGCGGCAGTAACCGGATCATCAGCGATGATATCTGAGGGGATTCACTCGGTTGTCGATACCGGCAACGGTTGCCTGGTGCTCCTTGGATTGAACCGATCCCATAAGCCAGCCGATGAGACCCATCCGTTCGGGTATGGAAAGTCACTCTACTACTGGACTCATATCGTAGCGGTCTCAATTTTTGGAATTGGTGGTGGCATGTCACTGTACGAGGGGATCTCGCACATCCGCCATGTTGCCCCTGCTATGGAGATGGGAGATCCGACAGCAGCCTACCTTGTCCTCGCCATCTCTCTTGTTGTCGAGGGGTGCTCTTTTACCGTGGCAATTCGTCAGTTCATGCATGCCAAAGGGGACACGGGATCCTGGCAGTATATCAGGCAGTCAAAGGATCCAAGCCTCTACACAGTGGTACTCGAAGACAGTGCAGCGATGCTTGGTCTTATCTTTGCATTTCTCGGAATATTCCTGGGTCATCTCTTCAACAATCCATACCTTGACGGTATGGCTTCAATCGCTATTGGCCTTTTGTTGATGAGTGTTGCAGGAATTCTTGCATCCCGGACCATGGGATTATTGCTTGGAGAGGGCGTAAACCCAAAAGAACATGCTGATATCAGGGCCAGGGTTGAATCGGATCCCGCGGTAACACGTGCCGGGGATATCCTGACCATGTACTTGGGTCCAAACGATCTGCTCGTGAACATGGGTGTCTGCTTCGCACCCGGGACCACAGCAGAGCAGATACACAGCGCAATCAGCCGAATCGAAGCAGACCTGCGGAATGCATATCCCCAGGTAAACCGTGTGTATATTGAGGCTGAATCATTATCAACAGAGGAAACTTGTGCAACGCAGGTATCTTCGTGAATTTTGCTGAATACAAATACTGCCAGGAACGGGAAGGGATGAACATTTACACTCCCAGTTCCTGCACCCATGCTTTGTTTGCAAGAAGAGCACAGCCCCCTTCTGTCTCGGTAAGAATATCAGGTTCTTCACGAATCCGGGCAAGAAGCCGTGATCGCAGAGCCTCCTTTAATGACAGGGTAATCAGGTTAGCATCTGAAACCGGAGCAGCGGGACAGGGTTCAAGGTCTCCGGAAGGGCTCACATGAATAAAACCCCGACCCGCAGCGAGACAACCACCATAATACGCTTCATCACCCGGAAAACAAAGGAATATTGAAGGAAATTTACTATTAAAGGTCGTTAGAACTGCCTGTAATGTCCTCTTTTGATCGCTGGACAATACCAGGTTCTGTGTCCCCGGGTTGATCGGTACATACTCAACATAGGTAAATACCCGGATCCCGGTCTTTTGCATCATCCGGATAAATGATTCATCCAGGACAGAAGAGAAGTTTTCGCATGTTGTTGTGATAGAACAACCGAAAAAAATATTCCTTTCCCTCAGGAGGGAACAGGTTTCCAGTAGCCGTTCATAGATCCCGTCCCCACGCCGGGCATTCGTCTCCTCTCGTAATCCTTCAAAGCTGATGATCGGTATAATATTCCTATACTGAGATATTGCTTCTGCCATGTGTTTATCGATGAGAAGTCCATTTGAAAAGAGCGGGAAAAGGATCCGGGGGTGGTCCTTTGCGAAACAAAATATCTCTTTCTGTCTGACGAGTGGTTCTCCACCTGCAATAACAATGATGGAGATACCAAGATCTGCAGCCTGATCAATGACAGATCGTTATTCAGAAGGACTCATCTCTGCCTTTTTATTCTCTCCCCTGGCATGCATGTAACAACCGGTACATGAGAGATTACACTGTAAGGTGATACTCACGATCATGACAGGGGGGACTAACAGTCCTTCCCGTTCATGTTGCTTCCGGACTGCCGCAGATCTTTTCTGGTTATGGAGGATGATGGCGCCGGGGATTGCGAGAGCAGGGTCTGCGGCGACGACCCGGAGAGCCTGGCCCAGGGTCTCCCTGATAGTGCGATCAAAGATCTCACGGTAATTTCTACTACCCTTTTCCATGATAAATGCTCCTTCCATTATCGGGCATTCCTCCGGGACGGGCTGGCTTTGGGAATCATAAAGATTATCCAGCCGATAAGTGACCCGGCAAGGATGATAATCGACAGCGAAAGGAACAGAAACTTGATGCAGCCGGCAATCATCGTGAACCAGGTTGCTAATGATGACTGATAGGGCCAGGAGAGGAGCATGGTTATGATTCCTGCATTTTCCAGATAGTCACCGAGTCCGGCAAGAAGCGGAATTACATTCAACCGTTGCCACCTGCTCTCAATGGGAAGCCAGTGAGACAAAATCCAGGTAATCGTGACCGAGAAGAAGAGGGCATACACAAACGGGAACACGAGATCAAGGGGTACGATATGCGAGAGGTTAAACGCCCGTCCTGCCTCTCCCATGGCGTTAAAATGAGCATATGCCTGCTCCGGACTGAATAAAACCTGCATATCAAGGAGCCCGACACCCCCGGTGATATC
>CAZSDZ010000073.1:0-10004 GCA_964605795.1 uncultured Methanoregulaceae archaeon
AGTCGCAATCCGCAGTGTTGCCATTCAGGGTCTTTGAATAAACAACAAGACCATCTCCATCTGTGACCATTCCAGTCATAATTTGTTTCAAATCCTTCCTTTTATCCTTTGAATAGCCATAGGTGATCTTGAGGACTGGTGGTTCTTCACCTTCCTTAATTGAGTAATCTCCATAAAGGACGTGTGATGTCGTATCGGAGTGTAAAACGTAGTTTTCGGGGAGGGAAAAGGTGAATCGTACGGACATTGCGAGTTCATAGAACAGGTTTTCACTACCACTTTCATGGATTCGATCCAGCAAACGACCGAACATGTCATCATTGAGCTCTGATGGATCGATAGGCAAACCTACCAGAAGTTCGAGATCCATTCCAGTATAGGCCTCTGAAATTCTGGAAAGCGCTATTTTACGCCTTGATGAGATAAATGGGATTAAAACAAGCAATTGTGAAAGAACACCCGGACTGAATTTCCATTTGGATTCGTCCCAGGCGACCATTCGATTTACACGGTCAATGAAATGGAGACGATTGAGATAGGTGGCGATAATTAATAATTGAAGGGGCGTATGCTCATTTTTTTGTTCGGATGCGGTGACGACTTTATCGAAATCGCGTTTAAACCGTTTCACATGGGGGGATGGGGTGGTGGGGCGGTAAATAACCATATCCCTATAATATATTATATTCTGAGATATATATTTAAGCTAAGTCTATAAAAGTCAAACCCGCTTCCGGAAAATAATTTCATCATAATCCATCAAGTGCGGAGTCCCGATTTAAAAACCTGTCTCCTGATTAACGATCTCCAAAATAATATCACAAGACCTGATAATCTCTGTATCAAAAGGCATCAGGGTGAGTGAGGTATTGTACGCATCCAGGGATTGTTCAAATTTTTCGTCATGGAAATACGTTAACGCCAGAAGAGACCAGGTATCTCCATCATTTGGCTCGATCTCTATTGTCTTCTCATATGCCTAAGTTTAGCAAATTGTAACTTAATCATGGCTTAATCTTCTCTCCCAGAGCAAATTTTTGAACCCCATGAGCTTTAACTGTTCGTCTAACTTTAGAGAGTTGTTGAGGTACCAGAATGCTTTTTCATTATCTTCGGATTCAATTTCGACATATTGAACCCGTTTTAATCTCATTAAAAGTTCATCGTACTCGTACTCTCTTTTATTTTTGGGTATTTGTTTCAAGGTAAATTCACAAATAGTCCTCAACCAAAGAGCCAGCATGTTTACAAAAAATATTGCTCTAATACGATGATTTTTCCAATGCCTGACCGGCGCAATCTTCAAATTTGATTTAAGGGTCCTGAAGGATTTTTCCACGAAATCCTTACCTACATATTCATTGACAACATCCGATGCTTTCATGGAAGTATCTGTTGAGTACAGTAGATATTTCCCATCAAAAGAAATCTCATTTTCAATAGCTTCGTCATTATATGTCCAATTCAGTGAGTATTCGTTTCCAGTTTTGATAAGATCTATCTTGAAGAATTCCGCATAATCTCCAACAATTTCCTCAATTTTTGATTTAAGGTTTGATTCTGATGATTCACCCCGTTCTTCCTTCAAGGTATCTAAAAAATAACCAATTTCGACCAACAGTTCGTTCCTTGCATCTAAAATCTCGGTTCGCTTTGCCAGGTTCATATAAACAACCCCTGCATTCTGCTTTCCGAATAATAATCCGTCTCCTCTTTTTGCATATAATGCACTGGAGCCAGTAGTTCTTACTCGATTTGTAACCGTTGTGAGAACATTCGTGTCTTCAAGAATTTTTTTTGCTTCATCTGAACCCCTTGGAACTCCACATATCAATTTCCATCCTAACATCTCAATCTCTTTTACAGAGTTTTCAGAGGTATTTCCCCGATCCCAGATGATTGTGCCAGGTTCAAACGAATTATCGATCAACTGTAAAAGAAGATCTTTGACCGATGACATTGAATTAAAACTTCCTGGTAGCATGTGATATGAAACAGGAACTTTATCGAATTTCGAGATTAAAATACACAGATTGATCTGTTTCTGCTTCGACTTTTTTGAATTATAATCCTTTTCGCCGAATTCATCCTCGTTTCCAAATATTAAAACAGGAGTCAGATCATAAGCCAATGTTTCCTTTTCTGTAGGGGGGATTGGGTTATTCTCTCTCCATAATCTGTAAAGCTCATCAGAAATTAAAGAACTGAAATCCGTTAGCCCATCTGCGGTAGTATCTTTGAAACACACCCGTTCCAGAGCGGAGTAAAAAGCGCTATCTGTGAAGTAATCTCCAGGCAAACCGATTAAATCGGGAAGAACGGTCGTATTTACCCATTCAGGCAGATTTTCAGCACTTTCTGGGTTCAGAGCCTTGTTGATCGCCCATGCGGTTAATATTTTTCCAGGAGTTTTACCTTTTTTATATCCGTCTCCACAACAGATCTCATCGATAATTCTGGGCATATTGAGTTTTTCTTCGGCAATTGCCCACATAAGTTTTACATCTCCTGCCCTCTTTGAGATTTCCGGGTAGAGAGGTGTTTCCACATGAGCTGACTTTTTTGGGAGCGGTACTCCTCTCTCCTCTCCTTCTTTCCCTAAATACCCACAATATCTTGTTTTTACTTTCCCATCTTCATCACGATAGGATTCATATTGAGCCAAATAGACTCCGTTCTTTTTTTTAATTCTCTTGATGTGCATATTAGTTATAATTATAACTTACGACTTAATAAAGGTTTTGCTGCCAAGACGCGAAATATTCGTGAAAAGAAGGGATTTTTGTTGGATTAGGTTAACAGCGCAAACGAAAAACCGTTATAAATCTACAGATTCAGGTATCTTACTGTTTTTCTCCTAAAACATCAGGTCTTATTCCTACTCCAGTATTTCTACTCTGATTTCATCAGAGTCATAGAGGTCTGCTATCTTTCTTTCAACAAAAATAGTGTATGTGCCAGGTATTGTACTATTTGATGTAATCCAGGTAACCGTTCTTTTCCCTAAATCATCAAGTAAAACAAGAGCATACGATCGTGTTCCATGGTACCAGTTATCATCGATGACATTCTGTTTTATTGATCTCCCCCTTCCTTCCCTATTCTGATAGCTGCCTATTTCGTATGGGCCGTCTTCATAGTCTAAAATAATACCTGCGGCAGGAGATGAGATAAGCGGAGGTTTTGGATCAGGTAATCCTGTCATCTCGAGAGGATTGTGTAACCAGATATAATATCTGGTATCAGGGTTCCCATTAATGGTAATAGAGAATGATTCTCCACGTTTTACCGATTCCATAGGAGTAAAGAGGGATACCCGGTCGCCATAATAATCAGATACCGCGTAGTCTGTGTTTTGTTTTACATAACCTGTCTCCTGATTCACGAGCTCCACAATAGCATCACGAGACCTGATTATCTCGGTATCAAAAGGCATCAGGGTGAGTGAGGTATTGTACGCATCCAGGGATTGTTCAAACTTTTCGTCATGGAAATATGTTACCGCCAGAAGAGACCAGGTATCTCCATCATTTGGCTCGATCTCAATTGCCTTCTCATACGCTACAATCGCTTCTTCATACTCGTGCAGAGCATCCAGTACCATGGCTTTCTGTCTCCAGTACGTTTCATCGCCTGGGTTGAGTTCGATGGCACTATTGATCGCTTCCAATGCCTCTTTATACTGCTCAAGATCATAATAGGCCCACGAAATGCCTCGCAAGGCCCTGAAATTGTCAGGATCCAATCGTATTGCTTCATTTAATGCCAGAAGTGCCTCCTCTATTTCTCCCTGTATCAGGAGATCGAATCCTCTGGTGGTCCAGGATTGTGTATTGTTCTCGTCTGCAAGCACAGCGGTATGCAAAAGAAGAACGATTGCCAGTACCAGAGCAATCCCTGTTAACCTTCTCATAAATACTAGTTGGATGAGATACGATGATATATCTGATGTACCGGTTCCGGAGGTATATGAGCCGGCTTAATCCATACCAACACAAAACCTGATCTGCCTTTTAGAACCCCAAACACTTATACCGGGATTACAGAGATACACTACAGAAGCTTCATGAAGACTACCATCTACTACTTTACCGGGACCGGGAACTCACTTGCGGTTGCACGAAAGATATCTTCCCGACTTCCCGGGACGGATCTTGTTCCGATGGTTTCCTACCTCCGGGATACGGTAGTCCCCGCCCCTTCCGGCAGAATAGGATTTGTATTCCCTGTCTACTACTGGAGTGTCCCGCATATCGTTTCAGAGTTCCTGAAAAAACTCGATCTGTCCGATTCCACATATCTCTTTGCAGTGGTTACCATGGGGGGTATGCAGGGCGCAACACTTGCACGAACTGATTCTATCATCAAAGAGAAGGGGAAAAGACTTGATGCAGGTTTTAGCGTTGCTATGCCTGGTAATTATGTTGCCCTCTATGATGTTGCCGATGCAGAAAAACAGAAAAAAACGTTTGAGAAGGCAGAACAGAGACTCGATACAATCACTGCTGCAATCAGGGAGAACACGAAAAGAAGAATCCGGGGTGGACCGCTGGTATGGTTCACCGGTTGCATATCGCAACACTTTACAAAGGATCTAAAAAACCTGGATACGAACTTCCTATCAGATGATAGCTGTAACGGCTGCGGTACCTGTGTCCGTGTCTGTCCGGTTGATAATAGTACGCTTGAGGAGAACCGCCCGGTATGGCACCACCATTGTGAGACCTGCTTTGCCTGCATCAACCTCTGTCCCGTCCATGCTATCCAGTACGGCAGGAAGAGCCGTCGGTTTGGCAGGTACCGGCATCCGGCTGTAAGCACCGGCGATATCATCGGGCAGAAGGAGAGAGAGGGTCGAAAAACCCCCGGTGAAAACGGGTTGGAGTCATAATGGGATTCTGTGCAGAACCTGTTGTCATGGAAATAAAAGACCCGGTAAAGACTGCCGATCTCCATATCCACAGCTGTTATTCACGCTGCTCCTGCAATAAACCCCAAAAAATCCTTGATGCGGCGATACGAACTGGTCTCTCGGTCATCGCAGTCACGGATCACAATACCATCAGGGGAGCAGTAGAGGTTGCACGGCTTGCAGGTAATGATGAGCGGATTGTTGTGGTTATCGGTTCTGAGATCCTGACAGACCGGGGAGATCTCATCGGTCTCTTTCTGCAGGATGATATCAGCAGTGTCAGGTTTGCAGAGGTGGCAGACGAGATACATGACCAGGGAGGTCTGACCCTGCTCCCCCATCCTTTCGACGGAAACCGGAGAACTGCCTGTTCTCCTACCAAAAACGATGCAAAACTGCTTGATGCGATCGAGATAGAGAATGGCAGGTACGCATCAGATATCCCCGGACAGCGGGCATGGGAGTATGCACAGGCACATCATATCCCTGCCGTTGGAAACAGTGATGCCCATTTTATTCATGAGATAGGCTCTATCAGGACCTGTTTTTCCGGTGATGATATACGGGAAGCTATCCTTGCAAACCAGGTCAGGATCTGTGGGACACGTCCGTCCCGGATCGGACTACCTGTTTCAAAATTACTTCACCATGTCAGAAGACAGGTATGAGGATCGGTATCTGAAACTATCGGATATCCTCTCCTGGTGTCGGGATAACGGGGTTACTCCGGTCCCCTGTTCTCCCCGCTCTAAAAAACCGGTCAGTGCCATCTCAAAGCGAACCCTGTACGGTGACGATCCTGCTGGATCCGGGTTTTTAACCCCAACTCCCGAGCGTTTGTCTGCAATCGATGCCTTCTGGGAGCAGTACGGTGATCTCTATAACCATAACCACGTCAGTGTCAGCCTTGTTGCCGATCCCGGGTATAACCGGGGCAGAAATCTCTGTTGTCTTGATATTGATACCGATGATCTCGTGACCACCTTCCTTTCCAGTCCTCTCCTCTCCCGGTGCCCTGCAGTAAGTGGAGGGAAAGGGGTAAAAATATTCTTTTTTTCAGATTCCGTGCCCGTAAAAGGGATTCTCCAGTGGAAGGGAAGGGGTGATAATCGCCACCCGGTCTTTGAACTCTTTACCTGGCATAAACATGCTCTCATTTACGGGGAACATCCGGCAAGCAGTCCGCATTGCCCAATTATGTACCGGTGGGTGAGGGGGATGCACCTCTCCCTTCCCCTGATCGTATGGCAGGATCTTGCATTCCTGCTCCTTGATCTTGAGCAGCGGTTCTCCCTCTCTGCGACCGGTACCGTAGGGCAGCAGGATCTGTCAGGCTGGTTTTAAAAAAACCGTAAATACTCCTGCATTATTCCTGTGTATAGTGTATGATGCTATACGATAGGAAAATCACCGGATCGGGGTTTTCATAAGTGTCAGAGAACGCTGCATTGATACGAGTGATTATACTGCTGTTAGATCTGTTTTTTGCTGATAGTTACCATTTCACTCTTTTTTTCATTTCAAGCGATATCCAATCAGAATAATGGGATTTCCTGCTTTTTCTGACTGCCAGAGATCAGGGAGTTGATGTCAGCCCAGGTACAAAAAAAGAGATACGAATTTTTCCAGGATACTATAAACACTGAATGTCAGGATTATGTTTTTTTTCACTGCAGCCCAAGCCTCAAAAGGATAGAGAGCACAGTACCTGACCAGTATGGGGGCAGATCATGCAGTACCGGAACAAAATTACCCATAATGCAGAATGGTATGCCATCGCTGCAGCAGTGGTTTTTGGAGTTGCTGCCCCGTTATCCAAGATCCTGTTATCAGGAATGGGTCCGGTAACCCTTACTGCAGGTATCTATGCAGGAGCCGCTCTCGTTACCGGTATCTACTATCTTACAACCCGGCTTGCCTCAGGCGGGCGTGTCTCCCGTGAAGCTCCCCTTTTGCAGGCAGATATTCCCTGGATTGCAAGTTCCATTCTCATCGGGTGTATCGGTGCAACGACGCTCCTGATGATAAGCCTGCAATATACTGAGGCCGCATCGGCCTCGCTCCTGCTGTCTTTTGAGGGGGTGACCACAACTCTTATTGCAGTCTGTATCTTTCGTGAGCATGTTGGTATCAGGGTAGGAATCGCTCTTTTTCTCATCACGATAGCCTGTCTTTTGATATCCTATGAACCCGGGGCAGCCCTTGGGATCTCACTGGGATCTGCAGGTGTGCTTCTAACCACGGTTGCCTGGGGGATTGAGACCAATCTGAACCGCCATCTGTCAGGCAGGGATCCTGTACTCTTAAACTTCATCCGGGCCCTGATATCAACCGCTGCCCTTCTTGGTATTGCCGCTCTTTTCTCTGAACCGCTCCCGTCTCTTCCCTTTCTTGCAGGAGCCCTGATACTGGGGATATTCTCCTTTTCAGGTATTGCTGCCATCTGGTTTTTTTTAGCACTCCGGGGTCTTGGTGCTGCACGGACCGGCTCCATTATCGGGATGAATCCGGTTATCGGTATCATCGTCTCGGTCTGTATCTTTCAGACCATCCCTGAACCGCTCTTTTATCCTGCGTTTATCTGTGTAATCCTCGGGCTAATCTTTCTCTTCTCTGAACAGCACTCACATCTGCACACTCACCCGGAGGAGTGGCATGAGCACAGTCACAATCACGAGGATAATCACCATTCCCATACACACACTCCATCAGATCCACCAGTAGGCAGTAACGGGTACCATTCCCACCTGCATCATCATGATGAACTCGTTCACAACCATCCGCACCGGCCTGATATCCATCACCGCCATCCACACAAAAAAGAGATCTGACTCTATAGGATCCTCTGTCGGTTTCGCCTGTACGTGTTCTAAAAATTTTTTGCAGATACGAAAAATCAGTCTGTTATCTGTCAGGAGCGTTCTCATCCCTTCTTTTCAGGTCCGTTATGCAGATAATATAACAGATGGTGGTTTTCTTTCATGAAAGGGTCTGCCAGGTAGTATCATTTATCGTTAGTCATGCCGTCAGTTCCTGATGATATTTCATCCTTTTAGGGACTGGAGAATCTTTTCTGCATAAGTGAGGATTTCGCTGCGATCCGAGATGAGAATCTCCCAGATCACCTCGTCATCAATCTTGTAATACTGATGCACCAGACGATTTCTAAATCGTGCCATATCCGAGAGGCTGCATGCTTCTTCCCAGGTAACGATGCAATTTTTCAGCCATCACAAGGAAGGTATCTGCGTAGTCTTTTAGAAGCCTCCATCCATTATAGGTTATAATATGGCTTGATAGGTCCAGTACCGCTTCAATTGCAATAAGAAGATGGTATTTTGCACTTCCCCGTATATGCCGGTTATTCATAAATTCTAAGATGCCTAAAGAGACGATCTCATCGAGGGCATCCATGGCACGATACAGTTCAGAACATAAAGTACTCACCACATCGGTGTCAGATAAGACCAAAGACTTCCCTCCTGTACTTGTTGAGATAGTAGGAATAATCAAAAAACTCATTAATAACTCTGCATTGAAAGAAAGAATATGCTTTTTGGCATGAACAGAAGAGGAGAATCCCTTTTTTTAATACCTGGTAGGAAAATCTGACTGAAGCATTGTTAAGAATACGGATCTCCACAGGATAATGAACAAGATCTGATAGTTCCCGTTCAAGTTGCTGTTCATAATAACGGTGTGGATGATAAACATGCTCCAGAACAAGTCCGATATCAATATCATGGAAGGGATATCGGATGAATGAACCGAATACCAGTGCAGCTATGATCTCGGGTCTGCACGAGAGATTATCCCTGATAAGCGAAAGAGTCTTTTCTTTTTCTTCATCAGAGCAGTTGTGGTGAGTGAGAGAATGCATATCCCAGGTTCTATTGTATGATCAGCATGGGTATAATATAACCGTTATCTCAACGATCAGAAGAGCGGAATGTTCTCTCCTTCCTCCCTTTCTCATCAGATCACCGGTGCCCGTACCGCTGTACATGTTCCCGGGGATCGTGGAACCGCTCGTTTCCCTCCAGAGTTTCATAGATCCCGACATCATTTACCTCAAACTGCTTTTGGTCCTCTCCGACCGGACAGACAGTGATGCAGATCCCGCACGGGGATACCCCACGAGAGGCAAGGTCTCTCGTGTGGCTGATACAGGACCTGGTATCGGTTCTCTCTTCCGGGTAGTTTCTTCCTGATAGTGCCCCGGCAGGGCAGGTGGCGACACACGTCATGCACCGGGTGCAGAGGTCTTCTCGAAACAGGGGATCGGAGGGAAGGGGAGCGGTGGTAAGAACCGATCCAAACCTGACCCTGGGCCCGAACTGTTCGGTAAGAAGCATGTTGTTTATCCCGAATGCTCCAAGACCGGCGAGGAATGCGGCATGCCGGTGAGAGAAGAATGCCACCGGTTTCCTCTCGAGAGCCTCGATCCCGCTGTATCCGTCACGGGTAACCGGCACCGACGGGTATCCCTTCCCGGTCAGGTACAGGGCCAGTTGGTAGGTGTACCTATCAAGCAGTTCATTCACGGTGTGGTACAGATCGTGGTACCAGATAGAAGGAGTAGTCAGAAGAACCGGCAGGAAGATGGGAAGTCCGATAACGATGACAGCCCGGGTATCCGGCCAGATGGATTGGGGATAAAAAGAAGGAGGTATTGGGGGATCAAAGCATGATTCCTCCCACCGTGCTATCCCGGCAACGCCGTGGAGGGGGATCTCTTTCTTTTCACAGAGGTTACGGATCTCGTCCCTGATGCTTCGGGTCATGGTTTTAGAGGTGTAGTCCCTCTCTCCTGATAGAGATATCGTATAATGTTTTCCACTGGTTGTACCTGCTGTTTCCGCCAGGTAATTTCTGCTCAGTTGCGCCAATAGAAAGTGACCACCCTCAATACGGCAATCGTCGATTTTTTATCTACTCTATCCTTCTTCGGAAACTTGTCCCAGACATATTCAGAATAATGGTTCTGTGTTTAATTCGGTCCAACAGAGCGGAAGTAAGAACTTTTTTAAAATTTCGGTAAGTATTCAGCCAAATGAAGTGATCACTTCATCCTGACTTTTTTTTCAAAATT
>CAZSDZ010000074.1:0-9790 GCA_964605795.1 uncultured Methanoregulaceae archaeon
GCCTGACGAATCATTCCGGGAAAAAAACAGGTTGGAACGGATCCGGTTTGTGAAACAGTCTGCAGAATGGGTACGTGCAGTTCCAAACGAGGTATGGAGTGTACAGCAGAAGAGGTTCATAGATGCTCAACTGGCAAACCGGAGAAACTACCCCCTCTCAAAGGAACAGTATCTTTCTATGATTGACAGGGCCCGTTTTATTTCCAACAGGAGAAAGGGATCTCCTCCCATGCCACCCCTGCAGGATCTCAGGTAATCGTATCATCTGATACCGATAGAGGAGAATGAAGAGAGACCTTTCCATAGATATCCCAATTCCCTTCAATACCACATCTCCTCCTCTTCGTACTCATCATATAACTCTTCAGGAACCGGTGTTGCCTGACCTTCTGGCACCGGATCAGTGGTATAGAGACTGAGATCGAGTGTCATAAATCCTCCTTCCATGGTCAGGTGGTACTGTCCCACCCCGTAGACCCGGACGGTATCTTCCGGGAGGCTTAAGTACTGCCGGTTATAGCCTCCTTCTGCCACAACGGTACCGTTCCCGTCCCGGACGGCAAGCAATGCCCACGGGAGGGCCAGATCATCCACTGCAGGATGGGCGGTATAGCGAATCTCAAAGGGTCCGTGCCTGATATCAAGGGCACGGCCGAGAGGCAGGGTAGTGAGCTTGATAGAGGATTCTCTATAGACACAATGAAACGGCGTTTTAATCAGCTCCTCCTCGCCAGAGAAGAAGACCGACTGCCGGGGTTTCTGTGCCATGTACTCAGAATACGGGATATCGGCAACGGTGACTGATGAGGTCGGTTCCGGTGTCGGCGTTGAGAGCACCGGGACCGGCTCTTCTGCCATCGCGATGAGTTCTTCAGAATTCAGGGGAAATTCAGGATAATCCCCGTCCATGTCAGTATTCAAATACTCTTCAGACAGGGGCTCTTTATCTGCGTTCGGATCTTTTCCAGACAGACTTTCCTGCTGCGGTTCTTCCTCCGAAGCACACCCGGACACCAGGATGAGACCGAAAAAAAGCGTGATAAGCACGAGAGCGACCACAACCGGGGATCTTCGGGTACTTCCCTGCAGCCGGCAACCGGAAGAGACAGGATTCATAGTACAGCTATGGCACGTATGTACATAAAAGAGTAGAGATGATATGACTCATTCATACCAGATTGATTGCCCGATAATTGTGTATTTTTATTTCATAGGGATCAGTATTACGAACAAGGGCAAGGTTTTTTACTCTTCTCCTGTTTTTTAAGTACCGTTTTTAATCTCAATCAAATTCCCGCGCATTTTGATTTATCTCAATAATAATCATTTTTTTGGCAAAGGTAAGATAGGTAAAAAAACAGGATATCAGCAATTGAAATGAAAAGGAAAATGATGAATGTCAGGATAAATTACAGAAACGATTGAAAAAGGAGAAGAGAAAACGATATTTCTGAACAATTTAAGAATATAGCGATTTTTTAATACGAATTTTTAAAAAATCACATTATAATTACATTTATGTATAATTTCTTCAAATATTTTATTAACTCTTGGAAACAGTATCCGGGAGGTTTGTAATGGAGAAGACAATGAAGAAAAAAGACAGTGCAGTATCACCGGTCGTCGGTGTTCTGCTGATGCTCGTGGTAGTACTTATCATCGCCGCAGTGGTCAGCGGGTTTGCCGGTGGATTGATGGGGGGCCAAGAAAAGGCTCCAAATTTTGCAATGGATACAACCATTAAAAATACAGGATATGCTTTAACCAGTTATATCCTGTTTGATGTGAAAGGTGGAGATCCACTTGATACATCAGACTTAAGGCTCACAACTTCATGGACTACAGCAGACGGAACTGTTGGTGGAAATACAACTATTCCAAAAAAAGCAACAGACAGTACATTTAATTCAAATATTGGATCTTACCAATATCAAAGCCCAATAGGATTTGGTAAGGGTGTAACTGGCGTAGCAAAACAATCAACATCAGGAAGTTACACTCCTCAACAATGTTTTGGTAATTATACCCTCACTGCAGGAACCACAATGAAAAATTCACCTACTTATACATCTGGTCCTGGCCCTGCATACAATCCTGTCTCTGGTTATGGCTATCCCACACAATGGGAATATTCTGGTCTAGCTGCTGGAGATAGTGATGGAATGCAGGCGATTCTTGGCTATGATTGGAATGCCCTCAGACCTGGTGATATCGTAAACGTGAAAATTACTCACATGCCCAGTAGTAAGATTGTTTATGATGCAAATGTATATGTGGAGGGTTAAAAATGAGATCAGATAGTGCAGTATCTCCCGTAATTGGAGTCATGTTAATGCTTGTTGTAGTTATTATAATTGCCGCTGTAGTCGCTGCTTTTGCAGGAGGAATGAGCGAAGAATCAAAAAAATCTCCACAAGTATCAATATCTGCTGATTATAGCCAGAGTGGTGGATTAAAATTATATCACAATGGTGGAGATAATATCAACACACCCGGAACTACGATTATCGTGGCACCTACTGCAGATTTTGGTAGTTATGAACAGTTACGATGGGAAGTAAACACTAGCGAATCTTTAGTGATGCCAGCTAATAAACCATTTTTCGATCCAACTCTTGCAGCATCTGGTTCTGCACGGCTTATCCAGGCTGGAGATTATGTAACAACAGCTCCTGAGTATGTCCAGCCTAAAACCTATTCTTCAAGTACTGATGACTCACAATCGGGTTATTATGGATTTGCTAATTCCAATTTCCTTGGATACCGGTTTAATCTGATGTTGGTTGATCGGGATGGTAGAACAATAGGGAAGACCGAAGTAAAAATTGAACAATAACCCTCTTTTTTTCCATCATTAATTAGGGCATCCGGGCCTGCTACTTGCAGGTAACAACCCGGTTGAGTGGTACGAAGGAACCTTGAAACCGTATGACAGCGTGCACCAACTATAGCAGGTCTCCATCGGTGAGGCATGTTCATATATCCTCTCACTGGTAACGTGTCCGATGCTTGCCAACCACATCCTCTCTCTCATGCAGGCCAGAACCCTTAACCCTCCTCATTCTGCACCGACCCATTCCTTTTTCTGTACAGATCAGGATTCTCCCTCCTCTCGATGTTCTTCTTCTTCTGGTCTGCCTGGCTCCTGTACCATGTACTCACTAATGCATATCTCATCCCGGAGAGAAGGGCAGTTATGGTCATGAGTATTCCGGTTACCTTGACTATTGTTGTTAACCTGGCAGGTCTGCTTGTGCAGTGTCTTTGAGCAGACAGGATCTTATCGGTAATATTGATTACAACAAGAATCCAGAATATACTTGTGCCTGCCTTAATTATTAATGGAGAGAAAAAATAATTGCAAAGTGGAAGTAAAAGTATACAATTTAGAATTTTTTGCTATAGAACAACCAGTCACATCACTTGTAATGATGACTTCAATTACATTGATACGTTTATGGATAATACACCATAATTAATAGAGAGAAACTCTGTTTGAAAAATACAAAAGGATATCATGAAAGACACTATCATTCTCCCGGATCAGGACTGCCTTTTTTTTACAGCAATTATCAAGCAGGATGGTCAATGGTGGATCGGTTGGATTGAAGAGATTCCCGGCATAAATTGTCAGGAGCGTTCATATGAGGCTCTAAAAGAAAGTTTGGAAGAGACACTTGCAGAAGCTGTTCGAATGAACAGGGAAGAAGCTCGTACCGATGCCGGCATAAACTACCGAGAGGAACAGATCACAGTCAAGATATGAAAAGGAGACTCCTTATCCAACATCTGTCTGAACACGGCTGTCTCCTTCTGCGAGAAGGGAGCCGTCACTCATGGTATTTAAATCCTAAAGAGAACAAGAGATCTGCTGTCCCCAGGCATAAAGAGATTAGTGATATCCTTGCCCATAAAATATGTAAGGATCTTGGGATCCCTTCACGAAAGTAAGAATAATATTCACCATTACTACCACTATCTCCAAATAAAAATAATTGAACGGCATATACCACCTTCATTCACAATACATGATGTCAGTCGATTTAGATCTATCAGTGGCTTCCGATGACCCACTGACCAACATCCCCATGTAACTGTGAATTAGAGATGGCAACCGACTTTCTTTGTGTTGATTCATCCTTCAAATGCGTCCATATTTTCGGTGGGCTCTCTCGATAGACATGATATAGGTGATATATACGATTCTCTTATCTGGATTGACAGTAGATATCACTGTGAATGAACGTGCGATATGGAGGCGGTAAGACTCCCGTTTCTTATTTTATGGAGTTTTTCTGACTCTCCATCCTGACCGGGATATGAATTAGGCTGTAAGATTTTGAGTTTGTCTTTGATAATCCGTTGATCTTTGATATCGAGCGAATTTAGGAATTCAAGCACTCGTTTGTCCACCATTAGGTGGAACGTCACAGATCTAACTCCACGAACTCATTACGAGACATAACTTCTTCGATATCATCTGTGAGGCGCTGTTTTTTTATTATATCTACCAACCTCGCGAGGCACTCCTCAAGTGTCTCGTTGGTCTGCCTGAGATCCAGAATCTCATAATAGGTCTCTTTTGAAACGGGGATATTTTCCGTAGCCGACATTGAATTCTACTATATGCTGATCATGGAAATAATTTCTCTCATGGGAATGAAAAGAGCCAGATCACTGTCGTCAAAGCCTCTCATCGCCGGTATGGATACCAGAATTGTGTTATCCTTCTGCTTATGGGAATTTGTCATCCCAGTTCTCCAGTAAGGCACAGCAAAACCCCCCTTTTGGTCTCCGGCGTAGGCGATCTTCCAGATTACAAGACAAGGTTATCCACCCCGCCGGGATTGAGGAGATCATGACCATCGTTGACACCAACCTGCATACCAATTCAGTACCCTCAGTCAGGCAAAAAACTCCTCTTCTCACCAGGCAGGTTTTTAACATGAAAGAGAACAAACCCTCACTTTAGCACCCCCCTTATCATCCTAATGATATGTATCGTCGGCATTGCAGAATCCGATAAATACTCACTTCCCTTGGCAGCCAGTGGATGAATATGCCCGGATTCATCACTGTCCCTGCCCTGCTCATCGCAGGTCCGGCCATACTCTGGGGCATCTGGACCTGCTACCTGCAGGCAGTCCGATTGAGTGGTATGAAGGGGCCCTTGGCCCATATGGCAGCGTGCACCGGTTATGACAGGGCTGCATCGGTGAGGCATGTTCATTAATCCTTTCACTGGTAACGTATCCGATGCTTGCCAACCACATCCTCTCTCTCATGCAGGCCAGAACCCTTAACCCTCCTCATTCTGCACCGACCCATCTTTTTTCCTGTACCGGTCTGGATTCTTCCTCCTTACGATTATCTTCTTCTGGTCTGCCTGGCTCCTGTACCATGCACTCATTAATGCGTATCTTATCCCGAGAGAAGGGCAGTTATTGTCATGAGTATTCCGGTTGCCGTGACAATTACTGTCAATCTTGCTGGTCTGCTTGTGCAGGCCCGGTAAACTGCGAAGAGAGGATCTGCTCGATATCTGCAAGATCATAGACAATCCAGTTCTCTTGCCTGGGTGTCTCATCATACAGTACCGATCGTGCAACAACACAATAGATCTCTTTTCGTTCCTGACTCCCCCAGGTGACAAATGAAGCTTTCTTTATAAGCCTGGCCATTAATCTGGATACTGAAACCTCATCCTGCCATTTGCATTCACAAAAAAGAATTGTGTCTGAATGAGGATCACAGGCAACGATATCGATTTCCTGGTCTTTATGCCACCATCTCCCAATCTCCTTAAATCTGACAGGAAAGATGCCCTTTGAGTTAAAGAAGTAGAATATGTCAAGAATAATTTCTTCGAATCGGTGCCCCAGATACGTATCCAGCTCTGGAACAATGCATTCATTATAAACATAATCTGCTTCACCTCTCTCTATCTCTTTCCGATATGGATATACAAACCGGAACCAGAAAGAGAAGAGGTTATCATTGAGGAGATAAAGGCCTCTCCGACTTTTTGAATTTGCAAGTATGGGGATCTCCCTCCTGATCAATTGCAGATCCCCAAGGGTTCCCAGGTACTTGGATACCGTTCCTTTCTCGAGCCCGCAATCGTTTGTGATGCGTCCAATGGTCGTATTCCCGTTTGCAATGGAGAGCAGGATAGAGTAATAATACCGTGGTTCTCTCAGCTCCATACGCAAAACAAATTCTACATCACGAAAGAGAAAGGCATCCTCTGATAGCAGATTATGAATAATAATATCTGAAATCTCATCTGATACATCTTCCCGGACACAGTACGCAGGGGTTCCCCCAAAAATGCTATACATAAGGATTGCTTTATTGATATCCCGTACATAGGGATAGTAATCAATAAAACGGAACGGTTTTAACAAGATCTGCCCTGTTCTTCTCCCATAGAGCGGACTCTTGTACTGCATCAGACTTGACTCAACAAAACTGATACTTGAACCGGAAAGAATAAGGAATAGACTGGTTTTTGAGAGACCGGTATCCCAGTAATACTGGAGGAGAGAGGGGAGGCCGGGTTCTTCGGAGACGAGATAGGGAAATTCATCGATTGCAATAACGGTACGCGATTCCCCATGCTGCAGAAGATACAGAAAAAATGCATCCCAGTCAGGAAACGGAACCTTGGAAACATACTCATCACCAAAAAGGCCGGCAATCTCAGTCGTTATTCGCCTGAGCTGAAGATGTTTTGACTCCTCCCTGGCAAGAAGTCGCACACCCGGTACATGGGTGAGGAACTGATCAAGTAACTCACTTTTACCAACCCTTCGTCTTCCATAAAGAATAACTAGTTCTGCCCTTGCTTTATCGAACCGACGAATTAAAGCCGACAATTCGCGTTCCCGGTCAATAAACATACATTAAATTAGTCTACTTTAAAGTATATAATTTCCTTTGAATGCACTTGAATTGGGGTGTTTTATCCTGATTATTCTATTAAATCATAAAATTTATTACATAATATAATATATTTAATACTATGAGTCGGAAAGAACCAAAAACACTGAAAGGCCAGATGAGAAAAGCGGACACTGGAGATGGGAGAAAGAAAACTAATTACGAGAAACTAACCAGTGGAGATTATGACATATTAACTGGAAAAAAGAAAAAGAGATAATAATTACCCTTATTCCAAATTTTGTTCCGTCTGATGATGCAAAAACAATCACCGGTATCCATATCTTTTGTGTGCCTGCTCAATGGTTAGGATCTCATGGACGATTACTTGCTTTTTTTTCTTGTCAATATCATAAAAGACAGTGTAACTCCTGGAAATATGCAGGCGATAGATGATATTACCACCCTTTAGAACTAGTTTCTCTTTATCTCCCAGGCTGCCTGGAAAAGGATCTTCTTTTAAATTTTCAAGAGCATTTTTAAGTATCCGGCGGGTTTTTTCAGGTAACCGATTAATTTCTGGAACCAGTTCATGCCAGAGAACAAGGGTGAATGTCACTTAGTGATCTCCCTTAATGAATTTCATCTAGAGGAACAAATCCCTCTTTTGGACGGTTCTTCCATGACATAATATCCTGTTCCAGCCTACGTTTTTTCTTCTCTTCAATCATCTCAGTTAGAAGGTCAGAATAGGTCTGACCTGCAGAACGCATCTCGGCAAGATCCTTCCATACTGTTTCAGATACAGGTATTCGTTTTATTGTTGACATGACTACATTATATGTATGATACATATGAATAATTTTGGCACTCTTTTTAGTAGAATTATGCAACATCTCATCAGGAAGAGAATAATCCCTATAAAACCTCAATTTCAGTAGTACAACAACCTCACTACGGACTGAGTACAGACTAAGTAATCAATATTAGAGTAGGCTACCTAAATATCACAATAATTGATAAAAATTCATCCATCCTGCCTGTATCAGACCTTTTCAAGATGCAATAATCAAGGGTTCCATTACATCACTTTTTTTTAGTACCATTCTGTATATTCCGCTCCAATTGAACACCCTTTCCGTTTGATCCTAAGCACCCTTTCCACTAAAACTGAACAGTGTTTCCGTTTGATCCTGAACACCTCTTCCGCTGGTATTGAACAGTTTTAATTCATAAATGAAAAATAAAATCTGTATTTTTCTGGCGGTGTAAAATCTGCAAATTAAGCGGAATTTAATTCAACCTAAATGAGGAGATCTATACCGCTATAGACAGATAAGAGCCTCTGCATTGTTAATCTAGATAAGATTAAAGAATGATATGGGACTTACATGCAATCAATAAACATCCTTGCCTAGTCGCGACCCGACGAGGCGTCGCGACGACCCCCTTTAGGGGCATAAGCGCTAACTTAATTAGAGAGTTGAATATTATAAATATCAAATGAAAAAAATTTATATAATTGCCTGATTCTCTCCCTTTTCCCTTCTGCAAGTCCTTCCGCAATATTTCTCCAATCAGAGATACAATTCCTTAACTCATTAGAGGATTAATCGCTTGTCGCAATAAATGAAGTGCAAATGATGTTTCCCGCCAAAGATTAGATAATTCAGGATCATCAATTTGCATTTTGAAGTAATGGATATCCCCAGGGGGAAAAAGACCTGCCTTTTTCTACAATTAGCGAGGTTAATAGTGCTACAACCATTTTCCCATGTAACCATGCCTTAGAACTTTCAGGATCGGTTTTTGGCAAATGACCAAGAGCTAATATTGATTTCAATCTTTTAAAAGCCAATTCAATTTGCCACCGTAATCGATATAGTAAAAGAATTTCCTCAGAGGATAAGATATTTCGTGAGATTGACGTAATTACAAAAAAGTAATCATATAATTCTACAGTTTCATTATTAATTACCTTTTGTTTCTTTTTCATTTCTCGAATTGCAGCCTGTTTTGAATAATTAGCAGCCTCAGGCGACTTCTTAATTGCACATAATCGAACATGGTCAAGTTTTTTAGGTGACGAGTGATATAGTAGATCATAGTCCCCAATCTCCCCATAATCTAATTCTCTAAAGTTTTCTAGTAATCTAAACTCTTCGGATTCATTTTTCATTAGCTTAAATGCCTTATTTTTTATTCTGACTAAATAATCTCCTCCCCTATTTATTACATGATTTATTCCTTTGATGCTCCCATATCCGCGATCCCCAATTATTAATTCTCCCTTGTGGATTTCGAAATTACAAAATGATTCTCCTACTTTGGGATCTGTGATTTGAAAATGATCACAATTAAGACCAAATAATTCGATGCAATAGTGTAATCTCCAGTTTGTTCCGGTACTACCTGGCTCTGTAATTACACTTGCATCGACGAGTCTAATATGATATTCTTTGAGCCAATCTGGTTTTTCATTGTTTATTTGTAAACTTTGAATAAGATTTTGTGATATCCATCTCAACCATTCTGAACTTGATTTTAGGCGCTTAAAAAAAGCCACATCTGAAATATCTACCAGTTTTGCTTGCTTTGCTCTTATAACCGTTTCGCGCATTGAACAGCCATCAGCTAGATGAATTAGTAGTAATCTTAATAGGATTTCTGCAGATAAGATTTTCCTTTGCCTTGAAATTGCTCCAAGCTCCTTCGCTTTTTGTTCCCAACCTGTGGGTAAAAATTGTATTAATAATTTCCAATTTTCATCAGGTTTCAACATTATATCCTCTCTTTAATTAGTAATATTAAATTTTAAACCATTTATATTATTCCTTTAAGTTAGCGCTTATGCCCTTTAGGGGGGAGGAATATTCATAATGCAGGGGTTTGGGGGCGGCAGCCCCCA
>CAZSDZ010000075.1:0-9741 GCA_964605795.1 uncultured Methanoregulaceae archaeon
TGTTCCGTGAAAAGAGGCTTAGCCACCTGTAAGGTATAAATTCACAAACTCAGGTATCTCAGCCTTCCATCCCAATAACGTCCCTGCTTTCGTCACATCAGCCCATGTATCACTACCTGAACTACGGAGTTTTGTACACTACTCTACTAAAAACCGGCGACCGGCGAACAGGTCAGTCATACCCAATGCTGCAACTTGCTTTTTCAGATCAGTGGTTGCATTCACAAAGAAGACCTCAATCTCTTTTCCCAGAATGACCTCTAATTTCTCTACCTTTGCTAATTTTTTGAGAAAAACAGACTCGGACAGTGTCACATCTTTAGAATTCGATGAATTAATCATCCAGCGAAGAGCGGAAAGCAGTCGGAATGCCAGAATACAAACAAAAATTATGGCCTTTACTCTTGATTCCAATCTATGTCGGATCGGTTTAAGCTCTTCTTCAGTCTTAATTGTCCTGAATGCCTTCTCAATGAAGTCTTTTTCAAGATACATCCTGACGACCTCCTGAGCTGAATAGGTAGTCTCAGATGAGTATAACAGAAACTTTCCATCCATTGATTTCGCTTCAGCAATCTTTTTTTCATTGACTGACCATGAGAAGTCCACAATTTTCTCGTCTTCCGGGTATTCGATGATAAAAAATCGTTTCCACCCATTCAGAATTCCTTTCACTGCTAATTTCAAATTTTGTTGCGAATTGAAATGTAATTCGGATTTTAACCCATCTAACTCTTGAGATATCACATAAATGGCTTTATTTCTTCTGATGAGAGATTTCGTTGCTTTCGTCACATTCCTGTATACGACAGTTTCTCGCATTTGCCCATATAATTCAGCATGAATTTTACATGCATACAATTCCCCGGTATTTTTGCATGGAACCAGAAAATCAGGCTTCTCTGGAATTTCCGTTGTTATTATAATCTCTTTTGCTTCATCAGATGTTTTTGGAATCCCGCAAATTATCTTCCAACCCATACTTTCCAGAGCGTTTACTGTTTTGTTTGAAGTGTTCCCCCGATCCCAGATTATTGTTCCATTCTGGATAGAAAAATCAGATAAACGAGGAATAACATGCTGCATTGTTGTTATTGACGTATGATTTCCAGGATGTATCATATGAGCCAGGGGCTGGTTGTCATATTTCGAGACTAAAAGAGAGAGATTAAACTGCTGCTGCCTCCAGTTTTCAGCATTATGTCCTTTTTCAGCAAGTGGACATGTATTCCCATACGTAATCATGGAGGTCATATCATAGGCCAGATATTCACTCTCATTTTTGGGTAACGGGTTTTGATTTCGCCATATTGCATAGAGAGATTCATCTATTGCTTTAGTATTGTCCACTATTCTGCCTGATGTTGGATCTTCGTAACAAATGCAGTCAAGAGCTGCAAAAAAAGCATCTCTGTCAACTCCTTTCGAAGATAATTGTGAGATTTCCGGGAGAAATGTTCCGTCGATCCAGTCTTCAAGTTGGGTAGCACTTTCCGGGTCCAGAGCCCGGTTAATCGCCCAAAGCGTAAGCAGTTTTCCTGGGCTGTTTGCTTTTCTTCTTCCTTTGAGGCCACAAATTCGATCAATTGTTTCGACCATATGCATCTGGCTCGCAATAGTCCACAAGACTGTTACATCGCCTGCTCGAACTGAACGGTCAGGAGGTTTCCAAGCCATCACGGTTTTTTTCGGTAAAGGAACTTTTTCCTCGCTACTTTCAACTCCCAGATACTTGACGAATTCACTACGGACTTTCTTTCCCTCTCTGACGCTCCGGTATTCGCACAGGTAAATTCTGTTCCCTTTTTTCATACGCCGAATCCATGCCATTGTAGTGTATATTTAACACTACAAATATAAAAATCTTCCCTCTTTAATGGGGTTATTTTTAAAAAATAAAGCCAAATTGGCTAGTTCTAAAAATGAGCGCCGTTAGTAGTGTACCCTATCTCCTTAACTCATGTTTTAAAGGATTGTTGTTCACAGAGGAAAAGAGGGATAATTAGTTCTTTCACATCGTTTGTCTTTTATCCAACGGATGATACAAAGAGATGTTTTTCATGGTAATGAATAAGTCCCTGTTATACCGGGATTTGAAAAAAGATATCAGGCGAGAATACCAGCACGTTCCAATGCATCTTTGATAACTTTCAGTTCATTCTCGACCCGGTTGAACCGATCATCAAGACTTCTGTTAAGATCTGTGCGTAAGGACCGTATCTCTTCAACGGTCTGGTCCTGTTTCTGTATCATCTGATCCTGCTTACCGATCATTTGATCCTGTTTATCCAGCATCAGTTCTCCAATTTCAACAGAACGCGTAGTGTTTTTATCACTCCTGGCCAGATACGTAAGAGCAGTATCCAGCCGCTCTCCCAGTTCTTCATCAGGATCCCCTCGCTCTATCTCAAAATAAGTCCACTTCCCCTCGTATGTTCCCGGGGTTATGGTGATAGATTCAACGTGAATCGGATCGTCAACAATCCGTATTCCCGAGGTAAATTTTTTCAGATCTTCTTCAGTACCTTCAGCAATTATCTCCACATCATATCCGGGACAATTTCTGACAATGCCGGTGATATTGCATGAGCGGGCAATTTTGGTGACCCTGTCCCGGTAACCGACCCGCTGAACCTCTCCGGTGACGATAATTTTCTGATGTTTCATGTATATCAGATCGCATTCTTTCGTATATATTCTTCCTGATTCTTTTTAACAGCATCAAAACCCAGGTATTACCCTTATGCTGCCTTGTTCGTAGGTGACTTTGAAAATATGTGATTATTATGGCATAATTCCATGCACGGGTCTTTTGTGTATAAACAAAACAATGTGCATAAATAATCAAAAACGGTACCTATTGATGTCTGGTTGTACCCTTGTCCAGGTGTATCGCAGACACCTGGCACAGGATATCGTACACCAGCAGATAATAAGACGTGATTGATTTGGCGTCCGGCAGGAATACCGTGTTTTTTTCCTGCCGGATGTTTCTTTCGTTTAAAAGAAATCAATCTGCAGATAATTGTATACTCCTCTCCTCTACTTAAGGTTCAATAATAACCTGATATCAGTTGAAATTATCTATGCAATTATCAACCAAATATGTTAACAATTAAACAACTATCCTAAAATATAATTTTACATAATACAGATATTTTCACCAGTAATCATCAAAAATGCGGCACCTCTTCTTTCCATTCATTCTGAAATGGGATTTGATAACCATTATTAATTAATCTCCGTTTTCATTAAATAAAAAATCTTATCAATTTTCGCAAAAGGAAAAGTTAGATTAAAATAATTAATAAATAGGAATTTTTAATTAATAAAAATTACATATTATGTCTTTTTCTCACCAAAATTCATCAAATCTGTCTGATCTATCCAATCTCCATATATAGGGGAACCATCCGATACTGTTGTACCAGAACCATCAAGGGCCTCTTCCCAAAAAGTCAGTATATATACTTTTTGATGCAAGGGGATGCAAAAGATCTGCTCCGTCCTTTTTTGGGTTTCCACACCTGAAGAAAAGAGACGAAAAATATCTGTTTGCAGTCTGATGAACTCTGTTTAACGGTATCATATCAGGAGAACCAAAGATGTCAGCAATCTCTATCAACCTGATCTCCGGGCGGACTATCCAGCAGGGTGTCTCCATGGAAGGCGGGAAAGAGAAGGATAAATATCGCAAGGCATGCGGCATTATCGAGATGGACAACGAAGATTTCAAGAAACTGGGTATCATGAAGAACACGAATGTGGAGGTCACCAGTGCATATGGAAGTGTTGTCGTCAAGGCCATCGAGGCAACCCAGGGTCCGCACCCGGGGGTAGCCTTTATTCCCATGGGGCCATGGGCTAACACGGTTGTCAGCGATGAGACCTACAGCACCGGGATGCCTACTTTTAAAGGAACACCGGTTACCATACAACCGGCACCCAACAAACCGGTTTTACCAACAATACAACTGATGCGATACAACTGCTGGGGTGAAGAGCAATGACAAAGACAATTTCAGACGTGATATGTCCGTTTTGCGGAACTCTTTGTGATGACCTTGTGGTTACCGTCAGTGACGACGGGAAGAAACTGCTTGATGTCGAGAACGCCTGTGCCATCGGTGCAGAGAAGTTCCTGCACTCCCAGGCATCAGATCGGGTAACACGACCGAGGATGCTGCAGGAAGATGGCAGTGCCGTAGAGGTCAGTTACAATGAGGCAATTGAGTATACTGCCCAGCTCCTCGCAAAGGCAAAAAAACCACTCATGTATGGTTGGAGTTCTACCTCCTGTGAGGCACAGAGTGTCGGCAGCGAGATTGCCGAGCAGGTCGGGGCAATCATTGATAACACTGCGGCAGTCTGCCACGGAACAACCCTTGTTGCGGTCCAGAATGTCGGTATCCCAAGTTGTACCCTTGGAGAGGTCAAGAACCGGGCAGATCGGATCATCTTCTGGGGATGCAACCCGGCACACGCACACCCGCGTCACATGTCCCGGTACTCCATCTTCCCCCGTGGGTACTTCACCGGAAAGGGACACAAGAACAGGAAACTGATTGTCGTTGATCCACGAACAACCGACACCTCAAGCCTTGCCGATATTCACCTGCAGGTTGAACAGGGGGCTGATTACGAGTTACTCCAGGCACTGCGGGCAGCTGTTCGGGGACAGGAACTCACTGGTGATATCATCGCAGGTGTCCCGAAAGCAAAGGTCTACGAGTCTGCTGAACTCTTAAAGAGCGGCCGGTTCGGGGTCATCTTCTTCGGTATGGGTGTTACCCAGTCGTTAGGAAAGGACCACAACATCGATGCAGCAATCATGCTCACGAAGGATCTCAATGAGTATACCAAATTCTCCATCATCGCCATGCGGGGCCACTATAATGTCACCGGCTCTGGCCAGGTCCTTGGCTGGCAGTTCGGGTTCCCTTACTCGGTCGATCTCTCCCGGGGATTTGCACGGTATAATCCCGGTGAGACCGGTTCGATCGAGATACTGAAACGGAAAGAGGCAGATGCCATCATGGTGCTCGGCAGCGACCCGGGTGCACACTTCCCGATCAGCTGTGTCAGGGAGATAGCGAACCTGCCTTCAGTCTGTATCGATCCCCACATCACCCCGACGAGCGAGATCTGTAAACTCCATGTCCCGGTTGCCTTTGTCGGTGTCGAGGTCGGAGGGAACTGCTATCGAATGGATAATGTCCCGATTGACTCGCGAAAGGTGGTCGAGCCTCCGGAAGGCATGATGACCGATGAGGAATTCCTGAGGGCAGTAAATACCCGCATCGCAGAGATAAAAGCGGCATAAGGTGATTAAAAATGGCAGATGAGTACATAATCAGGAACGGACATGTCTATGACCCTAAGCAGGGCATTAAAGGGGATGTCATGGACATCTGTATCGCGGATGGTAAAATTGTCTCAAAGGTCAAAGGAAAGGCAAAAGAGATAGATGCTACCGGCAAGACGGTCATGGCAGGAGCAGTTGAGATTCACGCCCATGTCGCAGGACCAAAAGTCAACGAGGGACGGAATTACCGGCCTGAAGATAAACTCTTCACGTGTAAGGCAACCGGAAAAACCCGCATGGAGGGTGGTTTCTCAATACCCACAACATTTCGGACCGGGTATAACTATGCACGGATGGGATATACCACCGTCATGGAGGCAGCCATGCCACCGCTCTATGCACGGCACGTCCATGAAGAGATAAAAGATACCCCTATCGTCGACCAGGGTGCATATCCGGTCTTTGGAAACAACTGGTTTGTCTTTGAATACCTCAAGAACAACGAAGAGACGAACGTCAATGCCTATATCTCGTGGCTTCTCCGTGTTACCAAGGGATATGCCCTGAAAATCGTGAATCCCGGTGGTTCCGAGGCATGGGGATGGGGAAAGAACTGTGACGGCGTTCACGACCCGGTACCGTACTTTGATATCACCCCGGCTGAGATCATGACCGGTCTCATGAAGGCAAACGAACAGCTCGGCCTTCCCCATTCGATCCATGTCCACACAAATAACCTTGGGAATCCGGGTAACTATGAGACGACGCTTGATAGTTTCCGGCTTGCAGAAGGGGTAAAACCCAACAACAAGTTCGGCCGTGAGCAGGTCTTCCATCACACCCACGTTCAGTTCCACTCCTATGGTGGTGACAACTGGGGCAACTTCGAATCAAAGGCAAAGGAGATCATGAATTACGTCAACCAGAACAAGAATATCACCATTGATCTCGGTTGCGTAACCCTTGATGAAACCACGACCATGACCGCCGACGGTCCCTTTGAGCACCACCTGACCGAGTTAAATCACTTAAAATGGGCAAATCTTGATGTTGAACTCGAGACATCGTCAGGGATAGTTCCCTATGTATACAGTCCTGACATCAAGGTATGTGCCATCCAGTGGGCCATCGGTCTGGAACTCGGACTTCTTGCAAAAGACCCGATGCGAACATATATCACAACTGATCATCCCAATGCAGGACCGTTTACACGGTATCCTCGTGTCTTTGGCTGGCTGATGGATGCGAAGTACCGGAACGAACGCCTCTCAACGTTCAAGCACAGTGAGAAAGTCAACGATGCAACGAGTCTCGGAAGTCTGGATCGTGAGATAACCCTCTACGAGCTTGCCCAGATGACCCGTGCAGGGCCGGCAAAAGCGCTCGGTCTTACTGATATGTGCGGAGGACTTGCTCCCGGCATGGATGCGGATGTTTCTGTCTATAACATCAATGCTGACAGTCTTTGCGGGGCATCTATCGAGAAGGCATTCTCATCGGCAGACCAGGTGTTCAAGTCAGGTGTTCTTGTTGTTGACAACAATGAGATCGTTGCAGAGCCTGCGAAACGTACACTCTGGGTTGATGTAAAGGTTCCCGAGAACAAGCAGGTCGAACGCGATGTCGTGATGAAGTTCCTGAAGTATTACAGTATGAATCTTGGGAATTATGAAGTGAGCGATCACTTTGTTCCTCATCCCTATGTCATCGAGGTCGATGCATCGTAAAGGAGGTACAAGCAATGGATACCGTAACATTAACCCTGAAAAACCAGCCTGAACTGTACTTGGAAGCAGAGACCATCAGTCCGGACCAGTTTGCTGCTAAATCTCCCGAAGAGATCGGTGCACTCCCTGTCTACATGGGAAATGAACACCATACCCTCTCTGATTTCTTTGAGATATCCGGAAACCCGGGAAAGACTGCTGCAGATACGAAGATCGTTGTCTCTGGTGACCTCACCAAAGTGAAGTATATCGGGATGAAGATGACTGGTGGAGAGATAGAGGTTTCCGGAAGCCCTGACATGTATGTCGGTGCCTGGATGGCCGGTGGAACGATCCGGGTCAAGGGCAATGTCGATTCCTTCTGTGGTATGGGCATGACCGGAGGAGAACTTCTCATTGACGGAAATGCGAAAAACTACCTGGGAGCAGCATATCGTGGCGACTGGCGTGGTATGCAGGGTGGCAGGATTGTCGTAGGAGGCAATGCCGGAAGTGACCTTGCTCTCTTTATGCGTGGTGGAGAGATAATTGTCAATGGTAACGTCGATGTGCATGTTGCAACACATGCAGAAGGCGGAACGGTTGTCATTAAGGGGAATGCGAAGAGTCGTGTCGGTGGCCAGATGGTCAAGGGCGATATCTACGTTCTCGGTGAGATTGAACGGATGATGCCCTCCTACAAGTATATCGGTGATGAAGAGATCCAGGCAGACGGGATAAGCGGGATGTATCAGGTCTGGATCGGGGATCTTGGCGAGCGCCACGGCAAGCGCAAGGGAGAGACGATTTATGGAAAGATCTATCTCAAGGTTAAAGATACCGGAAAGGCCGCAGAATCTGACAAGGCTGCGCGAAAAGTCCGGCTCTCAGATGACCAGAAGAAACAGATAAAGGATGCATTTGCCGGAAAGGAATCCGGAGTCCAGGAAGTCAGGGCATTTATCTCTGACACTTTTGGGATTGATGTAAAACCCATGCAGGTCTCCCGGCTCATTGATGAGATGCGGCGAAAGGAATAACCCTTTTTTTTAAGAGACCTCTCCGGTCAGTATCAGGATTGACCGCTTCCGAACAGATCCAGTGATGTCTGGATAGTTCTCTTCCCGAAGAGTTCCTTATACACACAATAGGGTGCTATTTTCTCTTTTTTGTGCGTCCTGCAATACAGGCAGTATTCGCGGACAGGACAGCCGAAACAGGCTGGTTTTATATGACAATAATCCATCCCGATAAGATACAGCGGGCGGTCAAGGATCCAGGGGTCTTTAGGATACATGAGTCGTGCAACTCTCACGGCTTCGTACTCCGTGAGTTTCTCTTCCATCCCACAGATGAGCCTTGCAAGAATCCGGGCAACCGGTGCATCTGCCCTGACATCGCAGGGACCGGTTACGTACCCCTCATCCTTGAGTGCTCCAAGAATCATACTGGCGGTGATGGGAGGAACCCCAAGTCGTCTTAAACGGTGTGTTATCTCCCGCGGGTTCTGTTCACAATCTGACCAGATCTGCCGTGCGTCACCATGATACCAGCCAATCATCTCTCCTGCAATGTGCCATATGGCTTCATGTATCTTCTCCTGGGGATGCAGGTCAAAGATTATCGCCTGTTTGTTCCATTCATCAGGGGAGTATTCTCGTATCAGGTGCCAGAGCCGGGGAGGATCCCCAAGAATGTCATCGATAAAAAACCGGGCATTATCCCAGATATCAATCCCTTCTGCCCTTCGGTCAAGGATACACCCGAGCAGGAATTTATTCGCATCTTTTGCAGATATCGTGGTATTTGTGCTGTCTGACAGCCATTCCCAGTATACTATGGCAAGGTGAGGATCATTGGATCTGCAGGTCAGGAGAGTTTCTGCTGTTTTTTGTGCATGTTCGAGGATACCGTCACGGATATCAGTCTGGCATTCTCCTGTCTGCATGATATGAGCAAGAAGAGATACAGGGAGTGTATTGGTCTCTTTTATCTCATGATCCCCAGGGGGTAGCATGACCGTTCACCTCTTCATTCAATGGTCCGGATACAATATACCTGTATGGATTCTTTCTTAATACTATGATACAAGAGGCGTGATAAGAATTGGTAGTATTTGCAAAAGATGCCTGTGAGTGAATAAACGGCCTTTCCGTCTCTCTGGATCGGTTTTCGCTATCAGATCGGGAATGGTTCGAAGGGTAATGAGGTTAGTTAAGTTAATCTCTCTGAAAGTAAATTAATATAATATTATGGATTCAGAACTGGAAGATACAATCAGGGTTATATTTACTGAAGCAGGGGTAGATGATTCTCTCCCGTGTCCGCTTGCGTTTGAGTTATCAGAGAAGCATGGGATCAGCAAGATGGATCTTGCACGGTATTGTAATGCTCATGATATCAAGATACGAAAATGCCAGCTCGGCTGTTTCAAATAATTCGGCCTTATCTGGCTTTTTTTCTTCTTTTTTCCGCGCAGGCACCAAACCTGTAAAAGACATGAAATATTGCAGACAATACCTGCTTTTCTCTGGATTCCTCACAAAAGGAATTACACTCTCTTTAAAAAGAGATGTATCTGATATTAAAATCCTTAATCGATTCCCTGCATCATCGAGCCGGTACTGGATATAACCGGATCCATGCCGAATGCCGCTGCTCCAATAAGGAACATGAAGACGAATGCAATGTACACGATGATGATAATGAGAAAGATAATACAGATCGGTG
>CAZSDZ010000076.1:0-257 GCA_964605795.1 uncultured Methanoregulaceae archaeon
GGTCAGGATGGTACTTATGGAGAGGGTGGTGGTCCCGGTGATGCCGGGACAGACGGAACTGATGGTGTTTCCGGCACAGACGGGGGTAACGGAGGTCTTGGGGGTCAAATTACGTTTGCTGTTGATGGAGCATTACGAGATGGTTCCTTCTCAGTGTCCGGTGGTGCTGGTGGTGCTGGTGGAACGGGAGAAACCGGAGGTATAGGAGGCATGGGCGGCGATGGTGGTGATGGGGGTTATGGTGGTGCCGGTGGTGA
>CAZSDZ010000076.1:267-9164 GCA_964605795.1 uncultured Methanoregulaceae archaeon
GGAGGAAGTGGTGTACCTGGAAATCCCGGGGCAGATGGTACCGAATTAAATTGGGATGGCAGTGATGGTGAAGTTGGAGGCTTTGGTGGCGCCGGTGGCAACGGCGGTGTTGGAGGCTTTGGCGGTGCTGGTGGCAACGGTGGCAACGGCGGTGCTGGTGGTGATGGTGGCAATGGCGGTGAAGGTGGGGATGCCGGGACGATCGAGATGTGGGTATCTTCAATTACCGGGGATGTAGATGTCATCGCCGATGGCGGAGCAGGCGGTGAAGCTGGATTTGGTGGCAATGGTGGTGAAGGTGGCTGGGGCGGTACTGGTGGCAGAGGACAGATTGGCGGTGACGGTGGTACCGGTGGTGACGGCGGTGACGGTGGTACCGGTGGGACAAGTTTTGATGGTGGTCCCGGTGGTGCCGGTGGAGCGGGAGGCACTGGTGGTGCGGGGGGCGATGGGAGTTTAGGGGGCATCGGTGGTGAAATCAACGGCGAATCTGGGGAATGGGGTGATGGAGGTTCTCCTGGTGAAAATGGTAGTAATGATGGTGTCGGGGGTGACGGGGGTCCCGGTGGTTTGGGAGGTGATGGTGGAGATGCAGGAATCGGTGGTTTTGGTGGAAACGGTGGCAACGGCGGCGATGGTGGCAGCAATGGTAATGGCGGTAATGGTGGAGAAGGTGGTGCCGGTGGAACGATTTCGATTGTGGTATCTGGAGATATCGCCGTTGACGCAGAATTAAATGCCCATTCCATCGGCGGTGAAGGCGGTCGGGGCGGAGATGGGGGCATGGGTGGATGGCGTGGTACGTGTGGTTGGGGAGGAGAGAATGCGATAAGCGGCTCCTGGGCATCAGATGGTAGTGACGGTCTGGATACTTCTTCTGGTGGTAATGGCGGTAATGGAGCTGTGGGTGGTACCGGTGGATTTCTCTACCTCTGGGCTGATGAGTTTGCTGGTGATGCCACCCTCTCGATTAATGGTGGTATTGGAGGTGGTGCGGGATATGCCAGCCCAGGTACTGCAGGCAATGGTGGAGATTCTCCAATGGAAAGTCTTTTTATCGATTCAGAAAGTCCGACTGGAACTGTGGTGGCATCAGCAGTAGGTGGAGCTGGTGGTGGTGGAGGTGGTGAGGGTCATGGGGGTCACATAGCAACCACCTTTGATCCTGGTGATATTACCACTTTTACTGGAAGTGGTGGTGTAGCTGACCTGGCAGATCCGGCAGATCACCTGCCCCCTGAACGTCCGGCATTCCCTGTTATTCCCGGCCCTGGTCCTGACCCGGCTGACCCTGCAGCCCAGACAACTCTTGAAGTTGCTCTCACCGACAACTCTGACCTCTCACCCGCAGACCGGATTGCCGACTACATCGCCCAGTTACAGGCACTTGGATTTTCAATAAACGAGGAAGACCTCTTTTCGGTTATCGTATCTGACAGTACCTACATGGTCGTCCCGGCAGTCGATCCCGACGGCAACGACCTCTGGATCGTCTTTTCAGAGGAAGGGGCACTCGTCTCCCCGGTTCCGGGAGTCGATATCGGCACCGCTCCGCTCTCTCCAGACCTCCTGGACCAGATCATGGATCTGGCAGCATTCGTGCAGCAGGTTAGTGCCATCGATCCGACAACGCTTTCCGGTCTCATGCAGAAGATTGATGAGAGCCTTGCCCGTATCGGGGATGCAATTGTAGCACTCCTCCAGAATCTCGGGTATCCTGACGCAGCCACTTTTATCACCCGGGTGCTAGAGAACCCGTCTGATTATAATCTCGTCGCCGGCTGGCCCTGTCCGGCAGGGTACTCGAAAGAGGAGCAGCTCGTCCAGTTTAAGGAAGACTACATGAAGAACTACCTTGTCGTCATGGAAGCACTCCTTGGAGAGAGCCTTGATCCCGAAGCACCCGAGCCTGACACCGGTGCCGGGCAGCTCACCGCCTGGGTTGCAACTCTTATCAAGTACATCCAGACCAGCCGGGCAGCACTTGAGGATAACTACGATACCCTCCTCTCCCATGCAGAAGGGACCCCCTGGCGGTACAACGAGATGCAGGGCTTCCTTGATAACGAGGCCGCTTATAATCCGGTCGAGGCAGACCTGGTGGCACTGGAAAGCCTGTCAGGAGTATCAGGCGGTCTTTCGGAGGCAGGGACTGCGGTGATAGAAGAGGCTCATATTTCGAGGCTTTCCGGCATCATGCAGCTCATCTCGACTGGCAGGTTCCCTGATGATGCCTTTACCCTTGCTGCTGCTGCATTTGACGAGGGTGTTGTCAGGTATGATCTTTCGGAGTACGTGACGGAGCGGTGCAGGGAATACTAGATACGAGTAATCCTATCCATCTTTTTCTTTACAACTTCTCTTCTACATAGGACTTACGCGAAACGTCCTATTAAAAACCTAAAAACCCCCGGTGAAAAAAAAGAGCCAGCCCCATGAGAAATCCCGGACTGTTCTTCTCTTCAGGGTTCAAAGAACCTGGGGGAAGAATGCGGGGGTTGTGCAGAAATCACCCGTACATCCGGTTAAAAGAAGAGAATCCATTGATAAATTTCGTTTTTTCTTTTTGGTTATGAAATTATGAGAACAGGTTATTATCGGTATATCTGGTCTCAATTACGTTGTCAGATATTCATTCCAGATATTTCCATCTGATCTTTCTGGTTTATCCAGGGAGAATATACCCATACTCGACAGAAAGGGAACTGCAAAGAATCCCGGGCAGACTGGTATTTACACATCCCATTATTACAGGTGGGTTTTTCCTTCCGGGTTTCGTTTTATCACCAGGAGCGTGATATCGTCAAACTGCGGTACATCTCCTGCAAATTGCATCACTACAGCGTGCACCTCCTTAAGAATCTCTTCTGCAGGGCGATGACCTGCTTTTTGTATGCACGATACCAGTCGTTCCCTCCCGAAATAGGATCCGGCACGGTCAATACATTCGGTAACCCCGTCGGTGTAACACACGAGGATATCTCCTGGCTGCATCGTGAATTCCCCTTCCCTGTACTGTGCATCTTCAGTAAACCCTACGATGGTTCCGGTATGGGTAAGAAACCGGCTTCCGCCATTTTGTGTCAGAACAACCGGTGGCGGGTGCCCGGCATTGACATACCTGATTCTTCCTGAACCGGCATCCAGGATCCCGTAAAACAGGGAGAAGAACATCCCGCTCTCTGCATATTTACAGACAAGGTTGTTTGCACGTTCGACTGCAAGGGATGGGAGGTGTACCCATTCGGCAGATGCCCTGATGCTTGTACATGAAAGTCCCATGAAAATGGCTGCAGGAATACTTTTTCCTGATACGTCTGCGATCAAAAAACCGTATTCGTTCCCTTCAAAGGAGATGATATCATAGAAATCACCCCCGACATCCCTGGCAGGCCTTGAGAACGCAGCCAGTTCATACCCGTCAATCCCGGGCAATTCAGCGGGTAGGAAACTTACCTGAATTTTTCTGGCGATATCGAGTTCTGCTGCTGTCCGGTCTAGCTCCTCCCGTGTCTTCCTTTCGAGGACGTAATTCGTAAAAATAAGCGAGAAACAGAGCATTCCAATGACGTTCAGGCCCAAACCGGTTGTTCCCATGGTAATCTGTATCTCATACAGGCCGGAAAAGTCCGGAGTCAGGATCCAGACTAGGGAAGTATGGATCAGCTCAAGCACAACCACGAGGATTATTGCAGGAATGGTTCCAATAAACCGTTTTCCATGGGAATACCAGATAATTCCCGCGGAAATACCTGCAATTAGTGTTCCCAGGCAGCAGGGAACAGCAGTAACCCCCCCAAGAGAGAGCCGGTATGCAATACCGATAAAAGCCGCTCCCATTCCCACCACGGGTCCGCAGGTAAGTCCGCCGATGATCGGACCCAGGTCACGGACATTTGCCTGGGCTCCGAAGAGAGAGATACCGCTCATGGTCCCGTATATTGAAAGTGCTCCGAAGAAGAGAATGAGTAATACATGGTCCCGTGCGGTTCCCTGCAGGAAAACAACCCGGTAAAAAAACGTTGTCCGTGAGATGAAGTAAGATCCAAGGATTATTACACTGATGAGCTGGAAGAGTGCAAGGCCGGCAGGTATCACCTTGTCTAACATGCTGGATTATCTCATACGCAAAGAGCAGTGATTGCACTCTCACGATCCAGATAGATGGCAAGATTCCCGACGAGATCTGCGATCTCAAAGATTTCATACACAAAGGGGATAAGGGAACAGAATGCCAGGGGTATCCTGTTCTTCTTCAGGTGGCGGTGTATCCTGATACATGCCCGGATACCGGAACTGCTGATGTATGTCAGGCCACTCATATCAATGATAACCCCTTTACACTGGGGAATATCATCGGTTATCAGTTCATCTTCAACCTGTCCCGAAGTGGATGTATCCATCATCCCGGATATGGTCGCTACCAGGAATGAGTCCTCTAACTCCTTCTTGATCTGTATCATGCGTATGTTCCCCGTGTTTGTTCCTGTATCGCATACCTGTTGCCGGTTATGGCAGATGAATTAATGGTCATAATGAATGAGAATGTGGTTCGCATCTCCCCGGGTTTCAGAGGATATTTTATCTGCAAGCCGGTGAATCATGTATCCTGCCAGTTGCGACAGGGCAGATTCATCTTCTGCTATCTGTTCATCGGTGGGGCGTTTATCGGTGACAGCGATCGGCGTTCCTTCGTACGCTACATCGGCATCCACGTTAAATTCATCGAAACTGGCAGTGACGGCAACTGATTTCAGGCCTGGATTATTTATCAGGATAGCCTCGATACACTGGTGAATCGCCGAGGTAGCACGGGATATCACATCGGGCCGTGCACCCCAGATTCCTCCCTGTATCTTCATAAAATTAAAAACTGCCTCTGTGGTATTTTCTTTCGTATCGATCTCAATTGATGCCTTCTTCTTTACCCCGATGAGAAGAACGAGGTGAAGAATAACAACGGTAATCGTTGCAAGTGAGAGAGTTGAGGCAAAAATTGGTTCTATAGCCGTTGGGACGTTAGTATAAAGCCCGGGTATCATTACAGACAAGCCCATGAAAAATGACAGTCCGACGACAAATGTCCTGCGAAGATCCATCATGCGTGAGGAGATGATGTTCAGGCCGGTTATGAACATGAAACACATGGAATAGAGAAGGGCCGCTCCCATGACCGGATCCGGCATGATAACAAATATCATGGCCAGTTTTGGGAAACAGGCAAGGACGATGAGGATTATTCCCAGGGAGTAGCCAATATAGCGTGATGTTGCACCGGTTCCGATAGAAAGACCGATGTTGCCTGATGATGTTGACTGTCCGTACGTTCCCAGAAGCCCGCTGATAACATCCCCTATCCCGTCGACCAGGATCCCGCCCCGAACATTTTTCATGTCCGGTCTCTTCCAATCAAGATCGTTGATACGCTGGCAGGTTGTGATATCGCCAACACTTTTTAAGGTGACACAGATCATCGCGATAAGAAAGGGTGCAGCAATGGCAAAATCAAAGGAAAGACCAAAATGCGATGCATCTGGGAAACCAAGAATGGGAGCGTCAGTGATAAGCCCGATATGGGCGGAATTCAGAACTCCGGTCAGAAATGAGATGATATACCCAAAAATAACGCCTATGAGAACACAGTACAGTTTTGCCTTTCCTTTTGAGTAAATATTGAGAGCCACGATGACGATAAGCGTGAGAACCGAGATACCAAAAAGAACCGGATCCATCGTGCCGGTACTTTCATTTATGCCGATGAACCGAGGCAGAACGATCGGCATCGCAGCTATTGCGACAAAACTGACAACAACTCCTGTTACTTCGGCAGGGAAGAGGAACCGGAGACGGGTAATAATACGTGAGATGCCCATCTCAAAAATCCCAGAGAGAAATGTCATTCCATAGAGCAGGTGAAGGCCTCCTGCCTGTGCGGCAAGAAGGGATGAAGATATATAAGACGGGCCGCAGAGTGACGGACAAAGGTAACCGCAGCCGATTCCTTTCTTTCCATAGGATTGCAGGCAGGTGCAGATTCCTGCCGCAAGCATTCCCATGCTGACCATGAACATCGCTTCAATATCATCTCCTCCAATGCTCTTTACGATAACAACGGGAAGAATGAGACTGATGATAATGAGAAAGAGATGCTGGATGCCAAGGAGAAAAAGAGGGATTGGTTCTGGTTTCTCATCCACACTGTAGATTAACTCCGGGGGTCTCCTGACCATATAGTATGTTCAGAATGATGAGGGATAATAGTAGTGAAATGAGTTTCCCTGCAGATTGTTTGATTGTTCTGATTCTCTGGGGAAAACGCCCTGAATTAAAAATTCCTTTAAGTAATTGTACGGTTTACCGGTTGGACCGGTTCCAACACAATTTTTTTCATTATTTTTCCGTAGACGGTTAAAAGAACCTGGTGGGGTTGCCGTACGCTGCTCAACACGGCAATCACGCACGAAGCCTCGTATCTCATGGCCCGGATCTCGTTTACCTGGTAGACACGGGATCGCCCAAATTCACAATCCTCTCCCTGTTCTTTCAAATAGGATCATGTTGGAAATGCGCTCTGTATTTATCTAATGGAGGTACCTACGGTATATCTGTATTACGCTCTTGTTCATCATGAATGAATCGGAAATAAATTGAGTAATATTCTGATCTATAGATATTTTATGCTTCTTGGAGACTATCACTCGCACATGAATATTGGTGGATTATTGTATAATAAACTCAACGGTGATGAACGATGAAAAGCAGTATATTCTTTCTTTGCTGCCTGCTCATTCTGGCCAGTTTCCTTTCCCTTCCCGTGACAGGCACGACACCACTTGGGAACATACCCTGTGATGTGAACCTTTTCTGGTCATATGAGACCTTCAGTATAGCGACCAGTAACCAGTGGACCCATACTGCATGGACAACAGTACTCCCTGGCGGAAGCAGAGTTGAGTATTATCAGCAATCAGGGTCTCATGAGATTACCGTTGGTATTTATGACAAGGACGGAAACGAGATATCAGTTAAGACAATTCAGTTGCCCTGGGAAATTGCTTTGCATTATGCCCTTTGTGTTCCCGCAGCACGTATGATAGTATGCCGATGAAAAATGTAATAGAGCCTATTGCCTTACCTGTTGATTCTGAAGATATTGTGTATTCATCCCTGCCCAACCTGTATACCACCTGTAACCTTGCCCGGACAACGCAAACCCATGGAACATCCACAGACTGGTATACCCCCCCTTCCTGATGGGAGCTACGTGCGTTATTCCGAGAATAAACCGTTTGAATACCTCCTCATCATCGGGCCGGACGGTACCGCGATAATCGCTACCAAAACAGAGGACGGGGGCTACAAGATCACGGTCACAGATAAAAACGGGAAAAGCGTTACATTTACCACCCAATACTCCTGGGATTACATCGTCAACGACCTGCTCTGCAGCAAGAGTAAGTCAAGCCTGGTTTTTGTAATTTATGACGATCTCTTTGATAATTACCATAAAACCGGGATTAAACCGGATGACCTGGATCCCATGGTCGGAGACGAGGAAGTTTCTGTTACGCTTCTTGATACGGATATTCTCATCCAGGATGTCTATCTCAAAACCCGGGGAACCGGATCTCCAGGCGGGTGTACCCATCATCCGGATATGGTCCTTTCAGAGAACTACATCCCTGACATGGTAACAGTAGGCGACCCCTTTGAGGTAGAACTCATTATAAAAAATGCAGGAACGGTTCAATCCACTGAAACTGCTATTGGTGTCCACTTGTCAAAAAAACAGACACTGTTACGGCCCACGGAAAAAATTACCCCCCTACAACCAGGTGAGGAACGTGAAATTGTCGTTACCCTGACGATTCCGGAAAATTTAGATGTAGAAGGGGCAGGGATAGAATCGATAATCCTTGATCCTGACAATACCGAGGAGGAATGTAATGAATATAACAATGAAGAATCACAAACCATCAGGATATTACCTCCAGACATTTACCCTGAAGACTACCTGGAACAGACGACGAATCTCGATGCAGGTACATCATCCGGTGGCAGTTCCGGGGGCGGAGGGGGAGGCAGTTTTCCCAGCGATACTCCCTGATGACTAATACCAGTCATTCTATCAGTATCTTTTTCCAAAACCATTTCTCTGATGAAGAAAAGAGAAATGGTTAGGTTTTCCTTTTTGTATATCAAATAACTGATAACAGGACTTGATTCGCTGCTTTGCCTCAAATCATGATCTGATCCAAAACTGCTGATACTAATACCCAGTTTACAGAAAAATCCTGGAGCTCCAGATCATTGGTTACCTCGATTATTTAGCTGAGTGCTTCGTGCACATATGAGAGAGAAAATGGCTCTTCGCTGATCCGTGAGGGTAGATTATCAAAAAACACATGATTGAATCTGATCCGTTTTTAATTTGACAGCCTCGGTGATATATTAAACTCGATAAATTAAACTATAATTGAGCAGAAATATAAAATTAAAGATTTTTTGTTCATTTATCGGATGCAAAAAGAGATTGATAGGATTGGAATATAAGAGTGAGCTAGTTTTGTCTTATCCACACGAAATTGCGAGGAAACTTTTGTTCTATTCTCGATAGTATATCCATAAGAGAACCCTGGCAATGATATATCCGGCAAAGGCAAAAAGGAGAGCTACATCTTTGTCACCGATCATGAATGATCCAAAAAGCATAGCTCCAATAGCAATGGCACAAACCATCAGATAACGAATTGTTGACCAATTTATTTTGAATTGAAATGATCCCTTAACCTTAACCATATATTACTAACATAAGATGACAACGTATCATATTAAAATGAGTCACATCGGCGACAATTTTTTATAATCCTGATTGAGCGTTGATAATAAAATATTGT
>CAZSDZ010000077.1:0-9003 GCA_964605795.1 uncultured Methanoregulaceae archaeon
ATGGCTGCTCTACTGCATGCAGTATTCTGGAAATTCTGAGTACATCAAAAAACCGATAGTGTGTATCCTCTTGATCGTTCCCTTTTTTTTCAGTTATATCAGGATAGAGGAGTTCTGGGCACCTTTTTCATTCCTGGTAAATGAGATATATACACCTGCTTTTGCCGAATTTTTTCACTTGTTTGCCTATCTTTACCTGTATTGCCTTATTCTTATCGGGGATATGTTTCTTCTCAGGAGATATCCGAATGTATCAAAAAAATTCAGGCCGCAGATCCTCTTTCTCATTGCAGGAACATCAATTCCCTTTGTTTTTGAGATCATTTCTGACGGAAATTTCCTGCCGAGCGGGATGGATATGGCCATTTCAGGATTTTTCCTTGCTTTCGGGGTCCTTTACTATGACATGCTGGCCCATCCACCGATATTCCGGGAAAAATTTTTTGAACTGGCCGACTCCGGGTTGTTCGTACTAAACGAAGAACGAAAAATTCTTGATCTGAACCCGGTTGCTGAATCACTCTTAAAAGCCAGTTTACAGGAAGCTTTTGGGAAAATACCTTCTGATATCTCTACAATCCCCCATGAATTGAGATCCGTGCTGGAACATCCATTTATTACTGACCCCCAACCTCATTTTTCCATATCCGGATCTCCAATCAGGTGGTTTCGAATATCTGCCCATTGGTTTCCTCATATTATCGGTGCTGAAGGGGTATTTTTGATTACCATCACTGATATAACAAAAAATATTAATCTCGAGAAAGAAGTCTCACGATATGCCCTTAAACAACTTAAAAAGAGAGAATCGGCTGAAAGAGACCAAAAATACCTGGATTTTATCAGGGCAAGCAGGGATGCAGTCCTTATTCTATCAGGTAACAGGATCACAGCATGTAACGAGGCTGCCCGGCAATTGTTTGGAATGCCACAAGAAGAACTCGTAGGCATGAATCCGGTGGCATTATCCTCCCCTGTTCAGGAAAAAGATGATGATGTCCCTGAAAAACTTGAATATTTAATTATCAGCGCAGCAACAGGGCAGATAACCACCATTCCATGGATATTTACCACCCAAGACAGGCTCATTCATGCCGAGGTGACTCTCAGGCAATATACATACCAGTTTTCAGATATTGTTGAGATGACAATACGGACAGAATCGGGATATACCTGAACAATAATGCTTCGCATTAGCAGATTTTATTGATGCAAAAAAGGACATGCTTATCTCCGTATTCGGTTTGCGTGTCGGGAATCGGACAAAACCCGTTTGGAAAAGAGATACTCCCTTCCCATGAAAGGATGATATATCCACGATCACACATGGTCGGAGATAATACCGGTATCCATAACAAAACGAGAGCGATAATCAGAACTGGATGTGCATTCAGAACTCATCGAGGGAGTTCAGATACGAGATAAAAGGGGCCGGATTTTTTTCTCCGATATAGATACTATGCCGAAAAGACTGGGATCGGGGATATCTCATACAGAGCCAGGATATCGGAATGGCCCGATCCATGTCAATGACCAGGTTTGTCCCCGGTTCCAAATCGTCGGTGCATCTCTCTTGTGATACACCTTCCATGAGAGAGCCTGCAAGGGAGTGAGGGATTACTTCTGTGAGGTATGATCCGGAAAGATTCCTGTTTATGTCTATCTGATAGGTATGCACTGCGGTCTGGTTGATAAAAGTTATGTGACCGTCCTGGGACGTTGTAATAAGTGAGATATCCATGGTATCCAGTATTGCACCAAGAAGTGAACGCAATATCAGCGATTCTGACGAATGATGAATTACTTGTTCTGTTTTTTCAGTCAAAAGGCTGTATATCCTCTTGTACTGTTCCTGATACATCTGTGACGTATGGTGTATCTCATCTGACATCCGGCATACCATGCAAAGAGGTATGAGTGACGCAGATACGAGGGAGAGTATCTTTCCATGCACAACCGATTGAGACCTCTCATTTACAGACAGTATGCCAATAATACCAACAAGGGAATCATCCAGGATGATCCCGATGTCGGTATTGGTTCCCTTAGGTAACACACGAATCAGATCACGTACATCGTTCCCTTCCACCGGTATCTGAAAGATATCTGTAATTGAATCATGAACCTGTGGCAGGGTTGTTTTATACTCCCTGATGGATTCTTCCCTGATGGGTACCACCATTTTTTTCTCCATCAACCCAATGATGGCATCATGAACTGTTTTTGATGTTGTTCGCGAAGGGATGATTGCATTAAACATTCCCTGTCTGCCAGGTTCATCCACCATTAGGGAGAATACGATATCATCAGGACATCCATCATGGATGCAGGATACAGCCATCCCGAAAACATCCTCGAAAGTATGGTCTTTCCTGATCCCGGGAATTTTTTTGGCTAATGCATCAATGAGAATACCTGTCATCTCATCTCCAACAGAACAGATCCCGGGGGACAGGGGATGAAAAACAATGAATATCCCGGGTTTTTCATCCCCTAAAGTAATCCTGATCGCAGTACAGGTACTATCCCCGGATGAACCGAAGATCGTGTTCTTCTCTCCATCCCTTCCATCCAGCAGACTATTTAGGTTGGAACCCATGTTTTCCAGGCAGATCCAGGAAATTTCATCTATCCTCTTCCCGATGCATTCTTTTCTTTCTGCCGGAACCAGATCCAAAAATGCTTTATTGACCTGGATTACAAGAAGGTTTTCGTCAATTATAAGCGATGGTTCGGTAATTATATCGAGGAGGGTATGATATGCTGAACGGTAAGTTGGTGTTACCATTTTTGAGTTATATCGGGTAGTACAGGTAACAAGATCCTCTTTTTCCAAAATTTCAATGATGACTGCAATTTTATTCCTGTTGATACTGTTTTTCCGTGATACGTCTGATATGGAAAGACCCGCGGGATTCTGCCTTACTGTAGAGAGGACAGTATCCCTGTCATTTAGGGTTATCTTCATGAATTGTTCCTCATTTATTTCAGACGACTGGACAGTACCTGAATGGTTATTATCAGCAATCCCGATATGGTGTGCGCATATACTTTTCTATCCCATATTTGTATTAGTTTTTTCTTGAACCAAGGAAAAGACTGCACATTATTTCCATAATCAAAAGATAAACGATATGAGTGCTTTTTTAAGTTATTCCTCACAAGATGGGTTACAATCTCTGCATTTTAAACCTTATTTTAAAATTTACAAGAATATATCAGTTTTTAACCAAATCCAGAAGATCTTAGCATTATAACGGGTTATATTTAGATTGGTCAGTAATTTTCTACTTAATTTGACATATCTGTATTTTCTGCGATTACCGATTAATATATATTGATTAAAGAGATTATATGTGATATTTCTTATTAAAACTTGCACTTTTTTCCTCGTTTTAAGAATGAATAATACCACGAGCATGTTTACCATACTGCTCTTACGATACTCCTTTTTTCCAAATCCAGTATTGTGCAGAAATAATCTTTATTCTTGTGAAAAGACAGGGGGAATGTCGGATTATTAGTAATATATTAAATTAATTGGTAATTTAAGATTATTGTTAAAATTTAACTGCACGTTTCTATTATTTTTCGTTTTCCCAACCATATCAATAGAATAAATATGCAGGAATTCCCGGGCCAAAACAATAACTGATTTCTATTTGCTCTAAATTATGCCGGAATTATTTATTAACTGCACAGAAAGAAAGCAAATCATGATTAGTTATCCCTCTTCCCCTATTTCCCATCCAAATCATGTAAAAACACCGGCAATCTTGGTTATCCTATGCTCAATTGTACTGTTCGCTTTCATTCTCACTCCGGTGAGCGGAGATGATACTGCCTCGGCAGCCTCGCAGACCGGAGACTCTGGAGCCACGGGATCTGCCGGAACTGCGGTCGCATCCGGTTCATCTGTTTCAGGGGGAGGAACAGCACTCTCTGCGGGATCATCAACCGGATCAAATCCAGGGAGCGGAGCAGCGGGAAATGCTGACAGCGCTTCTGATTCATCAACAGGGTCATCCTCTTCTGGGGAAGGAGGAATAGAATCATCACTCTCTACCGGATCATCATCTGTAACGAGTTCTGGAAATGAAGCAGTGGAAATTACGGGCAGCAATACGGATTTATCGTCTGAATCAACAGAGCCCGGAGAGCATTTAACAGATGATGAACCGGCAACACCAGCAACTGAGGAGGAAGGTTCTCCCGGGTTTGACTTGTTATCCCAGGAAGAAACGACTTCTCTCGACCAGGATGAAAAAGATGCCGGGGAAGAATCCGGCGAAGTTGAGGAGAATCCTGATGAGGGAGAAGATGTTTTGGGAGATGATGGAGAAAGCGAGGAATTTTCCGGAGAAGATGATGGACTTTTAGGATCGGGTGGCGGGTCTGCAACCCTCTTTTGCGGTGATCTCGAGGTTCTTGCTGATACCACGATGATTACCGAACAGATACCCGAGGTTACCGGGGAGACAGTAAACGAGCAACTCTCCTCTCTCTGCGGGGAGGAGACAGGTTCAGGGTACTGGGGCGATCCGGTCATTGATTTTGCAAGTTACAACCCCAATACCGCTGTTGTTGATACGGTCAATGCCGGTTCAAACCTTAACCTGAAGTACGATGATGCATACGGATTTGGATGGGTTGATGCTGGTACAAAGAATGATAGAAATGATGACTATTACCAGATTGGATTTGATCCTGTAATATCTACCGATCCAAATGCTCAGACTATTGGCTGGTTTAGTAAAGGTTGGGGCGATCTCTTCTCCCTGCAGAGTTCGATCTCAACATCAGCCAGTTATGCCATCAGGATTTATGCAACCGACCTTTGTATCGAGGGGAACGGCAACACCATTGATAGTACGGATACCGGTATCTCAATTGGTCATTGGACATCAACCCCAGACCAGACGGGAAGCGGAATAACCATCCAGAATACGGATTTTGCCGGAACAGACGGAATTCGTGGAGATGTCAGGGATGGTTCAGACGGGGGATCGCTCACGGTATCTGATTGTACCTTTGATAACTCCTTTTACGCCATACAAGTGGAAGCTGCAGGCGCGGATGCCGCGAATGACGGTGATCCGGGTGGGAACGGCGGATCTGTTTCCGTGCAAAATTCAGTTATTACCTCAGGAATACTTGACATCGATGTCAGCGGAGGAGAGACCACCGAATATGGAAACAGTGGCAGTAATGGATCAGACGGGCCCGGCGGGAATGGAGAGGCCGGGGGGAACGGCGGATCCGGCGGAACGATTACCCTTGACACCATCGAGAGCTCAGGCAATATCCAGCTGCGTGCAAACGGAATGGACGGGAGTGTGGGAGGCAATGGTGGCAACGGGGATGAAGGTTCATCATCGCCTTCCGGATTTGACGGAGGAGACGGGGCTGCCGGAGGGAACGGGGGAAACGGGGGAACAATAACCGTTAAAAACACAATAACAACCGGTCTTTTAGATATTGAGGGCAGGGGAGGAAACGGTGGCGAAGGAGGCTGGGGAGGAGACGGGGGAGATGGTTCTTTTGGGGGAACTGCCGGCAGCGGCGGTGATGGCGCGAACGGGGGAACGGGAGGACAAGGAGGCAGTATTACCCTTGAGTCAGTTGAGGTGACCACCAATACCCTGTATCTCGATATCGATGGAGGGACAGGCGGGAGCGGAGGAAACAGCGGATACGCCGGAGACATGCACTCGGGAGCATCCCCGGGAAGCGTCGGCAACAGCGGGAGCGGGGGTACCGGCGGGGCCGCCGGAACGCTCTCCGGTACAACCGTGACCGCGGACCAGGTTTCCATCTCTGCAGACGGCGGGAGCGGGGGAATCGGAGGTTTGGGAAGAGTTGGCAGTTCCCGGCTGGACGGGGCAGTTGATTGGGGTGGTGCAGGTGGAAACGGTGGAAACGGTGGATATGGCAACATCGGGGGAACGGTGACCCTGTCTAGTCTTACTGCCGACCAGGTAACCGTCGGTTCATCCGGAGGGAGAGGTGGTAACGGAGGAGATGCAGGAGACGGAGGGTCTGGTGGTACCTACCGGGGAGGAGACGGAGGTGACGGAGGAACTGGCGGGAATGGAGCAGACGGAAGAACGACAACGATCACCTCCAGCACCCTTACCTCCAGCACGATCCTCACCGCAAACGGGAAAGACGGAGGAGATGCAGGAGACGGGGGTACCGGGGGAGACGGGAATGATGACGGAAGTGACGGAAGCGCCGGATCATCCGGGGCCGGAGGAAACGGGGGATCGGTTGAGTTCTCTTCTAACACCCTCGGGGATGCATACTCGCTCACAATATTTGCAACGGGCGGCAATCCTGCCGGCTACGGGGGCGGATATACCGCAGGCAACCCGGTCTCGGTTACCGACAATACCATCCAGTTTGAGAATACCGAAGACTGGCTGAAGATTAATCTGCATGGTCCGGGGGGGACGGGAACCCCGACCATCCGGAACAACGGGCCCCATCGCAACGACCCAGCCAATAACGGTGGCACACCGCAGCAGCACCCAGGCGAAGGAGATCCCGGAGACGGAGACGGATTATCACAGGAATCCGGCATGGCAATGTCCCTTTCGGTCCAGTCGGCAGGAGTCCTTCCGAATCCCGGTGCAGGAGAAGTGACCATCAGCCTGACCCTTGAACAGAACGGCCAGGTTAACATTCCACCCGGCTCTTCGGTCATTCTCAGGCCTTCCGGATCCCAGGGAACGGATTCTGGAGATATTACAACTGCATGGTCAGATGATGGAACCACTCTTACGGCCAGTTTCCCGTACCCGATCCCGGACACCCCGGGCGATTATTCCTATTCCTTCCAGCCGTACATGAGCCAGACCACTCCGGCAGGGGATACGATCCTCGTCCCGGTCGGCGACCCGGTCACCGTAGTAATTCACGTTGCTGCAGACGGGAGCGTGACGGTGACGTAAGTGTGGAGTGATGCGGTAATTTTTAGGAGAATTTCATCATGAAACACCATAAAAAGCTCTCCCGGAACATAGTCCGGCTGGTAGTGCTGATACTGATAGTCACCATATTGTTCTGTCCTGCATACTCAGAGAATGAATCAGGGGCAGGTTCTGCTTCCGCTTCCACCTCAGGAGGAGATACTGGAGCGGATTCTGCTGCTTCATCTGGAGGATACACGGCAACCGGCTCCACTTCTGATTCAGGAGGAGACGCAGGTACAGGCTCTGTTTCAGGAGAAAATTCGGCAACCAGTTCTTCAGAACCCCAGGAAGAATCCTCTACCATATCGGAATCATCCTCTCCAAATTCAGATACCGGATCACCAGAGAATATGGATTCCCTGTCCAGACCAGGAACTCGAACTGGTGATGACATAGAAACAGATACCAATTCCCAGGATCTGTCAGCCGATGAGGATGTACCCGGGGACGGGTCAGAATCTACAGAGGGCACCGATACCGGTGATCTCTCTTCACAAGACCCCGGGATTGCAGGTAACGGGGAAGTTGCCGAAGAGGAGGAACCTGCAGGTGAGCAGGAAGGGGAACCCTTACCCGAAGAAAAGGAAGAAGAACCTTCCCAGGAGATTACCGGATCCCTTGAAGGGGATACCGGAACCGTGACTCCTTCTGGAGAAAACCTTGAAACCCTTGCTGATACCACCATGGTGACCGAAGAGATCCCTGACATCACCGGGGAGACGGTGACCGAACAACTCTTTTCTCTCTGCGGGGATGAGGTATCCGGGTTCTGGGGCGACCCGGTCATTGATTTTGCAGGTTACGATCCAACGACTGCCGATACAACTCCGTCTGCCACGAATGCCAACCTGAAGTACGATGATACCTACGGATTTGGATGGGTTGATGCCGGTACACAGAATGATAGAGATGATGACTACTACCAGATCGGCAGGTCTGACGGGACGTTTGACACCACATGGGGTAACATCTTCTCCCTGCAGAGTTCGATTACAACATCAGCCATCTGTGCCATCAGGATTCGAGCGGCTGGCGTCTACCTCGACGGGAATGGCAAAACCGTTACGGGTACTGGAAGCGGGGAGATTGTCGGTGTCGATATCACTGCAGAGGGAGACGGGTCTGTTGTTACGAATTTTGGGAAGATTGAAGGATTTTACCTAGGTGTTAAATCAGACGCCGATGATGTCACCATATCAGGAAATACCATCACAAAAGGATCCTGGCCGGATGGTGTGTCCGTTTATACAAGCGGAATTTACTCAAACGGAAAGAGGGGAACAATTTCAGATAATGAGATAGAAGTCACAAAATGCGGCATATACGGCGCTAAAGAGGGAACAGAGATCTCAGGTAATACAATCACCAACGGTGAGACAGGTATCGCATCAGTCGGTAATAACAATGTCATAGATGAGAACTCGGTATCAGGGTGCATAGCAGGACTCTCACTTGCATTAGGGACAGACCAAACCGTAACAGGCAATACCATAACGGATAATACGTATGGCATCGGCATTGGGGGTGGAAGCGGGACCGTGTACGATAATTACCTTGCCAATGACGATAATGTCTACACATCTGAAAATTTAATCGATGAGTACACCTGGACCAGGCCTGGAGGCGTAATTGCCGGTACCAATGTCATGGGAGGACCCTCTATCGCCGGAAACTACTGGAGCAATCCGGATGGGACCGGGTGGTCAGATACCCATGCAATATCCGATACCGGGTATACCACGGATCCCTACGAGATTGAACCGGATTCCGAGGTTTATGATACGGCACCGCTGGTCCTGACTTCAGAACCAACTCCTGACCCTACGCCTGATCCTACACCCGACCCAACTCCTGATCCCACACCGGATCCTACACCTGAACCATCTCCGGCACCTTCCCCGATGCCGCCGGTCCAGGGAACGACAGACGGCGGTTCAACCACGCAATCCACCTCCCAGGAAGTTCCCCCGGGTATCGTGATAATCTCTGCCGTTATCCCTCCCGGAGCAACCGCCGGAGGTACAACCAC
>CAZSDZ010000078.1:0-8475 GCA_964605795.1 uncultured Methanoregulaceae archaeon
TCTTACCAATTCAGGAACCGAGGCCACTGAAGCTGCCTTAAAACTGGCACGTGTGAGGACCGGCAAAAAGCAGTTCATCGCTTTTGAGGACGGATTTCACGGCAGAACCAGTGGTTCCCTTGCCTGTACCTATAAACCTCAGATCCGTGAACCCTTCGGCCCGTTTGCCACTGATTGCACGTTCCTGCCGTATGGGGATGCAGAGGAGCTTAACAAAGCGATATCTGATACTACCGCTGCGGTACTTATCGAGCCGGTCCAGGGAGAAGCCGGTGTTCTTCTCCCTCCCCCCGGGTTTCTGGCAGAGGTACGGGAGATATGCACCGATTCCGGTGCGCTCATGATAGCAGACGAGATACAGACCGGGATGGGAAGAACGGGAACATGGCTTGCCTGCGAGCATGAAGGGATTACCCCTGATATTGTCACCCTTGCAAAGGGTATCGGCAGCGGGTTTCCCGTTGGAGCGATGGTCGCAGGAAAGGATCTTACCTTTGCCAGAGGAGAGCATGGGGGAACGTATAACGGAGGGCCGCTCGCCTGTGCCGCTGCTCTTGCCTCGATAGACGTCATCGAGCCACTCATACCTTTTGTCATGGAGAAGGAGGCGATGTTTGCGAAAGGTCTGTCAGAGTTTCACCCAAGGACCCGGGGTCTTATGATCGGGATCACGGTAGGTGATCGGTGTACTGCAGTAAGGGATCGGTGCCGGGAAGAAGGAGTGCTTGTGAACTGTACCGGACACGGTACTATCCGCATGCTACCACCCCTCGTCATTACAAACGAAGAGATCTCGTTTGCCACCTCGGTAATCAGTGAGGTTATTCATGAAATCCTGTGAATCGCTCGTGAGACAGGAGTACAGGAGCGGGGGGTACCGGTACGCGATATCCCCTGCCTCACTTCAGGAGAAGGGGATCTCCCGGCCGGCCCGTCTTGCCAGCAATGAGAACCCGTTCGGCCCGTCCCCGGCTGCAGTAAAAGCAATTTCACGGGCTGCGTCACAGGTACACCGGTATCCTGATAAGGAGGGGATTTCCCTTGTATCTGCAATAAACGAGCATTTCGGAGTCAGTGATTCGGTTGTAGGTGTAGGGATGGACGGGGTGATAGAGACCATTCTCAGGGTATTTATCGCTCCCGGGGACCGTGTTGTGATATCAGTTCCGACGTTCTCCTACTACCGGCTGGCAGCAGAGTGTCTTTCAGCAGAGGTAGTCCCTGTCATGCGCGAAGATGACTTCTCGGTTGACCCCCGTGCATTCATAGACGCAGCAAGAGGATCAAAGGTATCGTTTCTCTGTACTCCCAACAACCCGACCGGAACCGTCACACCGGTAGAGACGGTTGAAGAGATCCTAAACGGGATTGAGGGAATGCTCTTTCTTGACAATGCCTATGGAGAGTTCTCTCGTATCGATTATACTCCCCTCATGGGTAAATACCAGAATCTCATCATCGGGAGGACTTTCTCAAAGGTCTACGGACTTGCCGGGGCACGGGTCGGCTTTGCGTTTGTTCCCCCCTGGTTAGTCCCTTGTTACGAGACTGCGGCAACACCATTTGCGTTGAGTGTCATCTCTGCTGCTGCAGCAGAAGCTGCACTCACTGACGAGGAGCATACCAATAAGACGGTTTCGCATGTACGGCGATGGATTTGGAAGATATCAGAAGAGTGTCGGTACCCGGTTCTGCCGACTGGGGCGAATTTCATGCTTATTGATGTCTCTCCGATGACCGGTGACGTTTGCGCAGAGCACCTTGCATCACAGGGAGTGCTGGTTCGATCCTGCTCCAGTTTTCCTGGTCTGCCCGATCATTATATCAGGGTAAATATCGGTGCAGACTGGGAGAATGAACTCTTTTTAAAGGCGGTAGGGATTTTATGATGGTTGGAATCACCGGGACCCCCGGAACCGGGAAGTCGGCTGTTGGCAGAGAACTTGGCAAGAGGGGGTACCGGGTTGTATCCATCACCGATACGATTGATGCCTATGTAACCGGCTATGACGAGGAACGCCAGACACGTATCATCGATGAAGAACGGTGGGCATCAGAGTTTCCCGTGATTGACGGGTTTGTTGAGGGTCACCTGGCTCATCATCTCTCCTGTGACCGGGTTGTTGTGCTCCGCTGTCATCCCGAAGTACTCCGTACCCGCCTCCAGGGCCGGGGATATCCTGGTGCAAAGATCGAGGAGAATGTCGAGGCTGAACTTATCGATCTCATCCTTGTCGAGACATTCGAAGGAAACCCGGAAGATGCCATATTTGAGGTTGATACCACGCAGATGCCGGTCCCTGCCTGTGCAGACCTGATACAGGGAGTGTATGCCGGCACCGTCAGCCCTTCATATGGGATGATCTCATGGCTCTGTGAGATGGCAGGTGACCGATGACTCTTGATTCATACCGCTCTCACGTCAGACCAATTATCGATCCGGTCGTCCGGCTCTGTATCGCAATCAGGCTTTCACCTGACCGGTGTACGATACTCTCGTTTATCGGTGCAGTCTGTGCAGGGATAACATATTACTATGGAATGGTGATTGCAGCGACCCTCTTTGTCATGGTAAATGCAGTTTTTGATGCCCTTGACGGTGCGATAGCCCGCACCATGGGTTTAGAGGGCCCCCGGGGTGATCTGCTCGATCATACCCTTGACCGCTATGCAGATATCATCATTCTCACAGGGATCTTTGCCGGAACCTTGTGTCCCTGGTATATAGGGGTCTTTGGGTTGACCGGTGTGATTATGGCATCGTATATCGGAACCCAGGCACAGGCCATCGGTGTCGGCCGGGTGTACGGGGGGATCCTCGGCCGTGCTGACCGGCTGGTTCTTCTTATGGCTGCAGGAGTGCTCGCGGTCCTAATTCCGTCCGGTCTGTCCGGATTTTCCGTTTTTGCCTGGCTTTTATTCCTGTTCGGGGTTCTTGGTCACTTTACTGCTATCCAGCGGTTCTGGTATGTCTGGAAAGAACTTCGGTGATTTCCTTTTATGGTAATCTCTCCTTTCCATCTCTTCCTGCGACGTAACAGCAGGTGTCGCGTTCTGGCTTTTTTAAATGAGCACCATGAGGAAGACTCTTTGCTCCCTCGTAGGTTTTTTTACGGGGTCTTCGGAAAGATATCCCTGATGCCGAGATGATTCAGGATCTCTTCCGGCTCGCGTACGACAGTGGCACCCTGCTCAAGCATCAGGTTCACCTTCTCATGCATCCCTACCATCCGGAAGTCAGATCGAAGAGCAATAACCGGTTTCCCTTGTGCATAGGCATACCCCATCTCCCATGCGGTTCCCGAGTCTGCGTCTGCCCCGTCAATGACTGCAACAATAATATCTGATCGTTTCAGGGCCTGCAGGTTTTTCGTAAACAATGCATGCTGATTTTCGGTATCCCTTGCCGATTCGGTATCGTCCTCTTCCTGCGGCAGATAGACCGTAAAGAAGTGGTTTTTCAGGTATTGTGCAAGACTGCGGTTATATTCCTGCTCTCCTGCCGAGAAGAGAGGAGCAGCTAGGTAGATGGTATACCGGGCAAAGACCCGGACATCAAGAGCAGGGATAAGAGGAAATCTTCCCAGAAATACCCCTCGTCCTGTTTTTTTGGGATCCTCTCCCCTTATGCTGCCATAATATGTGCTCGTGACTCCACAGGTCGGAGAGGAGTCGATACCCAAAAGGCACAACGGATGTCCCCTGTTCTGGATGATATCATCAACTGATGCAGAGAGCCGGTCAATAATTTCTGCAAACTCATGCGTATTGTAGATCTCAAGGAAATGCCCTGGTTTTCTTCCCCTTCCCCTGTATTCGGTCTCAGGGCAGGGGAGGAATACAACGTCTATCCCGAACTCTTTACAACGATGGAGTGCCTTTTTGCATGCCTTTCGTAACCTGGTATCGGTAATTCCTTCTGCCCGCAGTGTCATATCCGCAATGCAGGGACAGGCAAGAACGTACATTATTAGCATATAGACTTCCCATCAGTCATAGATGATTCCCCTGTATGCGTACCGGGATAACAGTTGTGACCCTAAAAAATGCACGATGAAGAAACTTGAGCGGTTCGGGATGGTACAGATAGAGAAGAAGCTCGCCCATATCCCGAGAAGCTCCCTTATTCTCGATCCCACAGCCGAGAAGGCACTATCTCCGGCTGACCGGGAGCGTACAACCTCGATTACCGCTCTTGATTGTTCCTGGGAGGTCCTGGATACCGGGATGGTCAGGTCGTACCGGTTCAGGCGTGCCCTGCCGTTTTTAGTTGCTGCAAACCCGGTAAACTTCGGGAAACCCTTTCGCCTGACCTCGATGGAGGCGATGGCAGCAGCTCTTGTGATTCTCGGGGAAGAAGATCAGGCCCGGGAGATCTGTGCAAAGATATCATGGGGAGTGCGGTTTTTAGAGGTCAATGCAGAGCCATTATCCCTGTATGCAGGAGCGAAGGACAGCAGTGAGGTTATCAGGTTTCAGGAGGAGTTTATCTGAAATTTTCTCTGATTCTGATCCATATCTGCATTATTTATGGCTGATCTGGCAGGGCAGGGATAGTGTGGCATATAACCGGAATGATGAACGCATGATATCCTATCCCTGATTTTGTGAATTGCGGGTTATTATCCTTACACAACAATGGCATGGCTGCAAAAAACCGGGACTGTAGTATTCCTGAAATGTAAGGGGAAGCCGACAGGAATTTCCGGTCAGGTAATTCCCGGGAGTGCACTTTCCTATAAGTATGTCAGGTGTCTATATGATATCTGATTACAGTATGGCCGTTTTTGGTGATGCAAAGAGCCAGGTGCCGGTGCTCTGTGCAAAGGGATACACACAGCTTGAGAAGGGAAGGGATCAGGCAGCGGCAGATCTGTTTGAGAAGGCCATTATTCTTGATAAAACCAGCATCGAGGGATGGATTGGCCTTGGACTTGCCATGATTGCTCTTGATGCGATCGATGATGCTCTTTTGTGTTTTAAGAGGTCATTAGAGATAGCTCCCCGGGATACTCGTGCCCTGCTTGGAAAAGCGGCAGCACTTCGGCATCTCTGCTCTCAAAAAAGAGATCCGCATCTCTGTCTTGAGGCGGTAGAGATCTGCAATGGCATTCTCTCCCGCGAACAAGACCATACGGATGCGATGCATGAGAAAGGGATGGCTCTGTGGACAATCGGGAACAAGGATGAGGCAATCGCGATATTTGACCGGATCCTTCGGATAAGTTCTGACTACCGGTATCCCTGGGAACTCAAGGGAGATTACCTGTATTCCCAAAACTCCTTACCTGAGGCGGTTACCTGCTATGAGAAGGCATTGGCACGGGATCCAAGAGATCCTGGTATTCTTGCAGGGCAAGGCAGGTGTCTTCTTCGCATGGGTGCGGTGGATCATGCAGTTTCCTGTTTTACCCGTTCGCTCCAGTATAATGACCAGGATCCGGTGGTCTGGTCAGCCCTGGCACGAGCATATACTCAGGCAAAGCAGTTTGATGATGCGGTTGCCTGTTACCGGAATGCAAAAAACCTTGACCAGGGCAATCCGGCATATGATAAAGCAATTGCCGAGGTGTGTCTCAGGAACGCAAACCAGTTGCTGTACGAGGAAGGAGAGTATGACGAGGCCCTGCTTCTGCTTGCTGATATTCTCAAGATTCATCCTGCATTTACCGATGCCTGGTATTCCCGCGGAATTGCATACCAGAAGAAAGGGTCTTACACAAATGCTCTTGCCTGTCTGTTACGGGTGGTTGAGATAGAGCCCTCATCATCCCGGGCATACTACGAGATGGGAACGATTCTTGAGAAGCAACACCTTATTGAGGATGCATTATCCTGTTACCGGGATGCGATACGGTATGAGCCTGGCTATACCGATGCACTCTATCGCATCGGTACCATTTACCTTGAGTCGGGCCGGTACCGGGAGGCGCTGCGGTACTTTGAGCGCGTGACTGAGCGAAAGCCTGATCTTGCCACTGCCTGGTACGCAAAAGGAAAGGCATACCTCGGTCATGGTGAAGAGAAGGAGGCCAAAAAATGTTTTTTGCAGGCACGAAAACTGGCTGGAGAGTAGAGCAATCTGCTTTTTTCTTTTAGGCAATAAAAATCGGTGCTCATTATTCTCCATAAAAAATGGTTAATAAGGCATCAATTTAGGGTTGAAACAGAATAATTTTTGAGGATATGGATAACTATTAAATGCCTGTACGCACTATACACCTGCATGAAACTACAATCCTATATACTGATACTCTTCGCAGTAGTACTTCTGACGGGAGCCGTCTGGTCAACATCGGCCGGAGGAACAGAAGATGCCGGTACGTCTCTCTTTGCGAATAATATCGGCGATGAAAGCACATCTCTCATGGCAGTTGCAGGATCCCTTCTTGACCTTGTAACAGGACCGTCCACTGATTCCGGGCCATTGCCTATAAGTGATGCCGGTCCGGTCCGCGGCGGGACCATTAACCAGGCCCCGGGAACGGACCCGGTAAAGAACCGCTATACTATCATTGCGTCAGCCGGGGGCGGGGGTACGATCTACCCTTCGGGTCAGACGAGCGTTACCGAAGGAGAGGATTTCTCGTTTGCAATAACTCCCGACAGCGGGTATGAGATTAGTGCAGTCCTTGTAGATGGCGAGAACGCCGGTGCTCTCTCTTCGTACCGGTTCTCTTCGGTCTGTGCCGATCATCAGGTCGAAGTGCGGTTCCGGGCGATACCGGGGTCAGGCAGTACCGGTGTTGTTGAGAACGGGGAGACAGGATCGTTAGATTCGGGCTTAGAGGCAGTTAATCCTCTTGTATCTGAAGGTCTTGGTTCAGTCTCAAAAACCGCATTAATCACGATAGCAGCTGATCCGCCGTTTTATTCTGAAGGGGGTAACAACTGGCAGGTCCGGAAAGCACATACGATTCGAAATCCTCATGATTCTGCCCAGACTGATTACATGGTACGGTTCATCATACACCGGACGACTGGATCCGACAGCGGGGAGGACGTCTATGCAGGCAATCTTGTACAGTCTGATTACCGGGATCTTCGGTTCACGACAGTAGGTAATGTTCCGTACGATTATCATTTTGAAGAGGTAACTGCGGATCAGGCAACAGTATGGGTTACCATTCATTTATTAGCAGCAAACGAGGGTATCCAGATGTATGTGTACTACGGATGTCCGGAAGCTGCCTCTGCTGTCAAAGGCTACCTTAGTCAGCCAATTTTCGAGGAGGATTTTGAGACATCAACATCTGCATGGACCGTTGATAGCGGGTGTACATTAACAAGGATTGCAGAAGGAAACGGATATGTCGGAAGACTGGTGCCGAAAAAAGCACAGAAAGGAGCATACGTCAGCATACCGCAACTTTCTGATCTCAATAGTGGTCTGACTCTTGAGTATAATGTCAAGGCCGCTCAGACGACGCGGTTTGTTACCTGTTCCGCGTTTGCCAGCCCGACCTCTACCAATGGTTATGGTGCATACTTCTGGTTATCCAGCAGTGCCAGGTTCTATACGAATCCCCCCGCAGCATATTTTGGCAGTTATGCAGCGAACCAGTGGTATAATGTAAAACTGCTCTTTAAACCGGGCCGGACATATGATCTTTACGTAAATAATGTCTTATTAAAGCAGAATGTGGCTTTTTACGGGTCCGGAGACCTTTCGTGTATCCACATGAGAGGTGCAGATACCTATACAAAGACGGTTTACTTTGATAATATTAGGCTTTACCGGGCAGAGACGCTTGCTCCGGCACCGGATGAAGAAGTGCATTATGACTGGAACGCGGTTGAGTATGAGCCCATCGATCCGAACCCTGCCTTTCAATTCAGTCCTAATCCGGGAATCGTCTACTTGCCGGTCTTCTTTACGGATCAGTCCACCGGGTTGATCCTTGAGAGGCAGTGGGTGTTTGGAGACGGCAGCACGGCAACCAATGTTACGTCAGTCAGCCATACCTATCTGTCAGAAGGAGAGAGAACTGTTGATTTACAGATACGCGGTCTTTCCGGGGATTGGCAGACTGCTTCGCATGCTGTGAATGTTATTGAAAGTAGTGGTATCACCTGGAACGGTACGATATCGGTGAAGACCGTAATGCCCAGCGGGACGCATCAGATTGATCTTACTGCCGGATTGCACGATGCTGCAACAGATGGGTATGATTCTGACTACGATGAGTATACCGGATTTCCTGAACTGGATAAAACCAACGCGGCCCTTGATTCGATTTACCTGAAACAGACGAAGAAGATTATTCCATATGGATCTTCTGCGACCTGGACCATGAATATCGATGTGCCTGCCGGCAAGACCGCAACGGTTACCTGGACGCAGGAACCGAGTCTCTCTATGGAAATTAAGGAAGAATCCACGATAAAGACGAGCGGATTTACTGCTGCTGCCGGATCCCATACCTACACGGTTACGGTGCGCTGGAACCCGTACTCACTCTCGTTCCGCCCGGG
>CAZSDZ010000079.1:0-4070 GCA_964605795.1 uncultured Methanoregulaceae archaeon
CATGACTCGGGTTCTGGGCAGTGCTCGTTCCGCCGTCACCAAACGTCCAGCTCCAGGATGTTGGGGTGTTTGTCGATAAATCGGTGAAGGAGACGGTCAGCGGGGCAGTGCCGGTAGTAGGTGTGCCTGAAAAATCAGCGACGGGGGGGAGCGTATCTAAAGTAAGTGCTTTTATACATAAATTAGCTTCAGATAATCCATCCCTTGTCGTAATATCTGTCCATGTATCACCAGAAGAAGAAACATAACTTTCCCCAGAATTTGCCGTTGCCCCGGAAGAATAACCCAAAATCGGCTTTTCAAAGGCTATCGGATAGGTATAACCACCAGTAGTATACTTCACCACGACGGAGAACCGCTCTCCTGATGAAACAGGGACAGAAGTTGTGAGGGGGATAACATGATACCCGGCAGAGGTCAGGGTTCCGGTCGTGGTAGAGGCAAGGGTTCCCCCGGTAACCGGACCACTTGTAGGCTCGCGATAAATCTTTACCTCATATGAGACCGTTGAATCAGTTGCATAAACGCCAACAGCCTCAATATTCTCATCTCTGAGCGATTCAAAGATATTTCCTCCCCAGGCTATAGGATTTCCATACCCATATGATGAAACCCATCCCAAGGGATCGTACTGATACACATGATCATATACCGGGTCACCGGTCACAAAACACGTTCCACCTGTCGCATTCAGTACCGTGTCATAGTACGAGAGCCAGAAACATCCACTATTACCCCAGAAGGAATCCCAGCTATTTTTGATCAGAAACGCCCCATTTCCAGCCGGAGGGGTTGAAAAATTGCTGTTTGCATAATTATCATTCCAGCCGATGATGGTTACCCCATGATTATTGATACTACTCGTTGATTCATAGAGGGCTTTTGAACTCTGATTCCAGGCAGCATCTGTAATCTCATTTGTCATCCCGGTTGAGGCACGAACCGAGGTTGCTACTGCTCCGTATTCAGTGACCAGGAATTTAATGCTGTTTAAGAGTGCGACGTCAGGAGGAGTCGTACCTGGTCCTGTGACATACGTATCGATGAGATGGGCAACAACGGTGGGGTCTGCAGGACGGGGATCCCGATATGAAGATCCTGATAGATTATACGGGCGTTCTGACTCTAGGATCGGTCCGGTCAGCCTGGCAAGATACGCAGTCATCATAATTGAGTTACCCCCATTACACCGCCCGGAATCAAACTCCCAGGGTCCGGCAGATCCACTTTGGACCGAGAGCTCGTCTATTACATCCTCTTCTGAGAGGTCTTCGTTTATCGCGGTAAGGCGGGTTGACTCAACAGAAGCGGTCCCGGCAAATGCCCAGCAGCTTCCACACGGGCCCTGATTGCGGATACCGGTCACTTTATTGTAGTCCCGCAGGTCATAGGATGCCGGGTAAAAGCTCTCTGATTCTACGAAAACTTCAGGAACCGGCGGAGAGAGGTGTGAGAGGTCAACCGGAGACGGTATATACCCGAGACTATGCCCTGATCCCGGTTGGGTAGCCTCACGGTAAGAAACCGTACCTTTTTGTGCGAGATAATTCAGGAAATCCGGGTTTACCGGTGCTGTCATGGGATACCCTGCCGGTTGCGTTTCCGGTGTTTCTTTATAATCAGATATCAGGGAAGAACCCTCGTGCACAACCGGCAGGGAAGACTCACAAAAACCAGTGGTTATGGCATCAGATCCCCCGGGCAGGAGAGATTTTCTTGGAAATGTCTGAGTGGGTGCATTATCAGCTGCAAATTCATCAGGGACAGGTGTGGATTGAAGGAAAGAAGACTGTCCATCCCCTGATACCGGTACAACCACCGGATTCTGGTCAAGAATACCCCCTGCTAGGAGAACCTGATCGCCCGTCTCCTCACCGGTAATAAGGCCGGCAGTTGAAATACCGGCACTGAACACTATGCCAAAAAGTACGACCGTTAACAGAAAACGGTAGCATATATGCATAATTCCATCCCCCAAATAATGGAACCGTTTTTAGTATATACACACTGGGGATGATAAGTATTGTGATCATCAGTTGCATCCCACCTCCCTGGTTTCTCACGAATAGACCATCTTAAAGAGATCTTTTACCTGGAGATCACATCATGAGGAAAATGTGTGCATAGAAGAGATTAGAATCGGTAGGACCAAACCTTTCTCAAAGAAATCCTCATCTCCGATAAAACCGGGAAGGAAGGATACATTAACTACCATCCTGCAGATAACTGATGGTGATACCGCCTCCGGCAGCGTACATGAACCAATCATAATAGCATATCAGTCAGAGAAACCGCGTTATTACCAATATCATGCCAGAATGACGGAAGACCCGATTCACTATCTCCCTCATTCTTGTCTCAATCCAACACAAGTGTTACCGATCCGTCAGTACCAATGGATATGATAAACTTTACCGGTGGACCGGCAGGAATCCGCACATCTTCGTGGCTCCGGGGATCGGTCTGGACAAGGAAGGGAGTAAAGATGCACTCATAGACACCTGCCTTCTCCGGGATCAAAAAGGGCAGGTTGACGTTTATTGTGCCCTTTCCGTCTGTTGTGACCGACCATTCACCAACTGATTCTGCAAATATCGAACCGGGAACAAAAAGGATCACTGCCCCTGCAGGGAGAAGTGGTGAGCCCCTCTCTCTGATAACCAGCTGCAGGGTCGTAGTTTTACCGGGAATCTGCGGTTTTTGCAGAGTAGCATTCAGAATCTCAAATGAAAGACCTATGACAGGTTTATTGCTACCAGGCCGGGAGACTGATGCCGGAGACGGAAGAGAATACGATCCTGGGATCGCCCCTCCGGTTGAATGCCTGACAAGAGGATTTTCGTCATATACACCACTCCCGGGGATAACCTCATAATCATCAGTCTGTGAATACCCTTTGGGATCTACCGGCTGTGTATCGGACCAGCCGGTCCCTTCCGGATTACTCCAGTAATTGCCGGCAGTGTTGGGGCCTCCCATCACGTTTCCTCCGGGTGCAGGGAGAGATGACCACTCAAACACTCCCGGGTTTCCACCTCCTGCCACGTTACCCAGATTAGCAAGGTAATTATTCGTAATGCTCCCACTACCGGTCCCACCACCGGCATCAATCATGATTCCGGCATCGGTATTACTCGTGACCCTGTTTCCTTCGACAGTTATTCCTGTTTTTGAATCAGGAAGAAGAATTCCGACATCGTTCTCCCGGATGGTATTGCCGGTGATCGAAGCACCGGCTGCTCCCGAGGATATCCCATTCTCATTCCCGGTAACGGTATTCTGTGAAATTACTGCGTTCGAACCGATGGATCGGATCCCGTCACCACCATTTCCTGATACAATGTTATGCGTGATAGTCGCATCGCATTCCGTTGACCTGATACCATCATTCTGGTTTGCAGATAGGGTTGAGTCGGTAACGGTTATCCCTGAGCCATAGGATTGGATACCATACAAGTTCCCGGAACTAATTATTCCCGATACCGTCAATCCTCCGGCAGAGGTCTCCCCACGAACTCCTGCAGAACCTGTTCCGGTAAACCCGGTTATTGCCCCGAAATTCTGGATGGTAACACCGGATCCGGTAATAAGAATTCCATCTGAATATGGGACCCCGTTTCCGGTTATACCGTTCCGTACCGTTCCGGTTGTAGAATCATATCCCCCGTCAAGGACAACATCAGGCGCAGATATCTTTATTGCAAACGTTCTGGTCCCGATCGTTCCTCCTTCTGCTCCGGAAGTTAAGGAATCGGTCAACTGGTAACTTCCTGACTTCTTTATCCTGATAGTACCACTCCCATAAGAACCTGAGAAGATATAGTTCTCGTTGTCTGTTCCGGCAACCAGAGGAGTAAACCCGGAAGAACCACTAAAGACCTCAACAACGGCCAGTGTTTTTGTTCCCGGTATGGAACTCCTTTCTAATGAAAGGGGGAGATCGTCTCTTTCATCGCTGGCAGTACGATCTAAAAATCCGGACCTGGCATCATCACAAATCGAGACCTCTGGATCGGGGGGACTGGTAAGATCAGCCGTTTCGGTTACAGCAGAGAAAGAACCCTCTTCTG
>CAZSDZ010000079.1:4170-8325 GCA_964605795.1 uncultured Methanoregulaceae archaeon
ATACTATCATCAATACTACCGGCTGGCATGGTACTCTGGCTTTCCCCGGGCTCGGAATCCCATGAAACTGACCCGTCATCAGGTAATGCAAAAGAACCAGAAGAAACGGATAACGGGGTATCATCTTCCCTTCCAAAAGGTTCCCCGCTATTACTCATATCTCCGGATGGCAATTCTGCAGGCATAATAAACACAGGTTCTCTACCAGTAGCGCTGCCATTATCATCAGTATCACAATAGACAGGACTGGAAACATCTGCAGGAGCTGCTGTCATTACACCACCATCAGAGGAGTCACTACCGGGTATCTCACCAGATATCTCATCTGCAGACACGAATCCAGAACAAACAAGAATGATACCGATTCCAATACAGATGAGCCAATAATACGCCTGCCGGTTCATTGATTCCCGATCCTGGAGTGGAACCGGTATTCATCTCTTAACTCAAACCGAAAAAAGAATCTGCAACAACATATTATCCTGGCTAATGATTCCCTGATACCACCATTTCTACTGTACAATGACATTCGCAGTATTCAGGTTTGAAACAAACGCTTAAAATCTCATTGATCTCATGTAGAAAAATTCTTACTGAAATCAGATCCCCGCTCATCTGTTGCAGAGAGGGAATTTCCGAAAATAGGAGTTATTGAAGGTTTAAGTAAAAGGGAGGGTTGATCCTGCAAGAAGCAGTACACCTGCTATCACTTTTATTACCGGACTTAATTTCATAAAGAGCGGGGGACGGCGTATCCGGTTCAGGACAGATAATGCTGCTAACAAAAGGAGCATCCCTCCTGCAAGCCGACCGACGAGGTAGGTAGCAGGGTTGTAATACCCGGCAGAAAAGACCATGGCAATCACAAGGATACCGATAAAGATGAGAGAGCATCCTTCACTAATCCATTCCATCAGTAAAATACCCTTATTATCCTGTGATATCGGTCCAAAACTGGCGATGACCGATTTGATTGGAAGGATATGGATGATCCCCCAGATGATACAGATTCCTCCTGCAAGAAGCATCAGATTTAATGCAATCGACATAAAAAAGCCCTCCATGAAAGTATCATTGTATCAATCCTGCTTTCCTGTCCGGGAGAGTATGGAATAGTACCGATAATCCTCTTCATTGGTATTGTATTTCTCAGGTAACAATAAATAATTGAGTACGTCTGATCACGACATCATACATTGCTCCTGATCCTCCTTTCGGATCGGAAAATACGTAATGAGAACAATATCGATGCTTTTTTTAGCTTATGCAGGCCATAGTATCACATGGGATTTTCCGGCACGAGGCCCTGTGTCTTTGCTCTCACATTCATAATCCTTCTTTTTTTAATTCTCCCTGCCTCCGCCGGATTTTCTTTTGATTCAAAACACCCCGTCCGTGTAGTAATGGAACAGAATTATCCTCCCTTCTCGATGTCCGGAGAGGATAGTGAGATGATAGGAATTGCCATCGATTACTGGCGGTTATGGGAAGAAAAGACAGGGATCCCGGTAACAATAACCGGTCTTGTCTGGGAAGAGGCAATAAAACGGATGAGGGCAGGGGAATATGATATCATCGATAGCCTGTTTTACACGAAAGAAAGAGCGGAATTTCTTGAATTTACCGAACCATATGCCACCATCGATGTCTCCATCTTCTTTAACCGGAACATATCAGGAATATCGGATATCAGATCCCTGACCGGATTTCAGGTTGCTGCAGTAACCGGGGATGCTGCAGCTGACTTCCTTAAGGAGCACAACATCAGCACTACGCTGTATTCCTCCTCAGAAGAGATCATCAGGGATGCAGGCAGGGGAGACGTTGTAGTATTCCTGATGGACAAACCGACTGCTCTTTACTTTCTTCATAAATACCAGATACAGGACTCATTCAAGTATTCAGATCCACTCTATTCAGGAGAACTCAGGCGTGCAGCACAGAAGGGCAACCATGCTCTTGTGGCACAGGTAAATGAAGGATTTGCCAGTATTTCAGAGAAAGAGCACCAGGAGATTCAGTCACGATGGTACGGTTCAACGGTTACCAATGAAGAGATAATAGAATTCATTCGGATTATCGTGTTTATTTCCGCTATTATTCTATGTATTCTCATTCTCTGGATCTTTCTCTTACGCCAGACGGTCCGGAAAAAAACCCGGGAGATCACACAGAGCGAGAGAGCGTATAAAACACTCTATAACGACAATCCCTCGATGTTTTACTCGGTTAACAGGGAGGGGATTATCAGATCGGTTAATGAGTTTGGATGCAGGCAACTCCTGTATACAAAAGATGAACTCGTGGGCAGACCGTTTGAGACAATCATTCATCCTGACGACCAAAAGACAACTCCGGGATATCTCAGACAGTGTATTGATACCACAGGAGATGTCGTTACCTGGGTACAGCGAAAGGTGAGAAAAGACGGAGCAGTCATCTGGACACGTGACCGGGGACGGGCAGTGATTCAGCCTAACGAAGAGATGGTTCTCTTCATCGTCTCCGTTGATATCACAGAACAAAAAATTGCAGAAGAACAGCTCGCAAAAAGTTCAGAAGAACTCCGGGCTGCATATGAACAGGCGTCTGCAACAGAAGAGGAATTACGTCAGAATTACGAGATGATACAGAGGCAGGAACTTGAATTACGCGAGAGTGAGGTACGTTTCCGGGATCTTGTTGAACTGCTGCCACTGGGAGTCTATGAACTGGACCGGGAGGGAAGGACTGTGATGGCAAACCGGATGGCAAAGGAGTTGTTCGGTATAACTGATGATGAGATCAGATCCGGATTAAATATCTTCTCTCTCATCTCTCCCGAAGACCATGATCTGGCAGCAAAAAATCTCTTATCCATCCTTGGCGGCAATTATATCAGGGGAAATGAATATTCAGTCCGGAAAATGGACGGGACCTGGTTTAAGATACTCTCGTATGGTGATGCCATGATACATGATGGAAACATTATCGGGTACCGGGGGGCTTTTATTGATTTAACCGAGAGAAAACAGGCTGCTGAGGCATTGCAGAAAGCAACCACAAAATTAAACCTCCTCAATTCTATTGTTTTTACTGACATTCAAAATGCAATCTTTTCTCTTTCCGGTTATCTGGAACTGGAGCAGGAAGAACTTACCGATGAGAACGTACGATCGTACGTTGATAAACAGATGCTCATCGTTCAGAATATCTCTGACTCACTTCTGTTTGCAAAAAATTACCAGAATCTGGGATTAAAGCCACCAGCCTGGCAGAAAGTTACCGAGTCATTTGCCTTCGCTGTCTCTCATCTTGATATCTCTCACCTCTCCCGCTCTCTTGCAATACAAAACCTCGAGATCTATGCAGATCCCATGATAGAAAACGTCTTTTTTACTCTTGCGGAGAATGTCATCCTGCATGGAAAGACGGCAACTGAGATCAGGCTCTGGTACCAGCAATCAGACGAGATTCTTACCCTCATCTTCGAGGATAACGGAACAGGTATTGCAGAAGAGAATAAAGAGATGATATTTGAGAGACGGTTTGAGAAGAAGAAAGGAATGGGCCTCTTCCTCTCCCGGGAGATCCTGTCTATCACCGGGTTGTCCATCTTTGAGACCGGAACGTATGGATCCGGTGCCCGGTTTGAGATAGTGATACCAAAAAAAGCATACCGATTTACCAACGAAGATAAAAACGGTTAAAAGATTTTTAAAAATCCAAAAGATAGATTTGGATTCACAACAGTAATAACCACACCAGTGAGACATCCGGTATATTTCTGGGAAAATCCAAAGATTACAATTCCATTCTGTACGGCTGTTCTATGCACGGGTTTTATGAGTACAATACGGCCATTCAGACCGTAATTGTTGTCCCAAACACCCGTACATCTGCGGTATTGAACCAACACAATAATTTGTGCAACAGCCTTATCATTCGAGAGAGATTACCAGGATTCCTCTATAATTTCCCTTGATTCGGATCACAATCAAATCGTCGGTTATAACAATAGTCCCGGAATTATCAGTCATCTCGGGCCAGATGATCTTGGACTTTTTCGCTGATGTGTCTGTATTCTGATAAGGGAAAGGCGGATCAACAGTATCTCCGAACAAAAATAATAGAACGGCATAGTCCCCTTCAAACTATACATGATAGCAATCAGTT
>CAZSDZ010000080.1:0-4691 GCA_964605795.1 uncultured Methanoregulaceae archaeon
TATCACACGTGTCGGAAAATGCATTTACTCCCGGTATCCAGACTACTAATCCTTATCGATATACATCGGTCGTAATGAGATGGATATCAGGTTTTTTGCAAAAAATCATAGAAATATAAAACAGGTGTAGCCGGTCAGATACTTCTATATTGAATCTGACAGGATAAATTCCTAAAATGTCCTCTATATATCGCGAGAGTACCCTCCTGTTAGAAATCATTTCTCCTTCTGGAACAGGGACAGGGATCCGGTTGTGAATTATCAATAATGTACTGAGAAATTAACAAAAAGAGTTTTTATGAGATATTGGAAGTAATTCCTCCAAGATGGGGATTTCAGGCCTCCAATGGGATTACTCCCAGCTCTTAATAATGAATATATCTTCATTCTCACCTGTATCTGACGCAAGAAGGGAATCCCCGGCTTTCTGTACTACGACTAATATCGGAATTGCTTTCCTGCTTATACCAGCTGCAGTCTTCACATTGAGGGTGACGGTATACATCCCCGGTTTTTCATAAGTATGAGTTGAATTCTGGATAGTCGACATTGCTCCATCACCAAACTCCCAGAGCCACTCAACCGGACCGAGTCCCTGGCCGGTTGTATCCTCTGTTTTATCCTCAAATGAAACCGTGAAGGGGACTATACCAGTAACAGGTACCTTTGCAATAAATCTGACTTCAGGAGGTGTTGCTTCGGTCACTGTCACTGTACGGGAGGTGCGATCGATGATAACTGATTCCGTGCCTCGAGATTCTTCCCAGGAATCATCAGTGAGATATTTATCCTTATACACAGTCAGATTAACAACATACTGACCAGTTGCCGGGTAAACATGATTCGGAGGATTTTTGCCGGTAAATCCGCTCCCATCACCAAACTCCCACTCCCAACGATCCGGATATCCAAGTGATTCGTCAATAAATGAAACGGTTAAGGGCTTGATACCTGAGTTAGGAACTGCACTGAACTTTGATACGAGCCGCTCATAAGGATAGATGGAAGCGGCAGGGGACGTAGAACTGCCATAGATATTACTCACGGTCAGGGTAACATCATACTTACCGGGATTCAGGTAAATATGCACCGGATTCTGATTATTGGAGATCTGAAGGTCTCCAAAGTTCCACAGCCATTCTGTTATCGGTTCACCTGCCGATACTGACAGGTCGGAAAATTCCACGGTAAGCGGGGTTTCTCCCTGGATAGGTGAAGCAGAGAATCGTGCTATGGGTTTTTTATCGATAACGACTGTTTTGTTAATTGATACAGATGTCCCATAATAACTGCTTGATACGTTCAGTTCGACATCATAGGTTCCGGCTGTCGCATAGAGATGTGAAACCTTCTGCCCGGATGATTCACTCCCGTCGCCAAAGAGCCAGACCCAGGTATCCCTGTCTCCTGTCGAGGTGTCTGTGAAGTTCACCTGATGAAAACCGGATTGGGGATTTGTTTCATAGGTAAACGAGAAGTCCGGTATAATAGGACTCCCAATCTGTATGGTTCCCTCTGCGATGTCCTTTCCAAAGGTGTTGGTAACATTCAGGGTAGGATAGTAGGTACCGGGAGCATCATACCTGTGGGATGTCACTACTATACTATCAGATTCGCCCTGTTTCTTAGCTTCACCAAAGTTCCAGCGATAAGTCATAGGTTCTGATCCGGTAGACTTCGATCCATCAAAAGTAATCGAGGCAGGAATAATTCCCCGATCCGGTATCATGGAAAAATCTGCGTGCGGGAGTGGATCTGCGGTAACATCTACCTGGTTATTCACTATCGTGTCACCTGAGTTGTACAGGGTACTGTTTGTGATGAGAGTAACGGTGTAGATTCCCGGGGAACGATATAGTACCTGTGGATTTGGATCATCAAAAACAATCCCTGGTTCACCACCGGGAAGTCTCCATTCACGCTTATCAATGCTACTTCCGGTTGATTTGTCATTAAATTCCACCAGGTACGGTTCCACAACCGTTTTAAGGGCATACTCAAAGTCTGCAACAACGGGAAGTCCGATATTGACACATTGATGTTGTATCCCGGCCGTTTCCAGACCAGAGGTGACATTGAGTGTGACATTATACAACAGGGCAGTTTCCAGGGGACCGGAATAGATATGAGTCACATTCTCAACAGGTCTGTTGAGGTACGTCTCACCATCTCCAAATGTCCAGTTACAGACTATTTCTCCTTCTCCGGTCACATCAGGGATAAATTCCACCGGAAAAGGGTATGCTCCTGTTGCTCTGCCGGGATACCCCGGTTTCCAGGTATATTCTGCCGTTAGGTGATTGGTTGAAGAGGAAACGGTAAAGTTCCAGACCTCACTCTCATTTGTAAGATCCAGGGTGTTTCTGGCAACGACCTTCCAATAATAGGTAGAGTCCGACTGGAGATCTTCGAGATAATACTCTGCTCCGGGCATATTCTCCTGAATCAGCGGGGGCATTGCTGATGAACCAAAGTAGAGATCGTAATGCACGATATCATCATTGGGATCGCTACCCATCCAGTTTAAACTCACATTGTTGTCTTTAAATTTACTGCCAGAGAAAGGAGAATGAAACTCAGGCTTATCAGGCGGAAGATACTCACCAATCTTTGAGACAACAGAATTTGTAAGGGTTTTTTCAGGGACACTCGGGAAATAGACTGTGGCATAGTTACTGATGATGGTCCCTTTCTCAAGGTCACTCTTTGTTTTAACACTGATATTTGCATAACCCCCAGCTTTTGGTCCTACTTCTCCAACCTGCCAGCAGATCATCCTGGTCAGTGAATCATAGGTTCCCACTGGCGAGATGATGCTCTTATCAGCGGTACTGTACATCGGAGTTATTGAGAGGGTTGTATCATCAAAGGTATCCTCAAGCACATCGGTTACATACACATCGTACGCAGTTCCTTCCCCTTCGTTCTCAAACTCAACGGTGTAATCTGCAGTCTCTCCTGCTTTTATGTATCTTCCCGGTCCATACTTTGCATTTGGATCATGAGCTACCTGAATCCCAATACCCGAACCATCAGATCCGCCGATGGAGCAACCCCATTCATCGCATTTTTCAGGTTCTTTATATCCTAAATCCACATAAAAGTCTGAACATTTTTCGTACGTGATATCTCTCTCAAGACCTTCGTAAGACCCATCAAAGGGAAATTTATATTCTAAAAATCTTTTTTCTGGATTTTTAATTAACTGGGTATGAACCCATGTCGGATCGAGACGCATTATTGGATTTAATTCAAATAAATTGATATTTACAAGAGAATCAGACAAACTAAACATCTTCTGTTCGGATCTGCTGCTTCCTCCAACATAATAGGAATCGGTAAGAGGTAATTCAGATAACCCGATTTTAGCATTATTCAGCTCATCAAGCATTAAACTGAGTATATCTACCTGGGTACAGAGAAGATAATCAGAATATAAAATATGATATCTTGAAAACTCAAAGGTCTGAAAAGCAATAAGGCGCATACCAAGTTCGTATACAATATTTAATGGATAGGGACTGTGAAAAGAAGTATCCAAAACCGGAGCTGGAGGTAATTCTTCAAATCCGCGACATGGAATAACCGCTTCTCTAAAGAAAAAAACATGAAGAATGTATAATATGTCATTCTCGTGCTCAAAAACAAATGCCTTCTTCCGAATTCTATTGCCATCAACCAGTTCTTCAATCCCTTCCTGTGTTAGTAATGCCGGTGACATAAATATAGCATAGTCACAGGTGACCACACCTTTCTTAATTTTTTGATACAGAGTCTGGGTTCCCCCGCTATGACTAAAGGCAATATGATAATCACCCGCATCAAATTCATCAGAGACGAGATAATTTTTCTTTGTTGGCAAACCAAGTGAGGCAAGCCAAACATGAAAAGCACCATCAAATATCTGGGTATCCCAATAGGAATCTACTAATTTCGCTTGGAAAGCAAGCTTGTCCTGGTATCGGTTCTGCTTATCCTCTTCAGTTTTACAATTTATCCCCGGGTAAAAAATATTGGGCAGGTTTGCCTTAAAACAGGCACTGCTTACAATTTTATCCCCCTGCTGAAGCCCACTTTTTACCTTTACTGTAATAATCCCTTCATAGGTACTGCCTTTTGTTCCCTGAGGGGTCAGGGTACCTAAATCACCGATTACTGCATGTGTTACCTGTTGTTCTGTCTCTTTTCCGAGGTACCCCAATTTTCCTGCTGAACCATATGAAGTAAGATATTCAAGATGAGGAGATAAAGAAATTAATATCTGTGCATTTTTCAGGGTTTTATTTCCCTGGTTTTTGATGAAAAACCGGTACGAAAATGTCTGCCCCGGACTGACGGAATCTGGTGCAGTAATCTCCAGATGAATGTCCTCTTTGGATTCACCACCCTTTCCGGCTGACTCATAGATCAACTGGGCATTCGGTCCATTAATCTTTAACCAGTATCTTCCTTTTAAGGATCCCGATAGGGTCCCTGTACTGATTCCATCCAGCGTAGTATCTGATTGATGGGGGATAGTTTCCTCATCAGGGTAACTATTCCAATTATCTACTGAGTATCCGATACCGTCACCAAATTCCGAGAGATACGAAACGATTGAGAAACCGGTATCGAGAGCAGGACAGTCCGAGTCCAGAATAATTACCTGGGTGAGTTCCCCGTTTATCGGACCAGAATAATCACCGGACGTG
>CAZSDZ010000080.1:4701-8265 GCA_964605795.1 uncultured Methanoregulaceae archaeon
TCTCCGGTAAAAGAAACGTGACGGTATCCTCCCTCCACCGAAGGATAGTGATTATGCTCTTCTATCACGAGATTTCCCACGACTGAGTCAGATGCAGAGATGTATTCGGTTCCCAGGTTCATGAAAGAGAGAGTCAGATTTACTTCTGTCGGTTCTGCCTCAAGCAAGGAATTGGCGTTCAGAGTACCCGATATCAGACCTTCACATCCGGGAGCGGAAAAGTATCCCTGCAAGCGGTTCTCTCCCTTTTTCTGAGAAGGAATAAGAACCAAGGATAGTGTTCCGCTGTACGGGATGCTATCAATACTTCCATCCCACAGGCCGGTCAGGTAGCCCATATCTGCGAACGGTCCGTTCTCCATTCTGACGATCTGAAGATGAGACAGGGTAATACTTCCCGGAAGATCACCGGTTACCGGGGTAGAGGGAAGAAAAGCCGAGAAGATGTCAGTATCTGCACTGAATCGTTTCAGTTCAGAGATCTCGGTGGGAAGATCACTGGAACTGCCGACAATAACGGGTCTGACTGCGAAATTATTACGATAGTTTTCTTCAACGACTGTCTGTTCTCTGTTTACTGATGCAATCAGGTAATAGGTGCCGGGATCAACAGAGGGAGGGGTCTCCAGAATAGGTTGTATTTGGTATCCTGTCCCGGGAAGAATCGTTCTGGTGGCACTATCTGAATAAAGGAGGATGTCATCTTCATCGAGAATTGAATCTGTTGAGAGATAGAGAGCATCAGACCAGATACCGGAACTTTCAAAAGATCCCTGGTTTTGTACCTGCCATGACAGAGATAGCGTATCAAGGCTTGGAACGGAGAGTGGTGATGTAATACTGGATATGATGAGATCAGGTAATTTCTCTCCCTGGAGTTTTACAATCCAGAAATCATCACCTCCATGATTGCCGATCACATCACCATCAACTGAACTTGTGAATCCAGCAATTATATACTCGTCATTATTAATTTCAATAGCAGAATCTGCATAATCTAAATCAGACCCTCCCAATGAAATCTCCCATTCGAGAGACCCAATGGGATTCACTTTTACTACCCAATAGTCAGACCATCCAAGGCTCCTAGTTACATCTCCGTCATTTGATTCGGTATATCCCGTTACAAGATAACCTCTATCAATCGTTTGAATAACAGAAGTGGCAATTTCTACTCCAGATCCTCCCAGACATTTTTGCCATTCAAGTGTTCCAATAGCATCCAACTTTACAATCCAGTAATCTTCACCTCCGTGACATCCGGACACATCCCCATCATTTGAGTAGGTATTTCCTGCTACAAGATATCCGCCATCAATCGTTTGAATAACAGAAGTGGCAATTTCTCCTCTTGATCCTCCCAGACATTTCTGCCATATTAGGGATCCTGTAGAATCAAGCTTTAAAACCCAGAAATCGTTATCTCCATGGCTTCCGGTCACGTCCCCGTCATTTGACCAGGTCCTTCCACATACAAGATAACCACTATCTCCCGTCTGAATAACTGAAGTAGCTTCATCATAACTTGACCCTCCAAGGCATTTCTGCCATTCAAGAGAACCTATTGAATCCAGCTTTACGACCCAGAAATCGTTATTCCCATGATTACCAGTTACGTCACCGTCATTTGAGTTGGTATATCCTGCTACAAGATAACCCCCATCTACTGTCTGAATAACTGAACTCGCCCTATCATCATTTGACCCTCCAAGGCATTTCTGCCATTCAAGTGTACCGATGGCATCCACCTTTACAATCCAGTAATCATACCGTCCATGATTACCAGTTACATTCCCGTCATTTGACCATGTTGTTCCAGCTACAAGATACCCTCCATCACTCGTCTGAATAACTGAACTAGCTTCATCATTATATGACCCTCCAAGGCATTTCTGCCATTCAAGAGAACCTATTGGATCCAGTTTTACGATCCAGTAATCAGAACTCCCATGGTTCCCAGTCACGTCCCCGTCATTTGAGCCGGTTAATCCTGCTACAAGATATCCCCCATCACTCGTCTGAATAACTGAACTCAACCATTCTCCCCCGGACCCACCATAACATTTCTGCCATTGTATCTGTTTCCCAGAGGAGGAGGCATGAAAAGGATTTAAATTGCTCTCGTTTTTTATGTGATTTCCTGCTATATCAGAAAACTCCAGAGGGTATTTTTTAGAAGGATCATAAAAAACACTTGGAATAGTTCCAGGTGACAAATACGGTTCTACCGGATCATCACCGGGTTCCTGCTGGGCAACAGTGGCCCATGGCATTAAAAAAACACAAATTAAAAAAACAACAATAAACCCAAGAAATCGGATTTTATTCATTAATATCCCTCCCGTCCAAATTTCCAAAAATAATAATCAGTGCTTTTCGCAATAAAGAATTCAAAAGGAAGTATTTCATTATTGTATCATTTAGTTTTTTTATTTGCTTCATTATATATATTTTTTCAAGGGCGATTCCCCTGTACGAGAATGAGGGCTACTACGAGGACTGAATCTGCCCTCACTGACTCGGATCCAACCTCAAACCAGAATGTTCCCTACCCCTTCTTTATGTTCCGAATACAAAATTCAAAAAGATAGAAAGAATATTCCGGCAATCAATAATCCAACACTTTTTCTAATACAGAATCTGCATCAGAGAACTTGACTTTTGCAGTATTATGATTCGCTTCGAAAACGATCCCGTTAAGGAAGTCAATCCCGGTCAGTTTCTTACCGAAAATTCGTGATACAATCGGGAATATCGTATAATCATGACCTATGACAACAAACAGTGAATTTTCATCTATGCCGTCAAATGACAACAGTTTTTTTACATGGATATCTGCATAGGTATCCGGATCCTGCATGACATGCTCCGGAATTTGCCTGTTAAGCCATTGTATGATGAGATTCTCCCACCCGTTCTCATCCCTTAAATAACAGTATGAGTCCATGTCACGGATCGGATCTTTTATCTCCTCCTGGTAATCGATTATCCGGTACCATGACGGATAAAAACCCCGGGCGATACATTCGGCTGTCATCCTGCTCCTCCGTGCAGCCGTGTGCCCAAGTATGAGCCTTCTCTCCGGGAATATCTCTTGCAAAAACGTTCCAAATTTTTGGGCCATCCTGGCACCCTGTGGAGTTATCGGAACATCCTGTCGCATATGCTCCGGAACCCCGGCAAATGAGTCCCTATTCGAATGACGGAGATATAAAATTAATTTTCCCGTAACAGCACCTTGTAAAAGAAGATCCTGGACATACATTCCGGGTTTCATATAACCACACCCTCTGTCTGATTCTTATGGCTAATAAATACCGGTATAATGATTTGAAAGGTTTCCTTTCAGGTTTTTTGCCTCACCGGAATAAAACTGTTCTACTCTGTCTTTTCAGCACAGTCTCACTAAAAGCCGGATTTTTCCGGACTGGCATCAGAGACTTGATCCTGAAAATTCAGGTTCTATCTGGTTGCATCCAGAAGAATTATCGTAAAAAGAGGGAAGATAACGACAAATAATTTTACAACGATAAGAATAGATGCACCGACCGGGAATTGAACCCG
>CAZSDZ010000081.1:0-8250 GCA_964605795.1 uncultured Methanoregulaceae archaeon
GAGGAGATGAACACACCTCCCGGCTACCGGTACTGACCGGTTCGTGTCTTGTCAGATTCTTTTTTTAAACCCGATTTTTTTTGAGCCATGACATGATAGGCGAACCAGAGGAATCAACCGGTTCAGTCAGGGAGACTCCGATCGTCTCGGTTGCCATCATTGCAGAAGAGGCAGTGCACTATGCAACCCAGCAGAACGGGCTGCCGGTTGTACGAAAGATTACCATAACAAACCTCGTAAAAGATTCCTTCTCTGACATAAAAGTCTGTGTCCAGACACAACCTGCCTTTGCGAGCCCCTGGGAGACCTGGATCTCACGAATCTCTCCGGGTGAGATCTATTCCCTTGATCCGGTTGATCTCGTTTTATCTTCTGTTTTTTTGCAGAACGTCACCGAGAGGCTGACCGGATCAGTAACCGTCACTCTCTATGCCGGGGACCGGCAGATCGGGTCTGCAACCAGTAGGATCAGTATCTACGCATACAACGAGTGGATCGGGATCGTGCCGGTCCCCGGGATCCTGGCTGCCTTTGTCACCCCGAACGATCCGGCGATAGCCCTGGTTCTCAGGAGTGCATCATCCCTCCTTGCATCCTGGACCGGTGACTCCGCACTCTCAGGGTACCAGTCGCAGAGCAGGAAACGTGCATACCTTATGACCCAGGCGATATTCTACGCACTGCAGAAAGAGGATATCAGGTATGCCCATACACCGGCAAGTTTTGAGAAGGGAGGGCAGAAGATAAGGCTTGCACCCCGGGTACTCAAAGACCGTCTCGGTAACTGTCTTGACATCTCGGTACTGGTATCATCATGCCTGGAACAGGCAGGACTTCACCCCCTGATCGTGCTTTTGCCAGACCATGCAATTACCGGCGTATGGCTCACAGACGAGACATTTCCCGGCGGTGCATCAGACACCATTATTCCCCTCAGAAAACGGGTATCCCTGGGTGAGATCTGCATTTTTGATGCCGTTGCGATAACTTCTGACCATTCGGGATCATTTCAGGAAGCAGTACTATCCGGAAAAAAACAGATATCAGGAGAGAGCCTCTCCTGCTGCGTTCTTGACATAACCTTTACCAGGCGGGTACTGGGAATCAGACCTCTTACCATCCCGGGTCTTTCACAGGGGACGATACAAAAACCTCCTGAGATCCGGGAGAAGGAATCCCGGGATCCGGTTGAACTCAGCCCTGACTTCACCGATACAATTCCCGCAGGAATAACACAACCGCAACCGCACATTGTGTATGAACGGATAGAGTCCTGGAAACGCAGCCTCCTGGATCTCTCGCAAAAAAACAGACTTCTCCACTACACTGAGTCAAAAGAGACTATCAGGTTCTGTCCGCCGCCCCTGCATGACCTGTCCGAATCCTTCTCTTCAGGCACCGGATTTCAGATCTATTCCATTAAAATCCTGGAACAGAACATGCAGAATCTGGATCTGTTACAGGATCCGAACCTGACCGGACTGCTGTACCAGGAACTCTTCTCACACCGCCTCTACTCCCCGACTCCTGAAGATGAGATCCGGGCCCGGCTGCAACGGTTGTATAAAACCGCACAGACCAGCAGAAAGGAGACCGGGTCTGATACACTCTTCCTCGCAGTTGGAATGCTCCGCTGGTACGAGTCAGAATCATCAGATACACCACTCCTTGCTCCGATCATTCTCATTCCTGCGGAACTGTCCCGGCCGTCAGCGGTCGAAGAGTTCTCCCTTACCGGCAAAGACGGACAGGGATCTCTGAACACGACTCTCCTTCATCTGTTGCGAACCGAATTTCTCCTCACTATTCCCGGACTGGATCCGGTCCCGGCAAAGACCCGGGGAATAGATACGAAAACTATTCTGAAGCTGATTGGTCAGGCGATAAAGAACATTCCACGCTGGGAGGTTCTGGATTATGCCTGCCTCTCTCATTTCTCGTTCTCGAAGTATCATATCTGGCAGGATCTGGAGTCCAGATCTGATCAGCTGCTACATTCCAGCCTGATTGCCTCTCTTGCAGATCCCAATACCCGGTGCGGTACCGGTGCAGAGACCTTTCCCAGGGTAGAAGAGCTTGAGACCAGGTATCACCCGGAAGAGATATTCTGTCCGTTAAGCACCGATTCATCGCAACTGGCAGCGGTGCTGGCAGCAGGCGAGGGGAGAACATTTGTGCTTCATGGACCTCCCGGGACAGGAAAATCACAGACGATTGCAAATATCATTGCCCACTGCATGGCTAAAGGCAGAACCGTACTGTTTGTATCTGAAAAACAGGTAGCACTCGATGTGGTTCTCGAGCGACTAAAAGAATGCGGGCTTGGTCCCTTCTGCCTGGATATGCATTCTGAATCATCATCAAAGAAGAGAGTGCTTGCCCAGTTTGAAGAGGTACTGAACATTGCACAGGTTCCTTCTCCCTGCGACCGGCACAAGACCGCAGAAGAACTCTCAACTGTTCGTCATCGGTTGCATTCCTATGCAGATGCATTATTCAGTGAACGCAAAACCAGAGAGAGTCTCTATTATGCCATCCAGCAGCTGATCAGGCACCGGCATGTTCCGCTTGTGCCCCTCTCCTGGCCCTCGTTCGATGATATGAACGAGGAGAAACTGCAGGAATTGCAGAGGGTAGTGCACCAGCTCAGCCTTGCATACAAGGGATGTAACCCGCCGGCCACCCATCCCTGGCACCCAATCACCCGTGATACATACAGTATCGGATGGAAAAATTCAGTTCATGATGCCCTATTAGAAGTAAGAACTGCGGTCAGTGAGATCAGGACCTGTCTGCAGACGCTTATTCCCCTGATCCGTGGAGAAGAATATGGAGAAGGTGCCGGAAATCCTGATGAAATCCTGCAGATACTCTCACTCATATCAGTATGCAGCACTACCATCCCGGCTGCACTGCTCAAACATCCCCAATTTGAAACGATACAAAAGCAGGCAGAAATTGTTATCAGAACAGGAAATATTCGGGATGCTGCAAGAAAAAACCTCTACCAGCGGTATACCCCAAATATCCTGACCCTTGATCTCAGGCATTTATCTGACCTGGCTACAGGATCTGCAAAAAAAGGAATGATCCAACGGTTCCGGGAAGAGAGAAAAATCCGCAGGCAACTCAAACATGTCGCAAATCCCGGATACTCTGTCACAGATGCAGGGATCGCACAGGATCTTGCTGATGCAGTCTCAGTAGTACAGCTGGAACTGTTCATTCAGGATAACAATCGGGCAGGAACACGGTATTTCGGAGAGGCGTGGAACGAAGGGGAAGCTGACTGGGATCAACTCAGGCAGACCATCACGCTCTGCAGGGACTTACGGAAGCATGCTGCATCCCTTGCAGACAATGAACAAAACCGCTCCGGATTGCTCCTGGAGCGGTGGCACTCCCTTATCTCCCAGGAGAAAGACAGGATACAAACACTACATGTTCAGTTCTCTGAACGGGTAACCATGTTCCATGAAAGTGTCAGTACCCTGACCAGACTGCTTGGTTGTGATCCGATCCGGGCCTTTGGCGAGAAGAATTGTGGGACATACCTTGACTCGGTCGCTTCCCGGGTTGAGGAATGGTCTGCCTGCCTTGACCAGCTCCAGCCATGGTGTGTATGGCAGGCGGCACGAAAAGAAGGTATCAGTCATGGTCTCCTCCCGCTGATTGAGTACGTGGAAGATGAAAATTGTGCAGATCCTGACTGGAAAGCACTCTTTAGGAGAGGATATTACCAGTGGTGGGCTGATTCGTTGCGAGACTCTGATCCAGATCTGAACCAATTTTACCGGCCGGTCTTTGAAGATCTTCTGGGACACTACCACCAGATAGAAGAGAGATTTTTACTAGAGACACAGCAGGAGATAAAGGCCAGGGTCACTGAGAACATGCAGATGATCCGGTCCGGACAGGAAGAGCAGGAGATGCGAATCCTGCAGCGGCAGGTAAAACTTCAGCGGAACCATCTCCCATTGCGTCTTTTGTTTGCAAAGATTGCAACGATACTGCCTCAGTTAAAACCCTGTCTCCTCATGAGCCCGGTATCTGTTTCACGATATCTGGGACCAGAGGTTGAGATGTTTGATCTCGTTGTCTTTGATGAGGCTTCCCAGGTGCCGGTCTGGGATGCAGCAGGTGCACTCTCCAGGGGAAAGGAGGCAGTCATTGTCGGGGATCCCATGCAGTTACCGCCCACCCGTATCTTTGAGAAGAGTTATCCTTACATTGATGATGAGATCCAGGATCTCGAGAGTGTTCTTGATGACTGTATCGCTGCCCGGATTCCGTCACTTCATCTTCGCTGGCATTACCGGAGTCATAATCAGAGTCTGATAGCATTTAGCAACCATCATTTCTACAACAACTCACTTCTGACATTCCCATCTCCAAAGAAAGCACCGGCACTATCATTCCGTCACATTCAGGGGATATTTGACCGGGGGAAAACCCGGACAAACAGGAGAGAAGCAGAAGCGGTAGTAGAGGAGATGGTAAAACGGCTATTGGATCCGGAAACCGCAGAGGACTCGATGGGGGTTGTAACCTTCAGTGCCAGTCAGCAGGATCTGATCATCTCGTTGCTTGATGAGGCCATACGTAACCATCCCGAGATTGAATCCTGCTGCAATGAGAACAGGCCTGATACGATCTTTGTGAAGAATCTTGAGAATGTCCAGGGTGACGAGCGGGATGTCATTTTATTCTCGGTCGGGTACGGCCCTGACAGTCAGGGCCGGATCTCACTCAATTTCGGACCCTTAAACCGGACAGGCGGGGAACGCCGGTTAAACGTGGCGATAACAAGAGCACGAAAAGAGATTGTTGTCTTCTCATCACTGCATGCATCTGATATTGATCTCACAAGAACTGATGCAGACGGGGTCAGGCTGCTGAAGTCATTCCTCTTCTATGCCGAGCATGGCCCATCCTCGCTGGCTCTTGAGGAGAAAAACCCTGAGGAGATGAACAATTCAGCAATGGTTCAGGAAGTGTACGATACGCTGGTAAAGAGAGGTTATCCTGTTCATACCCGGGTTGGATACGGAGGTTATACTGTTGATCTCGCTATCTGCGATCCTGCCAACCCGGATCGGTACATCCTTGGTATCGAATGTGAAGGGACCGGGTATTGCCAGGCAGAAACAGTACGGGACCGGGAGTACCAAAAGGGGATTATTCTCAAGAACCTTGGATGGAAGATGCACCGGATTTGGATCCTTGACTGGTGGGATGATCCGGAGAGGGAACTGGCCAGGATTGAAGAGGTGATAGGAGAAGTGAGAGGGTCTGTGGAAATGTGATGAGTGAGTTAAGTGAGAAGAGTCCAAATGAAGTGTTATTAGTTTAAGTACCTTAGTTCTCTAATTCGAATTAATCCATTTGGACAGATTTCTATTCCACCACAATATGAGGAATTTGAGTGAATTAGCAAACTTGGGTTTTTAATGAATCCCAGAAAGAACCGGTAGAAATTTATTGCAAAGCAATTCAATTAACTGAAAAACAAAAAGAAAAGATCATTTCCTATTCTCAATAATTTCAGAAACTACAGAGTCAAAATCATTGCTTAACCACTTCTTTCTTTCCCGGGTATAATCCCCATGACCTTTATCATAGCTTTGGATAAATCTTTTAGCATCTACGGGGCCAAGGGCATCAACCAGAGCATCATATCCCTTTTTGCGAATTTCACTTATTGTGAGAACCTGAGTCATCATCCATCTCAATCAACCATATTACCGGATCTGTATTTACATATCATGCAGTAATAGAGCCGGCAGCAAAATCATAGACATTGATCGTAAGGCCCGGTTCGAGACATCGCTCTGTAATGTCAGCAAGTCTGTCCTGTATCTCTTCAGACAAATATTCTTCACCACATACCGGACAAATCATTGCCGGTACGTGTCTGAAAAGAAATGCAACTCCATTTTTTTCAAATGCGACAGTAGTTAAACCATCAATTGTAATACCTTCATCACATTGAATGCACTTCATCTCTTCACCTTATAGGTATACGTTTCATCCCACAGTTCCGGATCAGGTTCATATGCAGTTATAATGACAATTGTATCTTCTGCTTCATTAACAGCATATGTGACGTGTATGGCCCTGTTTTTACACACATGTGATACTAAATATGCAGGATGGGGCTTTGAATCATCATATGTTCTGATAATGGTTCCTTCTCTGATACAAGTAACAGCATCTTCCTTTGAGATTGAGCGTTCCATCATCTTTTGATAAGCATGGACCGTAATTATAATTTTTTTCCCTGATACATCACGAGCCATCTATAGATTATGTAAATCTACGTCTCTTACATGCATATAAGTTTGTGTGATACACAGAATCCCTGACAGTTTATTATCGTACATCGTTTGCTTTTCCCGGTTCCGGTGATATTACACCAGGGAATTCTTACGGTGCCCTAAGACATGATATTTTATCCGGACCAGTCGGAGGGCATCAGCACGCTGCACAAGCCTCCTCCATCGGGCAGACCCGGAGATACCCGATTCTTTTCCGGTTGGATGTAAATTTGAGGGGATATATCAGCCTGAACCCGATGCTTTGTAGTGAAACTCAATTGAATAACTAACCCGAATCTTGAACACATCCTGACCTTTCCAGTGTTAGGAAGCGATATTTGTTAGTAAAGAGGAAAACAAACGAGAAGACTGTGCTGGCGGTAAAGAACGAAGAGAAAAGGAAAAAAAAAGTATGGCTGCAATCTCAGCTGGCACTTTTTTCCCATGATGCATATCCTCGTCTTTCTGCCAGAATAAAAAAAACATGAGGAGAAAAAATCCTCCCCAACAATAAACCTACATCACTGCGAAATTCTCCATCCTGTCATGCCTTATTCCATATGCAATTCTACCATGAACCAGCCAAGCTGCCTCATACAAAGATCAGAAAACCGCCTCTGTTTCTCTGCAGAATGCCTGCAAAGCTGGTGATGCAGAGGGGACTGCCACCGTCACCGATGACCGGTGTCCGCCTCAAGGGACCGGTCGCAATAAACGCACCACCTTGCCGAAGTGCGTGGCATTTTAGAGATCCATAGACAATTCCGGAATCGTCCCTGCTCTTGTCCCTGCAGGAGAACCGCAGCACGATATCACGGTCAGGGATGATCGCTTCTCCGGCTAATGAGAGATGCAGGGTACCGTCGCGTCTGTGTATGACGACCGGGTGCATATCGCAGTCGATTTTTCCCTCTCCGGCTACAATGAGATCAAGCGAGAACCGGTACACGGGATAGAGAGAGCTGGAAGAGCGGGTCGGTCCACCTGCCAAATCCGGATAAAACCGGGAGCGGGATGGTTACAACCCGGTTATCTTCCCTGGTCTGTGCCTGCCAGGAGAAGTGAACGGCTACCGTCACCTCGTGGTCAGGCTCAATCCCGGTCAGGGAATCTTTCATTATTGGATGCACCGACTGTATCTCGTTTAGTGAATCTTCTATCTCCACCTGCATGAGATCAACATCCTTTGCTGTTTCATTGCTGATATACCCAATCATTAGCAATCACCTATATACTCATAGATAGCAGACTGCCCTCTTCCTGACCAACTCACCTGTGCACCTCCCACCCAAGGAGGGTAGATGATCCCAGGACACTTCCCCGGAGACCATCAGCGACCCGGAGATAAGGAGGGCGTCGATACATATCGGCCAACACCAGGCCAGGATAGGATCAAATCCGGCCTGGACTGCTGATGAGCGGAGGTTGGAGAAGGAGAGGACGAACGAACAGAGGGCGACCACGAGACTGAGGGGTCCGGTGGCAGCCGGGACGAATGATTAGTTAGATTGATAAAAAACAAGGTGCAGATTACGCTTCAATTTGAGTTACTTGTATTCTACCGATTATGAGATCATTTTCAACGGGAACTTGTTCGTGTTCTTCCATGAGACCCTCGATGTGGAGCTCGATTGCCTCTTTGATATTTCTCATTGCTTCATCTATTGATTCCCCTTGTGAGAAACAACCCGGTAATGTTGGGACTAGAGCCTAATATCCTCCTTCTTCAGCAGGATGAATAATAATGGTATATTCAGTCATTTCAATCCTCAAGATAATGTTCAAATTCTTCTTCTGTTAGTCCGGCTTTGCGTATTGATGCCTTTAGTAATCCAATTTTTATTTCACCAGATGTTGGTATTGTTATTAGTTGTCCATTGGGCATTTTAATATTAATGTGATCACCTTTTCCTTTTCTGGGTACTCCACCTGC
>CAZSDZ010000082.1:0-7889 GCA_964605795.1 uncultured Methanoregulaceae archaeon
TGTCCGTGCCGCCGGAACATAGATAAACCGGTAGATCTCGGCTCTTATCTCCTGGAAATCTGACTTTACGATTCCGAGTTCTCCAATCGGGACGGTCCTGTCTTCGAACATGGCAGTATCTGCAGCATCGAGGGCTCCCATATTTATGATTCCCATCGCTGCAACGATAACAAGGATGAGGACAACAATAAGGTATCCTCCAATCAGTTTCTTTCCAATCTTAATGTCATCTAGGAACATTCTAATCACCAGTATGTGTAATAGTGGTTTTAGAGAATTTATTTGTATCGAAGATAAGGTATGGTGGAATCCGGCAGGAGGCATCGGTGGGGCGTGATATTTTTTAAGGGACACGATTCATACCCTTTCATGCAAAAAAGGGAGTGATATTTTGTTCTTTAACAAAAGATTATCGGGCTGGTTCCTGTCTACATACAAAAACACCAATCCAATACAGCAATGAAATGGTGTGCCCTGCACGTGGGTCTTTTCCATTCGGTTTTTCATAAGCAGGGATGTTCATCCCGTCAGAGTGAACCGTTTTTCATTCACGGCTGGACAGTATTATCCAGTGCCTTCAGATACGATGGTAAAAAGAAGAATAATTCCGTTTGCAGTCTCTTTCTGGCGGAATTCCGGATAATAGGTAGTTTAACCCAAAGGTCAGTGTTCATGGTGGTGCCACTACCAGGATCAATCATCGCGGAGATGAAAAAGGGATCGTTTTTCATGTGGATTAATTTTTTATCAACAATAAGAAATTCTGGTTAATGTACCCGGATACATCCGGTTTTAAAAAATGAATTCTTTTGTCATCAAATTACCTGAAAAGATGTATGCCACTCCAGATAAACCGGTTCACATCAGGTCCCGGCTGCTTATGACAGGAAACTAAATCCGTTGATTATAAAGGGAATCACAATGAAAAGAGTGGGCGTTTATTCGTATCTGAGTTTTTCAAACGGATTGCATAATTTCAATTCTTCAATCCAATTAAAATCCTGTATATTCCTGGTCACTAGTGTGTATTTATAAGATAATGCCGTTCCAGCAATGAGTGCATCCCCCAGAGTCATCCTTCGCGTTTGACGGAGTGACACGGCATAATCTAATATTTTTTGCGAGATTGGTAAGATATGAATTGTCTTGAAAAAAATTTCCAGGTAATATCTCTCTTGTTCTGATAATTTGTGATATCCCATAACTTCCACATAACTTATCGCAGAAACCGAGGGTAATTTTTCTGTAATAAATGCACGTATACTCTCCATTTCAGGATGCATTGCATAAATTATGATATTGCTATCAATCAGCATCTTCTCTTCCTGGTATCCTTCTCTCCTGTCTTGACTCACGTTGCCAGGATACGGGATCTTTTACATGAGCAAATGCATGGATCTGAACTAAACTATTCAGGGCCATTCCAATATTTCTGCATCTTTCATTTTTATCTTCTGAAAAGGACTCATCCAACAAGGTAATTAAAACCGGAACCGGATGGTCCGATTTTATCAGTTCATTAGATGTATTTTCCCATTGGACCTGGTTATTTCGTATCGTTGCTTTATAAGTCCGGAGCATTATCTATCACGAGTAATAATAGGTTTTATGATATATCTTTTTAGTTGTAAGAAACTGGGGAGCACCGGTAATTTCAGGGACTTGATTTTATGCCGGTTATTGCCTGTCAGTATGGTTTTCCCGGTTTTTCCCAGTGTACCATTGATAATGATTTGAACTCGAAGATATGATTTTTTTTAGAGGAAGAAAAATATCTCGTTATCAATAACGGTGTGGTATCTCGAGGGATTTGCCTTACAAAGAGATACCGGCATCTCTCTTTAAACTGCGCAATGCTTTGAGTAATTGCTCAATCGATTCCCCTTCTTCTTCCTCTATGTTTCTTCTGGTCTGATCCTGAAATACCCTGCTTATTGCCTGCAATTCATGATTTTGTAGTAACCAGAGATAGTCTTGTCGATCTTTCTCTTTTTTCAGAACTGAATATGCGAGGTTGACCTCTTTCGTCCTCTCAAGAGAACGGTACCTGGTCCTGAGAAGTGATTCAATCTCTCCTTTTGAGAGGGATTTAATCTCTTCATCAAGACCAAAAATACTGAGAAAGGTTTTTTCTGCCGGAGGAAGATACCTGATCCAGTCATGGTTTACTGAAAGTAAGGAGCCAATCCGAATGATAATATCAGCAAATTGCTCTGAAGTACTGAGAGACATAAGGAGTACTTTCCGGATGAGTTCCTGATCAACACTCTTCCAGAACTGTTTCAGCTCTGTCAATTCATCTTTCAGAGCAGGATTTTCATTTTTCTTTACAAAATTGGAGATAAAAATAAAGGATTCACGTTTTACCGGATCTCCTTGCACGGATGATTCCGGGTTGCATCCATCATCCGGCACAATGAGTCTGCGAACACCAGTATTTTCTTTGTATATTCTGACTGGAGATCTCTCTTCTTCAGTTCGTCATTTTTCCGTGTTGTCTCGATCAAATCCTTGAATTCTTTCTTTATTGAGTTATACTGGGTCTGAAACTGGTCACATTTTCTTTGAAGTTCCGTGATCTCCGGCTCATCCATCGTACCAATATTGATTGAATATTGACATATACTTTTGTTATGTGCCCTCATCTGGTTTTTCAGATTTCAGATTTGAGGATTTAAGGTTTTTTTAAATAATACTCATTATCATGGCATTTTTCCTTCTTTTCAATTTTCAAAATAATGCAGTTGTTCCCTGATTAAATGGCAGCGATATTTGAAAATAGAGTAATAATATCTTACAGTTTTTTATCTCCCGTCAATCAGATGGCAATAGACCTCCTTTCTTCCCGAAACCTGACAATTGCATTCAAACTCAGACATACAAGAAGGGTCTGTCATAATGGGAATATTCATATTTCCGCCGGTTCACACGAATTCATCGTATCATACCGCGTATTCGCAGATGAGAACGATTAAAAAAAAAGAAAAGAAAAAAAACTCTGGTTTTTCGTTAAAGAAGAAAGATACTGACCGGATCACTTGTCACCGATGATTCAGTATGGGCATACAGGGTTAATTCCCTGAGTTCTCTGGAGAGTGTTAAATCTGCAGAGAACTCACCATTCTCATCGGTTACACCTGATGCAAAGACCGGTTCCTGCCCGGATCCGGTTATCGTGACTGCGACTCCCTGCAGGGGCAGGCCGTTTGTTCCCCTGATGAGGGTTGATACCGGGATCTTCGCCTCTTTTTCACTGGCACAGGGTGCGTACAGGCTTACGAGGTGAGGTGTGTTGGTCGGTGTCAATAAGGGTGATGGAATCGTCATTGCTCTCTCTGATGCGGTCTGGTCTTTCGCAGATACAATTCCTGTACAGAGCAGTGATACCAAAAATATCGCAATGATTGCGTACGAATGTAAAATTTTCATATGTTCTCAAGGGTTCCGGCACATATGCCGTGCGTTTGCATAATCTCACTATCAGTACTTAAAAGGGGACCGATCAGAAACGGTCAGATGGAATGACCAGGTACATCAGGGATCCTATCGGTCAGGGGTATGAAAGAACCAGATGGTTATGAAAAGAAAAATCGTTGGGATCAGGCTGTTTCTGTTTCAGGAACCGGATCCGGGACCGGCGGGCCTTCGTATGTTTCCGCCAGAAACGCTGTCACCGGGGGATGATACACCGGATCGATACGAAGGCAGTCTTTCGGACACGCAGTGACACACTCCCCACAAATGATACACCTCATCCGATCGATGGTCCATGTTCGCTTCTCCTTGTCAATCGTAATGGCCTGTGAGATACAGTTCTTCTCACAGAGTTTGCAGAAGATGCAGGTGGTGATATCCATCGTGATATGCCCCCTGCTTCTCTCTTTTATCTGTGCCGGTTCTTTCGGGTACCGGACCGTTGCAGGTCCGCGGGCCAGCATCCTGACGATGGTTCTTGTGATAGTAAACGCTCTCATAGTATTACCTCTCTGCACACCCGATACAGGGATCAATAGAGAGCACGATCACCGGAACATTCGCGAGTTCGCACCCGGCAAGCATCTGCACAAGGGCAGGGATATTTGCAGTGGTTGGTGTTCTCACCCGGTGACGGAGCAGGTTCTTTGTTCCGTTTCCCCTGATATAATGCACAACCTCACCCCGCGGCTGCTCGGTCCGTGAGAAGAACTCACCTGACGGGTTTCCCCTGACCGGAACCTCGATATCACCATCTGGCATCATCGCTACTGCCTGCCTGATGAGATCAAGAGACGTGAAGAGTTCTTCCACTCGTACACGGCAGCGTGCATAGCAGTCCCCTCCCGATATGACGACAGGCGAGAAGTCCAGGTGTTCGTACGCCCCGTATCCTGTCATCCTTGCATCAAGGGCAATTCCGCTCCCCCGTGCCACCGGACCGACAGCTCCTAAGTCCCACGCACTATCCTTACAAAGAACACCAACACCGCGGGTACGCATATCAATCGTCTCATCCTCGAGAAACACTCCTGCCATCTCGCGAAGTTCCGGTTCAATGGCAGTAAGGCCTGCAGACATGGATGCAAGTTTATCATTGGAGATGTCACACCTGACTCCCCCGACCTTGCAGCTCCCTTGTATGACCCGCCCGCCTGTTGTCTCTTCCATGTCGTTGAGCATATGTTCCCGAAGCCGCCATGCCGTCATAAAGAGGTTCTCAAAACCCATGGCATCTGCAAAAAGCCCGAGCCAGAGGAGATGGCTGTGCAGACGTGAGTACTCTGACCAGATGACCCGGAGGTATGCTGCCCGATCCGGGATCGTTATCTCCATGATATTCTCGATACCCTGGCAGTAACTCACACTGTGGATAAAACTACAGATCCCACAGATCCTCTCGGCAATGTAGACGTAATTCTTAAAATCCCGTTTTTCTACCAGTTTTTCAAGACCCCGGTGGATGTACCCGATGGATGGGATTGCTTGCTTTACCACCTCGTCCTCAAGCACGAGATCTAAGTGAATCGGTTCAGGCAGGACCGGGTGCTGGGGACCGAAGGGGATTACAATCTCACGTCCCATATCAAAAACCTCCTTCTTGTGGTCTCATCGAACTATCGTTCTCAGTTGGGTTGTAAAACGGATGCTTCTCTTTCGTCCTGATAAAAGTGCCCTGGTAATCAAGGGAAATACCAAAGAACCCGATACCAAAAAGGTCATGGATCTCGTTTTCATAGACAAAAGCCGCATGGTAGAGATCAGTGATACTCGGGACCCGTGTCTCTTTTTCTATGATGATCCGCAGGTTCGAGAAGACACATTCACGTTCAAACGAGTAATTGATCTCAAACTGATCTGTAAACTGGCCGCAACCTACCTGTACAAGACGAAATTTTGCATCATGCATCTTCTTGACCTCGTCGAGCAGGAGATCTACCGGTATCACGACTGTCGTCTGTTTCTCAATTGTCATAGTGGCGTTTCTCCCTTCTTCATTGCACTTCTTTTCTCCTCGAGAATCGAGAGGGCAGCAACAATCCCGTCGATGATAGACTCGGGCCGGGCTGCACATCCCGGGACATAGACATCGACCGGGATTGTGGTATTGACACCTCCTTTAATGTTATAACACTCCCGAAACACTCCCCCGGTAGCAGCACAGATACCGACTGCAACAACGACCTTGGGTGAAGGGATCTGGTCATAGATGTTCTTTACTACTACCGAACTCTGCTCATTAATGCCGCCGGTAATCACGAATATGTCAGCATGCTTCGGATTGCCGGTATTTATTATTCCGAACCGCTCCACATCATAGAGCGGGGTAAGGCAGGCGAGTACCTCGATATCACAGCCGTTGCAACTGGAGGCATCGTAATGAAGGATCCAGGGGGATTTTTTCAGATAACTCATGATTTCTCCTCACAGCAGGTAGAGTCCGACAAGATTCAGTCCTCCAAGCACAATGGTCACAACCCATGCACTGATAAGTGCCGGCTGCCAGGTAATTCGTGTTGTTGCATTATCAACAAATATCTCGATTGCATATACCAGGATGACCGCGATGATGCCCGCGAGTGGAATTGCACCAAAGAAGAGGAACACGAATCCAAGGAGCATAACGGTCTCATACAGGTGGGCAAGCTCATAAATCCCGAGGGTTGGGCCTGCAAACTCAGTCGTCAATCCCTTAACCAGTTCCTGGTGGGCATGATGCGAGGTCGCAAGATCAAAAGGGGATTTCCGCAGTTTAAAGGTCAGAACATACAAAAATCCGACAAAAACACCGGGAAGGACAAAGATGAGCAGTCCGTTATGAGCAAGGATATCAATAACAAAGAAACTCCCGGTTACCTGGTACATCCCTACCGCGGTAAGGATCACCATCGGTTCAATTGCCATCAGCTGGATGAGTTCCCGCTGTGCTCCCACATGAGCATAGGGTGATGATGAAGAGAATGCACCGATAATAAGAAAGACATGGGCAAGTGTCAGGGCAAAGATGACAAGCAGGAGGTCTCCTCCGGCAAAGAAGATCATACCGGTTGCAACGATAAAGATGAGATATGCAATAACCCAGAAGTTCTCTGAATAAATAACCGCTATCCTCTCTTTCTGGAAGAGTTTCCCGATATCATAGAATGGCTGCAGAACCGGTGGTCCCACCCTGCCCTGCATTCGTGCGGTTAGTTTCCTGTCAAACCCGACGATAATCCCTCCAATTAGGGGACCAAAGAGGATAAACGAGACCCCGTAGAGAATATGCATGAGATCCATCTAGACCACCATCCCGATAACTGCTGCAAAGATAAGAACGATAAGGGCTATGGTACAGAGATCACCGATGCGGAGCATCCGTATCTCACCAAAGATATCCTCAAGATAGTAATTTGAGAGACCCATCTCTTTCTGTACTCCAATACTGCCGGTAAACGAGTGAGGTGAGAGTGCCTCACGACCACAGACGTACCGGGGGACTTTTCGGTAACTCTTCTTCCAGGCATGCCTGAAGAAGTACAGGGACAGTGGCATAACCACGATAAGGGAGAGCATGAGCAGGATGATGATGAGATCATCATAAAAGAGGAGCTCATCTAACGATTCCGTGGTTGCATCATGCACTGCGATGAGATATGGCTCAAGAATCGTGCCTGAAATGAGGGGAAAGGTGAAGGCTACCAGAGCGACCAGGCCGGTGATGATGTACAGAACTGCCCATTCTGAACGGTTCACCGACTCTTCATCGCTCTTTTTCTCTTCATGATATCCAATGAGTTTTCCCATCCATTTTGTCCAGAAAAAGACGGTAACCCCACTCCCCAGTGCCAGGAATAAAACAAGGAGTATCCCGAGCGGAGGAGAAGCATCGACAAACGCCCGCAGTGTTGCCCATTTTGAGATCAGCATCCCGAAGGGTGCAAGGAACATGCCGGCCATCCCGATAAGCATCATGGTCGCCACTTTTGGCATCGTAACGAAAAGGCCGTTCATCTCCTCTATGTCACGGGAACCGATCTGGTGCTCCACGGTCCCGGTACAGAGGAAGAGGAGTGATTTTGCTACCGCATGGAATATGATGAGAAGTATCGCTGCCCAGACCGCCTCAGGGGATCCGACACCGGCACAGGCCACCACGAGTCCCAGGTTGGCAATGGTTGAATATGCCAGGAGTTTTTTCGCATTGTTCTGTGTTATCGCGATGCAGGACGCTATAAAGAAGGTTATTCCGCCCACGAGGGCAATAAGTATCCCGATAAACTGTCCCTCAAGTACCGGGGCAAACCGCACGATAACATACACTCCTGCCTTGACCATGGTGCTCGAATGGAGCAGGGCAGATACCGGGGTAGGTGCTACCATTGCACCAATAAGCCAGGAAGAGAACGGCATCTGTGCTGATTTTGTCAGCCCGG
>CAZSDZ010000083.1:0-7538 GCA_964605795.1 uncultured Methanoregulaceae archaeon
TCGGGCATCGTTTCACGCCTTCCATTCCAAAGGAAGACCGGGAGATGGTCCGTCTTCACTATCAGGCACTCAAACCAGAGCACCCGTCCGCAGAGATCGAGCACCGTGTTCTCATACCTGACGGTACGATACGCTGGCACTGGTGGAGAGATTATGCCATCTTTGACCAGGAAGGCAGGCTGGTTGAGTACCAGTCAGTGGGAAAGGACATCACCGACCGGAAAGAAGCACAGGAGGCACTCCATCGATCTGAGAATCTCTACCGGGCTCTTTTTGACTATACACTTGCAGCAACCTGCATTATCGGCCCGGATACGATAGTCAGGAAGGTCAATGCAACATGGGAGAAACTCTGTGGGTTTACCCGGGAAGAGGTAGAGAACTCTCTTTCCTGGACAGAGTTCATTCACAAGGATGATATATCGCGACTAAAACAATACCATGCCATACGGCGGACCGATCCAAGCGGAGCCCCCCGGATCTATGAGTGTCGGGTTGTTGATCGGAAAGGAACTGTGCACAATTGTATCACGTATGTGGATATAATCCAAGAGACCCAGGACAGTATCGCGTCACTCTTTGATATCACGGATTGGAAAAAAGCCGAAGAAACGATTCGTGAGAGTGAAGAACGGTTCCGGGCGGTAGTAGAAGATCAGACCGAACTGATCTGCCGGTTTACTCCTGATGGCAGACTCACCTTTGTCAATGATGCTTACTGCCGGTATTTAATCTGGATAAGAATCAGTGTCTGTTACGTCCCCATTGTGTTACCTTACCCCCGGAAGATCTCAGTCTTATGAAACAACATCTCTCTTCATTATCCCGGGATAATCCGGTGGCTCTCATTGAACACCGGATAGTCATGCCTGACGAAACCATCCGATGGCAGCGATGGAATGGCAGGGCAATTTTTGGAGAGAATGGCAGTATTATAGAGTTCCAGTCAGTCGGGCGTGATGTTACTGAACATAAACTGGCTGAAGAAGCGTTACGTGAGAGTGAAAAGAGGTACAGGGAATTATTCAGTAGTATCACGGACGCGGTATTTGTCCATGAATTAACCGGACCAGAGACCGGAACAGGCAATTTTATTGAGGTGAATCCCCGGGCCTGCCAGATGCTGGGATATACCCGGGACGAGCTGCTCTGGTTGTCACCGGGAGATCTTATTGCACCCGGGTCTGATCCTGATGTAACAAAAATGAAGCAAAACCTGATTCGGAAAGAAGATACATCAGTTGAACTTATTCTGGTAACAAAGGATCAGAAATGCATTCCGGTAGAGATTCATTCTCATGTCAGTATGATGGGTGAGAAACGACTGGTCATCTCTCTTGTCCATGACATCACGAAACGCAAACATACCGAATCCACGTTACAGGAGAGTGAAGAACGGTTCCGCCTGTTTTTTAACCATAGTACCGATGCGATGATGGTTTATCGTTTCAGGACCGAAAAACATCCCTCGCAAATTATCGAGGTCAATGAGACGATGTATCAACGGTATGGATATACCCGGGAAGAGTTGTTACAGATGCAACCGGAGGACATTGACGCCGATGATGATCAGGCAGTGATTGAACATGACATCATAAACCACCTCTTGACAGAAGGTCATGCGATCCGGGAGGGGACACACATCACAAAGGACGGGGTTGTATTTCCTGTGGAGATCGTCAATACCGTCTTTGAACAGAATGGTGAGAAGATGATCCTTGCATCTGCCCGTGATATCACCGGGCGCAGGAAGAGTGAAAAAGATCTTTGTTAGAGAAATCATCACCGTATCATTATCCGGGAGGATGATGGCACCGGGATCGCACAAAAAGACAAGGAGCGAATTTACGAGTGGGGATTGGGCTATATGCCCGTCATTTTTTTGTGATGAATGTTTTATTTCTCACATTAATGATATTTCGAAACCCGGAGAATAAGAAACCGGCGCATAGTTTTACAGAAGCCAAAGGAAGGATATCGGGTCATAACCCCTCTGTTTGTATCCTCTCTACAAATTTTATCCTGCCTCACCTGTACTCAGTAATGAAAAACACATGAGGGGGAATACGGCTCAAAGATGGGTTTATTTCGGATTCATAGGAAACCATTAAATGTTTTCCTGTTATTTTTTACATGATTGTAAAATCTGGTTTTTATAACCAGAAGTGATAGCATGAAACCAGATGACATTTCCATTAGTGGTAAGGACGAAAACAATAATCTGAGAGTAATCTTTGACAACTCGCCGTATGCAATGCTCATCATCACCGATGGAGTATTTGTTGAGGCAAACGAAGCTGCGTTTCAGATTTTTCAGGCAAAGAACAGAGATGATATCATCGGAAAACCCCCGGACATCCTCTCTCCCCGGGTCCAGTCTGATGGAAGACTATCAGATGCATCTGCCCGGGAAAAGATCTCACGGGCACTATCCGGTTCTCATGAGGTGTTTGAATGGGAACACCAGAGACTCAATGGAGAACACTTTTTTGCCATGGTCAACCTGAAAGCCTTTGAGTATGATAAAAAACCATCATTAATGGTTGCTTTTGAAGATATTACTGACCGCAAAAGACGTGATGAAGAGATTAAACTCGCAAAACAAAATATGCAGACCATCTTTGATGCAACCCCGTATGCGATGCTGGTCATCACCGATGGAGCATTTGTTGAGGCAAATACGGCAGCCGTCTCTCTTTTCCGGGCAGATTCAAAGGAGAGTTTGGTTGGTAAACCCCCGGACATTCTCTCTCCTGACAGGCAGGCAGATGGCAGCCCGTCAGATACTGCTGCAGTTTTACACATAGAGCAGGCAATGGCAGGAAGGCAGGAATCATTTGACTGGATTCATAAAAGACTGGATGGATCGTTAATGGATTGCCATGTCACCCTGGCCGGGATAAAATATAACGGGAAACCCTCTTTAATGACCGTTATCCAGGATCTTACTGAACAGAGAGAACAGCACCATGCTATTATCACGGCCCGGAAAAATATGCAGACCATCTTTGATACAACTCCCTATGCAATGCTGGTTATCACGGACGGGATCTTTATCGAGGCAAACAAAGCTGCCCTCAAACTCTTTGGTGCGAAAAACAGGGAAGATCTCATCGGCAATCCCCCTGGTATTCTCTCTCCTGAATTTCAGGATGATGGAACCCCTTCAGATACCGGAGCAGGTGCCCATATACAGCGTGCAGTATCAGGTCAGACTGAATCCTTTGACTGGATTCACCAGAAACTAAACAAAACGCGGATGGATTGTCATGTCACCCTTGCCGGGATAGAGTATAACGAAAAACCATCCTTAATGACCGTAATCCAGGATCTGACCGATCAAAGAAGACAGCAACGAGAGATCTTATTCTTAAAAGAACGGGCAGATCTCATTATCGAGAAGAATCCGGCTCTTATGTTTGTGATTAATACCAATTTGAAAGTGATAAAGACAAACAAGGCATGGGCAGATGCCAGCGGGTACTCAACAGAGCAACTGCTTAAGATGCATATGAGTGATTTTACAACAAAAGACCGGACCGGAGGATCAGTACAGGATGTCCTGCAATCAGGTACAGCAACATCCGGGAATGTTATATTTGAGGCCCCAAATGGCACTCTCTATTTACGGTATTATTATCTGCCGATGCATGCCCAGAATGGCGATATCGATTCAATACTTGCGGTATATTTTGATGAGACAAATCTGAAAAAACTTCAGATGCAACTCGATGAGAGTATCGACGAGGTCGGACGCACCCTTGCCAGCCTGGCTGAACGGGATCTCACGGTTCAGGCGACAGTAATGCCCGGGGATCCGTTAGAAGCCGTAAAAACAAATCTCAATATCACTATCTCTCAGTTACGAACAGTTCTCTTGGATATTCTCACTGAATGTGAATCACTGCTTGGGTCATCCAGAGACATCTACGCCAGTACCGATGATCTCGCAAAGGCTTCTACCATGGTAGCAGAAACCAGTCAGAATGCTTCTGATGAGATAAATCTGCAGCGTGACCAGATTGAGAGTATCAATAAGGATGTGTCTGATCTCTCTGCATCTATCCAGGAGATTGCTGCAAGTTCTGCTGATGTCAAAAACATTACCCAAAAAGTTACTGAATCCGGGGTTATTGCCCAGAAGAAAGGGGCTGATGCAACGGAGCAGATGAAGGCAGTTGAGGAGATCTCTGCAAAGGCAGTAGAACAGATCCGAAGTCTCAATAACCAGATGCAGAAGATAGGAAAGATTGTCAAACTCATATCTGATATCGCAAGCCAGACCAATCTTCTTGCACTCAACGCTGCGATTGAGGCGGCACGGGCAGGAGATGCCGGACGCGGGTTTGCGGTGGTTGCCGGGGAGGTTAAGAACCTGGCAGGGGAATCCCGGCAGGCAACAGCAAATATCGAAGATGTGATCGCCAGTCTTTTGTCTGAGAGTAGCAATACTTCCGAATCCATTGAACAGTCATATACCACTATCATCGCCGGTATTAAAGCAGTGAACGAAACGGTTGAAGAACTGGACAAGATTGTATCTGATGTTGATGTTGCATCAGTCAGTATCTCTGAAATATCCCAGGCTACTGACAGCCAGGCAAACGCAACGAACCGGGTTAACCAGAATATCGAACAGGTTCATGATATGATAATTATGAACCAGGAAAAAATGACCTCGTTATCTGCAAATGCTGAGGAGTCCAGTGCGGCTACTGAGGAGATAGCCAGTGCATCATCGATGATAGTGGAGATGGTGAAGAAACTTCAACATAAGATCGAGGAGTTTTCGGTATAATCGGGAAGGAGATCATCTTCTCAATTTCAATGGGGTTAGCATTTTTTCCCTTACTCTTTTTTAATCTGACGAAAAAGGGAATACTTTCTGGATAGGAGATTAACAACCATAATAATGATACAGAGATTTCTCTGCAGTAGGAAGATGACCTGTAATCTCAAATCGGAATGTATAATTAGTGAATCCCGCCTATCTTTTCATATAATATCGTAGTGTCCGAATGTCAGCAGCGTGATACATCACGTACATAATGGGTAGAGAATAGAGTTATTCCAAAAAAAATTTCTAAACCGAATTATTTTTTATTTTAACAGGTACCAGATGGAACTATTGGATCTTTATCATCACCCATACTCACGACCATTGTCTGTCGCATTTTCGTCTGTTGCGTGTATTTTCGTGAGTATCTATTTTCTGGATGCCGGATATACGATAATCTTTCAGAATCTGTTCTATATCCCGATTATTCTTGCCTGTGTTATCTATATCTGGCGTGGTTTTCTTTTTTCTTGTATCCTGGCTTTCACCTATCTCGGACTAATGCTTGAGTATACCGGGAACCCTGATATCATTATAGAAGCTTTTACCCGTGTTATCATTTTTATCGGAATTGCAGCGGTGGTTACATTCTTTGCACTTATCAATCAGAGATCAAAGGTAGAGGTACAACAACTGGCAGCATTCCGGGAGAGTATTATCAACAATGCCCGGGTCTGGCTTACTGTCCTGAATAAAAAAGGCGAAATCCTTTTATGGAACGCTGCAGCTGAAGAGATAACCGGATACAAAAATGATGAAGTGATGGGTAAGAATACTATCTGGAAGCAGTTATACCCAAAGAAAGAGTATAGGAGAGAAATTTCTGATACTATCACCCGGATAATTGCAGAGAACCAGTTTTTCGAAAATTTTCAGACAACCATCCTCACCAAGAATGGGAAGAAGCGGTTTATATCCTGGAATACCAAAGAGATCCCAGCTGAAACAGAAAAAGAATCTACCTTTGTTGCCATCGGTGTTGATGTTACCCGGTTAAGAGAATCCGAATATGAGAGGAATAAAGCGATGGAGCAGATCCAGAAAAACATGGCGCAGTTATCGATTCTCAATGACGGGATACGAAATCCGCTTACGGTTATTTTAACCCATACTGAGTTGTTATCAGGAGAAAACGGGATTTCAATCATTAAAGAACAAACAGATCGAATCAATGATATGGTAACCCAACTTGACCAGCGGTGGCTCGAATCAGAAGCGGTCCTTGAGGTTCTCCGCAAATATTATCACGTATCCATCAATCCCCAAAATGAAATGAATAACCGGTCCCAGGAAGATGTCTTTGATTTCAAAGGTTATGTCTAATATCGGTTCATTATCATTTGCTTTTTTAAAATCGGTCATCTCAAGAGAATTTTTTACATTTCAATTTTTTGCAAAAGACATGGGTAGCATAATAGGATAGTAGAGAACAAAACCGGTTAGATGAGATTGCCCATCAATTACCGGTTGATCGAAGATTTGTGTGATTCTACCATCATAGGGGGGTCGATCAATGCATATGATGGTTATGGTAGTTAGTCATAAATATGAATAAGTGTTTCGATGTCACGGTGACACCTGAACAATATCGATGGAATGGTAGTAATCAGTCTGGATGATCAGGTAAGTTCAATTACCGTCTTAAAAATGGCATTTGCTTCTTCTTTTTTACCCAGGTGCCTGAGTGAGAGTCCCTTTTTAAATAATACGGTTACATTATGGGGATATGTCTGAAGTATCTTGTCAAATGCCACAATTGCAGATTCATATCTTCCAAGATGAAAAAGAGTTGATCCTTTCCCATACCATGCATGGATATTATCTGGTTCTAAATAAACGGCATGATCATATGCATCCAGTGCTTCTTTCGTTCGATCGGTTTTTGATTTGAATCCAATGGTTTCGTAAAGACACCCTTTAAAATTCCATAAAAATGCAATATCCGGATTTTCAAGAATCTCCTGGTTTATACGTTCGAGAGCATCATTACATCTGTTAGAAAAAACGAGTAAAAAACATTGTTGAATGGAATCCTCAAAAATGGTTGAGTTGTTCTCCATCAAACAGCTAAATAAATCAATAGACGGATCTCCTGTCATGTTGATTTGCGGTTGGGATATATTCTTACGATTTTTATCTCCTGTTCTTTCCTGATCACCACTTTTATCCATCGTACATCATAATTATACTTTCTGAAGTATGATACGATAAAATTTTGTGAGGGATGTGCTGAACTTTTATGTGTATGGAGGAATAAAACGATAATCTGTCCTTTTTAGTGGTATTGATAAATTCCTTACCCGGATATTCAATCAGATAGTATTCTCCTGATACGGTCTCTTAAGGGGGTATCATGATTGGAACAATTCGCCTTTGCGATCATCTTACTCCGGCCCCGGCCTTTTTCCTCTCTTTCAGACAGTGAGAGGGGAAGGGTGGCCTGTTCACTATTCAGTACTCTGAAATGAATTTTCCAGATTATGGATAATGTCAGGGATTCCATATAAACCCCCTAATTATATAAAAATAAATTGCTCAGCAAATGCCAAAACTTTATATGCGGATCTGAGGATTTGTACTGCAAAATAACGTCAATTGAGAGCCCATTCTTAAAATAAAGGTCAAAATGAGCGCAAAATGAGAAACAAGCCTCAGGCGGGATCTTAGTATTCACCTACAAATCCTCAGTTAATTATTAGTT
>CAZSDZ010000084.1:0-7166 GCA_964605795.1 uncultured Methanoregulaceae archaeon
ATCTTTCTGCCCTTGGACAAGAACCCTTACGTATATAGTATCAGGTAGGCGTTCCTGGTATATGGAGTACAAGGTTAAAGAGAGACCCCAGGTTCTTACCATCTACATCACGGTGAAGATCAGAAGAAAAAAGCCAGTCCCGACAGGGGATCGCAGTTATTCATAATAGCAGTGATATCCATGATGCAGGTGCAAGAACAGTTTCAACTAGAAGCCCGGTTATGATACTAACAGGAATTATCCTGAGATGAAAAGACAGATACAGATATCTATCGTAAAAAGGAGCACTGCCCTACATAGGAGCCTGAATAAACGCAGGAAGACGAAATTTATACCAACCAAACGGCCATCCGATATCACATACCGATCAATCCAACCGATAATCCCTCGGAAAGAGACACAAATCCAACAATCAGAGTGAGCGGGAGGAGAAGGATGGTTCGTATTATTCCTGCATCGAGACCTGGCGTCAGGAATTGAGAATATCCGGATGTGAAGAGGGGGTACTGCCACCTCATGGAGAAGAAGGGAAAGGATAATTGGACTGAATCGAATGAAAGAAAACACGGTCAGTGATCCTGAAGATGCAGAACACCTGCACATGGAGGCACGGATTATAGATATCCCGTCTTTTACGTCCTGCTTTCAGATCTCACCAGGTGTTTTTCCAGAAAAGCCTTCATATAAATATGAGAAATGATTATATACACATAATTCATATCAATATGAATAGTGTGAATAGTATGACAGGTTCGCTTTTTGATGAAATGAAATGTGAAGAAGGGAAACATATCTTTGGAACGGTAAAGGTCGGCGAACGGGGCCAGATTGTCATCCCAAAAGAGGCACGGGATATTTTTCAGATCTCTCCCGGGGATACCCTGATGGTGCTTGGCGACGAGAAACGGGGCATTGCACTCGTGAAAGCTGACAAATTCCGTTCTCTTGCGATGAAGATGCTCCGGATGTTTGAAGAGAAGCAGGGGAGTGACCCGGAACTTGAGGGGGACTCATGAAGATTTATGTTCTCTCCGGGAGTCCGAAAGGAGAGGAGAGTGTCACGATGCAGTATGTCCGGTTTCTTGAGATGGCTGAGCCACAACATTCGTTTTTTGTTTATCAGATCGGACATTTCATCAATCGCCTGGAAAAGGACAGGGATGCCTGGGACACTCTCATTGCTGAGATCAGGGAAGCCGATCTCATCCTCTGGGCAACGCCGGTCTACTTCCTTCTTGTCCCTGCTCAGCTGAAACGGTTCATTGAACTGGTCAGCGAAAGAAAGGCAGGAGAAGCATTCAAAGGCAAATATGCCGCTTCTATCACCACATCAGTTCACTTTTTTGATAACCTGGCACATGAGTACCTGCAGGGTATCAGTGAAGATCTTGGCATGAGATGGGCCGGTTCTTTCTCGGCAGAGATGAACGATCTCATGGATGAGAAGAACCAGAAACAGCTTGTCGCTTTTGGTGACGATATCATCGCTGCCTGTGAGAAACAGAGGCCGGTGCAGAAGATGTTCCTGCCTCTCCCGGGGGATAATCCCCAATACCTCCCAAAGTCTGAGCCTGACTGCATCAGTACCACGGGTAAGAATGTCCTTATTCTCCATGACGCCGGGGAAGGATCCAATCTCGGGAAGATGGTTGAACAGATGGCCGGAACATTTAAGGGAGATGTTACCGTTTTTGCACTTGATGATACCAATATGAAAGGAGGATGCCTCGGTTGTGTGCAGTGTGCCTTTGATAATACCTGCGTATATCGGGACGGATATGCATCCTTCTGGAAAGAACACATTATCCCGGCAGATATTCTCATCTATGCCGGAACAATACAGGATCGTTATCTCTCTTCGCAGTGGAAACAGTTCTTTGATCGGAGCTTTATTTTCGGACACATCCCGAGGTATAGCGGAAAACAGGTAGTCTTTCTTATCCAGGGTCCGCTCTCGTATCTCCCCGGATTACGGGAGAACCTTGAGAGCCTTTGTAAGATTGGCGGTGCAAACCTGGTGAATGTCATTACTGACGAGTCAGAAAATCCGGACGAGATCGATTCACTCATCAGGTCAGCAGCAGAACGGGCGATCCTGTATGCAGAAGAAGGATTCCAGACTCCCCCGATGTTTCAGGCAGTCGGCGGGCATAAAATATTCCGCGACATGATCTGGGGAGATTTACGGCCGATATTTAAGGCTGATCACCGGTTTTACCGGTCCCATGGCCTGTACGACTTCCCCCAGAAACAGTATGCAAAACGGATCACTACCTGGCTCTTCTCCCTCTTTCTCGACATCCCTGCAGTCCAGAGACGGGCAAAACCTATGATGAAAGAAAAGATAATCTCCGGTTATTCTCGTGTCTTTACCGACAATCCACTCATCAGGGAGAGAAGAAGAGGATAAAACCCATCTTTTGGAGTCAGGGATTACCCGGGACACCCACACCGGATTGATACCCAAAAAGACCGGTTCAGGACCCATAAAAACAGATCTTGGCATTGTAATCCTCATTCCTGGGCGTTATGCATTCTTTTATTCGTCTCTTTTTGATATCTCCCAATCTTTCCATAAAAGAGATCCTGGTACCCAACGGGATCACACACAACTATCCTCTTACTTTGTAGTCACCACTATCCCAAACCGGCAATTTCTCTTGATTCCCTCTTCCCTTCATCCTCTTTTTTGCATGCATCGTTCCTGCAATCCTTTGCAGTCACCGGTTCGCATGCAGAATGCGAATAACCTGGCTCGGCCCGTTCTGTAGAAGGAGATAATTATCACCGGTCAAGGGATCCCCGGGCGTAGGATGCACCAGTACCGAGGATCCCAAGGATAACAAAGAGTCCCAGGACAACCGTAACACTATTCATGAGAGCATCATACACAACAGGAGTGATCTCGACTGTCCCGATAATAAGTGAGAAGACTATCATGGCGATTGCCATACTAACCAGTTGACCAAGTGCCCGCATGGTCGAGACCATTCCTGAAGCCATACCAAGAGCCGGTGCAGGGACACAACTCATGATGGCATTGGTGTTCGGGGACGAGAAGAGGCCGTATCCCATACCGAGAACACAGAGTCCGGCAATGATATAGGAGAGAGACGCACCTGGCATTGTTGCAAGAAGGATGATAAGGCCGAGAGTTGTACAGAGCATTCCTACCGTTGCAATGAACCTGGGCTCATAGATATCTGATAACTGACCTGCCAGGGGAGAGATTATCGTCTGAACCACCGGCTGGGAGAGGAGGATAATACCGGTCAGCATGGGATCCAACCCACGATTATACTGGAGCGAGAGGCTAACGAGGAAACCAACGGCAAAGACAACCGCATAATTGATCAACGCTGCCATGTTTGAGAAGAGAAATATGCGGTTTCGGGTAAAAAGAGAGGGGATAAGAAGAGGAAACTGTTGTCTTCTCTCCCATCTTATAAAAAGAAAGGCAGGGATACAACCAAGGAGAATTAAGATTAGTCCGGACGGTAAAGGAAGCGTAAGGATTCCTGATATGACTGTGGTTAGCATGAGACAATAGAGCAAAGAACCACACCAGTCAAACCGGGCACCTTCAGATCTCCATTCCCCGGGAATCCCGGTTACAGTCAGGAGGACAACAAAGAGTGCGAGGGGAACGTTTAAAAGGAATATGGCAGGCCATCCAAGATATTGGGTAAGAAATCCTCCGATAACCGGACCTGCCGAAAGACCGGCATACACGGTCGCGGTGATGATCCCGATCGCTTTTCCCCGCTCTCCGGGTGGAAATACTGCGGTCACGATGGCAACCGATGTGGCAAATACCATCGAGCCGCCGAGTCCCTGGACAACACGGGAGAGGATAAGCCCGGATCCTGATAACGAGAGGGCTGCAAGAAGCGATCCAATGGCAAAGAGAATATTTCCTACAAGAAATATCCGTTTCCTCCCGTAAATATCAGCAAGCCCGCCAAGCGGGAGGATGAGAACCGCTGCGGTCACGAGGTACGCGGTCGTGATCCAGCCAAGGGTCACGGCGTCTAAAGAGAACTCTGACCCGATTGCCGGGAGTGCCACATTTAGGGATGAAACGGTATAGGGAACCAGGAAAGAAGCAAGAGAGGAGACAAAGAGGAGGATCTTTTTTGGATCTGACCCGGACATGAGGTACCATATGATTGAACTGATAAAAGAGATATGGTGCAGTAACCCGGAGATAATCGTACCTCAAAGTCCTTAAAGAGATACAATCATATGTTTCCTTAAAATCCCGCAAAGATGTATAACCATTTAAAATAGCCATGGATATTCTATTGATGGGAAGTGACAATAAACCCCTTAGAGGATCTACAGGAAAGGGGATCATATATTCAAAAAAGCTCTTCGCTAATCTGTATGGATAGACTACCTGAAACCACACGATTGATAGGACCCGATTTCAATTTGAAAGGCCATAACATTTATTCATATTGATGAATAAAACTAATACGAGTAGGAATAAAAATAAAAGATGATTTAATCAATTATTGTATCCTAAAAGGAGTTCATGAAATTACATAGATTGTGAGTTATTCCTCTCTAACCCACATGAAATAGCGAGGAGGCAAAAATACTTTCTTACTGGCACTTCTGATCCGGTTCAGTTGCACTGCAGTGCTTTTTCGGGAGAGGATAACCGTGTTCTGTAAGATATAATGATCCCCAACCGCAGAGTTCTTCAAGCACCGGTACCACCGAGAGACCCAGACCAGATAACGAGTACTCAACCCGTGGAGGAATTTCTGCATACACCTTCCTAATAATGACTGCATCCTCTTCCAGTTCACGAAGCTGTTTCGTGAGCATCCTCGGACTTACCATCGGGAGCCGGTTCATGATCTCGGTAAACCGCAGGGTTTCATCCTTCAACTGCCATAAGATAAGTGCTTTCCACTTTCCACCGATAACAACAAGTGCAGCCTCAACCGGACATTGATAGTTAGACCTGTTTGGACCCATAGTATACTTATTGTAATGGACTATATGTTTTGTATCAAGGCAATATATATACAGTCACTTCCCAATGTATAGTGGTAGGATTTTATGAGAAAACGAGTATCTATGAGAGGGATAAGCCGGATATTGCTTTTTCCCATTCAAAAATGTGAGTATTTGGATATTCACGCTGAACCTGAAATGAGGAGATCTGCATGCTAAAAAACGCTATACAATTGGGATCTATGATCTCTTCTGCACAGCCCGGACTTATCAGCAGACAGAAAAGCACTACTGCCATGACAACTAAAATCCCGTCTGAATCATGTATTCTTCATAAAAAAGAATTCCTGGGCAATGCAATTAGAATCCGGGAGATACCAATCCAGAGAAATGGAGTGAAGACGGTTATTCTATGACATTTGTTCCTATTATCATGGGAAGCCCCCGCAAGGATGGGGATACCAGTACCCTTGCCAGGGAAGCAGAGAGGGGTTTATCAAACAAGGAGATGAAAACAGAATTTTTCATCTTAAACGAGATGAATTTTTCAGGTTGCCAGGCTTGTTATGGATGCAAACGCGAGGATAATATCAGATGTGTCCGAAATGATGACATGCAGGAGATCTATGATACCATTTCCCGGGCTGATGGCCTTATCGTGGCGACTCCGATCTATTTCGGTTCGGTTTCAGGCCAGACGAAGCTCTGGCTCGACCGGCTCTTTCCGTACCTGTCAACAGACCTTGGTAGTCACCTCCCCGGACAAATACCTGTATCACTCGTATATACCCAGAACCAACCAGATCCTGCACTATTTACCAATGCCATGGACTCCTTTGAGTATATGTTACACCTGATCGGGTTTACGATCAGGGATCGCCTCGTTGCCCCGGATCTTGATTGTGGAAGAAAGCCAGGAGTAAGGGAATATCCACACCTGATGCAGAGAGCATACCAGCTCGGACAGAACCTTATTGCCTGAAAAAAGAACTTCTAAAATAGTAATTATGACAGAGATAATCATTGATGAAACACGCTGCTCCGGTTGTGGAATGTGTGCTTACAACTGCCCGTATATGATCCTTACCATTTGTGATGATGCAGACGTTGCATCGGTGATACCGGAAAGGGTCGATTATTGTAGTCACTGCGGTCATTGCAGTGCTATATGCTCTGAAAATGCCGTTTCTATATCGTACCCGGGGGCCGGACCGGTTCCCGATCTCTTCAGGGAAGAGATCCCAAAATCAGGGGCGTTATCAAAGCTTATCGTATCACGGAGGTCCATCCGCGAATACCAGGAGAAGACGGTTCCAAGAGAGATTTTTGAAGAGATCTTTGATATCATCAGATATGCACCCACCGGGATGAACGGACAGTCAGTTCACTGGCTTGTTATAGAGGAACCTGATACGGTCAGGGAGATCGTCTCGCGGGTTATTGAATGGGGACGGGTGGTGGCGAGGGGCGAGCCACAACACCCCCTGGCCCCGATTCTCCCGATGATCATCGCTGAATGGGAAGCAGGAAGAGACCGGATCTGTCATGGAGCACCTCATCTCGTCTTTGCTACCAGTCACAGGGACAACCCTATTGGTTTTGTGGATGCCATCATTGCTCTCACCCACCTGGATCTTGTTGCCCCGGTGTTTAACCTGGGAACGTGCTGGGCAGGTATTGTTCAGATCGCCCTTTCTTCCTCACCTGAACTCATGCAGAGCCTTGGTCTCCCGAAGGATTTCGTCTCCCATTATGCCATGATGATCGGGTATCCAAAACACCGGTATCCGGGTATCCCGGTGAGAAATGCAGCCTCGGTCACATGGAGATAGGAATTCCTTTTTAAAGAGCAGGAGTTGGATTCATGGGGGTTATCCGAGAATTCGTGATTTGGGAGGCAAAGTTAATCCGGACTCCCATACCACCGGTCATGCGATATCATTGGTCAGCATGAATCTGACACCACCTCTCCGATGCACAACCAGCCTATGAAAATTGCATCCTGCCGGGTTTATCCCTCTCTGACAGTTCAATTAGTGAAGAGATATATGATATAGCCTGCTCCTGAAGATGGGGGAGAGTTTTTTAATTGCAGTATAAATGGTATCAACCGTAAGCATGATGAGATATTGTTCGTATCATATTTTGCATGAAAAACCTAAAAGGGAGAACCTCCCCCAGGCCCCCTAAACAATTTC
>CAZSDZ010000085.1:0-6888 GCA_964605795.1 uncultured Methanoregulaceae archaeon
AGTTATTTGTTTTTCATTCGTCAGGTTTGAGGCTCTGCCTCATCGGGGTTTTGTAGGTATGCCTGTTTTTATTCCTGACCTCTTCCCCCGATCATTCTTCTAATGCCGGAGCAGGTAATGCCATACGCAGGATCAATGGCATCCGGTGCAGCGTGAATATACTGTACAGGCAACACGAAGTTACGGAGAAAGATTCTAAAAAGTTATGGAACCGATTACGATAAACCCGCTCATATTCAGTCAGACCAGGATCATCACGAAAAAGCGTCATGCAATGCCGGTATGATACATGGTTTTGCAGACTGGCAATACTAACGCATCGCTCCTTTTTTTTAAGTCCCAACAAAACCCCCATGAGGCAGAGCCTCAAACCTGACAAATGAAAAACCGATAATTCTACTACTTTTATACCGTGAAGGTAGAGTTTTTCATGCAAAAAGAAACTGCTTTTTTCCTCTGTTTAACTGGCACCGGTTACATACGGATTCTGGGCGACCAGGCAGAGGATCTCAAACATAATCGTTGCACCGGCCAGAGCGGTGATCCCGGCCGAATCATACGGCGGACAGACCTCAACCACGTCTCCTCCTATGATGTTTAACCCTTTTAACGCCCGCAGTGTCTGCAGGGCCTCAAACGTGCTCATCCCACCACATACCGGAGTTCCGGTACCGGGTGCAAATGCCGGGTCCAGGCAGTCGATATCAAAGGATACATAAACCGGCATATCTCCCATCAGGGAATGAATCTCCCTCGCTACCTGCCGGTATCCCAGTTCATAAAACTCCTCGATATGAATAACCCGCATCTTCTGCTCATACGAGAACTGCCACAATATCTCGCTTGACCCCCGGATTCCTATCTGAATAATTTTTGTCGGATCTAAAACACCGGATGTTACCGCATTCCGAAAGGGAGAACCATGTTGAAGTCCACTTCCATGAATCGGGGGAGCGGTATCACAATGAGAATCAAAATGGATAAGCCCGATTTTTTTCCCTGTAACCAGGCCCTTAAGAATTGGGAATGTGATCGAGTGATCTCCCCCTGCAGTCACCGGGATGACGTGAGAAGAGGAGAGATTGTGATAAAATTGTTCGATATCCAGAAGTGCCTCCTCCAGGTTATACACGGACCGGAATGCCACATCACCGACGTCAGCAATCCGATGGGAAGCACAGGGAGTCATCATGCTGCAGTGATGATACACCCCAACGGTGAGAGACTGGTTTCGTATCTCCCGTGGCCCCATCCGTGTTCCGCTCCGGTTACTGACCCCGAGATCGAAGGGGACACCAACGAGCGCAATATCGAGGGTATCCGGTTTTTCCTGGTACGGCACTCCGAAGAAGGTAGGAATACCCCGGTAGGGATTATCTACCATCTGAGGGGTGAACGTCCGAAGGGATTGTGCAAATTGCTTTATCTCATCGTCCATAGTACTCCTCTAATCCATTATCTGTACTATTTCATAGGTTACAGGTAGATAATCCTGTGTGTGAATAAGGGGTCAGGAAAGAGAATGCAGAAAAAGATCCAACGATATTGAGATGCAAATAATTGAGTGAGAATCAGTGTATGAAAAATGTACTGTTATCAGATCAGGATTAAAAACCGTACAGTCCATAATCGGTAACGAAAGTTGACAGTCTGTCTTGCTGTTAAACCCGATGGGGATTGTTTTTTACTATCCTCCGGGAGGGAGTGGAAAAAAAGAAATTCAAATCGCCAGATATAAATCCATAAGAAAGATTATAGTTACCTATGAAAGGGAGTCATCGCTTTCTTATGAGCATTCTTTGTGCTTTTCTCTGTATCGCATCGGTTGTCGCTTCTGTCGGGGCAACAACACAAGAGACAGTTCCTGATTCAGGAGAAGGGGGGCATGTTACTGATCAAATCATTGCTGAACCTGATACCCTCGCAGATGCCTTCTCAGGCATGACCTTCCTGACTGAAGAAGGAAAACCGGTCAATTACAGTGAGAATGGGGAGCTGAAGGGTGTTGCTGTCGATCTCCTGCTGGCCGCCCTTGACATTCTTGGTGCAGATATCACGACTGACGATATTGTCATCAAAGACTGGCCAGATGCCTATTCAAAGACCCAGGCTGGACCGATGACGGTTTTGTTCTCAACAAAACGGCTGCCCGAACGGGAAGAACTGTTTAAATGGGCAGGCCCTATTCTCTCAAGTGAGATTGGCATGTTTACCAGGAAAGATGCCGATATTACCATAGAAAATCCGGATGACATGCAGAAATATACCATCGGGGTAATTAAGGACTCTGCAGCAGAGTACATCCTGACAGATCTCGGATATCCTCCGGAAAAACTCGTTATCGGCCCCAATGCAGAAACTTTGCTATCGATGCTTGCTGAAAAAACCATTGATGTCTGGTCAACCGGAAGCGACTCTGCATGGTATCTGAAGGAGGAATCAGGGGATGAAGAGTTGTACGAGGTAGTATATACGGGAAACCCTGTTGAGATGTATTATGCCTTCTCACCTGATACTCCTGATACCCTCGTATCAGCATTTCAGGATGCACTTGACCAGATAAAAACCGAGAGGAGCGAGACTGGTTTTACCGGTTACGAAGAGATCCTGTACCGGTATGTGCAGCCAAAGCATGCAGTCCCCCCCATGGATGACGAGGATGCAATCTCCCTTGTACAGGCAACAGTCGCTCGTATCGCTGCTGATACTGAGGGAACATTCTCATCCATCAATGCATACGAGGCTCCATACCGGGATTCGGAAAACCCCTCGCTCTACGTCTTTGTATACAAAGAAGACGGTACCATCGTCGCCGATGCGGGCAATAACCTCCTTGTCGGTGAGAATATGAAAGGAAAAACTGATATCGCCGGTACACCCTTCCGCGACCAGATGATTGACGGGGCACTCTCCAATGGAAGTACCTGGGTTGAGTATATCTTCACCGCACCAGACAAAGGAGGGCTGCTGTATAAATCTGCCTATGCCGAGAAGGTAACCGGTAGTGACGGGAAGACGTACATCGTGGGTGCGGGGATATTCAGATAACCCCGCTCCTTAAAGAACTCCTTACATTTCTTTTTCTTTTATCAGGCCGGTTGAGAGCTCTCTTTATCGAACCAGTCGTTCATTCAGATACCCGGGAAGTCCCGGGTCATTCCTTAAAAAGATTCTTCATAATGGTGGTAAACCTCCCTTTACTGATGGGATGATGGCTGATAACCGCCCCATTATAAATGATACAGAAGGATCCAAACGCACAGGGAGCATTCAAAACATCCCCTGCACTCTCCAGTTCAATGAGCTTTGGATCGAGATGAAACGTATCACGAGCCGTTTTTACGATTGCATTCACATTTTTCCAGGAATATGGACATTGGCGTGATCGAAGAATGTACAGACCTTCCCTGTACGCTCCTGCACGTATCCCGAGATCTGCTTTGAATTTCGGCATTTCGGCATTTTTTTCAAACAACAGGGCAAGAAGTTCAAAATCCGGCTTTGCAGTATCACAGACCACAAATCCCAGTTTGAGAAAAATATCCTTTCCAGCCATGAAACTCCCTTTCCTGGTGACCACGGCGACACCCTTCCTGCCCTGTTGTTCTGCATCCTGTATACACTCCCGGATCAATGCCCTTCCATACCCCTTATGCTTGTACTCTTTCAAAAACCCGGTAAAGATACACTGGATGAAGAGGTAGTTGTCTGCATCCACCGGCCGGTGGGCATATTCCCCCGGCATATACTCGATCATCCCCTGGTACCCGTCTTTCTGTGAGATTAGGGCCTTTATCCGGAACCCTTTCGGGTAATTTTCAGTATACCATGCGATCTTCCTCCTCAGTTCCTCGTGTTTTCTGATATCCTTGTATCCGCATACCCCGTAACCTGCGATGTTTTGCGGAGTAATATCAATAATACTGACATCATCCATGCTCTATGCTATGCCGGTATCAGGTATAGTAGTGCCGTTTATCCCTCTTGCCTCATTTATCAGGGCAGATGAGGATGTATCCTGAAAGCCGACGGGATGTGAAACGGAGAATATACTGTCGTTTTTGTTTTTTCAATACAATAATCCCATCCTGTCAGTTCAAAAGCCGGTATAAAATTCATACACCGGTATCTTTAATAAATAAAGAAGCGAGATAAAGAGTTACCAGGAGGAATGATCGGAATGAAACCTGATAAAATCCCTAAAATGACAAAAGAAGAGTACGATGCACTCATTAAAAGACAATATATCTCACGGATTGCTTTTCGTGGGAATAAAAACCCGTATATAGCCCCATTCATGTACGTCTTTGATGACCGGTATCTCTACTTCCTTTCTTCCCGGTATGGCAGGAAGATGGATTACTTCAGAGATGATCCTCATGTTTCGGTCGAGATCGAGGAATATACTCCTGATCTCTCTTCCTTTACCTTCGTGAGCCTCCAGGGATCGCTCGAGGAGGTATCAGATCCCCTCATCTCAAAGAAGGTCAGGGAACAATTTATCGCAATGATTGAGAAGAACAAACTCTCTAACCGGGTACTCACTGCATTCGGTCATACCGCTACGGATGAGCCGGAAGTTATCCTCCATGAGGAGCGTGCATCGGTCTGGAGACTGGTGGGAGTAAAAGACATCGTTGCCCTGAAAAACGGGTGAAATGATTTGGAAAAGGAAAAAGGGAGAAAAACTCCTGAGATACCATACATAAAAAACCCGGGACAGAAGATCGGAGCGATTTCCTGAAAAGACGGGGTACCAACCGGGATACCGGCACTGTCTGTTCCCGATTATCCGAGAGAGGGAATAACACCAATCCCGGTCAGGAAAAATGAATCAGAAAGACATGGGAACTATCGCAAATCATTCGGTTTGTAGTTCTGTAAAAAAGGGGATCTCCATATCTTATACCGGGATCAGCAGTTCGGTCAGGAGTTCATCTTCCGGCACCAGATCAGGATCATTGAGGTAATGATCCCTGCAGGGAGCTTTCGGCTCTAACCCCTGTTTTGCAGTCCATTCATACAGATATCCCCAGGACTCATGAACATCCTGGTATGGCCCCTTGTGAATGGCGGATGCAAATCTCCCTCCCGGTATTGTCCTGACCCCTATCCCGGGTATCTGGTCAGGTAGTCTGCCAGTGACCGGGACCGCACATTCAAGATCGGCATCAGTCTCTTTATATTCACCGTCATGGTACACGGTGATAAAGGGACCGGTTACCGTAACAGGATCGCCGTTAGACTGGTACGACCCGAGAAATGAACACAACCTGCCCATGAGCTCTGGTATCTTCTCTTCATACACTCCTTTTTCCCTGATGGATAACACGCGAAGCGGTTCAATATCTTTTAGCCGGGGTTCTGATAACATCATAAAGAACAACTCCCTCTCCTGTCGCTGCAGGAGATGATCAATAGCCTGTAACCGTTTGATCTCTGACGAAACCTGCCGGCGCCTGATACCGAGGAGATATCTGACCTGTTCCTGGTCATTTCTCTTTCGGGCAGAGATAATATCATGAATGCCGGTCTGGGAAAACCCGAGATCAACAAGGGTCCGGATCATAACCCCGTCCTGTATCTGGGATAACTGGTAATACCGGTATCCGGTGAACCGGTCTTTAACAGCCGGGGTCAGCAATCCGGTCTCATCATAGAGGCGGAGTGCCTTACAGGTCAGGCGGGTTATCATCGAGTATCTTCCGATAGGTATCTTGTCAGGGATCATTGTGCTACCCTAGCATATTCATTGCAAGAACCAAAAAGTGAGCGGAGTCTCCCCGGGGGGAAGGTTTGGAACGGTATCCCTCTTTATGTTTTATCGATTCCGTTTCCTGGATTGTGTGAAATCCTGATATGGGGGTAAATTGGATATGAATACGAGTGTAACGAGATGAATCCTCTTTTTCTGGCATAATGAAAAGATGTGGTACAGGAGAAAAAGGGGTATCAGGAAGAAGATCTGCAGTTGGTACAGGTCAGGGGAACGATGAATTCATTGTACAGATCGGTCGTCTCAATGGTTACTTTATACTCACCAAGGGGTATTCTGGTCAGGATCAGCGGGGTGTTTCCCTGGTACTTGTTATCCAGGTAGACCTCGTATCCGATGGGATACTGTTCAAAGTTTAACTCTCCTACCGCCTCTCCTTCCGGTCCTTCTTCCTGTTCCTCTCTTCCCAGCCTCTCAATCCGTGAACTTTGCATTCCGGAAGGTGAATAGGGTACGATGATACCATCGATACCCTCCTGATCATAATCCGTCGGATCAGGAATTATCGTCACCAGGTCCGGACTGATAACATCCGGTGTTACCTGTGATGAGTGCTTCTGCCCGAGGAAGACCAGTCTTCCCTGGTCATCAGAATCGGCACAGAACCGGTCATTCTCGAGCACGAGGAGATATGTTCCCGGTGTTGCGATGTCATTGAGGTGATCTTCAACAACGTGGCAGGTTTCACAGATGGTCGTATCGAAGAAATCCCCACTCTTTTTCAGTTCACCGGAATACCATGGTTTTCCATTCTGATACAGGGTGTAGGGAACGGTATCGGCAGTCTCATCCATGGATACGATGGTCTCTATCTTATGCACGTACTGATAGTTCTTTGCTGAAAGAATGGCTTCCCCGGTATACCCACCACAACACTCTGTACAGGTATTTTTCGTCTCTGCAACCGGTTCAATCGGGATGTAGGGCTCAGTGAAGGGGATGATGACACGAACCACTTCCTCTGTTGGGACTGCTGTCGGTTCAGGTGTTATCTCCTCTTCGGGTACCGGGGTCTCTGTCGGTTCAGGTGTTATCTCCTCTTCGGGTACCGGGGTCTCTGTCGGTTCAGGTGTTATCTCCTCTTCGGGTACCGGGGTCTCTGTCGGTTCAGG
>CAZSDZ010000086.1:0-6682 GCA_964605795.1 uncultured Methanoregulaceae archaeon
AACTGTTCTTTTCTTTATCTTTGTTCCTGTTATTGTTCTCAGGTATCAGGTTCTTCTCAATGGTCTCGGCAACGGTTCGTAAAACAGTCACCCGGGCGTAGTATTTATCGTTTGCAGGGACGATGGTCCAGGGAGCCAGTGGTGTACTGGTTCGTTTGAGCATCTCACTGACAGCGGAACGGTAATTCTCCCATTTTTCCCTGTTTCGCCAGTCCTCGTCAGTAATCTTCCATTGTTTTTCAGGGTCACCTTCCCGGTCACGGAATCGTCTGAGTTGTTCGTCTTTATCGATCTGAAGCCAGAATTTGATGATAATGTTCTCATTCTTCGCAAGCCTCTCTTCCATCCCGTTTATCTCATGGTACGCCCGTTTCCATTCTTCTTCCCTGCAGAGCCCCTCTACCCGTTCAACAAGGACACGTCCATACCAGCTCCGGTCAAATATCGTGATGTGACCTTTCTTTGGCAGCCTGATATAAAATCGCCAGAGATAATGATGCAGGAGATCCCAATCACTTGGTTTTCCGATCGGTTCGACTGTATATCCCCGTGGATTAAGTGAGTTCGTCAACCTGACAATACATCCTCCTTTCCCTGCTGCGTCCCATCCTTCAAATACGATAATAACCGGTTTTCTCTGTCGTATGAGATCATTCTGAAGGATACTCAATCGTTCCTCCCAGGAATGCAGTAACTTTTTATATTCTGCAGAATCGTGAGAGAGGGTCAGATCAACCAGATCGAGAGCAGACCGATCCTCGTGGATTCCTGGATGGGCAATATCGGGAGGAAGGCGTGCAGCATAGATCATCTCGGGAAGAGGTGTCCTTAACCGTGCAAGCCATGCCTCCATCATGGATGTGACCGTCCGCAGAACCTTGACATATGCATATCGTCCCTGTTCTGCCTCAATAATGGTCCAGGGTGCATAGAGGGTATCGGTCCTGCTGATAAGGTGTTCTATTACCGGTAAATACTCCTGGTAATGGGATACACAGTCAGGGGTGGTGGTGAAGGGGCACTCGTTCTGTAATGACTCTTCGGTCACTTTCTTGAGACGTTCCGTCTGGGTCTCGCTTGAGACATGAAGGAATAGTTTAATGAGCAGGTTCCCGTCATCGGTGAGTTGTTCCTCGAAGGTCAGGATGTCATCGATTGCATAGGCTGGTACCGAATTTATATCGGTGGGTGAGAATCGTTCAACAAGGGTTCTGCTGTACCAGCTTCGGTCTAATATGATAATCTGTCCATATGGAGGGAGGTTTACCCAGAACCGCCACATCATATGATGTTCACGTTCAACATCAGAGGGAGTTCCGATGGGAATTACCCTGACACCGCGGGGGTCAAGGGCATGAATCAGCCGGTTGATAACTCGTGAAATGCCTGAACCTCGCCATCCCTCTACTGCAATAATAACCGCTTTGCCATGAACCCTGGCATCCCGTTGTAACTCTCCCAGATGGGTCTTTAAGGGATCAACGATAGCGGAATATTCGTCTTTTTTAATCGAAAGAGAGAGGTCAAACGTCTCAAGCATGTCTGTATCCTATACTACTCCATCATGATATTAATTCCATACGGTAATCTGCGAAATTTAAAACGACGTTGGTTGTTATTTCTTCTCATAAAAGAACCTTAACAATTATCATTGATAGCCATAAGCATATCAGAGCATTTGAGCATCCAAATGTTGGAAGATGGGAAGGATAAGAACAATATCCTTCGAAGTAATGCGATTGCTTATCTACCTGACAAACAAATAACAGGTGAGAATAGTTCCTCCCATGACAAACCGGGATTGTATCTGACTCATCATGTCTCAATGCATTGGTTTTTCCCGGATTACTGCAGAAGGAAGGGTTGGTATGAAGAGAATGGTTCTGAGAATAATGGTTATTTGCGCCTTTATTGCCGTCGCCGGATGTACAGGTGCTTATAGTACAGATCTCCCACCGGCAGATAGTGTTGTCTCCGGTCAGGGAACGGTACAGTATATCGATCTTGAAGGGGGGTTTTTCGGGATTGTAGATGACGATGGAAGTAATTATTATCCCCTCAACCTGGATCCCCTCTATTCCCATGACCAGTTGAAGGTGGCCTACAATCTAACCCAAAAAAAAGATGTCGTGACATTTGCGATGTGGGGTACACCGGTCAGGATCCTCTCAATGCATATGATAGGAAACAACACCGGTTCAGAACCGAGTGATCCGTTGATATCGGCACATGGAACGGTTGTGTATCCTGATGACAAAAAAGATAGGCCGATAATTATTGCTGATGATGAGGTTAGGTACGAGCCGGTCTTTACCACTCCCTCATCCTGTCTTACCGAGGGTTCTGTTATCTCATTTACTGCAATGCCTTATAGAAATGCCACTGCATCACAAAGAGATATGATCCCGGTCACGCTCCTCTCCTGCGAGGTAACAGATTCGCGACTGACGGTACAGGATCTCATAAAAGAAGAGGATTATCTGAATCTGACGTCTGTTTTTGGATCGATACGGATACAACTCATGGATCTGGGATCTGGGAAGGAGCAGGTATTTTTCATGCATTCAGGGGGATCGGATCTGATGCTCTCATTGGAAAAGCCACCTGATGCAGTGATGGTTATCGGACAGTACATGGAGGCTACCGGTTATCTAAAAGAACCTAAAAGTGAAGGAACCGGTCAGTACCGGGTTTTTGATACCCTTAACCTGACATCCCTTGCTGAAAATACCGAAATGAATGCGAACGTGCCGGTAACCTGATGGGTACAGAAATGACCGCAGACCTATCCGGGTCGGGTTTCGTTAATTTCTGTGCCTATCCCTGGTGATTCCTAAAGGTGACGGTTTATGATATCGCCACAAGAGCGTCTGTTATGGTATGAGGAGGAACAAAAACTCCTTTATTCGTATCCGATCGATGAACTCGTCTCTATTATCCAGGATGTCGGGTTTTTTTGTGACTGTTGTGGCCGATGCTGTACCTCTGCCTTTAATGGTCATGTGTTCCTCCTTGATGATGAGGTCTCTTCTGCCCATGCACTCTGTGCTGATGCGGTTATTCCTGCTCCCGGGTTTGAGTTCTGTGACAGGGAGGGGACGTTTTATGTTTCCGGGTATGCTCTCCGGACAGATGCAGCCGGGAACTGTATCTTTCTCTCAGACCGGCAGTGCCGGGTATATGATAGGAGGTTTTCTATCTGCCGGCTTTATCCCTATATGCTTCACCGGGAGCCGGAAGAGGATGGTACTCTCACGTTCCGCCAGATAAGCGGACTGAATCTGCATGGATCGTACAACCATGAGATATCTCTTGAACAGGCCCGAAAAGTAGCCAATGAAACGATTATGTACGAAGAGGCTTTCTTGAACCAGATGATCTCCTTTTGTTCTGATCTCCTAGCCCTATTTACGCGTGAAAACAAACGACACGTGCAGCGTGCCTATGACCTGCAATACCGGGATTTCCTGAAGGGTAAACCCGTGGTCGTTAGAGTATTCTCACACCATGAGTTTATACCAACGACCGTGACCCTTGATGATTATGCTGGATTTAATGTTACCCGGTCCTGATCACCTTTGCCAAGCGCCTGATGCCTTCACGTATTTCATCGCTGTCAGCATTTGAGAAGTTAAGTCTAAGGGCATTATCTCCTCCCCCATCGGTATAAAAGGGCGTTCCCGGTACTACTGCCACATTTTCTGCAAGTGAACGCTTTGCTATATCCTGTGCTGATATTCCCTCAGGCAGGTTAAGCCAGATAAACATCCCTCCCTCTGGTTTCGTAAAGGATACACTATCTCCCATCTCATCTCCGATGGCCTGTAACATCCAGTCACGGCGGTTCCGGTATCCGTCGCAGATATTCCTGATGTGGGAGTCAATGTCATTTTCTCTGATATAATGAACCAGTATTCGCTGGGAAAGATAGTTTGCATGGAGTGCTGCAGCCTGCATAACCGTTATCAGGTGGTCCATGAGCGGTTTTTGCGCAACAATCCACCCCATCCGGATACCGGGAGCCGCAATCTTTGAGAACGATCCTAAGAGGATGGTCTGATCAGGTATCAGTCCTGCAATGTGGGAATGGCGGGATGATGAAAATCTGACCTCTCCATAAGCATCATCCTCAACAAAAACGGTATTAGTCTGACTGATTAGATCTGCGATGCATTGCCGTTTCTCACTGCTGTAGGTTACCCCTGAGGGATTGTGTGAGTTCGGTATACCATACATGAGGGTCGGATGCAGACGGATAATGAGATCTGATAGCATATCAGTATCAGGACCGTCATGGTCAAGGGCAACTCCATGAAATACCGGTTGAAAGATAGAAAATGCCTGTATTGCACCCAGGTATCCCGGTTGTTCGATAATGATATCGCTTCCTTTATCGATAAGAACCTTGCCGATTAAATCCAGGCACTGTTGTGAACCGTTTGTAATAAGGATGGTTTCAGGATCAACAGTAAGGTGTGCGTTGACGCGGTACCGGTCGGAAATGATCTGGCGAAGTTCCGGATCGCCGGGTGTTGTTGCATAGGAGAGTGCCCGTTCCTTATCTGTTAGAAGGGTCTTTTCTGTTGCCCTCCGAATCCCTTCGGTATCGATATATGACGGATTAGGCAACCCTCCGGCAAAGGATATCACATTTGGGTCCTGCGTTGCTGCAAGGATCTCCCTGATGTACGATCGGGGGGTGGTGGAGAGGCGTGAAGCCACCTGGTAGGCCATTATGAGCTATTTGTAATCATCCTGTATCATCTCTTGTATGGTAATGAATTATACCGGTTGTCCGGGATCGTGACCGATACATGACTGATTTTAATAGGATTAATGCACAATAATATACAAGAATGATATAAAAGGGACATCCTCATGGATGTCTGTCATTCACCATGTACAGAGAGGTATAATAATGCGTTCACAGGATATTGCAATAGTTGGAATTCTTCTTGCCGTAGGAGCCATAGCACGGTTTTTTGCAGCAATTTTTATTCCCGGTCCGATTGTTCCAAACTTCATCATCATCTTTTACTGTCTGGCGATTATGCTTATCATCCCCCGGTTCAGGGAAGCACTTGGCATCGGTATTGTGGCAGGTATTATCAGTGCGCTTATTACGCATTCTATCTTCCCGCCAGCAAACCTCATCAGTGAGCCGATCGGAGCGCTCGTCTGTCTCGGTGTTTTTGTCTCCATACGAAAGCGTTTTATCATCGCCCCCGCGGTCTCAACCCTTATTGCGACCATTGCCAGTGGTGTTACATTTGTTCTGGTTGTCATGGCCATCGTCATGGTTGCCCCTACTCTTCTGTATAAGGAGTTTACCTATGAGAGTCTCTCGGCGTTCTTTGCAACCATGTTTATCATGATTGTTGTTCCAACAGCGATTCTGAATACCATTGTGGCACAGATCCTTTATATCCCCGCTGCCCGTGTTCTTTCCCGGGGCAAGCGATGATTCAGGTAGAAAACCTGACTTATTTTTATCCCTATTCAGATGAAACACCGGCCCTTTCTGATCTCTCGGTATCGATTCGCAGAGGAGAACTGGTTCTGGTAACCGGGCCGACGGCAGCAGGAAAAACAACACTCTGTCTTGCCATTGCCGGGATCCTGGAGCACGAATTTGAAGGGAAAAAGAGCGGGAGTATCATCTTTATGGGGCAGGATGTGGGGGCATACAACGGGATATCTGAGTTGAACCGGCATGTCTCCATGGTCTTTGATGATGCAGATGCCCAGCTCATCTTCACGAGCGTGGAAGAGGAAGTCCTCTCAGGGATGCAGATGCGGGGATGGACAAAGCAGGAGAAATACGACCGCATGGAGCATATTCTTGCAGTCTGTGGTATTGCTCATCTCAGGGATCGCCCTCCGTATGCCCTCTCGGGTGGGCAGAAGCAGCGGGTTGCCATTGCAGCAGCCTTAGCGATGAATACCGGGTGCATCATCCTTGATGAACCGACATCAGAACTTGACGTGGGAGCGACTGGTGAGATTATTCAGCTGTTACGAGCTCTCAAGCAGGAAGGAAAGACGATTATTGTTGTTGATCATGCCATTTGTGAGTACCGTGCGGTTGCCGATCGTGTCATCTGCATGGAGAAGGGGAGGATATCTGCGACCGGGACATTTGATGAGATCTATCCGGGACCGGAAGCCTGCGGGTCAGTCCTGTATAGCCGTGACGATCTTGCTTTGTACAATCCACCTGCCGGGATCTCCCCGGTTATTGCCATACAGGATCTCAGGAAGACCTATGGTTCCATCCCTGCCCTTGCAGGCGTGACCACTGCGATTTATCCTGGTGAGTTTGTAGCAATTCTTGGAGAGAACGGGTCAGGTAAAACCACGCTGGTAAAACATTTTAACGGGTTGCTCCGCCCTGATTCAGGATCTATTAGGGTTATGGATCTCGATGCTGCCATTGCACCGGTGACCGATCTGGTCAGGCATACGGGTCTTGTGTTCCAGAACCCGGATGCCATGCTCTTTGCCGACACCGTGCAGGAGGAGATACAGTTTGGTCTGTCTACCACAAATCCAGGGGATGAGACCGGTATTATTGATTCGGTTCTTGCCATGGTCGGGCTTTCCGGGGCCGGGGAGATGTATCCGCGTCATCTCAGCAGGGGCGAACGTCAGCGTCTTGCGGTTGCCTGTATTCTTGCCATGA
>CAZSDZ010000087.1:0-6362 GCA_964605795.1 uncultured Methanoregulaceae archaeon
TGAACGTAACTGTAAGGGGACCAGCACCACTCGTATTATCAGGGGTAAAGGATGCAATCGGAGCCACTGGTGCTGGAGTAACCGTGATCGATGCATTTGATACCGATTCTCCACCAGGACCGGTTATCGTCAAACAAACGTCATAGGTCCCGGCGGTAGTAAAGGTATGAACCGGGCTTCGTTCCTGACTACTGGTGCCGTCACCAAAGGACCAATCATGGGTATCGATATCACCACCGGAAGTATCGGTGAACGTGACTGTAAGGGGAGCGGCACCACTATCAATATCAGGAGTAAAGGAAGCTTTCGGGGGAACGAGCGTATCAGTAACCTGGATCAGTCCGGTTTTCGTGATCTGATCACTCCCTGATTCTCCTTGTATGAGGAGTTGTACATCGTAGACTCCCGGGGTCTTATACTGGTGAATCGGGTTTGCTGCCTGGGAACCGAGACCATCACCAAAGGACCAGCTCCTCATAGTAACCGGACCTTCTGAAATATCTGTAAAAGAAACGGTCAGGGGAACGGTTCCCTGGGTAGGTTCTGCAGAAAGCCGGGCAACATAGAATTCGTCTTCTTTTACATTATCAGGAATTACTATCGGGATCGGTACAGAACTGGTTTTGGAAGTGACCGGAACAGGTATACTATCGGATACCAGGTTCTTTGGTTCTGGAGTTGTGAGATCACCCGTGATATCCTGCAAGGGAGAAGGAGTGGCAACCGGGATTTCCATCTCGTCCTGATCGTTTTCTGTGAAGGGGATATCGGCATTCTCATAAACCATAACAAGCCGTGTCTTCTCGACTTTTTGCTCACCAAAATCACCCGTTACAACCAGACTGACTGAATACATTCCTGGTTTTTGGTAGGTATGAACAGGATTTGCAGCCTCTGATGTTGTCCCATCACCAAATATCCAGAGACGCGATCCAGAAGAATCAAGAGACAGATCCTTAAAGGTTACCTGCAAAGGAGGAGTACCGGAGACTGGAGTTGCCAAAAAGTCTATTTTTTGAGGCTCTATAGGAGGAAAAACCCGGATAAACCCTATCTTTGTCTGCGTATCAGTATTTGAGAGTGAGGAGACCGTAAGGGATACAGAATAATAACCGGGAACAGTATAGACATGAACCGGATTCTGTAGAAGAGAAGTCTCTTTGTCATCAAAGTCCCAGGACCATGAACTCACCGGTCCGGTTGAGAGATCGGTAAACGAGACACGAAGTGGCGATGTTCCCTGAATCGGTGATGCGCTATAGGAGGCCACTACGGAACCTGAAGGAACTCCCCATACCGGGGAAACGGCGAGGAACAGGAGAAGAGAGAAAATACCGATACTATATTCCAGTTTACTCATTCTGTCACCTGATACCTTCACCCGGGGTAGATCCCATTGATACCAACAAGATATATACTCTATGAATTTCCCTGCACTTTAATACTTTTGTCAATTTACCTCTGCAGATTGTCACGATCCATCCATTCTACAAAGAATTGAGGATTTGTTTCACATATACAGCATTTCATCACAAAAATACATTCTCTCCAGAAGGGGGAAGGGTTTCGTAAGAAGAGGTACCCCTTTTCTCATCTCCACCTGGTTTAATAACCCAGAAAAGAGATACTGATTACAGTGGTCCCTCCCCGGTGACGATAATGACAGAAGAAGCAAAACAAGCGTACATTAAAGGACTGCAGGAGTATAAGAGGGGAGATTATCAGCGATCTGAGGGTTTTTTTTCCAACGCAATAAATCTCGGTATTCATGAGGATGACATCTTCCTGTACCGGTCAATCTGCAGGACACACCTGAATGATTACCCGGGTGCATTGAGTGATCTCACATACCTGCTCGGCATTCACCCCGATAATACCGAGTACCGGTTCAGACGGGGCTACGCATACTATAGACTGGAGCAGTTCTCTCTCGCTGTCATTGATTTTTCAACAATCCCTGAATCTGAAGAGCGTTTCAGGATTCGCTGGCATTATAGTGCAGTCTGTTACTATAAAACTGGCCAGTATATCCAGGCCATGCAGGCCTGTGAGATAGCATTGCAATATGACACCACCATCCCAAAGATATGGTTTAATACCGGTATAATCCTCTCTGCTCTCAACCGGAATGATCAGGCACTGCTTGCCATCGAGGTTGCACAACGATTGCAGCCACAACTTGCACAGATGCCCAGGGTTATTCTGGATTAAGAATACAATACAACAAATTAATTTTATTCCGGTTCCCTTTCTCTTGGTTTTCGGTTTTTCCCGACACCGATATCTAAAAAAAGTATCTGCACGATGACAGAAGGGTCTATTCTAAGCTGCCATTCAGCCCATTTAGGTAATGATGACCTCGCCGGTAGTTCCGTTTACCGTTGCAACCTGACCCGAGGGAAGGCGGGAGAGCGGTATCCCTATCCGGTCAACAAGAGGAATTTTTCCCATGATTGCTCCAACCGCAATTATCGTCTCTGTCTCACTGTTGATGATTGCTGCCGGTGCATGTCCTGACCGGGAGAGGGCATAAAGGATGTAACTCCCAACAGTAGCCCCTTTACCATACTCAAAGGCAAGAACGGTACCGGTAATATCCATCCCATACAGGGGATGACCGTGTTCCGTGACAATGCCGGTCTCTGGATCCACTCCTGATAAAAAAGAGATGGGATCCGGCCCGATTAGAAGAGGTCCGGTGCCGCATCCCCTTGAGATTCCCCGCCCTTTAAACTGCATCTTCCGTCTCTTATATGTATGAATACGGTTATACAAATAGGATATGGATGAGCCTCTGTCTTCCCGTGTTCACCATGAGGTTGAACTTTCATACCAGATACGAATGCACGAACTTGAGGCCCAGAACCTGGAACTCTCAATAAAGAATGAAGAACTCCTGAAAGAAAATGCAGTACTTGCCAGGGAGAACAGCCAGTTAAAACGGATGCCTCTCTTTATTGCGGCAGTCATTGATGTATTTGACAATGGAGAAGTATACCTGCGTCAACAGGGTAACAACCAGGAATATCTTACCATAATCCCTGACACCCTGCTCGGATCGATTCAGGCAGGAGCAAAAGTTGCGGTCAATAACTCCCTGTCCATTGTAAAGGTAATCCCGACAACGTACGATACCCGGGTCAGGGTTATGGAACTTGATGAGTATCCTGATGTAACATTTGAGCATATCGGGGGTCTTGCCCGTGAGATAGAAGAGGTGCGTGAAGCAGTTGAGTATCCCCTGACACGACCGGAGATCTTTGTCAGAGTCGGGGTCGAACCACCCAAAGGGATCTTACTATTCGGACCACCGGGAACCGGCAAGACCCTTATCGCCAAGGCAGTAGCCCATAATGCAAAGGCTACCTTTATCAGGATGAGCGGGAGTGAACTGGTCCATAAATTCATCGGAGAAGGATCCCAGCTCGTCCGGGATCTCTTTGAGCTGGCCCGTGACAAGGCACCTTCTATCGTCTTTATCGATGAGATCGATGCCATTGGGATGACCCGCACCAATGACGGAACATCAGGAAGTGCCGAGGTTCAGCGGACCATGATGCAGCTCCTCGCCGAGATGGATGGATTTGACAGCAGAGGGGAGGTCAGGATTATGGCAGCGACAAACCGCGTTGATATGCTCGATGCTGCACTTCTCAGACCCGGCAGGTTTGACCGGGTAGTCGAGATACCCCTCCCGGATCGTGATGCAAGACGGGAGATATTCCGGATTCATATCAGAAAAATGAACTTGAAATTGCCTATAGATTTCGATCTGCTCCTCGATAAGACCGAGAATATGACCGGGGCTGAACTCTCTGCGATATGCATGGAAGCCGGTATGATAGCGGTCAGGAAAAATGCCCCTTTTGTAGAACAGGAGGATTTCATCAGGGCTATTGCACACCTCTATGAAGAGATATCTACCGATGAACGGATGTATCTCTGATATTTTCTTTTTTTTTCATAGTATCGTATGAATCTTATTCTTATTGCCAGGAATGGTGTTGATTTATATGAAACCCTGGCAACCAGTGAAACATCCTATGATGCCATCCGGTTTTATGAACCCAACAACCTGGGATACGGCGTCAGTATCACGGTTCCCTCGACAGCCGGGGCTTTCTCCCTGATATCAGACCTCAGGTATTATACCCGGCGATATGTCCAGGAAGTGCTATATGGACTGTATCCACCCTGTTTCTGCTCTGATTTGCTTGCAGAAGAGATCTATCTGCAGAGAACCGGTCCGGGTAAAACACCCTGGCCATACCGGCTGTTATACCGTATTGCTCCGGACAGTTGTGTTTTGAAGTATCGAATCAGTGATCCAAACCATTCTGTTTCTCCTTGTTCATTTATCGATAAACATTTCCAGGTAGAAGTCTGGTGTGTAGGTACAGAGTACGAGCAAACTGACCATTCTATCTAGGCTTCGCTCGATAAACGGGATTTACAAGGAATTATTTCCGCTATACGATAAAAAGAGAGGATATCGGTATTCAGGCAAACATCTCACCGGCAGATGAGTATATCCGCCTATCATGCCTGCCAAAGTCACACACTATTTTATCAAGTGCCTGCAGGAAATCTTCCTGAGTTACGGCATTATGATCCTGCCTTATTGCAAACATACCGGCTTCAGTACAGATGGCACGCATATCTGACCCGTTCTTACCCTCTGTTAATCGTGCAAGTTCGTGGAGATCGACGTCATCCCCGATCTTCATTCCTTTTGTGTGGACCTCAAGAATTGCATGCCTGCCATCGGTGTCAGGGAGGGGTATCTCGATTATCCGGTCAAATCTTCCCGGCCGCAGAAGGGCAATATCCAGGATATCGATCCGGTTGGTTGCACCGATAATTTTAACGTCCCCTCTCTTCTCAAACCCGTCAAGTGCGGCGAGCAGTTGCATGAGTGTCCGCTGGACTTCACGATCTCCCGATGTCATGGTATCGGTCCGCGATGCTCCGACTGCATCGATCTCATCGATAAAGACGATAGAAGGTGCCTTGTCCCGGGCGAGATCAAATAATTCCCTGACAAGCCGGGCTCCTTCACCGATATACTTCTGGACCAGTTCTGATGCAACGACATGAAGGAAACAGGCGTTTGTCTCATGTGCAACCGCTTTTGCCAATAATGTCTTCCCGGTCCCGGGAGGTCCATGGAGGAGAACACCGTTTGGCGGAACGATCCCGATACGGGTGAAGATATCAGGTTTTGTCATGGGGAGTTCTACTGCTTCGCGTATCTCTATTATCTGAGGTTCCAGACCACCGATATCGGCATAGGTCTCTCCGGGAGATTCAACGACCTCCATCCCGTACACCTGGGTATCGTAGGTTCCGGGAAGGACCTCCACGATGGCAAGTGACTGCTGGTTTAATGTACATCGGGATCCGGACTGAATATCTTCAGGGTTTACTGATTGCGAGACACGCACCAGGAATCGCGGGCCTGCGCTGCTTCTGACCACGACACGTTTCTCATCAATGACATCAGTAATCGTCCCGATAATGAGCGGAGGAGTCTTTAAATTCTCAACCTCCCCTTTGAGTTTCCTGACCTCACGCTCATACCGCAGCTTCTGTGTCTCGGTATACCGTTTGTCTGCTTCCAACTGACGGATCTGCTCTTTATAATCCTGATTTTGGGATTCCATTGCACTGACCCGCTCAATCAGATATCGACAGATATCCTCAGGAGCCTTTGGATCATCTGTCTTTTCCTTACCCACATCCATCGTGTTTTCTCAATTAGCTATATAGGATTATGTGACTATATGATGATTGCGAAAGTATATGCAGTGTGAAATGTGTGGATCCTCATCCAAGGGACCATTGAAGCGAGTCCGAATCGAAGGAGCTGAACTGTTAGTCTGTTCTGCCTGTGCCAGATACGGCGTTGAGGTGCAGGGACAGCGGGCATCAGTTCCATCCTTTTCTTCTCAAAAAACCCAGTATGACAGATCATCACCACAACCAAAACCCACCCGTTCCCGTGATGTTTTTGACATGATAGAAGGGGATATTGTTGATAATTACTCAGATATCATCAGAAAAGCCAGAATGGAGAAGGGTCTCTCCCAAAAAGAACTCGCTCTTGAGATGAAAGAGAAAGAACTTCTTGTTAAAAAGATAGAGAAAGGGGATCTCATCCCCGAAGACTCTGTTCGCAGGAAATTTGAGAAGATCTTAGGGATTTCACTCATCGAATCAGGCGGTTTTGATTCAAAAGATCAGCACCAGAGCCGGATGGCAACCACGATGGGGGATGTCATCAAGATAAAAAAGATCAAGAGATAAGACGTATCCTATCTATATTATAGGGTAAATTATAAAACTCAGAAGATATAAATAAT
>CAZSDZ010000088.1:0-6243 GCA_964605795.1 uncultured Methanoregulaceae archaeon
TTGGTGGCTGACTACAAAAGAGGAAGGATAATCCCCCTGATTCTTACCGATTTTTTCTCAGAATCAAATGACAGTATCGCTATCAGAATAATACAAAAAAAGGAACCGTTTTTTAATGGTATCCTGTTTCTTTCGGCTCTAAATCCCTTCGTAACAATCAAAAACGAAAAGATGAGGGTTAATCGTTCATGTACCAGTCCCACCTGGCATTTGAGACGTCAATCCAGTCCATCCCTGATCCCCAGTAATCACTTGAGGAGAACCAGTTATCGTTGGTTCCCTGCATGTAATTATCCCAGTTCCAGACACCCCAGTCAGCGGTGTCAGGCCACCAGAACCATCCATACCAGGGATCATAATAGTATCCTTTCTCAACGGTAACCGGGATGAACCGGAATGATTCAATCATCTCATCTGTAACCGGCGCCATTGTGGTAAAGTCAGAGGCAGGGAACTGATTTGCAATAATAAATGCTCTGCCTTCTTTCGTCATGATAACGAGTTTTGTCTCTGATGTGCCGCCTGTTTTGTCAGTCCAGGTATAATCAAGGACACTTCCTGTTTCTTCATCAAGCATCATTTCTCCAGATGTTATCAGGTTGTAATCAGGAAGTGTCTCTACCTTCTCCAGCGTTGCATTGACAATCTCCTGCCTTGTAAGATCTGTCGGAACGACCGTAACCTTTAGGATGGTAACATTTGACTGGGTCTGAAATGCTGTCTCCTTGGTCGTGTTTACATCCCCGCTGACCTTGACAATTGCTTTGTTCGGGAATAGAATGGAATACCCGGCAAATGTCTCATTGTACATTAAAAAATCTGGTTCCGAGTCACTTCCTGCAATCGCATCAGGAGCCACCTCATGCGAGGAGATCATACCTCCAATGCCCTCAAGTGGCAGGGGCTCTTCTGCAGAAATAACTGGTATTAATAGTGCAATTAGTACCAGAAAACAGAACGCATAATGCATGTTCATAGAATGATGGATGACGAGTAACTATAAAAACACTTCTTATATAGTAAGAATATGAACGTTTCGGTTTCCCGTCGTATTCCGTGCTCGTTATAATAGTATCAGATAGATTTGATGCTCCTTATTTCTCACTTTTCTTCAATATCCGGAAATATTCTATCCATCATGTGGATATCTGACCAGTTCCAGATCATTTTCCCCAAGCAGTCCTGTTTTTAAATATCTCTGATCCGGTTTCCTGAGAATGTAGATAAACCAGGGGACGTAATCATTACCTATGATAGTTCACAAAAAACAGATAACAGCCTTACTATCCGGCAGGAGGTCATTTTTCTTTCTTTTCATCATTATCGGTATGCTTTTTTGTTCTGTAGGTACTGCAGCGGAACAGACACAATATTATCCTGATTCATCAGGCAGGTCAGGGTCAGCAGGGATGGTATATCTCTTTCTGTTTCCATCAGAACAAAAGAGTAATTTTGGGGACATTCTGCTCGGCTATGTTGCAGGTGCAGCAGAGGATACGGTAGTACTTATCAACGGCAAAGAGAACCCTGCAGACCCTTTCAGGCAGCTTGATATGATAATTCCTGAAAGATCAGGAATTTTTCTTTATGTAATCCCCCAAAATGAACAAGATATGCGTTATTTTCAGGCAGTTTCGATAACAGGAAAAGAGATAATCCCTTCAGAAGTCACCCCTCATTATCCGGCGGGTTCAGATGAAGCTGCGGGTTCTTTCATCGATGCGGGCGCCGGCAGTTCATCGGTCTCAAAACAACCGTATTCACCTCCCGTAACGGCTATTCCTACACCAAAACAGACCTCTGCTCCAGTAGCAGTTGCACAGTATAGTTCTCTTACCCTCATGGCAGATACCATGAGTCCTACAGTCGGAAGTTCAGTGACTCTTACCGGAAGACTGACCGATAGGAACGGAGAGGGAATAGCGCGGGCATCAATCGGCATCTTTGTCCCTGAAATATCAGGACAACCATCACAGACTCCCCTTGTATCTGCGAGAACCGGCAATGATGGCAGATACCAGACGACCATACAGACGTGGCAGCCGGGAACCGTGGCCATTTACAGTTCATACAGTGGAGATAGTTCACACATGCCGGCAAAAAGTAACCAGATTATGATAACAGCCCGCAATTAAAAGTCATATAGGTCGGATAAATGGGTATAGCCGGTATTTCTCTTCTTTTCTTTTTCATGCTCCCGGGTTTATGCGAAACAATCCAGAACCTGGCGAGTGAATATTGTTTATCTTGTTCTCGTGACTGCATACAAACAAAGACGCTGTAATCCATCACGAACGGAAGAAACAGGGAACAGGCCTGCAATATCTGATGCTTCTTGTGCATATCTCATGGCATAATCATCTGCTGCAGTAAGAGACCTTGAGTGAAAAACCTTTCGAGAAAGGGTGCTTATAACATCAGGCTCACGGGATCCAAAAAACCATGCCTCGTATTCTGGAAAGAACCCTTCCTCCTGAATCAGCAGGATGAGAGGAAGGGTTACCAGACCGGAATGCAGATCAGAAGCAGGGTTGGATATGCCTCCTTTTTTATTCTTGTAATCAAGGATATCATCGCGAATCTGAAACGCGAGTCCGATTAATTCACCCATCTGTCTCAGGTTCATGCATGATTCCCGATCAAACCCTGCAAGAATCGCACCGCAGGTCGCCGATGCAGAAAAAAGGGAGGCAGTTTTTCCTGATATCCAGTCCAGGTAATCCGTTAATTTAAGAGACCTCCCGATCGTGTTCTGGTGAGCCTGCAGTTCTGTTGCTGTGATACTTGCAAGGGTCCGGGTAATGACCGTAAGAACGGGAAATGATCTGCATTCTAAAAAGAGTGCGTAGGCTCGAGCAAATAAAACATCGGCAGCAAGAACTGCAGCAGCAGGCTCGATTTTGGTATAAAGAGCAGGATGTCCCCGCCTCGTGGTATGTCCGTCAATCAGATCATCATGAATCAGAGTGGCCAGGTGCAGTAATTCACAGGCAGCTGCTGTTTTTACAAGCAACGGATGCTCCTTTCCGGATAACAGACAACAGAGAAGGACAAGAAGGGCTCTTAACCGTTTTCCTTCCCCTGAAAGAGAGGCTAATTCAGCAACGACTCCCTCCGGCAGATCTGCAATCTCTTCTGCGATACATCTCTCAACATCTTCCAGTAAAAAAACAATATGAGATGGAAGAATTAATTCTTCGGTCATGATACCTGTTCCCGTAAAAAACACGCAGGATCCTCTGCCAGATAATTTCCGGTCGCGGCATATGCCCTGCCACGACATCCTCCACATACCAGGCGGTACCTGCATACTCCGCATGCACCTTCCAGCGCTTCCCGGTCTCGAAGAGCTTTTAATACTTGTGAATTCTCGTATATCTCGAAAAATGGAGTTTCTCTTATGTTCCCACAGGATATCGGGAGGAACGGACAGGGTAATACATTCCCATTCGGTTTAATGTAAATAAATCCCCTCCCGGCAGAGCAGCCAAAAAAGAGATGCTCAGCGAGAGAGAGAAGAACTCCCTCTCGTATCCCGGCCGAAAAGAGAAGGTTTGCCCAGTATTGCGGGCCTGCCACCGGTTCAATCACCGTGGTTACCTCTCTCTGGCTCTCTGATATCTCCTGTAATAACTGCCTGTTCTTTTCTGTATCCAATTTTAAATCTGCAATCTCTCTGCCTTTTCCGACAGGGACCAGCTGGTAGACGATACAGATGGCAGCCTTCAGTTCATTGGCAAGGGATATCAGATCACGGGAATATGCAGCATTATATGCAGCGATAGTACAGTTAACATGCACCGGGATACCTGCAGTTCGTAAGTGAGAGATAGCCTCCTTTGCCTTCTTTAATGCTCCCGGCCTTCTTCGGATCCGGTCATGCAGTTCTTCATTAGGGGCATCAATACTGACGGCTACAATGGCAACACCCACATCTTTTAGTCTCTGTGCAATTTCCCTGGTAATAAGACTGCCGTTTGTAGCGATGGTTGGGGAAAATCCTAATTTTTGAGCATGGTTAAGAATCGAAAAGAGATCATCTCGTAAGAACGGTTCTCCTCCGGTAAATGCAACCATGCGAAACTGTGGGATCTCTGCCAGACCTTCAAGGAGGGAAAATATTTCAGTGGTTGTAAGCTGGGTTTGTTCATCAGAGCCGAGAGATCCGGTTGCATGGCAATGAATGCAGGAGAAATTACACTGGTCTGTCAGTTCAATAACCGGGTGAGAAGGAAATCCGATACATCCCATCCCCTTTGCACCGGAAGCTCCCGGCAGGCATGAAAAACCATATCGTATCACCCAGACTGGCATCTTCCTCCACCCAAGAAGCAACGCAAGGTATAGGAGAGATAAAGTCTGACGAAAAACGAGGGAAGGCGGTGACCACCATGGTCGTACTGCTTTTTTTCTCTTCAGTTGAGGGATGCTATCACCCCATACCGGCCATGATAAAAATGATATTTACCAGGCAGAAAAGAAGGATTGTTCCGCCGCACATTTTTTCCCTGAAGACAGGATGGAGATTGAGATTTTTTTGTATTCCGAAAAGAAGGATAAATCCTCCGATTAATACCGGTGTCATAAGTATTGAAGCGGAGATACTCCACAAAAGGATTGCCGTAAAAAGTATCGTTATCATAATACATAAACAGTAGAGGATAGCACCTCTTTTAAATCCTAATCGTACCAGAAGATTCCTTTTCCCTGCTTTTTTGTCTGCATGATAATCGGGAAATTCATTGATAATAATGACAGCAGAGATGGATGCAGCAACGGGGATTGAGATCATGGTCAGCCATAGTGAAAACCCACCTGTCTGCAGGTAATACGCCGCTGCAGGAGCAAGCCACCCGTAAGAGAAGGCGATCCAGATCTCTCCCAGTCCCCTGGTGACCCACCTGACGGGTTGTGCCGAGTACAGGTATCCTCCAGCCATCCCAAGAAGTCCAAGGGGAAGGGTAAGAGGGCCGGTATGGTAGATAAACCAGAGTATAAGTCCGATAACGAGTGCAACCAGGAGCACAAGGATGGTTGCTCCACGAACCTTTTCCTGATTAACGAGTCCCTTCTGAATAACCAGGGATCCCCCGGCAAACCTGCTCTTTTCTGCAGGATTCCCAAGTCCATCCTCTACCTGGTCATAATACTCCCCTGCATAATAGGCAGCGAGCATGATACAGATAGTTCCTGCGATACCGAGAAGAAATACCGGTACTGATAGCAAAAAACCATTCTGCACCGCAACCACCGTTCCAAGGAGAAAAGGGAGGATACCTACGATAAGAAAGGGGAGTCGTGAGAGAGAACAGATTACCTGTATCGTGAAACAGGCTGAAGATACATATCCCGGTATTTTCATAATTTCATGCTCAATCAGGATTTCATTCAAAAACCAGGCATTTCATTCCCTACGGGAATGGTAGTTATACTATTTTTCAATACTTATCTCTCTTTCCGAACGAATGGATTATGTCTTCTCGTTCTCTGGTATTTTTTTCTTATCTACTATGTCTTTTCTTTGTATTCACGAAAGAGGAATGGTCTTTATATCTGAAAAGGGAATTTGAGGAGAGATTCCAAAGAAGGAAGGGCTGGCTACCCCCTCAATTTGTATTGTTATTTCACGATCCGTAAACATCGTAAACCCTGCTTTGAGAAGATCGATATTTTTTGCATGAACCGGAATCGTAATCGTATTTATTCCGCGTTCTATTCTCACCTCACCTGATTTCATGGTTGAGAGTGGTTGGTATTCTCCATCATGAAGGAATGAAGCTGAGCCGGTGATAGAGGAGAATGTGATACCAAAGAGATTTGGATTATCGACCTCAAGTACTATGGAGAGCGTTAGTTCAGAGAGGGAAATATCCTTTAGCGCAATCTCTTTTACGGTTATGGTAGGTTCTTTCAGAAGCATACTACACCCTGTGCTCATGCACAATATTAGTAAGAGGAGAATAAGGGCAGAGAAGGAGATTTGATTCATAGATATATACTCTGTTACCCTTTATTTATATTCACCTGGTAATCTCCAAACCCGGACTTGTAAAGATTTCAGGTTTTTATTGAAATTGTCATTTGATACGGGGAAAACCATAAAATTTTGTAATTCTGTTAATTTTATAATTCTGATGGATTTGTTCCTCATTTTAATAAATTACCCTGATATTAGCGAACAAAAAAGTTTATTGTAACAACATATAAATAGAAGCATCGCCAAGCAAATAGTATGGACACAGA
>CAZSDZ010000089.1:0-5924 GCA_964605795.1 uncultured Methanoregulaceae archaeon
GATCAGACTGCGAAGGAACACAGTATGCCGTGTCACACAGGGCATAGGGTTGATTACAGACAACCGGGACGGTGATGTCTTTGGCAGCAGAGAGGGATGCTACCCGGTCCTTCGGCAGTCCGGCCATGACACAGGGAACAAGACAGAATAAAAGAATTACAAAACCAATGAGACAGGGATTTATTTTTACCATAAAAAACACTCCATGCAGGAGAACCGTACAGGATTTCCCATTTGTACTATATATCAATGTCAGTTCATTCATTATTGTCGGGGACTAAAACGATATTCCCTATCCTTTGTGGATACGTATCGGAAAATGAGCAGATCAGGATGGGACGAACTTTGCTATAAAATCCCGTATTTAGTACTATTGTAAAAGGGAGTTTAATTGGACACCTTTTTGTGCTGATCAATAGTTGTGTTAGAGCCTGATATACTGGTTTTCACCTCATGGCAGAGAAAAAATGGTAGATGATTCTCCTGGTTGCTACAGAAGAAGAGAGATATCGCTCAATTCACTCCTTTCGGAGTGTATCTGCAACACGGTTCTTAAAAAAATCTCCCAATTTCCCCCAAACCAAAACACCTGGAAAGTAACGGGCCCATCATCAAAAAACCGATTTTTTTCCCCCGGTTGCACAGGTATCCGGCATTTTTTGCGTATTATTCTTATTCCTTTATTCCTGTTCATTTTCTCACCCGATACCATCAGGATCAGGCTATACCGGTTCTGTATCATACCAGTACAGGACTACCGGTAACATATTATTCTCGGTCTTTTTCAATCAGGATTCCGGGGGAAAGCCCAGGCAGGAAGATCAAAGGATATCCCCAAAGCCCGGAGAATAATGGTGTACATAAAGAGGATCATACGGAACACACCCGGTAAATTCAGGATAAATCCGGTCTGTATCATGTTCCTGATGGTCAGGTAGCCGGTCCCGTATGCGACTGCATTCTGAGGAGTTGCAACCGGGAGCATGAAAGCGAGTGATGAGGTGAGTGTCGCGGTCAGCATGAGGATTATCGGATTAATCATCATGCTTACTGAAGCAACAGCCAGAATAGACATCATTACTGCAATGACCGTGTCAGAGGTTACTTCGGCGAGGAAAGAGATAAAGAATGCTACAAGGATAATGAGGAACAATAGCTCAAGATAATTGACATTCTATTGTTGCAACGTGCAGAAAAATCCATACTCTGATCTGAATTCTCTTATAGTGAATACTAAAGGATTTATATTTCCACCGGTTATGCGGGCACTATTTATAGCTCACCACTGATCTCCTACTACAACATCTGTATCGTTGGTGAGGAGAGACCATGGCAGAACAATCCGAGAGTACTGATCCAAAAACAGATCAGAACCGGTTTTTTTCACGTGAAGAACTCTTTTCCCGGTATCAGACCGGCCCGGACGGACTTAGTGACGCCCAGGCACAAGAGGGGCTCATACAGTTCGGCCCAAATGATCTGCCGGAACACCGGGTAAGCAGGCTTAGAAAAATCCTTGGTTATTTCTGGGGGCCGATTCCCTGGATGATAGAGATTGCGGTCATTCTTTCCTATATAACAGGACGGTATGACGATTTCTTGATAATACTCCTGCTCTTATGGGTAAATGCCGTAGTTGGGTTCTGGCAGGAGAACAAGGCAGGCAATGCGATAGAACTTTTAAAGCAGAAACTTGCTCTGACTGCACATGTAAAACGCAATGGCAGATGGAGCGAGATCGCAGGACGGGACCTGGTACCTGGTGATATTGTCAGGGTCAGGATCGGTGAGATTATCCCTGCCGATCTCATCCTGTATGATGGGGAGTATCTCGAGGCAGATGAATCGTCTCTAACCGGTGAATCGCTGCCGGTTGAGAAGCATCCCTTTGACAGTGCATATGACGGTTCTATCGTAAAGCAGGGAGAAATGGACGGGGTAGTTATTGCCACCGGGGATAATACGGTCTTTGGCAAAACTACCCGTCTGGTTGAAGAAGCAGTCACAAAGAGTCATTTTCAACGGGCAGTGGTAAAAATAGGAGATTATCTTATTCTCCTTGCCCTCGTGATGGTTATCATCGTTTTTATTAATAGCATGTACCGACAGGAGGATCTCTTACAGACCCTTGCGTTTGCACTGGTCCTGACCGTTGCTGCGATCCCTGCAGCCCTTCCAGCGGTTCTCTCGGTAACGATGGCTGTAGGAGCCGTTGCTCTCTCAAAAAAGGAGGTGATCGTCAGTTCACTCGTTGCCATCGAGGAGATGGCCGGGATGAATATCCTCTGTTCTGATAAGACCGGTACCATTACCGAGAATACGTTATCGGTTGCCGGAATTGTTCCCTTCTCCGGGTATACCGGGGAAGATGTTATAACCATCTCTCTCCTTGCGTCTGAAAAAGAGACGCAGGATCCCATTGATAGTGCCATTGCACAGAAGAGTGCCGGGTATCCGGGTGCAGAAAAACGGGCTTTAGAGGCAGAAATAACCCGTTTCATTCCCTTTGATCCGGTGAGGAAGATGACTGAGGCAACGATTGGAAATGATTCTTTTGCATACCAGGTTGCCAAAGGAGCTCCCCAGGCTATTCTTGCTCTTTTAAAAAATCCTGATCCATTCTCTGCAGATATCTCCCGTGAGGTGAATAGTTTTGCTTTACACGGCTACCGGGCCCTTGCGGTAGCCCGGACAACTGCCGATGGGATATGGGAGGTTGCCGGACTTATCGGATTATATGATCCTCCCCGGACAGATTCAGCTGCCACGATCAGTACCGCTGAAGAGATGGGAATCGATGTCAAGATGGTGACCGGTGACCATGAGGCGATAGCAAAACAGATAGCCGGAGAAGTAGGCATTGGGAAGAAAAACGCGTTGCCGATAGATTTTTCAGGGATCTCTGATCTGCAAGCAGAAAAAGTAGTGAATGAGACAGATATCTTCTCTGAAGTCTTTCCTGAGCATAAGTTCAGGATTGTGCAACTGCTCCAGAAAGCAGGTCATATTGTTGGAATGACCGGTGACGGGGTGAACGATGCCCCTGCACTTAAAAAGGCTGATGTCGGGATTGCCGTTGCCGGAGCCAGTGATGCTGCCAAATCGGCAGCAGACATTGTCCTGACACGACCGGGACTCTCGGTTATCATCGATGCGGTAGAAGAGAGCAGAAAGATCTTCCAACGCATGAACAATTACTCAATCTACCGGATAGCAGAGACGATTCGTGTCCTCTTTTTTATCACTTTCTCAATCGTGCTCTTTGGGTTCTATCCGGTTACTGCACTGATGATCGTTCTGCTTGCAATTCTGAATGATTTTCCGATCATGACCATCGCATATGACCGGGTTTTATATTCTAACAGGCCGGAACGATGGAACCTCCGCACTATCCTTGGTATTGCCTCGATACTTGGCATTTTTGGAGTTATGGAATCATTTGGTCTGCTCTACCTTGGAATCTCTGTGTTTAATCTTTCAACCGAGGTTCTCCAGTCCTTTATCTATCTTAAACTCTCTGTTGCCGGTCATCTCTGTGTCTTCATGGCCCGTACAAAAGGGCCTTTCTGGTCGGTAAAACCTGCCCTGCCACTGGTTGCAGCAGTCGTTGTCACTCAGTTGATTGCAACGCTTCTTACCGTGTACGGTATCCTGCTTCCGGCAATGGGGTGGGGTCTGGCACTCTTTGTCTGGGGATATTCCTTCTTTTTCCTCCTTATCATCGATACTATCAAGGTCAGGGCATACCGGCTCTTTGATCATACCAACATCAGGTTCTTCCGGTAACACCTTTTTTTACACGGATCTTTTTGATCAGGTTCTCAAAGGATATCAGGTTTAAATGCAATAATCTGTTTGAATGAACCGTAAAAAATCTTATCAATTTTCGTATCCTATTCACTGAAGATCCTCTGCTCTATAAATTATGGGGGGAGAGCCCAGGCAGGAAGTTCGAAAGATATTCCCAAAGCCCAGAGAATAATGGTGTACATAAAGAGGGTCACAAGAAACACACCCAGTAAATTCAGAATAAATCCGGTCTGTATCATGTCCCTGATGGTCAGGTAGCCGGTCCCGTATGCGACTGCATTTGGAGGAGTAGCAACCGGGAGCATGAACGCGAGTGATGAGGTGAGTGTCGCGGTCAGCATGAGGATTATCGGATTAATCATCATGCTTACTGAGGCAACAGCCAGAATAGGCATCATTACTGATGCAATGGCCGTGTTAGAGGTTACTTCGGTGAGGAAAGAGACTAAGAGTGCTACAAGGATAATAAGGAACAGTACCTCAAGAATACTGAAAGAAGTAAGGTGCATAACCAGCAGGTCTGCAAGACCAGATGTGATAAACGCCTGTGAGAGGCATATTCCGCCACCAAACAGGATGAGCACTCCCCACGGTATTTTTAAAACCGATTTCCAGTCCATGGTATATTCGTGTTTTTTGAGATTTACCGGCAGGATAAAGAGAAGGATCGCACCAAACATGGCAATGGAAGAGTCATCAATTCCCGGGATCAGGATATCAATACCAGGGATAATAAGAGATCCAATCTCCTTGGTGTCTGAAAATATCCACAGCAAAGCAGTCATCACAAAGACAAAAAGAGTCCACCGTTCTCCTGTGGAGATATGTCCCAGTTTTTTTTGTTCCTCTGAGATAATCGTCCTGCTCTGAGGAAGACTGGCAGGCAGGTGGCGGTACGGCCCGTACACCAGCCAGAGCCAGGTGAGGGGAATAAACACCACCACGAGGGGAATTCCAAAGGCCATCCAGTCAACAAAACCGATGGGTGGCGATAAAGGAAAAAGTGTCTCCATCTGGGCGATAAAAATGCCGTTTGGAGGAGAGCCGATGATGGTCCCGATTCCTCCGATGGACGCAGCATATGCAACCGCGATGACAAGTGCCTTTGCTAACCCGGGAACGTCTGCTTCTTTGTTATCTGACCTGACACCGATTCCCATACTTCCAATGATTGCAACAGCGATGGGAATCATCATCATGGCAGTTGCCGTGTTTGATATCCATAAGGAGAGAAATGCAGTGGCAATCATAAACCCGAGGATAATGTGCCTCGGGTTCGTTCCGGTCCTGGAGATAATCAAAAGGGCGATCCTCCGGTGCAGGTTCCAGCGCTGCATTGATGCAGCAATGATAAACCCTCCAAAGAAGAGGAAGATCGTCTTGTCTGCATAGGGTGCACAAGCCTCTACCGGTGTCAGCACACCGAGCAGGGGAAACCCGACGAGGGGGATGCATGCAGTGACCGGGATTGGAACGGCTTCTGTGATCCACCAGATTATCATCAGCAGAGTTACTGCCGTTGTTGCCTGTATCTCCCAGGTGTGAAAGAGTGATTCTGGCATCAGTAACACAGCTGCAAACACCAGCAGACCTGCAACCAGACAATAGAAGTTCCCCATCACGTATGTGTTTCAACTGAGAAGATAAAACCAGTCTGGTTCTGTCTCTATCATTCTGCAGGAATCGCTGTGAAAGCGTAGGTTTTTTTGTCTCCATGAGTCCATCGGAAACCACCGATGATAAACCGGTGTGACATAATCTTCCCCTGACGGGGATGATCCCGGTGATCGAATCCTGGGAGAATAAGAAGTTTTGTCAGGATATTTTTTTATCAGGTGCGAATAACCTTGAATTTTTGGGATTCTGCAGAGAAAGTAACAGCGGTGAGATCATAAATCCTGTGATGCGAATTATGATTCCCGGTATTGTGCTGTTGATACTACCGGCAATTATCCCTGTCCTCGCTGCAACCGGACCAGTGCCCGGACCTGCACCGCCCACAGGCCCTCTCATAAATCCGCTTATCCATCAGGAACGGGAGATATTCATGAATATCAAGAAAATTTACCAAAAAACCAACCCCGGCACCGGTTCCCCATCCGGGTGCAGAGATG
>CAZSDZ010000090.1:0-5520 GCA_964605795.1 uncultured Methanoregulaceae archaeon
GTCTAATTTTTTAAAAACATCGCCTTATCAGACTCGTCCTCTTTCATCTGTTCACTGACACGGTTGACCAATATTGTCTCCATCCACAGGTATGGGAGGACCACCCGTTCTATCTCACCCGACCCGTGCCTTGAGGATCCAGCGTGAGTAGAGGAATATATTAGCAGGTGTCATACTATCGCGATTACACAATAAACGTCACTTTAATACACGTACCTTGCTAATCTCGTATGTAAACACGAAACGTTCGGAGGAACGGGATGAACAAGAAGGTGTTTTAAAATGATTTTAACTCCTTTTTTTATACCTACCGTTTTATCTTAGGATTCGTGTTCGGTTTTCGACGTGACAATCCTGAATCCCCTTATTTTTGATTCATTTTGTCAGAATCTCGAATTTAGCAAACTTGGATGCTACATATCTCCTTTTGTATGCATAAAAGATAATGCAGAAGAAAAACCTGATAACAATATCTGATCCCTGACCTTCGAATCAGCACCTCCATCTGTATCTGACTGATTCCTGGAAAAAAAGACCAGTTTTCCATATACGATATCCCGAAGCTGCTGCATGGTGGAAAATATATGTTACTTCTGGTACCTTTGATGCATATCAGAGATACTTATCAAACCAGAGAATTTATCAAATCACGGGTTTAAGATAAATCATGTCTGCTTCGGCATCATCGGACCTGAAAATCTCACTTTTGTATGTTGATGACGAGCCCGCCCTTCTTGAGGTAACCCGTCTTTTCCTTGAAAAGACAGGTGGTTTTTCTGTTTTTATCTGTAATAATGCCTATGATGCGCTGAAGATCCTCAGACTGGAGTCATTTGATGTGATCATCTCAGATTATGAGATGCCGGGATGTGATGGTATCTCGTTTCTTAAGCATCTCCGGAAGACCGGGAATGAGACTCCCTTTATCATCTTCACCGGGAAGGGGCGTGAAGAGGTCGTTATAGAGGCTCTGAACGAGGGTGCTGACTTCTATCTCCAGAAAGGGGGAGATCCGATCTCACAGTTTGCTGAACTCTCGAATAAGATCCGGTATGCAGTCAGAAAGAAGCAGGGGGAGGAGGCACTCAGGGAGAGCGAAGAGCGATACAGAAGCGTTGTTGAAACCCAGACCGAGTTTATCTGCCGTTTCCTGCCGGATGGAACACATGTCTTTGTTAATGAAGCATACTGCCGCAGATTCAATAAGAGAGCGGAAGAGCTCATCGGCAGTTGCTTTAAACCCGCCATTCACCCGGATGATGTACAGAAGGTCACCCGCCTGTTTGCCTCTCTTACCCCAAAAAAGCCGGTTGGTGCTGTTGAACAGAGGTCCATCCTGTCAGATGGCAGGATCGTCTGGGATCGATGGACTACCCAGGCTCTTTTTCATGATGACGGTACGCTCCGCGAATACCAGTCGGTTGGTCAGGATATCACCGACCGGAAGAAGGCTCTGGAAGCGCTCAGGGCAAGTGAGGCACAGAAAGAAGCTATTCTGAACGGGATTGGTATCAACATCGCGTACGTGAATAGTGATCTTGAGATAGTATGGGCCAACAGAACTGCCGCCAGATCGGTGAACATGGAGCAGGACGATATAACTGGTCGTCGGTGTTATGAATTGTGGGCAAATTCATCAGGACCCTGTCCGAACTGCCCTACAGTAAAGGCTTTCCAGACGATACAGAGTGAGCATACGATAATACACACCCCTGATGGGAGGTACTGGGATGAAAGAGGTGAACCGGTTTTTGACGCAGAAGGCAGACTTACCGGTGTCGTAGAGATTGCTCAGGATATCACTGACCGGAAGAAGGCTCTGGAAGCGCTCAGGGCAAGCGAGGCACAGTTCAGGAGCTATGTTGATGGTGCTCCGTTGGGGATTTTCCTTGCTGACGAAAAAGGTGAATACCTCTTCGTCAACGATGCTGCCTGCCAAACGACCGGATATACCCGCGAGGAACTGATTAAGAAGAAATTCATCGAACTCATCTTTCCGGATGATATTCCCAAAGCAGTGGATCACTTCCACAACGTCGTCGAGACCGGCAGCGAATCGGGAAAACTGCGGTTTGTGACCCGGAACGGGGAAGTCCGCTGGTGGGTAGTCAAAGCCATCAGACTCAGCGCAGTCCAGTTCCTTGGGTTTACCAGTGATGTTACTGATAGGAAACGGGCCGAGGAAGCACTCCGGGAGAGTGAGGAGCGGCTTAACTTTATTTTTAACGCAGCGCAGGTCGGTATTATCCTGATTGACGCAGCAACGCACCAGATCCTGCAGGCAAACCCAAAAGCACTGGATCTGTTCGGGGCAGCGGAACAGGATGTTGTCGGGAAGGTCTGCCATGCCGTTATATGCCCGACAGAGGAAGGAAGGTGTCCGGTTACTGATCTAAAGCAGGATGTCGATTCCTCTGAGCGTGTTCTCCTCACAAGGGATGGCAGGCAGATTCCCATCTTAAAGACTGTTGTGCGGTGCCGGATCAGTGGCCAGGATATCCTCATTGAATCATTTATCGACATCACTGACCGGAAACGGGCCGAGGAAGCACTCCGTGAGAGTGAGATGAAACTCAGCGCCCTCTTCTCCTCCATGACCGAGATGGTAGTCCTGCACGAGCTGGTCTGCGACGAGGAGGGCAGACCGGTTAACTACCGTATCACCGACTGCAATGACGCCTTCACCAGGATTACAGGCATAACCCGAAAAAACGCCATAGGCCGGCTGGCTACCGAAGTATACGGGATCCCTGAACCACCCTATCTCAGGGAGTACTCTGAGGTGGCGCAAAGCGGTGAACCCAACCAGTTAGAGACCTATTTCCCACCCATGGAAAAGTATTTTGCCATCTCCATCGTCAGCCCGGAAAAGAACCGGTTTGCCACCATAACTACCGACATTACCGAACGAAAAAAACAGGCAGAGGAACTGGAAGGCTTTTTCTCGGTCAATCTCGATCTGCTGTGTATCGCTGACCTTGATGGGAACTTCCTTAAAATCAATGAGGCATGGAGCAATATTCTCGGCTATTCAACCGAATATCTTAAAAATGTGTCATTTCTTGAATTTGTCCATCCTGACGATCTGCAGGCCACACTCGATGCCATGACCGATCTCGGCCGGAACAAAGAAGTACTGAACTTTATTAACCGCTACCGCTGTAAAGACGGATCATACCGGTATATCGAGTGGCGGTCACATCCCAAAGGCAACCTGATTTACGCTGCGGCCCGGGACATCACCGATCGGAAGGCAGCAGAGGAAGCCCTTCAGACCGCAAACAGAAAGTTACAGCTCCTCTCAGGTATCACCCGGCATGAGATCCAAAACAAGATTATGGCACTGGAGGGATACCTTGATCTCACCAGATCTGAGATTGCCGATCCCATACTATCCGGATATCTCGCTAAAGCAGAGAGGGCTGCCACTGCCATCCGGGAACAGATCGAGTTTACGAAATTGTATGAGAAGATCGGTGTTCACACTCCCATCTGGCAACAGGTCTCAACGCTCATCAGGGCGATCGATGATTCCGTACTCCCTATCTGTCATAACTGCGATGACATCAGAATCTACGCTGACCCGATGTTTGAGTTGGTTCTCTACAACCTCTATGATAACACCATCCGACATGCAGAGGGGGCGAAAAGCGTCACTATCCGATGTTTAAAACAGGGTGACAGTCTTGTGATAACCTGGGAAGATGACGGAACCGGTGTCCCGGATGATCAAAAGGAGCGGATCTTTGAGAAGGGCGTCGGGAAGAATACCGGGTTCGGGCTCTTCCTTGTCAGGGAGATCCTTTTACTCACCGGAATCTCTATCCTGGAGACCGGAGTTTTCGGGGAAGGAGTCAGGTTTGAGATCAGGGTTCCCGGGGGGAAATGGCAGAGAAATGGAGAGGCGATTTGATGGGAGATTATCTCCCACAGACCGGTATTTTACGACAGAATAGAACAGATAAGCGTACGTTATCAAACCGGCATCAATTGGGACATGCCGGATCATATCAGGGTTTACGATAGGTATACGCCGGCTTTACGGGCAGGGGCACCAATGAAGGCACCCATGCACCATACCTCATCCGGATCTCAGCCGATATGAATGCCCGCTCATAGTCACAGGCAATTTTCATTGGTTGTTGTGAAGGCCCTAAAAAACCGATAAGAGCGAAATTCATCTCATCAGAATATTTGTATCAATGAGGAACTCGTTTATGCTCAATTCCATTCATCCCGCATTTTATTTTCTTCTTCTCTTCCACGAAATCCCTTTCCTTTGAGAATCCCCTGGTATTTTTTTATTGGAACTGACTGGCGTTTGCCATCGCTGTTATCTTCTCTATTCCACTGGTTCCGGATCTCTATAGGAATAAGGACAGCGATTTTGTTACCCTGAGCATCAAGAAGATACGGAATTTTTTCCTGATGATAATTCATTGCGACCACTTTTTATTTTTTTTCTGATAGGAGATATGATCTCCCATTGAACCTTTTTTTACCTCCGGACAGGTGACGGTATTTACGTACAAAAGAAACTGCTATAGCTGCACATTCCGGGTCATTGGTCAGTTGTGAGACTACACAAGCCGTCTCAATAATTGCTATTACCTAAATATGATTATGGTATTTTCTGGTCTCAATTTTCTCAAGAATAGTTAATGCATTCTCACGAATAAGGACTGATTCATCAAAAAGGGCATCATTAACCTTCCTTCTTGGAGTTACAAGACCTTTGATTAAAATCGATGTATCAGTTGTGACATCAGATATCATAGTCTTGGTCTCTCATGGTTTGTATAAGGATAGTAGGATCACAATATTCCTCAATATGTGAAGATATTTTCATCCTGGTCTCTTCTAATGTAACCTTATGAGTAATCTTTCCAAGAGTCAAAGATAAAAGTAAATCCGCAGAGTTACAATATATCGATTTAAGTGCGGATTCATCTGAAATTGAAGTCATCTGATTTTATACTCTATGATCTGTATACCAAAAAATAATTGACATCTCCATGACTGTTTCGGATTTATCATAAGTGAATACGGGTGACTATTTCGCGTTGTAATTCACTAAAAACGAAAAGACCAGGCAGTAGCAATGAGTATAGAATTAATATTTGCGGGGATCAGGATGCCGCATTGGGACACATTTCCAATGATAATAATATCAAGCCAATAATCCATCAAGATGACTTGAATAAAAGATCCCTTCCGTCACTAACCATCCACATCAGGCATATAAAAAAAATGATGATGAAGGTTTGAGGAGATGAATAATTTAAAAGCCGAATTTTCAGGTTTTCCTGTTTGTTATCCCGCTGTACTATCTTTTCTTCTCAACACAATTGAAAAGGAGTTAACAATCCTTTTACCTGCCAGGTTCACCTGCAAATCTGAGTGCATACAGGGCTTATCTACCAAGCGTACATCCTTACCTGCCAGGCTTACCTGCAAATCTGAGGGCATACAGGGCTTATCTACCAAGCGTATATCCTTACCTGCCAGGCTTACCTGCAA
>CAZSDZ010000091.1:0-5047 GCA_964605795.1 uncultured Methanoregulaceae archaeon
CGACGACGACTTCCCGGAGGATAGGTTTTTCGAGGCACTCATCCATGGGTCTGGCAGAGGAGGGCACGGCCCGGTTCCGGGACGGTGGGGTGGGTGATGGTCGCAGGAGGCGGCATTAATTTACAGGAAATTTCGGATACTATCTCCGAAATGAGAACATGATCACAATAAGACCTGATTATAAAGAAAACCGGGTTATTGGATGAAACATCTATACCATTGATTATCATACATCTATGTGAAAAAACCAGATATTTAGTGAATTATGGGAGGAATAATTGAAGCAATATATGGACATGGGGTTTTTAAGCCACTCAAAAAACCAGATATTGCAGAAAAAACTAAGACAACAATAATCATTCAGGGTACCATTACAAGAAAGACAAAAGGGATTCTACTCTCATATTCTATTGAAAAAATTATTGAGGAGATAGAAGATGAAAGCATTTTTTGATTCAAATATTTTTCTGTACCACCTCACCGGCAAATATCCAATCTCTTCAGAATACATCGGAAAGTAGAGATAGGGACAATTCATGGTTATATTAATGATATTGTATATTCTGAAGAGATTTGGGTTTTATTTGGGCAAAAACTGAATTATCTTCAAGAAAAATACGTGAGAAACTGCCTGCCCTTTCCATTGATACTGATATTTTACGAGATTTATTCTCTATCTTTACGAATCTTCCATCACAATCAGGAAATGAGATTTTTCACATAATGAATACCTATCACTTAATGCCTCATGATGCTCTTATTACGGGATCTTGTAAACAATATGGCCTGGACAAGATTGTAACCAACGATACAGATTTTACCAGGGTTGATTTTCTTGAGATTATCAATCCACCAATAAAAGAGATGTAATGGGTATTTAGGAATATTGGTACGTATTCAGTGGTCTGAAGTACATAGAAGATCGCTCACTTTACTTCCCAAATCTGCCTTAGATCTTGAGGGAGTTGGGGCTTCGAAGCTAAAAATACACAATTTATTCAGCAATTTGACCAACTTCATTTCAATGAATAATTACGAATATTGAATATTGTTATTTTATATAGATTCAGGTATATCTTTGAATTCGCAGATAATTATTCGTTAATCATTGTTATTACGCAGGACAGCATCTGCCACAATATTTGATTGGATTTAAACGATGTGCCAATGAAAGGTCAACGATATGTACCCTGAAACTGAACCGTAATCAATTTTAGATAGGAGGCAATCAAAGAAAACCAATAAACACTATGACATCCTCTCTCCTCGATGAATACCATACCCTCAATACCATCATAGAGCAGGATAAACGGATTTCTTCATTTAAATACGCTCTTTTACGGGCAGCGATAGAGATATGCCAGCAATATGATCACAGGGAGGAACAGAGAGGGGATAGCGTCTGGTATCCGATTGGTCTGCTGATAGAGAGGTGTATCTTCTACTACTATCCCATCTTTGCCTCAGACGTTTTCATTCCTCAGCTCAACGGTGAGAAAGATCTTGATCAGGAGACGAAGCATATCTCCTTTCGAAGACCCCTGTCTGATATTATCGGGTATTATCGTATCCAGGGAGGCGGGATCACGGAGTTTTATTCTGATTGCCGGAAAGGCACCATCCCTGATAACCTGCAGGAGACGATGAGGGATCTCATCAGGAAGATGAAAAAGGCCATAATTGAAGGACCATTTGAGCACCTGGGACAGTCTCTGTCCCAAACAAAAGATACAAAATTCCAGGTATTTGACTGGGATCACGAGCGGTTGCAGTTGCCAAAATCCCCGGTAAACCGGGAGTATCTCATTCTTCACTGTGGATAGTTCTCCTTCTCAAAAAACCTTGCAGATCTCTTCAAATATTTCGGCAGTTCCATCCTGGGAGAGGGATCGATCCTCAACAAATGGGCCGAGTTCACGACCCAGATAGGGAAAGCCCAGGGTTTGTTTATCTCCAGGGAACAGATGCTACAGGTACTTGGGTCTTCTCCCGATACAGAAGGCCAGGTCCAGCTGGCAGTACAGTTTTATCATGATCTTCTCAACCGGGCCGGAGAAGTCTGCTGTGTCTGGTCCGGTTATCCAATCAGGTCTGATTCAGATCTCCATATCGATCATCCGGCTTCCCTTTTCACTATGGAAGAACAACGATCTCTGGAACCTCATGCCTGCAAGAGACGGGATCAATGCACAGAAGAGAGATGCAATACCGTCACCTGACTTTATTCTAAGTCGCCATGATGCAATTTGTTCCTACTGGAATATTCTTGCTGAAACGTATCCGGATCTCTTTTATCCTCATATTACCGCTGCCCTGACCGGAAAAGAGTGCCCGGTTCTGACTGGGTGAGACCAGCTTTTGACGGCCTCATACAGAAGAGCCGGTATCTTATTGATGTTCGGGATTATCCTGCATGAACTCTCTCTTCTGTATCTTCTGCGATCCCGGACCTGACGAGGTCGTTCTTGAGAATGATTACGCCTATGCCAGGTATGACACGTACCCGACCTCTCCCGTTCACCTGTTTTTCATCTCGAAACGACCCATCTCATCAATTATTAAATCTTCTGACTCCTATGGATTTTTATGTTTAGTGAAAGATATTATTACACAATACGGGAGAAAAAAGGTATGCAAAAACAGCTGACAGCCATTATTGAAAAGGAAGGCGATGGCTATGTCTCATTCTGCCCGGAATATGACATTGCAAGCCAGGGCAGAACAGTAGAAGAAGCCCGTAATAACCTCCATGAGGCTTTAGAGCTCTTTTTACAAACCGCTTCCCCGCAGGAGATTGCTTCGCGTTTCCACGGAGAAATTTACATCACACGGATGGATGTTGCCTTTGGCTAAACTTCGTGTTTTATCAGGAAACGAAGTCTGCAATATTCTCTTTAAACATGGTTTTTTAGAGGTTAGACGGAAGGGAAGCCATATCATTATGCAAAAAGATATCCCAGGTTCGACAATTACCGTTCCTGTCCCAGACCATAATGAAATCCGGAGTGGTACACTACAATCAATTATAAGACAGTCTGGAATTCCAAGGACTGAATTTGAGTGATATTTCGGCAGAAATGTATCATCTATTTTTGGAAGTGTGGGTTACAATTCTGACTGGGTGAGACCAGCTTTTGACGGCATCATACAGAAAAACCGGGTTATTGATGTACGGGGTTATCCTGCATGAACTCTCTCTTCTGTATCTTCTGCGATCCCGGACCTGACGAAGTCGTTCTTGAGAATGATTACGCCTATACCAGCTATGACACGTACCTGGCCTCTCCCGGTCACCTGCTGATTATCCCGAAACGGCATTTTTGCATCCATCTTTGAGGCCCATGCCAGGGAGATTACGGGTCTGTGGGATCTGGTGAGGATGGGAAAGGGGTTCCTGGACGGAAAATACTCCCCAGACGGGTATAATATCGGGATAAACGACGGGCAGCCGGCAGGCCAGACGATCATCTTGCATTCCCGCAAATACATAACGAGTCAACAATAAAAGCTCAAAATATTGTTCGGAATATAGAAAGGAGGCCATAAATTCATTTTATAAAGATGTCATCGTTATGTGTTTTTACAACACGTAACGAGGAAAGCAAATTTCCTAATTTGCATTATTTTCTCTCTAAATTGTGATTAAGTTTCAATTCCATGTCAATTATTTCTCCCTCGTTATGAGTGACCGGGAATCAAGGGATCATGCACCTACATATCCATCTCATTCCCCGGTACATCGGGGACATGGAAAATCCCAAAGGAAGGGTAAGGGGTGTTATTCCCGGGAAGCAGGGGTATTGATAGTGTTTTATTTCCGATAAATAAATCACAGAATATTTTGATTATGAAAACCAGGATAATATACCGGTTTTTCATGGCAGGCCATATCTGGAATATAAGCCGTGTTATTCCCTGGCAAGGCGAATAATGGTTGCCTTGAGATCCTTTGAGATATAAAACCCCTTCTCTTCCAGCAAATCAAGAACTGGTGTAACATGTGGAATAAGGCCGGAAAATTTTGCCTTTAATAATAATCCACACGTTCCCACCACATCAATGGAATTTATGCCAGCATACGTTCGGGCAAGATTATCATCAAGAATTACCAGTGAATCCGGAACTTCAAGGGCAAGCAAAAGAACCTCCGTTTCCCCATCCCCGAGATCCTTAATAAGAGTATGAGCTAAAACCGCTACTGGTTCCTTTACTTTTATCCAATTATATAAGCCAATATCCGGAACAAAAACGCCCTGATCTGCTCCAGCTTTCAGCTCCCTGATAACAGCAGGGGGGATGATGATCTCTCCACAAATCTCTTTAATAATATTGAGAAGATTTATCTGGTGAAGATACAATAGCGGGGTTGTATTACTGATGATTAATCCCGAGTATTTCAACTTCACGAATATACTCCTCTTCGGTAAGTGACAATGCTGATACCTGGAACTCCTTTAGTTTTGAGAGGAAAAGAACCCGCGAGATACCTGCCATTTTTGCAGCAGCGCCTGATGAAAGTCGTCCCAACTCATAGAGTTTCACTGCAGCGAGCAGGAGTATTTCATCCCCAATAGAAGAAGGATGAGATTTTAGTGCTACATAGGTATCATCAGGTATGGTAAATCGTATATCAGTCATGATATCTTCTCTATACTGATATCCTGTCAGGCAAAGATAACTGTATCTTTCTGATTCATTACCCTAATAATCATTGGATGAGTGAATCGTATTCTGTCTCAAAAATATTCAGTGCCGTTCTTCATACCCTGCTAAACCGCTAACAAAATAGCATAATGTCAGGCAACGGTTTAATGATAACCCGCCATGATTGCCGTCGCGGTCCCGACCCTCGGGGATCGGGTCAGCGGCGGGTTATATTATTTCTTTGCCTGTGTCAGGTAAACCGACGAATCAACCGACCGGTTCTCCTCCCTGACGCGATGAGCGGCAGGGAGAGAGAAGCCTGTCGGTGTTAATTATCTTTCTTTTTTTGGAGCGGGAGATGGTCACCGACGAACCGAGGACCGATGACGAATGAGCACCGCAC
>CAZSDZ010000092.1:0-4751 GCA_964605795.1 uncultured Methanoregulaceae archaeon
TTTGGTAAGTCTTTGGAGAGGAAGTACCCTTTTCTTTAATTATAGATAGGATACAGGAATTTCTCTAATAAGACCGCGATACCGTTCTTCACTTTCGATACGTATCGCTTCTGCCTGTTTTCGTTCAGTCAGGTCAGTCGCAATACTGAGTATTACCGATTTTCCTGCCCAGGATGCGGTTTTACCATGTACCTGCAGAGGGAACGAAGACCCGTCTTTGTGGTAATGATACACCTCAAACTCTGCTTCTCCCTTATCCCGAATCTTTTGCATACGCTCCGCCATAATCTGCTCACTCTCGGGAAGATTGATCTCATGAAGGTTCTTTGCCAGGAATTCATCCCTGGTATACCCATGGAGCTGCAATGTTACCTCGTTAGCATAGAGGATATTTCCGTCAAAATCAAGAACCATAATAGATGCCGGGGCTTTCTCTACTATCTGGGCAAGGACACGGATCTTTTCTTCGGCCTCTTTTATATCAGAGATATCATACACCAGTATTCGGACCTGATACACTCCCTCACTTGTCTTTACCCTGTTCCCTTCAATCCGAGCGTAAATCCGGGTTCCATCTTTTTGAGTGAGGAGAAGGATACAGGTTTTTTTCCCATCTTCTCCCAGCAGATAAAGAAAAAAGCGATCCCATATCTCGTGGTCCCCGGGGGAGACAAACCTTCGAAACCGTGCATTTATCATCTGGCCTCTGGCAACACCAAGGAGTGCTGCACCAGAGAGGTTCACCTCTTTGATAAGGGCCTTGTCAGTTAATGTAAAATAACCGACCGGAGCAAAATCATAGAGATCCTGATACCGATCCCGTGAGAGTTCAAGTTCCAGGTGGGCTTTCCTGAGTTCTTCATTCTGGATCTCGAGTTCTATCTGGTGGACCCTAAGTTCGTGAATAATCTCCACCAGTGTCTTTTCATCCAGGGGCGAGGATGGATCAGGTAATTTTGATAACTGGTTCTCTGCATCGGTGCGGAGTTGTTTTTCCTTTATCCCCTCGTTTTTTTTCTGTCTGCCACTCATGGAATCTCCAATTTCCTATCACTCCTTTCATTCCGGATTTTCAGGCTCCACTATCGTTCCTGTCCGGATTTCCCCTTTCCCAATCTCCTCCATCGCCAGAAGAATAAGATACGATTCCTGATATTTTTCAGGGATGACCCGGGCATTTAACAGAAATGTCCTCTCTCCAGCATCGGGCGATATATAACTCACCTCAATATCTTCAAAAGAGGTCTTCTCAGGAAGTATGGTTTGCAGGAGGGTAATAAGGCTGGGGATATTCCATTGTCCTTCCCCGATACCGGTAAGATTCCTTCCCTGTGTCTGTGCAGGTGTTGTCTGAAAGGACCGGTAAAAAGAACGGCTCGCCGATATAACGGTTAACTCCCGGTCAAGGATCAGCAATGGTTCCCGTATGGTATCAACAATACTCTCTGCAAATTCCCGGGCCCGGATTGCTTCTTCCTGTATTGTTTTCCCATTGGTGATATCGGTAAAGGTGAGCACTACTCCGTCGATAACATTCTCAAGCGTCCGGTATGGCAGTATCCGTACCAAAAACCAGAGATTATCTCCGGTCTGCACTTCTTTCTCCCGTGGAATAAGCGATTCAAGAACTATCCGGGCATCTTGTATCAGATCATCAGTCAGTATTACTGACTTGATATCGCTGAGCGGTCTGCCGAGATCAGAGGCAATGAGCTTATAAATATTCGCTGCCTCGGGGGTGAACTGCCGTATCGCAAGATCGATATCAAGGAAGATAGTTCCGATACCGGTGGAACTGATAAGATTCTTCATATCATTCTGCATCCCGGCAAGTTGGGATATCTTCGCCTGCAACTCGGCATTAACAGTCATCAGCTCTTCATTGACCGACTGAATCTCTTCTTTTGAGGTTTCAAGCTCTTCGTTTGTGGACTGGAGTTCTTCATTCGTGGACTGGAGTTCCTCGTTTGCTGACCTCATCTCTTCGTTTGCTGCCTGCATCTCTTCAACAGTTGCCTGCAGGTTCTCTTTTGTGTACTGGAGTTCCTGTTCGAGTTCATCAACCCGTCCAGGTTTGCTCTGTTTTTTTCTGGTCTTTTTCTTCAGCCCGGTTCCTTCCTGTTCATCCAAAGATTCTGCAATACGAAAACTGATGATAAGACTACCCCGCAATGGATCAGAACTGATAATGGGCCTGACCTCGAGATCAACCGTTTCATACCTGCCATTGGTTCGAACCTGCACATTTTTGCAGGTAACGGCTCTGTTCTGGGTTTTGGCAGTAAATATCGCGGTTCTGATATCGAGATCCAACCCCTCACGGGCCATATCTACAACCGAGATGCTCATCTGACCCTGACCGGGACGGAGGAACTTCCCCACATCCCCATGGATATACAGGAGATTTCCGGCCTCGTCGGTAACCACTGAGGGCGGAGCATATGCCATAAGTAAAGCCCTCCGTATTAATTCAATCTTTTTTACACCAGGGGGCCAGGGTACGAGATCAGGGACTGGTATTGTGAGATGGAGGTCGGTATGGGGGATGGGGGGTTCCATTATCGCCGGGATTCCTGTTCTGATTCCTGACGCCTGATAAATCTTCCACTTTCGGCTGATGGGTTTATAGAGGTCCGAACAGGAACCGATACTCTCTGATGGGGAGAGAAACAGTATACCCCCTGGTCTTAAGGCATAATGAAATGCTGATATGAGTTTGGACTGAATCTCTGACTCCAGATAGATAAGGAGATTGCGACAACTGAGCAGATCCAGTTTCGTGAAAGGGGGATCTTTGATAACATTCTGGGTTGCATAGATTACCATCTCCCGGATTTCTTTTTTTACACGAAATCCATTTTCTTCCCGGATAAAAAACTTTTTCAGTCGCTCTGCAGAGATGTCAACAGCAATATTTGGGGGATACACCCCTTTTCTGGCAGTCGCTATTGCATCCTCAGCGATATCGGTGCTGTATATCTGAACTTTACAGTCTTTTTCCAGGGAATCCAGGATTTCTCTGATGATAATAGCAAGCGAGTATGCCTCTTCACCGGTAGAACAGCCAGGCACCCAGACCCTGAACGGTTCAAAGTCTCTTTTCTGTCTGATAATATTAGGAAGAACCTCGTTTTTTAATATCTCAAATGCTTCCGGATCCCGAAAGAAACTGGTTACCGTGATGAGAAGTTCGCGAAAGAGGATATTTACCTCATCTGAATGTTCCTCCAGATATCTTGCATAGACAGCTGCATCGGTAATGAGATGAACAGACATTCGCCTGGCTATCCGGCGGTGGATAGTACTTTTTTTATATTGCGAGAAATCATGCCCGGTTTTCGATCTGATAACCCTCAAAATTCTGGATATTGCTTCTCCTTTATCGATTTGTGGAGGTCGCATAGAGGCAGGAGGACGTAAAGCCATCTCACCAAACAGGTCCTTTACACAGGTGATAAGATTTTTCGGCATCTCCTGTACCGGAAGGATAAAGGTTGCATATCCGCTGCTTATCGCACTGGTTGGCATCCCGTCATATTTTGCTGTTTTTGGATCCTGCACAAAGGAGATGCCGCCGCTTCCCTGAATAGCCCGAAGCCCAAGCGTGCCATCAGTCCCGGTACCGGAGAGTACGATGGCTATCGCTTTTTCTCCCTGTTCTTCAGCCAGGGAACGAAAAAAGAGATCTATCTTCATCTGCTGGCCATGGGATGATTCAGGTATTTTAAGTTGAATCTGGCGATGAAAGATGGCCATCTCCCGGTTCGGAGGAATAATATAGACATGATCAGGCATGATCTCCATCTGGTCCTGCGCTTCGATAACCGGCATCTTTGTGACCCGTCCGAGAATATCGGCAAGCATACTCTCGTGATCAGGATCAAGGTGAGGAACAAGGATGAAAGCAATCCCGCTATCGGCAGGGATAAGACGGAAAAAAATTTCAAAGGCCTCAAGACCTCCGGCTGATGCTCCAATACCGACAATGGGAAGGGAAGTGCCCAGAGTGTTGTCAGGTGCGTGCTCAGATTCTTCTGTGGGGGAAGATGGTTTTCTGGTTTTTTCGGGCATTTTTTCAATGAAGACGATTTTTAGGGATGTTACCGGTCATTAATAGTAGATACAAAGAAAGATCGAAGATCTTACTAATTGTAATAGAGAGGCAACAGAGATAAAGTAATCTGATATCGTGAGACACACTCTTTAAAAAGACAACAATGAGTTCTTCTGTGCAAAATTGCGGTGTTATTTCGCTCTATCAGAGAAAGGTATGTGGAGCAATTACGTTCCATCCATCCTGCAATCAGGATCTGTCTGTATCTATATTAGTATCCATTTCAGGTTAAACGACAGGTTTTTTTTAAGGTGGATCTATCGGAGGTCTCAAGATCCGTTGTAGAGGGATCTAATACTAAATTAAGACAGAAATTGAGTAGATTAGGAAGAAAAGTTGCTTCATTTTCCAAGACTGTTAAAGGAATGGTGATGACGTTAAACATTTTTAATTTGTGTCAAATTTTATGGATATAAAGAATATCAAACACCAATCAGAAGAGAGGGTCTTTTCGATAAACCATGGACTGACGGCTCCCATTTCGGTCATAATTTCAGCCATATAATAATTTAACTTTCATCTGATCGTATAGATCTGCTGGCATCTTCATGCGGTTTAAAGTTTTTAATTGCAACTCTGATAATTCGGTTATGAATATCTTTTGATTAAATCCGGGATTAATGACCGTTAATGTAAT
>CAZSDZ010000093.1:0-4429 GCA_964605795.1 uncultured Methanoregulaceae archaeon
CAGCCCGGATTTGAACCGGGGACAACCAGATCTTCAGTCTGGCGCTCTCCCAGTCTGAGCTACTGAGGCAGGCTACATTAATTGGCACGTGATATAATTAAGCCTTTTCATTTTTTGATCATCGGTTCCGGGGATGACTGGTTATTTAGGGACACCGATCCAACATCTGAGGAATGGTTTTTCAGGCGTGGAAGCATGAAAGGGAGAAGAGGAAATTAATTTCCAGCATCAGGGAGCGGACTGCACCGGTAATCCATCTCACCCATAACGATCTTGATGCTGTCGGGGCAGATGCTATCCACCGCATCAAGTATCCTGATGTCTTTACCATCTTCAGTTCGGTCGGAAAATACCCTTATTATCTCGACATGATCGCCCAAGTCCCGGGAAACGGCGATATCATCAGCATGAGTGACCTCAGTTATCGTCCGGGTGCAGAACATGCAATCAGACGTGCAATAGAGAACGGATGGAAAATAGAGTGGCGGGATCATCACCGCTGGCATGAGGAAGATATCCGTACCATAAAACGGAGGATTGATCAACTGCACATCGATACCGGGACCTGTGGATGTGGCATCTGTGCCGAGGATCTTCTTCCTGGAGATGTCGTCGGGCAGGAGATAGCGCGGGTTGTCTGCGACTATGATCTCTGGCGTCACGAGGATCCCCGATCCCATGTCCTCGGGCTGGTGTTACAGGACAAGATGAACCGCGAACATGTCAGGGACTGCCTGGTGATGGGTGTTTTTCTTGATAAAAAAATCCAGGATCAATATACGAACATAAAGAAAAAAATGGATCGCGTGCTGAAAAAAACCGGGAAATGCGCATCAGTATACCACCTAAACAGACATGTTGCGGTAGCCCCCATGTTCGGATACCCGAGTGAGACTGCTGCCTATCTTCGGGAGACACTCGGCAGTGATGTTGAGATCCTCGTCTCGTCCACCGGTAAATTCTCGATACGGTCACGGGATCCCATCAGTCATCTCGTTGCACGGGAGTACTCCGGGGGAGGACATCCCCATGCCGCAGGTGGTCAGTTCTCATGGAACCGGCTGGACCGGTTCTCCCTTCTCATCAGAAAAAAGAACCGGTTCTTTCCTGAGATCGCACAACGTGCCGGTTCTATCCGGGATACGAAGAAGCGGTGACTATTCCTTCCCAGTAATCAATGCCAGATCCTGCTCTTTTGTATCCGCCTACTAGGATCTGATCCGGGTCAAACTGGGTGAGGGCTTTTTGAATCGTCTCAGCCGCGGGTTGTAGCAGAGTTATTTTTTTCAGATCATACCGGTCAAGGAGGGTAGGAACGAGAAGATAGTCTTCATCGCTGACTGTGATGGTCCGCTGAACCTCAAGCAGGTTCTCAAGAACCGGGATGGTAATACTATCAGGGAAGAACAGAACTTTCTGCCCAGAAAGACCGGATATAACTTCAGGATCAGTGCAGATATCATGGATAACATGGCTTTGTATCCCTGCATCACGCATTGAACGCCTGACCGAACGGTAGAATGCAAAACAGTCATCAGCCCAGTCTGCATCAGCTATCCCGGCAAAAAGAGGGATATGGGAAGGTCCGGGAAGAGCAAAATTGGTGTGCTTTACCTCACGAACACAGTGGCATGCATCCTCGTGCGAAGCAGCAAGGATCCGGTCTTCTGAAAAGAGAGAAAAGGGATCATCATCCTTTAAAAATTCAAAAAAACGCTCCCGGTAAAACACTCCTCCTGCACAGGTCTGCTCGATTCCCGCATCTTTTTGTGGATAAAGTGAGGAAGAGAGGAGAACCGTGGTAAGATCTGCCTCGAACCCCCGGTTTTTTGAGACAAAGTCGGCAGTTTGTGATATGGTAGGAGTTTCCGATTCTGATCCGAAGGATATTGTCTGGAACTGTATCTTTTTTCCCATGATGATATATCCTATTTATGCCTATAGGCCAAAAATTATGGTGATGAGTGCATCACCACTTCTTGTTACCTGTGGGCTTCCCTATACCAATGGTCCGTGTCATCTCGGTCATCTCAGAACATATGTTCCTGCTGATTTTTATGTCAGGTATATGCGCAGGTCGGGTGAGGATGTCGTCTTTATCTGTGGTTCAGACAATCACGGAACCCCGGTTGTTGTCAGTGCAGAAGAGAAGAAGATATCCCCCCGCGTGTTATGTGAACAGTATCACCACCACTTCCGAAAGACGTTTGAGCGGATGGATGTCAGGTTTGATCACTTCGGGATGACCGACGATCCCACCAATCACAAACGAACCCAGTCAATCGTCCGTCGCCTGATAGAGAATGGGCATGTCTACTCCCAGATTATTAAACAGGCATTCTGTCCACAGTGCCACCGGTTCTTACCGGATCGCTATCTCGAGGGAACCTGTCCGCATTGTCACAAACCTGCGAGAGGTGATGAATGTGACCAGGGATGTGGGAAACACCTTGAACCCGGTGAGATACAGGATCCGACCTGTACAATATGTGGAACGCGTGCAGAGTTCAGGGAACAGGAGCACTTTTTCTTTCGGTTAAGTGCATTTGACAAATTCCTTGATACTTTTCTGTCCGGGCTGCATGGAACCGAGAACGCGAGAAACTATGCCAGGGGATGGGTAAAGGAAGGTCTTCACGACTGGTGTATCACAAGAACGCTCGAGTGGGGTGTCTCCTTTCCCGGTCATGATGATCTTGTTGTCTATGTCTGGGTTGATGCACCGACCGGATACATTGCCTTTACCGAGGAATGGGCAGAAAAGAACGGCCGGGACTGGAGAGATCTCTGGTGTCCTGAAACAAGCAGAGTCACTCATTTTATTGGTGGGGATATCACCTATCATCACTGTGTATTCTGGCCTGCACTGTTGCAGGGAGCAGGATATCACCCCCCTCATGCGGTTGTTGCCTCGGGAATGCTTAAAATTGATGATCACAAGTTCTCAAAGAGCCGGGGGTATGTCGTCTGGACAAACGAGGACTATCTGGATCGGGGGTTGCCCTCTGATTATCTGAGATACTATCTGCTTGCCTATACCTCGCACACCAAGGAACTCAACTTCTCCTGGAAACTGTTCCAGGAACGGATTAATAATGAAGTTGTCAATACCCTTGGAAATTTTGTCTACCGAACTCTCCATTTTGCCTACAAGGAGTTTGGCGGGGTGCCGGAGGGGTCGGTGAGTATGGAAATTATTGAGACGATTAGAGCCTGTATTCGTGAGGTTGATTCTTCTGTTAAGTCATACGAGTTCAAAGCGGCGGTTGATACCATCATCGGTCTTGCAGCATATGGGAATAATTATATCCAGATTCGTGCACCCTGGAAACAGATAAAAGATAACCGGGAGGAAGCAGAGCAGACGATTCTTGACTGCCTGCAGATAGCACAGGCCCTTGCGATACTGACCGAACCGGTGATGCCGGTATCCGCACAAGCCATCTGGACAATGATAGGAAACAGGGAGAACCTTGCCGGTGTATCATTCTCCTATGCAGATCAGCCAATCAAGACCCGGAATTTTGATAAACCAGCCATTATCTTTGTTAAGCTGGAAGATGATCTGATTGGGAACCTTGAGAAAGAACTGGAAGAGAGGATACAGATGCTCAATAAAGAACCTTGTAATTCATCACTGGTATCGATTGAGGATTTTGCAAAGATAGAGTTAAAGACCGGCAGAGTGATTGCAGCAGAGGCTATCCCGAAGTCAAAAAAATTGCTCAGGCTGCAGGTTGATCTGGGTTGTGAGACCAGACAGATCGTAAGCGGTATCGCGAAATGGTATACCCCTGATGAACTGATAGGTACTGATGTGATCGTTATCGCCAATCTGCAACCGGCAACCTTATGCGGGGTTGAGAGCAGGGGAATGGTTCTTGCTGCAGGAGAAGAGGCTTCCCTTCTGATCCCAAAAAAGAGTGTTCCGCCGGGGACAAAAATCCTTTAAACCGACACTTCCCTATTTTTCAGTCCCCTGAATTGAACAAAGTCCCGTTTTTGCCATCCGTTTTACATATTCATTCTCATCCGACACGAGTTGCAAAAGCGCAGGAACTGCGTCCGGTGATCCGATTGCAGACAGAGCTTTTGCTGCCATGTACCTCACGTGATCTTTTGGATCCCGGGTAGCCTGTATCAGTTCAGGGATGGCACTTTCTGCCTGCATCAATCCGAGAGCTTCTGCCGCGCGGTACCGGACTTTCCAGTCTCTGTCTGTTACCAGCTCAAGAAGAACAGGGACACAATCCGGTTTACAAGCAAGGGAGCGTGTAGCTGCCTCCCGCCGGGAAATATCTGCAGACCTGAGTTCTTCTGTCAGGCGCTCCCGCTCACTTTTACGCATGGGTATCTCCAATGACTGATGGGTAAAAAAAGGTTACCAGGTGGAGGTATATCCGACCTGTTGTGCCAGGTCAAAGAGTCC
>CAZSDZ010000094.1:0-4281 GCA_964605795.1 uncultured Methanoregulaceae archaeon
AAAAAAATTTTTGAGCGCAGATTATTATTTTAGAATGTTATGCGACTAACTATAAAATGAAAATAATAACCCGATAGTATCCTTCTGTAATCTGTTGTTGTGTCTGAAAAACGCCCTCTGTCGGTCTCCAGGTGTCAATTATCTCCTGGTACGTGCCATCATTTCTGATAATCTTCAGGGCCTGATTGATTTCATTCAATAGTGCAGTATCTCCTTTCCTGACCGCTATTGAAGAATAAGAAGTAGCAATAGGCTCTCCAGATATCTTTATCCCCTGTATATTATTCTTTGACAGGATGTAGGATCCAACCCGGTCATCCACGACAACTGCATCAAGAGTACCATTGTGCAGCTGTCTGAATCCCTCATAAAAATCAGGGATCGGTGAGATGATAATATCAGGATCCTTCTCCATAATCTGGATCGGCAGACCTTTCAACTCAACTCCGACCCGTTTTCCCCGCAGACTCGAAATATCTGACAGACCTATCGTTTCTGACCTGGTAAATATTGAGAAATGTGATTCGAGCAGATTATCTGAAAAGTCATACATTTTCAGCCGCTCTTCAGTCGGGTTTATCTGGATGAGGGCATCTGCACTTCCACTCACTACGAGTGACTGGGCCTCTGACCAGTTCATAGCTACGACCTCAATTTCTTGTGATAAATAAGGCGCAAGAGCATTAACCAGATCAACGGCGACTCCTTTTGTTACGTTGCCGTCTACATATATTACCGGCGCAATATTTTCATTTCCAAGAAAGAGGAGGGGGGAATTGTCAGATACAATACCTGGTGTCAGCGTCGTATCAGCAAAGGTTGCAACACTAACAGTAATGAACAGCAAAAAAAGGAATAACCATCGCAGATTCTTCATCGATACACCTTTTTTCCATTAATAATCGTTCTTTAAAATGAACACTTCCACGATACAACCTCAATTTTATGTAAAGGATTATGGACATATATGGATTTTATGGATTTTATAAATTTTATTACTATTTTGTACCTGGTCAGATGTCCGATTGTAAGAGCACTCTTTTCAAATAAATCGAGAACGATGCCGGTACGAATTAAAACCCCCTTTTTTTCTCTAATCAGGATTCATGTGCTATCCGGATCTGGTGAAGAACCGGTAAACCGGAACGCTCCTTTTGGAACGAGAATCTCAAACCTGGCACCTTCCCCGAAAACTCCGGTCTCTGTTATGGTAATCTTTGTAATATCAAGTATCTCACGGGACAGGTTCAGTCCGAATCCCGTGTGTTTGTAATAACCCCTGTTAAAAATCTTTGATTTGTACTCCGGAGGAATCCCTACCCCGTCATCCTCACAGGTGATGCGTACCATACCATCATCTCTGCCCGCAAAAAACCGTATCTGGGTAATCTTTTCACCGTACCGCTTTGCGTTATCAATAAGGTTGAAAAAAACCTTCTCCATCAGGGGATCTGCAAAGACCAGAAGTCCTGATATCTCATTATCGATCTGAATCGGAGCAATATCCAAAGATCTGGCCACTGACGAGATTACGGTACCAACATCCTGCCATATCGGGGAATGAACCCCGATACCCTGATAATCACGGGTAAATGCAATCTGGCGCTGGATATGATGAACTGCGAGTATCATCTTCTCAAGATAGGTACTCACCGGAGGGTTTACCTTCTCTTCCTGTATCATCTCCATATATCCAAACAGGATCTGGAGTTCATTGCCGACATCATGCCGGGTGATGCTTGAGAGAAGGTTGAGTTTCTGATTTACATGACTGATGGCATCTTTTGCACGTTTGGCTTCGGTAATATCAGTACTCACCACCAGTACGCCATCGACATCTCCTTTTTCATCGATTAAAGGAACGGTGTCTGTCTGTACCCAGAGGATTTCACCTCTGAAGTTGGTTATTTTCTCAACAATACCCAACTTTGGTTTTTTTGACTGGATTACTTCATTATCAGTTTGAAAGAAGAGGTCATCGATATCGGGATATAATTCTGTGAGCATTTTTCCTTCTATTTCACTGACTGGCCTTCCCATGACCTGTGCAACGGCAGGATTAACCCTGATATACCGGTTGTTTGTATCTTTAAAACTGATCATTGACGGAACATTTAAAAGGATAGTCTCCTGCTCACTGATGACATTTTTGAGGCGTTTCTCTGCCAGCTTCCTCTCGGTAATATTCTCAAATACCGCGACGAAGTGTTCATCACAGGGTTTGTATACTGATATCCGGAGCCATATCTCAAGATGGGTAAAGAACGTCTCAAACACATGGGGATTTCCGGATACAACAACGTTGTTATAGATCTCAAACAGTTCCGGGGATTGTTCGCGGATCCCGGGAAATATCTCTGATGCACGTCTGCCTGCCACACCGGCAAGGCCGGTATTCTTCTCAAAAGCGTCATTGACATCAAGGTAAATCCAGTCAATCGGATTGCCTGCATCATCAAAGAGCATCTGACAATATGCAAACCCCTCAAGCATATTCTCAAAGAGTGACCTATACAGGGTCTCGCTCTTTTTGAGTGCATTCTCACTGCGTTTCTGTTCGGTGACATCCAGGAATGCCCCTATCAGTCCGGAAACACGGCTTTTATTATCAAGAACGGGGGCCTTGTAAAATACCACATCATGAACAGACCCGTCAGCATACCTGACAGATGCCTCGTACCGCTGGTTGCCAGGCGATTCAAAAACTGCGGTATCGGCATGGTAATACACATCTGCCATCTCTTTTGGCCAGAGATCATAGACCGATCTGCCGATGATATCGTCGCGTTTCTTACCGAAATACTCCTCAAATGCGGTATTACACCCGGTATAGATCCCGTCCCGGTTCTTGTAGAAAACCGGAACCGGCAGGGTATCAATGAGAGTCTGGAGAAACCGGGTCTGATCCGCAAGAGCATCTGAAGCCATATGCATATCGGTAACATCCACTCCGACTGCGATAATATTCGTCTCTTGACCGGTATCATCTGCAAGACTCTTGATATTCCAGGAGATTATCCTATTTTTTCCGGTTTTTGTCTGGATTGTTGTCTCAAAATCATCAAAAAAACCGGCATCATCACGATGGCGATAAATAAGATCTCTGACCTGCTTTCTATAGAGAGAGTCTGGAAATAACTTTTTCCAGACATCAGTCTTTCCAATGACCTCATGGGAGCGATATCCGCTCATCTCCTCTGCGGCATGATTCCATACAGAAACGTTTCCCTTCCTGTCAAGAACCATGAGCCATATCCGGGCATCCCTGATGATGCTATCCTTAAAATCACCGGAATTGCGGAGTTTATCCTCAGTTTTTTTAAGCAACGCAGCGAGTGCAGTAACGATTCCCGCGATACTGATAAAAATGATTACACGAACGATTGCCTGAGAAAGTATTGTCAAATCCTTTGTATGCAGGAACACCAGAATAAAATAGATAAGTACTAACATGCAGGAGAAGAGAAATCCTTTCCTGATGTAGAAGATACAGGCGAGAATGATAGGAATATAAAAGAGATTCTGAAAGATAACAAAATACCCTGCCTGCAGACAGATAATACTAATGAGGATGGAGCAAAGACTCGAGATAAAAATGATGGCCTGCGGGATATACATCCGGTGCAAATGTATCAGGTTCATTGGTTCACTCATCCCCTCTGTTATCGTATCCCCTGTTCACGGTCAGGCCATACCGTGCCCGTTTGAATGCAAAAATCCTGCACGAATATTCATCCCGGGCAGAACACTCATATTCCGGATTAAGTATGATACACAATAACCTATATAATCCGTATCAGATATGCGTTACCAATCAGGTACCATTTTATAGTACCCTAAAAGATCCATACCATTAACCTGATAGGATTCACTGCATGCGATATTACCGTATCGATAAGACCTTCATCAGGTGCCTGTTCCCAACATGCCTTGATGCACGAGATCAACTCATCGCCCGGATAGAACGGCTGCAGCCTGCAGCGAAGAGGGAGGAGAGGATAAAGCGATTATAGCATTCAACAACAGGGGTTACGATAAGGACTAACGGTAGTTCCTGCATCTTTGCCAATGATTCCCACGGTATTCCCCATGAAATGCCCAAAAAACCCAGATTCTCAGAACAAACCACTGGAATTTTACCGATAAGAACGGGAGTCCTGTTGCACGAATCGAGATCGATACCACAAAAGGGGGAAATGATTTGTATGTTGTACATTATAACCCCAATACCGGGAGGGACGAACTGAGAGTATGTTCCGTTCTCCCGGTGCAGAAGGACCG
>CAZSDZ010000095.1:0-4232 GCA_964605795.1 uncultured Methanoregulaceae archaeon
GAAAAAGTACCATTTCCGATGGAGGTATCAGATCCATTCGGAGATACTGATCAAACGAAAAAGATTATACGATAAGTTTTCTCTCAAAGAGACGGATAGCCATAGCTGTTGCAATGCATGCAGCAACAATGAGCCAGAGAATATTAAACATCCATATCGGATCAGGTAGGCCGGTCATAAGACTGCGTGAGAGGGCTACCAGGTGGGCAAGAGGGAGGAGAGCAAACGCTGCTATCTGAACCGGTTCAGGAAGAACACTGATGGGAAAGAATGTTCCTGAGAAGAGGAACATGGGTGAGACATACAGGGTTGAAGGATAGGAAAGGGCATCAATGGAGGGAGTTATTGCTGAAAAACAAGCCGCAATAGCTGAAAAACAGATGCCTGCCAGAAATGCGAGGGGAAGACATACGAGTCCGGAAAGAACCGGAACAAGGCCGAGAAGAACGAGAACCAGATAAAAGACACAGGCTGATATAAAACCCCGGGTTGCACCCCAGAGAATCTCTCCGATAATAACTTCACGAAGCGTTATCGGGGTTGCGAGAATAGCATCAAACGTTCTCTGATAATACATCCTGACATACGTTCCGTACGCACATTCGTAAAAGGAGGCAAACATGACCGAACCTGCAAAAATACCAGGAGAGATGAATTGTACAAACGGCATTCCCATAACATCTTCCACAAACATACCGATGCCAAACCCGATAGCACCAAGGTACAGTAGTGGTTCAAGGAACGGAGGTACGATATTCACCGTGAAATTTCTCGCAAAGACCGTAGCATTTCTTCTCCACACCATACCCGATCCCCATAATACCATAAAAACCGCTGAACCGATCGTTCCTGATACTCTCATTCCCGAATCCTCCTTCCGGTCAGAAGCAGAAAAACGTCCTCGAGAGTAGGCGGCCGCCTGATTATCCGTACACCAGAACATTGCATAAGGAGATGATCTGCAACCTGCCGTGTCAGGGTATCCCTGATCTGGATCAGATCCCCGGCAGTCTCAAAGGAGATACTATTTTTTGTAAGACACTCCCGTACACTCGGAACGTTATCACTCTCGATAATATCAGTCTGAAAATAACGTTGTACCAGATCATCAGGTGAGCCTTCTGCGAGGATCTGCCCGTGGTCCATGATAACCAGGCGATCACAGAGTCGTTGTGCTTCATCAAGATAATGCGTTGTAAGAACGATGGTATTTCCCTCCTGTTTCAGCCGGACCAGTCGTTCCCATATGTGATGACGGGCCTGGGGATCAAGACCAATTGTCGGTTCATCAAGGATAAGAAGGGAGGGGCGGTTAATAAGAGCACGAGCGAGAAGAAGCCTTCGTTTCATGCCACCAGATAGTGACTCTATCGAGTTCTTGCCCTTCTGGGTCAATTCAAAGAAAGAGAGAAGTTCTTCTGTTCTCATGGCTGCTTCTCGGGGAGGTATCCCAAAAAAACGTGCATATACAAGGATATTATCCTCTACAGAGAGATCCGGATCCAGATTGGCCTCCTGCGGAACGACGCCGATCCGGGATCGGATCATCCTGCCATCCCGGTCTGCGTCATGCGAAAAAACAGATAAATCACCACTGCTTCTCGGCGAGACGCACTGGATCATTCTCATGATAGTCGTTTTACCTGCTCCGTTTGGCCCTAAAAAGCCAAAAAGTTCCCCCTTTTGCACCTCAAAAGAAACCCCGGAGACTGCGGTCAGATCCCGGTACTTCTTAAACAGATTCTTTGCTACGATGACAGGATCTCTCTCCATGTTCCCTTTATGCATGGATCCTATTCCGTTGTCTAGATTATGGTTAACGATATCAGAGTATCGCATTCTCACCGATACCCGCTGACCGGTAAAAAAGTGCATGTCTGGTAGTATCATGAACGAAAAGAACCAGATAATGAGACCCATGTCAGTGAGAGATTGCTTCTTACTCATACATGCGGGAGTGTAACCGGTATCCGATGCCGGTTAGGGACATTCCTATAAGGAGAGCAATGAAACCAAACATCATCATGAAGAGATCGATAACAGCCTCGGGAAGAAGGATTCCTGCAATCCCGAGAATAAGAGAGAGAAATCCAATGACAAGTCTGCTGATAAAACCTTCAGGAACCGCCTTTCTTCCCTTCATCACCCGTAATAAGAGCATTGCTGCACTGGCAAACATCCAGGCGCTGATGATCCCAAGAAATACCAGTATCCATACAATAAGGGGAAGATACAGTACGACAACTCCGGTAATCAGAGCAATAATCCCAGACAAAACGTCATAGTCATGCGTAATCCGGAAAGGTGAGAATGATATCCCGGTATAGAGGAGAAAAAAACCAAGACATACCAGTACAACCGGAAGGAAGAGATAAAAGATACTCTGGAATGCAAGGTATGGCTCGATGAGAAAGAACAGGCCGATACAGAACAGTACTATCCCGATCGCGAGATGTTTTTTTACGGTATTTACCTGTTCCTCCAGGAACCGGGTTAAAAAGAATGAGTTTCCATTGTTTTTCTGTAACGCGAAGGTAACCATGGTCTCCTTTATCATAAGTAACAGGGGAGCATCGTCGATGAGATGGAGAAACGGATGCATCTTCGGATCAAAACGATCACAATGTACCCGCCATTCATGAACCGTTTCATGGAGATGATACCGACCTTTCCGGTAACTTGCAATACACCCGGGTGTAGGAATATTGATCGGCGATATTATCCATTCTGCATCAAGAGGTTCTGTTACCTGTGCCTTGGGAATGGTTACTTCCCATATCCCTTCATCCAGCATAGAGAGCATCTCGTCAAGTGCAGGAATCAAAAACACCCCCGGTATCCCTGTTTGATACCAGCCGGTGATTGGTATAGATTATCGCGTACCCATCCCTCATAACCCGCTAGATCATTTTAGGTTTTTCTCTCTCATAAAACGGTGTTATTATATGATTGCAGTAACCGGTGCGGTATGTTCCCATAACCATTTTGATTCTCTCTCTGATATCAGGGAACATGACCCTTCTTCTCATCCTGATAATCTTTCTTTAGCATGCATACAGCAATCCGGTTGTGGGTATCACTCACTACCAAAAATTCCCCAAATTATCCCTCTAAAGGCGATTCAAACAGATATCATTAAATAATTACCAGAATAATGTAACCTCATGAAGAAGACTGTTCCCTGGTACCACAGCATCATTACCACATTAACCGTGGCTTTTATCGTTCTTATCCTTGTTATTGCCGGAATGAGCGTTTTTTACACCTTTGGAGAGACCAAGTCAGCTCTCAAAGAGACGACTCGTGATGAACTTACAGCGATAGCAAGCATTATCGCAACCCAGATAGACGGTGATATCTTACAGACAATTGTTCCTGGTGATGAGGAGAGCGAGAAGTTCGTCACGATCCGTGACCAGTTATATACCATACAGAATGCCAACTCTGAGATCCTGTACGTCTATACCATGCGTATGATAGGAGATGACGTTGCCTTTATCATCGATGCCGAGAATGGGATATCAGAAGACGCTGCAGGGATTGACGAGGTTTACGAAAATCCCACCGCAGAGATGCGGGAAGGATTTACGATGCCGATTACAGAGCATGAATTTACCACTGACGAATGGGGAACGGTAATATCAGGCTATGCACCCATTCTGGATTCTACGGGCACAACAGTAGGTATCGTCGGTGTTGATATGAGCAGTGACCGGGTCATACAACGTCAGGACTTCATTGGTAATATCATCTATGTTATCCTGCTCATCGGTATCATCATTGCGGGACTGATTATCGGATTCTTCAGTTTGACCATGAAACGCGATATTGACAGTCTGAACGAATCTGCTGAACGGATCAGCATGGGTGACATGGGAGTTTTAGTCACGGTTGAGAGAAAGGATGAGATAGGAGAACTGGCACAGTCATTCAGCAGGATGGTTTCAAGCCTTAAGATCATGATGATGGATCCCGAAGAGAAGTAATGGAGCCCCGGAATATGTCGGCATTATCTGAATCGGTCCTTGTAGAGACCACGAAATACCTGGGGCCTGCATCCAAACAGTTCCTTGAGCGCCAGACAAAGGGACACATGGATGGCCTTCTCTTTGATGATCTTGAAAAGAAGCACATCCCTCTACTTGCACACTGGATAATCGTCTCTGCAGGACTCATCATCGACAAGAAGAAAGCCGAAGAGCTGGGGAATAAAATTCTTTCTATGGGATGAT
>CAZSDZ010000096.1:0-2943 GCA_964605795.1 uncultured Methanoregulaceae archaeon
CGATTCTTCTGATCTCGCGGAGAATGGATGCCTCACTCCTGCTCTGTATGATCCGGCCCTGGTGATGAGTGAGTGAGCAGAAAGAACAGGAACCAAAACATCCCCGGTGTGCGGTAACAGAGAAGCGGACCGGTTCGAGTGCCGGGATCGTTTCCTGGTACGACGGGTGTTCCTTCCTTGTATAGGGGAGCTCGTAGATTGCATCAAGCTCAGGTTGCATCATCGGGAGTGCCGGGGGATTCTGAATGATAACGGTTTTAGGATGCGGCTGAATGAGTTTTTTTCCCCGAATTGGATCCTGCTCCTGCAGAATTGCCAGGTATGCCGTGGCAAACGCTCTTTTGTCAGTCTTCACCTCTAAATAGGAGGGGAGCAGTACTGAATCAGAGGGAGGATCGTCCTGGTATTCCTGTATACTCCTCTTTATTACGGTTCCTGCGATAGTGTGGAGATCACCTGCCGGTATCTCCCGGGCCAGATTATCAGCGATACCAGTAAGCTGTTGTTCACCCATACCAAACACCAGAATATCGGCAGGTGCATCAGAAAGGATTGAACCCCTTACCTGGTCAGACCAGTAATCATAATGTGCAAACCGCCTGAGACTTGCCTCCACCCCCCCGATGACAACCGGTGTCTTAGGAAATAACCGGTGGAGAATGTCAGCGTAAACAAGCGTCGCCCGGTCCGGGCGAAGTCCGGTTCTGCCACCCGGACTGTACAGATCCTGTGATCGTCTCTTTTTTGCAGCAGTGTAATGGGAGACCATCGAGTCAAGGTTTCCTGCAGATACCGAAAAAAAGAGGTTTGGTTCCCCTAACCTGGTGAAATCACCCGGATCTCTCCAGTCGGGCTGTGCAATCACCCCTACCGTATACCCGGCATCCCACAAAAACCGCCCAAGAAGAGCGGTTGCAAATGAGGGGTGATCAACATAGGCATCACCGGAGAGGAGGATAATATCAAACGATTCTATTCCCAGACTCTCCTGCTCAGTCCTTGTCATCGGGAGAAACCGGGGCTGGGAGTTGTTATGAGACATAAGGGGAGATTTTGTAAAAGAGAGAACCTTTGGATAATTCAGACGAGCAGAACACTCCCGACGATTCGTAACTTCTCACTCTCAAGATACACGAGAACTGCCGTATCACCCGGCCGGTAGATGAACCCATGATCAGAAGAGAGCGTTATGCTCTGTTTTCGTGGAGTATCACCGGGTATGCATCCGGTGACCCGACAGGGAAGAAACTGCATCCAGTGGCCGACATAAAGCACCATCTGCTCTCGTATGGGTTCTTTCCAGTAGGGGATGAGAGTCAGGCTGCCGGTTATGGTCGTGGTCTGGACAACAGCATGTTCAGGTGCAAGCACATACCCCCGATCCAGCATCTCTGCATCGATCCCCTTCAGTGCCAGTCCGACCCGGTCGCCGGTTACCGCGTCCTGTGCATCATCATCATGTTTCTGAATTGAGCGGACGGTAGCGGTCATTGTTGTCGGATAGACCCTGACCTGATCATGCTTGTGAATCGTCCCTGCAACAACCGAACCGAGAATAACGGTTCCAATCCCTTTCACATTAAAATGATGATCAACAGGGATAATCCCCTCTCCGCCCTCCGGGAGCTTCCTTTCTTCTGCATCGTGTAAGAGACGTTCACGAAGCAGGTTTGTATCATCTGAAACGATCTCATACCCTTCAAGAACAGTCCCCTTAATCAGGGGTGCTATCTGGTCTTTATCGAGGTAATTTCTGAGGATCAAGTATCCCTGGCCTATACCTGCACAGTCAAGCATGATGATACACTCACCAAGAACTGCTGTTATCTCTTCAATGACCAGCACGGCTATATCCCCGAGCGATACTGCAAAGAAGAGTGAGGAGAACTTTTCAGGATACCGTGACGGTTCGATAAGGGTGAGTGTTGTCTCTCCTTTTTTATGGTTATAAAAGGTGATATCGGTGTTGGTTCCGATCTTACCGATATCTTTTGAGAAACCGGGGGGACCAAGAACAACAACATTGAGGTTTGTCATGAGGATCACTAAGGGATGTATGGAGACTTGAGTCTTTCACCTGCAGGGCTGTATCACAGGATTAATTACCAAGTTATTCACACACATAAGAATAATGAAACTGCTCGTTGCCATTCCTCCTGATAAGTTCAGGGATGATGAACTGAATACAATAACGAAAGTCTTTGAGCAGAACAACGTACCTTGGGAACTGGTCTCCTCGCATGCCGGAATGGTTCTCGGGATGTTTGGAAAACAGGTCAGGGTTACAACAACGTTTGAGAAGGTTCTCCTTAAAGGAATCGAAGAATACGATGGTATTGTGATCATCAGTGGCAAAGGGACTGAGATGCATCTTATTGGCAACAGGCATCTTCATGAACTGGTGCGAACGTTTAAAAGTAAGGAGAAGGTTATCGGAGCTATCGGAGTTGCACCTATCGTTCTCGCAAAAGCACGAATCCTTGTTAAACGGGAAGCAACCGTGCTGAAAGGTCCAACGGTCAGGGAGATGATGATCGATGATGCGATTATCGTTGACAAGGATATTATCTATAAGGATAAGATCGTGACCGCACGGGGACCGGAAATTTCAGAGCAGTTTGCAAAGATCATTGTTGAGTACCTAACCGGAAACCCGGAATTTCAGGCAACCAAGAGTAAAGCCGGTTTTGAGTTTTAAAATTCAGTAATCTCATCGCCTCCCCCCCTCTTTTATCCTACTATTCTCGTATCACTCCTGATCGAGAAAAGGACGACTCACTGACCAGCCCAGGTTGATATGATTGGCATGATCCTGATTGCCGGTACCAGTACCCATCGACACGATTACAAAATACCCGGGATTCAGGAGAGAGGTTGTGACGTGGCAGTATCTATCGATACGAGAAAAAAAAGAAAGGTGGATGCAGGAGGACCACTTCCCCA
>CAZSDZ010000096.1:3043-3570 GCA_964605795.1 uncultured Methanoregulaceae archaeon
CTACAGGAAGTGTTGCTACCATTACCATCTATCCGGCAGTATATAAACATGGCAATCATTCCCGGGAAGAACAAAGAACCGGATGGTGTTACATGAATACTCATTCATTCCGATCAGGCAGACAATGCTCTATACGAATTGATACGAGAAAAAAAAGAAAGGTGGATGCAGGAGGACCACTTCCCCACTACAGGAAGTGTTGCTACCATTACCATCTATCCGGCAGTATATAAACATGGCAAACAATCCAGGGAAGATAAGAGAACCGGATGGTGTTACTGCAGTCCTCCTGTATCCGCTCCCACAATAGTATCAATAATCAAGGATAAAACCGAATAATCGGGAAGAAATCTGCAATACCTGGGTTATCTATTTGTTAGCGATACTATCATCCGTCTTCTCTTGAAAATCCCTCTGAACGATATCCAGTACCCAACAATCTGACATATCTTGATAATGTTGCTCAAGCATCCTCTTATAAAAATAGGGGATCACCAATAACTTTTATTGAATATAAGCTAACATTA
>CAZSDZ010000097.1:0-3537 GCA_964605795.1 uncultured Methanoregulaceae archaeon
ATCTGACGATCATCAATAAGGAAAATATATGGAGGAACCGAAGGCAATGGGCTGCGAGAGACGAGGGCTTTTGCCCGGAGGTTTCACCGAGGCATCCTCCAAATGGATTATTTCTGAGAGGGGTTTGGGTGGTTGTGAGGACGATTAGGAAATTTTAAGAGTATATTGAAACCCTGCCTGCTCAAAATGATGATCTGATGAATATGCAATGGATATGTCATTCTCTCTCATTACAATGAATGATAAACAATCGGTTAAACTCCAACTTTATCTAAATATTGAGTAAACATAGATATTGCTTTAGATAATAGTTCAGGATCGGTATGGATAAGGAAGGTATCGGATTCTTCATAACAACTCTCAATGAATCCAGCACCTAATTTTTTATTTACTTTGGAGAATGTGTTACCCACTTCAAACAGAATTGCATCAGTAATCCAGACTTCATAATTTGAAAAAAGGTCTTTTGATTGCTTTATTGCAAGGTCATGAAACGAATCTGACACGTTTAATGCTGCAACAACGAACGAACTATCTATAAAAGCGCGTTTTTTCATTTGGTATTTCCCTGTTTCGGAGTACCATACAGATAATGGTCATGCTCAATTGACCAATCTGATGGGCCTTTAACTTCACCAGCATGTTTCAAGAGAAAATTAATCGGCCCTTTTTTTGGTTCTTCCTGAATTTCTTCGATAGTGATAAGATATTGGGTATTAGGCTTTAGATCAAGGGTATCTATAGGATGGAACGTGAAGCCATCATACGTTGCTTTGATAGTTTTTGTTGTCATTATACATCACATCAATAAACGATACCGGTAATAATCATGCTTCATAATTGGTCTGGCGGACCATTCGGTGTTTCAGCAATGCTGAAGAGATAATCTGTTGCATCTGCCGGTTTTTTAATTTGAATCTCTTGAACATAAGTGACACACTCGTTATTTGGTTGAATATCAATGGAATTTGTTATATGAAATGATTGTTTATCATACGTTGCATGTATTGCTTGTGATATCATACCAATAATCTTCTCACATATATCAATAGTAGGCACTATCAGGATTCGTATTGTATATCATCTTTATTAGCTTGAAATTGTTTTAACCATTCCATCGCTGATGCGGTTTGAAAACCAAGTGATGAATAGACCCACATAAATAAGGATTGCCAATGTGTGAACTTCAGAGAATAACCAAGACGACAGATTGGATAGGATAGAGAAGCATGAGGCAAATTCTTATGTCATAATTTCGCCTTATTCGTCATCACTACTATCGACAGCCATTTTTTGGTCAGAAAAATGTTACATAATAATGATTGAGAAACACTACCATAATACAGCCTCCTAGGATTCCATTGCACCTCTTGCAAGTATCAAATCAATGCTACCAAATATTCTATTCAAAAGCCTCGATATCATCTATAAGATATGATATATCATCTTTCACGCCATATCCAAAATAGGAGGCATCGATCTTTACCCGGTCAAGCCGCTCTTCAATCGCTAATACATCAATTATTGCAGGGCATATCTCCACAATTTTTAGCAATTCTTTCATCGCAATTCGGAGTGATACAAATTTCGCATCTGCCTCACCTCCATATTCCCGACAATATTTCACAAACTGTTCGATAAAGATAAGTGTCAGATCAGCAGTTCCGATAATATCCCCGGTTGCTTTTTTATAGCCATATATGATCTTTTTTACAGGAGCAATTCTGGCTTTTCCAAAGCCCCGGTCAGGAAAGAACTCCTGTATTATCTTCCTTTCCCCATTCTCAAGAAGACTGGCATGTGCTGCTACTCCCCCAACTCTTCCCTGCAGGAATTTCTTGTTCTCTTTATTGAGTGCATATAGATCATGAATGAGAGAGATGAGAGTATCTACATCCATTCCGGCTAATTGAGTTTTTATATTCCGCCAGGATACTGTCGATGGCCCCATATCTACAGATTTGATCTCTTCTCTATTCAGGATACTGATATGCCAGGGTTACTTCCAGGCCATAGTGAAAAGAGACAACGAAACTCTGGATAAAGATATGAACCCGCAGAAAGGGCGAGGCGTGTGCATGAGGAATATCATACTGTGAATTTCTGTATACGTATTACCTATACAATGAGCGAACAGGAATTACAGATAGTATTACATCTCACAATGATTATTGACACGCCTATATTAAGTATCGATCCCGCTTTTCTCTCCTCCCAAAAGAAATTATAACGTAATTAATCGATTCCTGAAATCCGGAAAAATTACCTCATTGTCCCTTGACATTCTGAAACCGTGTCAGCAGTTCATGCAGGAGAGCCCGGCTGGGGAAGAGAAAGAGTTCTGCTCCTATCTCCTGTTCTTTACAGGTCATATCGGTTTTGAAGAAGAGAACCTCGTCAGCGTTATCCTCTATCTCATGGGTTGCAATAATAGAGGCCAGGACAGCATGAGCCATATCAATAGCCATTGCAGGAGGGGAAGGGATGAGGATTATTGAGAGCAGGGATGCACAGGCATCAAGGTATGCCGATGTCATGATATTGCCGATCTCATTGAGCATGCTCCTGTCCATCTCATCAATCTCTCTATCCCCTTCCGGCTGACCGAGCATGATATTTGAGAGTTTTAAGATCGATGTCTTGGGCACATGGAGAACCAGTGATCCACCCCCTGATACCTGTCCTTTGATCTGAAACACCACCATTGCTGCCATCGAATCATCGATGTGTTCCTGCAGCTTATTCAGCCGCACCATGAGGATCGATGGGACGTGTATGGTGACTTCCTGGTTTAAAAGCGTTGAGAGAACAAAAGCGGCTTTTTCTGCTCCGGCATTGCCAAGCACCCGTATCTCTTCGGTCTGTTCCCTGGTGAGAAGATTATTCCCGCGATTATCACTACTCTCTTCCATCCGTTTTACCCTTTGATACTATTGTATCTTTTATCTATCTGTAGTTACCTTATCGGTATTCTGTCTGCAAGAGACTATGTTTTGCTTCGGGTATTATAAAAAGAGTTGATCGGTCGGCACCTGTTTTCTTGCATAGTCAGGTCAGGATGGTTATCGGAAAAGAGTAAGAGCAGTCGAAGATCGGTATTTTCAGAAAACCAGAATATATTTTTGGGAACAATGAATTCTCTTTTATGATATTACTCTCATGCTTTTTGTGACGGGAAGGGATTGTATCCGGATACCATGGGAAAGAAGGTAAAGAGGTCATTACAAGAACAGATTACCTGGGAAAAAGGGGATATTCAATTAAGACCCCCGGTCATAATGATTGATTCAAGAAAATGGTTTTGATTGAATGTATGAATGCTGCAGGAGGATGATTATCTTTCAATTGTAATTTCCACCACTCATCCGTTTTACAAGAACCATGACTGAGTACGTAAATTAATAGACTTTTCTGAACTGGTCCCCCCTTTTTGGTAGATATCATTAATTATGCATGAAAGGGAAGTATGTAGGCTATTCCCAACTTTTTGTGGGTAAGTTAACAGTGTCTAATCACGAGTACTCGACAATAGTTTAA
>CAZSDZ010000098.1:0-3264 GCA_964605795.1 uncultured Methanoregulaceae archaeon
TGTTCAACATTAACGGAAAGAGTGCTTAGGATCAAACGGACAGGGTGTTCAATTTTAGCGGAATATACATGGAAGTGATCAGATCTCAGTATTATCTCAATTTTATTCATTGGAAAACGGATTAATGACCGTTACCCAAGAAACTTTTTGGAAATGAACATCCTCAGTGTAAATCGCATCAATATTATGATACTTCATGGTCGCAACAAGGAGAGCATCCCAGAAGTGAAGTGAAAACTCTTGCCTTATTCCGACCGCATCAATGATTATCTCTGGATTATAACCAATTACCCGCCAGCCTTCAAATAAAACAATGTCCCGGATAAATCGTGTAACAACCTCATCCGGCAGTGGATATTGGATTTTTTCTTTCATAACAACAGAGAATTCTGCAAGATTCTGAATAGAAACCGCAAGAGTGATCTCAGATAACCAGCATCGGGATAAAAGACCTGCTGCCACCTCCTGTTTTTTCTGGTCTCCGGAATCAAGTGCATAGCAGAGAATATTGGTATCGACAAGAATTAATGTGTCAGTCATAGAGATCATTTCGGGTAGAGTACCGGTGCGTACCGAGATGGAATGGCGATTTCAATAGAGACAGGGCATCTGAAGAGACAGATCCCTGGGATTGCAGGTTTATCCAATATTCAAAGGCTTCAGTTGTTGCTTTACCGAGATACCCTTTCCTTTCTCCCATTTTTTTCTTCGCTGCCTCTCTGAAACGTCTCTCTGTATCATCATCAATACTAATGGTTATGGTACCCATAATCTACGTAGACTTTTTATTTATTTAAATAATTGCAGATCTAAATATCACAAGATGCAGTACATAGAATTGCGAAACGGGTTTAAAAACGGTAATGACACCCAATCCATTCCGGACGTCCCTACCTGCACGTGCGTGTTTCGTGATAAACGGGTGCGATACTGCAGGAACAACGTGGTGATTCCCATGGTCTTCTCGGGATACGCTGCCAGGGGAAGGAGTCATGGACAAAAAAACGTTGAATCGCTACAGGATCGAAATAAAAACAGGAGCAACGAAATTTTCCCTGCCCCATAAAGGGAGAATCACGGTACTCAGGCCGGGACATAATTCCTAAATTTTCCTGATCACGATGCTCGAGCATCATTCTGGTCATCATCATGATGTACGCAAATGAAAGGATGTCCCATAGATAAACCTAGATACCGGATCCGGTTAGGGCAATACCGGGCAACATTTCGTATTATCCAGGAAAAAATGGTTATTTGTGGTGTTGCTGTGGGAAAAAAGGGCATTATGACTATTAATTGTGCCAGGACTGACTACAAAGATATGTGACCCGGTGTTCAGAATTTGTTCTGGAGATACGGGGTGTGTTGATCGGTATCGAACTTGGTCTTCTGGAGCCTGCTGCTGGTTCTGTAACCGGGAGTTACCCAGAATTTTGAGAAGAGAAGGGTGATACGATCGGATCTTTTCACCAGCCCTGTGGACATGGTACATGAAGTAAAAAAAAAAGGATCTACAATGAAGAACTGCAGAGCATATACCGGATCATCTCTTCTTTGTGGTGATGGTTCCCGTCTGCCTGATGCGGTTGGTTGTGGTGTTGCCGCTTTCTTTTAATGCGGGGACCGGATCTCTGCAGACCGGATTGATGAGATGACGTCTGCAAGTGTTCTCGAGACCGATGTTGATTACGAAGATATCGTGGTAAAAGAAGGGCCCTGTATCATCTGCGGTGTACCGCACTCCGTGGTCACGCTGGTCGGACGGTCGTACTGAGATCTGGGGAAAAACGTCAGGTTTATTTACTATGAAGTGAGACAGAGTGCAATATCGGGAATAATCCCAATTACGCTTATTGTTCTCTTCTTTCTGAATTGGACGATATTACAAGGAAACTAATACTATGAAATATACAGGATACAGCATCATAAATAGTACGATATATAATGTTTAATCGTATTTTACATTTGATTCCTATGACCACGATAAGCCCTTCAGAAGACATCAGGTCTATTACTGATCTCAAACGTCATACACGGGATATTCTTAATCATCTCCATGCAACCGGGCGACCGGTAATCCTTACAAAAGATGGCAGAGCGGATTGTATTCTGCTCGATGTAAAAGTGTATGAAAATCATCTGAAAGCCGGGAACCTGGCACGGTTGCTCGCTCCTGCGGAACAGGATATTATACAGGGAAAAACCCTTCCTGCCCGTGAATTTATCACAGAGTTTCAGCGTGACAGACAGATACACGGTTGAGATCACCTCCTGTGCTCAAAACGACATCGCTCAGATATGGGAGTTTATTGCAAAGGATAATCCTCGTGCTGCAGATTCTTTTATCAGGTATTTAGAAGAGCAGATAAAGACGCTTGAGATGTTTCCTCTGCGGTGTCCGTCTGTACCTGAAAATGAGATCCTTGGAACTGATTATCGACAACTTATTTTTGGGAATTACCGGATAATCGTAAAAATCCTGCATTTTCGAGTTATAATCATGAGAATTTTCCATCAGGCACGGGTACTTGATATCGATATACTGTACCAGGAAAGTTAATGAAACCCCAAGTGTCAGGTTTTCATACCAGATCGGTTGTCTGATCCATTTACCATTGTTCCCAGCTATGCATTGTGGACTTGCTGGCTGAAAGCTGCGTGTCCTATTGATCATAGGATAGGGGAAAGGATAACTACGACCTCTTCTCCATTCTCACCGAAAAGACCGATTACCATTCATTTTTTTAGTCGCTGGCGTTCATGGCAGACTACTCTCAAACCCCTCTTGAAACGTTTCCTATCGATCTATCAGACAAGGTATAGAGAAATAGAGCAAACGCATTCTACATTGGCAACGCAACCAATTATTGTATTCCCCGCCAGAGAAGACCGGACTGGACGATTTGTATTGATATGTTCATCCACAACCTTCTGTGCCACTTTGAAAAAATACTATAAAGGGCAACGTGAGAGAGTATACACTGGAAAAATAGCAGGATGGAGTATCGCAGCGCTGCTCCTGATGCAATGGGGATGATGGGTTTTTATTCCGGAGGTCGGGACATCGGTCCAGATCGTCATCATCCCGATTGTTGTCAGGAAGCGGGCTGAGATAATCTGTTTCCTTCTTCAGTAATCCTGAAGGGAGACGAGTAAAAACGGAGATTCCATGAATATCGGGGTCAGGTCGTAATTTAGAGAGCCGGTACTTTGTCGTAAGAACAGACTGACAATGAGTCCGGTTATACAAAAGTTCAAAGAAAA
>CAZSDZ010000099.1:0-3048 GCA_964605795.1 uncultured Methanoregulaceae archaeon
CCTGACTGGAGAAAGATACCGGTTTTCCTGCGATGGTGTCAATGCAGTGAGCAGACCTTCGGGGTACAGCATGGCTCCTGAGATTACCGTTCGGTCCCCGTTCCGGCTTCTCCTTTTCTGCCTCTTTTGTCTCGTCATATCGCAATCTGTATCTGCAGCAGATGAGACGGTTGCCAGCGGAATCGCAGGAAATATAACCGTGGTCACGCTCCCGCCCGAGTCGATAGAGGCACTGCTGTACCTGCAACTCGGCACTGCAACTGACCTCAACCTCACCCTGACAGAGCGGGATCCACAGGTTCTCATTGCCGGGTATACCGAAGCAAAGGAGGCACTTTCGAAGGGAGAGGAAACGCTCTCCGACGCGATAACGGCCGGGAACCTGACGCAGGAACAGACGGCATTGATGAATGCACTCTTTACCTACTTCCAGACCCGGTTTGACCAGAAGATTTTCATGCAGCAGGGGATGCTCTCCTACGATGAGGCCATCGGCTTTCTTAAGACCGGTGAGTATGCAAAAGCTGCAGAGACCCTCGGGACCGCAGCCGGGTACATGGGGCAGTCACAGGAGAAGGTAACGTCTTTATTGGCCCAGCACCCGCAAATCAACTCGACCGTGACTGCATTAATTACCGGTGATCATGACAGTTACCGGTATCTCGAGGAAATCCTCGTTCCGATGATCTCTGATCGGGAGGAGTACTACAAAGCCATGCAGCATATCTCGGAGGTTCTTGCCGCAGGCGGGGTGGAGGATCCCGCGATGAAGGAGAAGTTTAAAGATGCCGCAGAGGCTCTCGTATCACTGCAGGACTCGGCGTTTGTCGGGAACGAGGCCCGGTTCTGGGTAGAGAGTATGGGGATTGGCAGGGAAGGGATGTAAAGAACTAAAAAAGAGCCGTGTGGTGAGATATTCTACTCTTTTTTAGACCGGAGTTTTAAGGGAGTAAACAGAACAGAAATGAGTGATTTATTCTCTATTTCTATTTCCCCTATTTCAGAAATAAACTGAAATGTATTCATTTTCTGGTCCTCACCTATTGATAGTGCCATTTATAATGTCCTGGAATAATTGAAGGAGAAGAGGTTATTCGAAGATGTGAACTTCAATCACGCTCCATAGGAAAAGTCACAATATGAAAACGTCATGTCATTACCCATCATAGATTCCGTAAATACGGTACCCCTAGGATTATTCTGTTGTATACCATTATTATCTTAAAGAGAGAAAACAATGGTACATTCCCGTAGCAGTATGAACACGGTAAAAATCTCCTTAGGTGGGCAGATTATTCTTCCACAGGAAATACGCGAGAAATTTTCTCTCCATGATGGTGATTCTCTTGTTGTTACCGTTGAGGATGAAAAAATACTCCTCCAGCCAGTGGTCCGGATATCTGATATGAGGGGAGTCTTTCAGATTCCTGAATGGGAAACTGAATTTCTTATGATGAGAATGGAAAACGACGAATGAAGAGTTCTGTTCTTTTTGATACTCATGCATTAATGACTCTCTGGAATAATGATCCAGGGGCAGAAATTATCGAGCGTCTTCTCATAGAGATCGATGATAGAAAGATGGAGGGATATATCTCTGTGATCTCTCTGTCAGAAGTTTATTATCTAATCTGCAGGGTTCTCGGTGAAGGTAATGCACAATCGATTATCGAAAAAATACTCTATTCATCACTTCACATTATTCCCGTATCGTCAGAAATTGCAATAACTGCTGGAAAGATGAAGCAGAGAGATATATCACTTGCAGATACCATCATCGCAGCGTCTGCAAAAATGGTGAATGCTACCGTCGTAAGCGGCGATCACCATTTTCAGGAGCTGGGAGTAGATCTTCTCACCTATCCATAGATCCTCTTAAGAGAGGATAATCTATTCTTAAGATCAGGAAATTTTCCCGATTATTTGCACCGAATATCAGATAATGTCCACAGATTCACAGTACATCGATCAGTCACAGGAGACGGTTACCTTTCTCCTAACTTGATATTCGAAAATCAACTCGACCGTTACTGCATTAATACCAGTGACCTTGATAGTTACCGGTATCTCGAGGAAGTCCTCGTTCCAATGGTCTCTGACCGGGAGCAGTACTACGACGCCCTGAAGGATATCCCGGCGGTTCTTACGGCAGGCGGGGTGGAGGATCCCGCGATGAAGCAGACGTTTTCAGATGCCGCAGAGGAACTGGTATCACTAAAGGACTCGATCTTTGTCGGGAACGAAGGCCGGTCCTGGGCAGAGAGTATGGGGATTGGCAGGGAAGAGACGTAATAATCAGGACCAGGAGAGAGAATTTCCTTCTGGATCCTTACCTTTGATAATGATGTATAATCCTTCCCGGTTCAAACGGGTTTTTAAAACACGGTCATACTGTATTTAGAGGCTTTTGCAGGGATTTATATTACATTATTTGTGATGTCATTTTTCACATTCATTTTGAGATATCCTTATCGTTTTAATCGTAACATACAGTATCATGCATATAATAAGGATACTCGTTTGGTTAGTATGTCTGGTTCTGCTTGTGGGAGCGGTTCAGGCAGGTGTTCCTGGTATTTTGTGGCAGAAGACGCTTGGGAGAAGTACTGATGAAGAGGGCCGGTCTGTTCAGCAGATCTCAGACGGAGGATACATCCTTACCTGAGCAAAAGACTCATCAGACGGTGATGTAACCGGGAATCATGGTGATAATGATATCTGGGTGTCGTTAAACTCTCTGATACTGGTGTCATAGAGTGGCAAAAGACACTTCGGGGGAGTTATATTGAAATGGGAAATTCCATTCAGCAGACCTCAGACGGAGGGTATATTCTTACGGGATATACATCCTCTTGTGATGGTGATGTAACCGGAAATCATGGTGGGGAAGATGTCTGGGTCGTTAAACTCTCTGAGGCCGGAGTTATTCAATGGAGCAATACCTTTGCGGGAAGTGATTTTGATGAGGGAACTTCCATCCAGCCTACCTCGGACGGAGGATACATCCTTACCTGAGCAACAGACTCATCAGACGGTGATGTAACCGGG
>CAZSDZ010000100.1:0-3011 GCA_964605795.1 uncultured Methanoregulaceae archaeon
GGAGTAACCCGCAGGATAGCAGAACAGATCACAGAGACCGGTGGAGGAACCCTTACCGAGGTACAGACAAATGAATACCAATCCCGCCTGAAGGCATATACTATCGGTTGTTTCAGGGCAATGAAAGGGATCTGTGACCCGATTAAGCCGGATATCATTGATGTCTCTTCTGATGATCTTCTTGTCATAGGTACCCCTGTCTGGGCAGGAAAACCCACGCCCGCAATCAATGCAGCGGTGCAGGCCCTTTCTGGTTGCGAAGGGAAACCGGCTATCATCTTTGTAACCTGTAAAGCCAGCGGAGGGGATACCATCCCGGTACTTACCAAAGCCCTGGCGGGGAAAGGGATAAAGGTTGTCGGTGAGTTTGTCTTTGATACAGATGAGGTACAGGATCCGGAAAAGATCACTGCTTTACTAAAGGCAATTCAGGAGTTTAAAGAATCCCTATGAAGACGACTATATATTACTTTACCGGGACCGGCAACTCTCTTGCTGCTGCAAAGAAGGTTGCAGATGTTCTTGGTGAGACTGAGCTTGTCCCGATAGCATCGCTGCACGAGACAAAAACGCGTATTATCCCCAGGTCGGACCGGGTCGGAATCGTCTGCCCGGTTTACGATGCCGGTATCCCTGTCATTGTACGAGATTTTCTCGGGAGACTGGATCTCAATGCAGAGCAATATTTGTTTGGTATTGTTACCATGGGCGGGATGGGAGTCTCTGCCCTTCACCAGATAAACAGTGTCCTGGTTCTGAACCATCAGAAGAAACTCGATGCTGCCTTTGCAGTAAAGATGCCCGGCAATTTTCCTCCTGTTGGGATCCCGCCCGTCGGAGAGAAGAAAAAGCAGATCCTTGCTGATGCGGATAAAAGTCTTGCAGCCATAGCAGAGAAAATTGCGAACAAAAAGCGGGTCTCACCCCAGTTCTCCCCGGGTTCTTCCCTATTACGGCTGCTCCTCTACCCGCCGTTTGCACGAAACGTTCATGGAATTGACAAGAACTTCTCTGTTGGTGAGGCCTGCACCTCCTGTGGGACCTGCAGCGAGGTCTGTCCGGTAGGAAATATTGTCATGGAGAATGAAAGACCCGTATGGCAGCACCACTGTGAGTTATGTTGTGCCTGTCTTCATTCCTGTCCTGCCGAGGCAATTGATCTTTCTTTGATGAGAGGAACAAAAGGGCGGGGACGATATCTCCATCCTGATCTTACCAAAGAGGATCTCAGGGTGCAGGGAAAAAATCCCTGATACCGGAATATCCGGATTTGAATCTACAAACCGGTAAATCAGGTGAATGAAAAAGGTAAATCATGAAGAACAATGAAGCAGAGCAAGACGACTCGAAAGGAGTGAAATCTCTCGTGATCGTATACTCCTACCATCACCACAACACGGAAAAGATAGCAAACGCCATCGGAAGGGTCCTCGATGCACCGGTAAAAACCCCGGAACAGGTATCTGCAGAGGATCTCTCCGGCTATCGCCTTATCGGATTTGGTTCCGGTATCTATTCAGGCCAGAACCATGAGTCTGTTCTCGAGCTGGTTGATGCCCTGCCCCCGGTGAAAGGCACGAGTGCATGTATCTTCTCAACCTATGGAGCCCCGGATCGCCTTTTTCAGGGGGAGCGGCAGAAGAAGTTTATTGCACAGAATCACGCGAAATTAAGAGAGAAACTACAGTCAAAAGGGTACAGGGTTATTGATGAGTTTGCCTGTCCCGGTTTTAACACGAACAGTTTTCTCACCCTTTTTGGCGGATTGAACAAGGGCAGACCTAATGAGGAGGATATCAGGAATGCAGAAGCGTTTGCAGAGAAGGTTAAGCAGCTGGCAGGAACCGGGTAACCTGTCATAAAGAGAGTAATATCATGAAAAATACGGAAAAGGGCGAGAGTATACGTTCCCAAAATGTATGTGAGACGACGAATAATGTATTGTCAGATACAAATGAGAAGAGATCGGCATTGCGCCAGAGATTTCGAAAAACGCTTCTTATATTCTCCTTTCTTCTTTACCCTGCCACATTTGCTTACATCTCCTGCCCGCTTATTACCGAAGCTGCCGGTTTTGGGATTGTATCAGGAGGTCTTGTAATCTTTGTACTGATTTTTTTAAGTTCTCTGATTATTGGAAGGCTCTGGTGCGGATATCTCTGCCCATCCGGCGGTCTCCAGGAGATGTACCGCCTTGCAGATGACAGGAGAGCGAAACCCGGGATAATCAGGTGGCTCAAATATCCTGTTTTTCTCGGGATATTCGGCAGCATGTTTTACGGAGCATATATGGCTGGAGGTTTTCATGCATTTGATCCCGTTTACGGAACCAGTGGTGGGATATCGATTGCAGCTGCCGGAGGAGTCGCAATGTTCTACGGTCCGGTAATGATTATCATGATCTTTACGGTGATTTTCGGGAGAAGGGGTTTTTGTCATACCTTCTGTCCTATTGCCGTAATGCTCATTATCGGCCGGAAGATCCGGAATATGGTCGGATGGCCGGCACTTCACCTCACTGGTGATGCAAACCTCTGTATTGACTGCCAGAAGTGCACAGAGGAGTGTCCCATGAGTCTTGATGTACATACCATGCTCAGGCAGGGGAGAATGGAGCATACTGATTGCATTCTCTGCGGGAACTGTGTTGATACCTGTCCCCGGGATGCCATCCGGTATGCATGGATGAAAGATAAAAAGAGAGTACAACAGGAGGGATATCAATGAAAATACTGGTTATCTTGGGCAGCCCCCGGAAAGGAAACACCTATCGTGCCTGTGAAGATCTCCGTGAACAGATGCAGAAAGATATCCCGGTAACCTTTGAGTACCTCTGGCTACAGGATGCACACCTGCTTCCCTGCAGGGGATGTCTTACCTGCTTTACCCATGGTGAAGAGAAATGTCCGAACAGGGATGATGCTGTTGCAATAGGGCAAAAAATGCAGGAAGCAGATGCATTCATCTTTGCTTCACCGGTGTATGGCATGAACGTGACCGGGCAGATGAAG
>CAZSDZ010000101.1:0-2695 GCA_964605795.1 uncultured Methanoregulaceae archaeon
ATTGAGCAGTAAATCTAATAAGATCGGTGATTGTGGCACCACTACCGGCTATCTTCTCTATCATCTTCCTTTCTTGTGGATTACTGATATCTTCCAGTAGTAACTCACAGGTCATGGTAATGACGGTGACAGCGTTGAGGATATCATGCCTTGTGATACTGTAGAGGGTGGAGAGTTTTCGCAGGGCTTCCTGTAACGCTTCCTGGGTACGTTTCTGGGGAGTAATATCAATGGTCAGACCGATGAGTCGTAGTTCTCCGTTCTCATTTTCTATGCTCTGTGCATGTGTGAGATGATGACGGATCTCCCCATCAGGCAGAATTATTTTGTATTCATCTGAAAATTCTTCATCTTTTTGTTGTATCTCCTTAATCCGGTTCAATAATCGTGGAAAGTCATCATCGTGGATGTAATCTGCCGGATGTAACTCACGATGGGAAGTTACCGGTTTTGTCTCTTTTCCGGCCATCGAAAAAACCTGTTCATCGGCAGTAATAATCCCTGATGGGATCTCCATCTCCCAGACACCTGCTTTTGCGGCCTTGATCGCGAGGTCGGAACGAGTTGCAAGTCTCTGTTTCTCTAGGTTAATGAGAATAAGATCATATGCAAGCCGTTCAAGATTTAAAAGAATAAAGATAAATGACGCGATGATGGTAACAAAGAGGGAATAGACATACAGAGAGAAGTTCATGAAAACCCCGCCATAAAGCGTTCCTTCTTCCGGATAAAACCAGAAGTTTCCTGCTCTATATACGAGAACCAGTGCGAGGAGGATGTATACAATTCCAAGGACAGCAGATGTTCTCTTTCCGACAGGAAGCGGATTTATAAAGAAAATCCTGATAACCGGGATAAGAATAACCGCTAATGAACATGACAAAAAGATATTCCGAAGGGAGAAGAGATCCAGAACTGCAGAAAAATACCATTGAACCGGGATGAGAAGAATGAGAAGACTATACCAGCCGAAATGAACCGGTTTTTTGGTATAATACCGGCTGACCGCCTCGTAGAGGAGAAGAAAACCGATAATCATCGAGATATTCACCATGATGACAGAGGCAGTAAATGCACTGTCACGAAAAATCATGCTGATATTTCCGATACTGACAGCAAGAAGATGAAATGCCCAGTGACTGAATCCCTGATACACCTTTCGGTACTTCCCGTAGATCACCATCAGGAGCCAGATGAAGATCTGGATTACCGTTACGGTGACAAGAAATGTCCCGAGATCAAAAAATTCAGCCACTGACATCGATTTAGTATGTCCTCTTATAGAATAATAAGTATTGGTGTTAGTACTCTCTCCGGTTCCGATTCGGTCAGATAAACCGCCTCCGTTCGTGAACGAACCGGGCCTGGGAATAGCTGATCCGATGACACATCAGTGTCCTGTTGATGATATGATCACGAATCAGGATAAAAAAAGATTAATCTGATTTTCGTTCCAATTCAGCCACAACCAAATATTTGATGATATTTGGCAGTTCATATTTCCAGGACCTTACGTCAAGTTTCTTTTTTTCGTAACTCTTAAATAAGATGGAAATCGGAAAAAGCGGTTATGGGATGCAGATCTGCCATTACGGGGAATAGTGGTATCGTCAGCACCTACTAATCGTCTTGTATCTCACTGATATGATGAAAAATTCTTCATCCAAGTGAAACGACTCGATTCAGCGTTATGGTAAACTCGAGATCTTTCCCTACCAGAGGTCTGTTGGTATCAAGGGTAACGGTCTCGTTTTTGATGTTGGTGAAGAGATACCGCTCCCGTTTTCCCACGGGAGGAAGGTACTCAATCATCGGGCATGGATACCCTGGTATGAGGGAGATCGTGACGTTGCTTTTATTAAACCCTGCAATTATTTCGGTTGCCTCGGAGAGGGGGATATCCCTGATAAGGCTCTCGTTCTTCTCGCCGTATCCCTGGGATGGAGGGATAATCACGGTCTTTTTCTCACCCGGCATCATTCTCCTGACCGCGTCATCAAAACCGGTAATCACGGCTCCGGAACCCAATGTAAAAACGAAAGGTGTATTGTTATAGTTTGATTCAAAGACCGGGCCGCCGGGGAAGGAGAGAGCATAAAATACCTCTACGGTCTCTCCCGGTGCTGCGGGGAAGGGATCTGATGTTTTCGAATACCTGTGCCGGTAAAAGGATGATTAAACCGATGATGAAAGATATAAGCCATTTTCTATCCTCCCCGTTTTTCTTGTTCATATGGTATATCTACTCCTTGACAAGATAATGATGCGTATTTAGGGTGCAGAAGACTGGAAAAGAAAGGTTACGTGAAACTCAATTGATATGATGAATAGAGATTAAGGGGCATTAATGGTTGTATTATTATGACTCAACTCTGCTTTCTGCCTTAAAAACCAGTCATACGTTGGTGAAAAATACGTCTCGATATCCCGTGGTCCTTCCAGTACTACGGTCCCGAAATAAACTCCCGGGATGTATGTCTTATTGCGGTTGTAGACCTCCCTGAATGAATAAAAAAGGTCCCGGTTTTCCGGAGCGTCAGAGAGAGACAGCATTCTAATCTCTGTCCCGGGACCGGCAGCAATATACTGATCCAGGTATTCATGAGCAGGGAAACAGGCACCGCACATGGGATCATAAAAAAATATCGGAATATCCTGTTCGACAGAGACTGAGGTGTTATTGATGAAGTGGTAT
>CAZSDZ010000102.1:0-2654 GCA_964605795.1 uncultured Methanoregulaceae archaeon
CTTTTATCCTCGATATCAAACCCTATATCCCTTCGATTGATTGTATCCCTGATGCGAAAACACTGTGATGGGTATCTACCAATAAATTGTGTACCCATTTACCAATGCCAATAATTCCTGAACCTGTCGCTTTTTTTACTATTCTCCCCAGAAAATTCTTCGCAGTCAGATAATAATGAATACGAATCTCCTATAAATTATCAGGAAGAGTATGGTATAATCATGAAACGATCTGACTGGAAGGAAACTCAAAAAATACCAGATATTCCACAAAATATTCCCCCTCTTGTTTATGAGTGCCTCTGTAAAAATGGCGGAATGGAAGGACTTAGTAATCGTCTCACGTCTCCTGAGGTAATATCAAAGAACCTTGAGTTGTTTAAGGCACTTTCGGATCCCTTCAGGATAAAAATTCTCTCATTGCTCTCGATCCAACCGTTATGTGTCTGTATTATCAGGGAATTTTTGCAGATATCAGATACCAGACTCTCGTATCACTTAAAAAAATTAAGCACCCTGGATCTGATATCAGGCTCTCCGCAAGGAAACTGGATAATTTATACAATAACAGATAGGGGGAACCTTGCTCTCTCTCTCTGCATCAACACGGTTCAACCATCAGCCTGTGATTGAGAAAATATTCCTCTTTGCTGTGTCTTATCCTCCTCACCCACGCATATTCATGGTATTTTCTGATATTGAGAGGGTGAGATTATTTGCTTCTTCGCTATTTCGTGTGGGTAAACCAAAACTAGCTCATTGTAATATCTCAATCCAATCAACCATTTTTTGTATTAGATAACTGAATAAAAATCTTTAATTTTATATTTCTCCTCAATTACAGTTTAATTTACCGAGTTCAATAGATCGCCGTGGCTGTCAAATTAAAAACGGTCAGATACAATCAGGTATTTTATGATTATCTACCCCAGATCAGCGAAGAGCCTCATTTTTTTTATCGGGTACGTCCTTTCGAGAGCATGGAGATTACCTACGAAGATGCTGCTTCAACTGCCATGAATATTGGCATCCAACCATTTCGAGGTTGCTATCGCAACCGCAACGATCCTATTTGGGCTCTCTTCCGGTGCAGCGCTAGCTACGGTTGTCGGAGTACTCATCGAGGTTCCGACCATGCTCATGCTGGTGAAAATCGGTCTGAGAACACAGAGATGGTTCCCATCCTCTGGAAACCCTGGCGTCGGGTAGTATGGATAACTGCTCTTGAATCTCTTTTTTATTTTACCAGTGTTGGAGTCCCCAAGAAGTAATTCAAGAAAGTTTGTAATAGTAGGAGAGAATAATCTTTATCGGTCTAATGTCACAATCGTGATAGATCGTTATCTCTGGAGATTTCTATAAATGAGGAAAAAAATTTATCCTTGGCTTATCGGAGTAATCTTTGGCTATATGATTACTCTCTGCCTTGTAGCTGGTTGTATCGGGACTGAAACCATAAATGAGACGAATCAGGCAGATGGTTCTCCCGGTTCTTCCACGATAAAGATGGTTGAACTCTATCATTTCCATGGGAATCACCAATGTTACTCCTGTGTGAAACTCGGTGAGATGGCAGAAGAAGTGGTCAACACCTATTATCAGGATGAAATTGCATCAGGGAAATTAAAATTTGGTCATATCAATGCAGAGGATCCGGTTTATGCTGATCTTGCAGAACGGTATCTCGTATCATCATCATCCCTGATGGTCGGGGTATATACTGCAGATTCATTTGAGAAGGAAAACCTGATTGAACCATGGTACCGTTTACGGGATCCTGATAGGTACACCGCGTACTTACGTGGTATTCTCGATCCCCTGTTACATGGAGAGAATTCATGATTGATGTCATGGAGATTATGGAGACGATGGGGAGCAGTGATATCCCCCTCGTTGCTGCCTTCTTTATCGGGCTCATGATGGCCATCAGTCCCTGCCCGCTGGCAACCAACATCACTGCGATAGCGTACATCTCGCGAAACCTCACTTCAGGGAAGCATACTTTTTTGATCGGCCTGTTCTATACCCTGGGAAGAGTTCTCGTGTATGTAGCGATCGCTGCGGTAATTGTCTTAAGTGGTCTAAAAGTTCATGTAATCTCTCTCTTTCTGCAAAAATACGGATTCCTTCTCCTCGGACCGGTACTTCTTATCTGTGGTATCCTGATGCTTGGTATTATCCCCCTTGGCATCAGGTTTGAATCGCAGAGAATATCGAAATTTAAAGATAAGGTCTCGCAAAAATTGGTTCGTAAAGGTTTTTTGGGGAGTTTTCTTCTTGGGATTCTCTTTGCACTCAGTTTTTGTCCCTTTAGTGCAGTCCTCTTCTTTGGGATGCTTATCCCTCTTGCTCTTGCGGTTCAGGATCCGGTCGGGGTTCCGTTAGTCTTTGGATTTGCGACAGGACTCCCGGTGATACTCTTTGCAGCCCTTCTCTCCCAGGGGATATCCCGCTGCAGTACCATGATGACCAAGGTTGAGACCATGGAATGGTGGCTCCGACGGATTGTTGCGGTCATATTTATTATCATCGGTTTCTATTATACGCTTTCAGCGTACTTCCTGTAATATTCATTTTTTTTTGAGAGATACAGGATTCTTTCTCATCTAAAAGAATGGTGTTTCTGAGGTCTTGCCTGCTCTATCCAGAAGATA
>CAZSDZ010000103.1:0-2585 GCA_964605795.1 uncultured Methanoregulaceae archaeon
GACCGGTGTCATGTCGCTCCGGGTGGACAGGGTGCAGGAAACCCGCGAACATCGGGACAAGAGGCCTTCATCCTCTCCGGGTTTGTACCAGCCCCGGGGTCCGTCAGGAATAACCAAAAACAATTCTTCTGGCCGGCATTTCCTGGTGAGAGGAGTGTGGGCACGGGTCGGGTCAGGTGCTCACCCCGGCTGATATAGGGGAGCGTTATGGGGCATTATAAACTATGAATTTACATTTTTGCAGTCATTTTGAAGCATAGTATGGGGAGAGTAAAAAAAGGAGTGAGTAGCATCAATCCCATGGACAATGAGATAATGTAACATTCTGGTCTGATATGACAAGAATTCAGATCAAACCTGAAATGGAAGTGATATTTAGGTCAAAAAATCCAATCACGAAAAATTCATTGTTCGGGATTGTGATGAACAGAATCTGACACCATTTGCAATTTTTTTCTTCTGCTGTTGATGGATCTGAAATACTCATCTGGATCATCAGGAAGCCAGGATTTCCTTTCAGCCGTATAATCTCCATATCCGGGGTCAAAAATCTTAATGAACCGGATTGCATCAACCGGACCAAGGGAGTTAATTAAAGCCTGCATTCCTTCCTGCTGGATCTTCAATAATGTTTTTGTGGTCATTTGCTATTCTCCGTTAGCCAGACAGTTGGATGATTAACCATACAATGTAAAAGATGTTTATTCTTCTCTGCTATCTGAAGAATTTGTTTATCGGTTGTGATAAAAGTTGCCTGAGATTTTTCTGCACATGCAATATGTATTGCATCAGCTGCATGAAATCCATATGATCTCAAAATCATCGTTCTATGTTTAATACCATCATCTATTGAGACATATTCTTGCATAAACCGAGTTATTCCCAGCACCATCTCACGTTTTTGAATATTTCCAATTCGGAATATTTCATCATCAATCATCTCGCTTCCGACAAGAATAATCGAATTATGCGATCTCTCAAGTATCTCCTGGACAGAATCAGCATCCTGTCTTAAGAGAAATTGACTCTGATCATCAAAGGGCCTGCATAAACAACAGACATCAAGGTATAACCGAATCATTATCTCATTTCTTTATCTGTTCCACTACCTCAAGTACCTGCCGTCTTGTCCGGTCCATCTTATATTCCCGAATTACTGTGTCCTTTTTCATTGGCAATTACAGGGTCCAGTGATAAAAATAGACTCTTCGTTTATCCAAGTGGGATGTCAAGGAACCAACTGATTAGAAATAACCCTGTTTTTCAATTGAGATCACCAGCACCTTACATTGGATTGACAGGGTGCAGGAGGGATTCACAAAAATTTGTTTATCAGGCCTTAAACCGCCGGGTATATACGAGGACGGGGGTCCGTCGGTTATAACAGGGACGGTTCTTCCGGCCGGCATTTCCTGGTGATACGAGTGGACAGGGTCGCCCGGGTTAGGTTCTCACCCCGGCTGAGAGAGAGGAGAAATTCGAGGCAGGGCATTTGTGATAGGTGGATGGAATATTTTATGAAATAGTAATGGGTATTATACTGTAAATGATTACCATCAGTGAAGCAGAATCAATTCTTGAGTCATTACCTCCGGATCTGCAGGAACAGGCCCTTATTTATATTGAACAGATTAGCCGGAAAAAGACCAATAGGAAAGGGTTTACTCTCTCCTGGGCTTTTACATGTAAAGATTATGATTCTGAAAAAACATCTGTTGATCTTCAGCATGAAGCCTCTGCTAACAGATTATGATGTATCTTCTTGATACGAACATCATCCTGGAACTCTTGTTTGGTAGATCCAAGGCAAAAGAAGTTGAATGGTTCCTACTTAATACTCATTCAGATAATCTGTATATGACAGATTTTTCCTACCATTCAATTGGAGTTATCCTCTTTTCCCGAAACTTGGGCGGATTATTTGAAGAGATCTCCCGTGATATTTTCAATACCACAGGTATCAAACTAATAGCCCTCTCTTCTCAACATGCCCCTCGCATTAGAGAAGCATCCCTTACATTTAATCTTGACTTTGATGATGCATATCAGTATGTCGCTGCAAAAACCTATGATCTGTCTTTTATTACCTTTGATACTGATTTTGATACTTGTGACCTGAACCGAACAAATCTTTCTGATGATATCTTATGAAAAAGATGGAATCTCTCAAAAATATGATAGAAATGACATCTCCCCTATTTTTTTTATTCAATTAATTCGATAAAAGAGTTTTAATTCCAGGCGAGAACCGGAAATATTCAAAATATACCTTTACTGGTTGCCGGTAATCACATGGCCGTATGTACAACCAGATCCCTGCCACCTGTCGCTTCGGATGGACAGGGTGCAGGAGTCACTTTCAGCATCGGTTCCTCAGGCCTTCGTGCATCGCCGGGTATATGCCAGGTCGGGGGTCCGTCAGGAATAACCTGGGGCGGGTCTTCGGGTCTGGGGAAGTTCAATGGCGACATCAGCGGGCTTGCCACCTATGAATACGTGCTCACCCTTGGCCGAGACAGAGGTACATTATGAGGCAGGGCATTCGTGACAGGTTAGATGAATCATTTTTCATGTGAGTACTGAAA
>CAZSDZ010000104.1:0-2572 GCA_964605795.1 uncultured Methanoregulaceae archaeon
ATGGCTCTCTCCCTTCTGGGAAAGAGCAGAGAAGAGGTCATTGGTAAGCGTCTCGCAGATATCCGCCCGAATATCGATGATTACGGGATTATTCAGGTATTTCAGCGGGCCTGGCAGACAGGGGTTCCCCAATATCCATCCCCCGGGATCTATATCGATGAACATTTTGCAAACTGGTATGAATGCCGGGTATTTAGGCTCGGCAACAGGGATATCGTTGCCGTTTACAATGATATAACCGAACAAAAACAGGCAGAGATAGAGCTGGTAAAAGAACACCAGCGACTACAAAACATCATTGATGGCACCCATGCCGGTACCTGGGAGTGGAATGTAGAGACCGGTGAGACCGTCTTTAACGAGCGATGGGCAGAGATTATCGGGTATACCCTTCTTGAGTTATCCCCGGTCAGCATCAGAACCTGGGAGAAATTTACCCATCCAGATGACCTCCGGCATGCTCAGGACCAGTTAGAGAAGCACTTCTCAGGCGAACTCCCCCATTATGATTGTGAATTTAGAATGAGACATAGAGACGGGCACTGGGTCTGGATTCACGACAGGGGGACGGTTTTGAGCTGGACAGAGAATGGCAGGCCGCTTCTTATGTTTGGTATCCATATCGATATCACCGAACGGAAACAGGCAGAGCAGGAGTTGATATCAGCACAGGAACGATTGCAGGCAGCTCATCGCCTGGCACATATTGGCACCTGGGAATGGGCAGTCCGGACTGATACCGTGATTTGGTCAGAGGAACTCTACCGGATTGCCGGATTGGATCCTTCACAGCCGGCACCTTCGTATGCAGAGCACTCGCGTGTGTATACTGCTTCCAGTTGGGAGCGCCTGAGCAATGCAGTTACAGGGGCCCTGAACACAAAAGAGCCGTACAGCCTTGAACTGGAACTCATCCGCCCCGATGACAGCATCAGGTGGGTACATGCATTCGGCGGTGTGAACTGTGACGAGACCGGGGTCGTTACCGGGCTGTACGGTACCGTTCAGGATATCACCAACCGCAAACTCGCAGAGGAGTCACTTCTCAGAAAAGAGGCTGCGATCGTCTCATCATTAAACGGCATTGCAATCGCAGATATCTCCGGAATCCTTACGTATGTCAACCCGGCGTTCCTCTTGATATGGGGATACACCGATGCCCGGGACGTGCTCGGACAATCGGTTCATTCCTTCTGGGATGATGAGAGACAGGCACAGCAGGTTATCCAGGAACTGCAGTTGCATCAGTCATGGACCGGAGAGATGGAGGGCAAGAGGAGGGATAAAACCCCAATGACGGTTCAGATCTTTGCAAGCCTTATTCGTGATGCATCCCAGAGACCGATCGGTATGGTGGGATCGTTTATTGATATCACCGAGCAAAAACAGGCAGAAAAGGAACTTTTCAAGACAAAAAATATAATCGAAGGGATGCTTAACGGCATCCCTGATGTTGTCGGCCTGCTGCTCCCTGATTATACGCTAATTCGCTACAACCAGGCAGGATATGCCGTGCTGGGAATGCAACCGTCTGAAGTTGAAGGGAAAAAGTGTTACGAGATATTAGGGAGAAACATACCCTGTGACCTCTGTGCTTCCAAACTGGCAGTTGAGAGCGGAAAAACAGCAACTGTTGAGAAGTTTGTTCCTGAACTGTCACGATACTACGAATGCACCAGTACTCCGGTCTTTGGAAAAGACGGAGAGGTTGCGGTTCTTGTAGAGATTCTCCACGATATCACCGAACAGAAACACAACGAAAAAGCTCTCCGGGAAAGCGAGGAACGGTACCGCAAAGTTGTCCAGCATGTTCCCGATTATATTCTTGTGCACAGAAACGGCAGGATTTTATTTGTAAACGAAACTGCTGCAACACAGATGGGTTACCTGCCAGAGGAACTCATCAATACAAACATCGTTGCCTATCTCACTCCGGAGTCCCGGACAGTTGTTGCAGAAGAGGTACAGCGGCGGTTTGCCGGAGAGATAATTCCCCCCTATGAGATCACCATCTGTGCAAGGGATGGCACCCGGAGGATCATGGAAGTTCGGGGAGTTCTCATCAGTTACGAAGGAGAACCCGCATCACTGAACGTTCTTACCGATATTACCGGGCAGAAGAAACTCCTGGAAGAACTTCGTGAGAACGAACAGAAATTAAAAGATATCTTTAATAATGCCAATGACGGGATATTCATCCACGAGATCGGAAAAGACGGCAGTCCTGGCAGGTTTACCGAGGTCAATGATTCTGCCTGCCAGATGTACGGATTTACCAGGGAGGAATTTCTGGCAATGACCCCACTGGATATCGGCACCAGGTATCATAATCCGGATTTACCTGAGATTATAAAGAACCAGCAGACTCTCGGAGAAGCGAGATTTGAGACAGAACACCGGAAAAAAAGCGGTTCTCTCATACCGGTTGAGATGAACACCCATCGTATTACTCTGCAGGGAACTGATGTGATACTCGCAGTTGTCCGTGACATAACCAAACGCAAACGAATTGAAGAAGCGCTCAAAGAGAGTGAAGAGCGGTTCAGACAGTTCTTTTACAACACCTCAGATC
>CAZSDZ010000105.1:0-2527 GCA_964605795.1 uncultured Methanoregulaceae archaeon
CCGTTATCGAACCGTTGCGGGATCTGTATAAAGACGAGGTCAGGCAGGTTGCCGAGGCTCTCGGGCTTCCGGCAGAGATAGCCCACCGGATGCCGTTTCCCGGGCCTGGTCTCTCGGTCCGTGTCATCGGCGAGGTATCACGTGAATCAATCGCGATTGTCAGGGAAGCAAATGCAATCGTTGAGGAGGTTTTAGTAGAGAAGTACCGGCCATGGCAGTGCCTTGCGGCCCTCATCGGCAGGGGAACCGGGGTTAAGGGTGATAACCGCCTCTTTGGCTGGATCGTTTCGGTCCGTGCGGTAAATTCCCGTGATGGCATGACCGCCGATCCGTTAGAGATAGCGTATGAAGACCTCTCTTTCATCGCATCACGCATCACCGCAGAGATTGCAGAGGTTTCACGGGTTGTGTATGATGTGACACCAAAACCGCCGGCAACGATTGAATATGAATAAGAATAGGATCAGGATACAAAGAAAAAAGAACGGTATCTGAATACATTGTTATTTGAATACAAACGAAAAAGAGATGGTTGTAGAATTTGCAGGTAACAGAGATGGATATGCAGGGTAAATGGTTGAGAGAGAAATAAAGAGAGATGGAGCAGAGATGACGGAAAAGAATTATCGGGAGCTGGACGCTGCGTACTACATGCCGGCGTTCTCGCGTGATATCATGATTACCAGGGGTTCTGGATCGCGGGTCTGGGATGCAGATGGGAATGAATATATTGACTGTGTTGCAGGAATTGCAGTCTGTTCCACGGGTCATTGCCACCCGCATGTTGTTGAGGCTATCCGGAGGCAGGCAGGAGAACTCATTCACTGTTCCAACCTGTATTATGTCCCGGGCCAGGGAGAGCTGGCAGAGCGGCTGGTCGGGATTACCGGTCTTGGCAAAGCATTCTTCTCTAATTCCGGTGCCGAGGCCAATGAAGCAGCGATTAAACTCGCACGGGTACGGACCGGCCGGAAAGATTTTGTCTCGTTTATCGGGGGATTTCATGGAAGAACCTGTTCCTCACTGGCATGCACCCACAAACCTGCCATCAGGGAACCCTTTATGCCCCTGTCCCCTCCCTGCTCATTTATCCCCTATGGCGATCTCGATGCCCTGTCGGTTGCGGTTAGCGATACTACCGCTGCTGTCTTTGTAGAGCCTATCCAGGGAGAATCAGGGGTCATCATCCCCCCTCCCGGGTTTCTAAAAGCAGTCAGGGAAGTATGTGATGATCACGGGGCGCTTATGATAGCAGATGAGGTACAGACCGGTATGGGCCGGACCGGAAGATGGCTTGCCTGTGAGCACGAACGGGTTGTTCCTGATATCGTCACCCTTGCGAAGGGTATCGCGAGCGGGTTCCCGTTCGGAGCAATCGTTGCACGGGAAGGTCTTGCATTCGGGCGATCAGAACATGGCAGTACCTTTGCCGGTGGTCCGCTCGCCTGTGCCACTGCTCTTGCTACCCTTGATGTGATATCAGACGTACTTCCTCTCGTCGGGAAGAAAGGGGACCTCTTTGCCGGTCTCTTCTCTGACCTTGCTCCCCGTCACCGTGGTCTTATGATCGGCATAACAATTGGTGAGAATTGTGGAGCGGTGCAGAAAGCCTGTGCCGAGAGGGGCGTACTTGTCAACTGTGCTGCTGACGGGAATCTCCGGCTGGTCCCGCCGCTTACTATCAGCGAGGATGAGATACGCATGGCAGCAGGTACCATCCGGGATGTTATTGCGGATATCTGTCATGTCTGATTCATTCGAATCGCAGAGACTCACCGAGAGGTACATCACCCCTCTTTTTGACCGGTCACTTATGCTTGTTGCCGGGAAGGGTTGCACCGTCTGGGATACAGAGGGAAGGTCTTATCTTGATCTTGTCGGGGGTATTGCAGTCTGTTCTACCGGTCACTGTCACCCGGCAGTCGTTGCAGCGATACAGAACCAGGCATCACGGCTGATACACTGCTCCAACAATTTCTTCATCCCCGGACAGGGTCAACTGGGAGAACGTCTCGCCTCCATTACCGGTCTTTCCCATGTCTTTCTTACCAATTCAAATCCATTGCTGAAAGAAAAGGTCAAGGATATTGAGGATTTAACAAAAAGGTTAATAAATAATCTGACAAATAATACGTATGAGCTTCATAAATATGCCAATCATATTGTTATTGCAAAAGAAATTCTTCCTTCGGAATTGTTAAAATTATCCGTTGAGGATGTAAAAGGCATCATACTCATAAGCGGCGGAGTAACTTCTCATGTTGCGATTCTTGCCAGATCTTTAAGAATCCCCATAATAATTGCAGACATCCCTGAATTTCTGGAAATTACTGAAACGGTTAAAATATTGATGGATGCTGAATTGGGGAATATTTATGTAAATCCTTCCCAGGAAATTATCAGTAATTTTGAAAAACGGAACAAAGCAAGAGAATTCCTTACTAAGATAAAGGAAAATTACAAATACGGTAAGACAATTACAAACGACAGGCATGAAGTTAATCTGATGGTGAATATAAATCTTCTG
>CAZSDZ010000106.1:0-2502 GCA_964605795.1 uncultured Methanoregulaceae archaeon
ATCGACAAGAAGAAAGCCGAAGAGCTGGGGAATAAAATTCTTTCTATGGGATGATTCATTCTTTTCCCTATCTGATTTTAAACTAATAATACCTGTATTCTGGCTATTTGAGGGGCAGTCTTTTTTAAGTGCAAAAAAAAGAGCAAACCTTTCCCTCAGGATCCGGGAGAGAACTAACCCTCCTGTGCTCTTGATCCCTTACTATAAATGAACCTGTGGTTCATGATCCCAGCCTACCGTGTTACAATATCATACTTACCTGCCGGTGCAGAACATGCGTTTGAACTGACAGTTCTCTCGATTGCGGTATCTGCTCCGATACGTACGATAAACAACACTCATGTTATCAATCTCATTCCAACACGATGACATAGACATAACAGAATCCATACCTCACTTGAGGCAGGAATTCATTGCAATTTTATCTCAATACTCCATTCTATTGAACAATGGATATTATTTTGAATCTGAATCATCAAATGAGAAAAAGTATTGATCATATGACCTTTCAGAGTGACCACGGATAAATTAAGGATAATATGTGCCGATTATTCGATTCCACCAAACGAACAGAACGATAAAACCGGTGTAATACATGAATTATCTGAAAATAACGCCTGAAAGCGCCATACAGGATCCTGACACAATATGGTTTTATGCACTATCGATGATTCTTTATACCATTCTGAACCTCTCTAATTAAACCCGGAGAAGAGGTAATCGGGTAAAGGCATGCCGGTTTGCAGAACAGTGTTCGGGATATTTTTATATCCTTCTGTATTCTTCATTCTAAAAACTCCTCAATTATTTTAGCGATCTCGTCAGGCTCCATAAAGATCATCCCATGTGCCTGTCCTTGCCTGATCAGGAGTGTCGCGTTCGGGATGGCATCGGCAAGGATCTCTGCATTCTCAGGGGGGATGACAATATCCTGATCCCCGGTGATGATAAGAGTCTTACAACTGATGGAAGGAAGATACTCATAGACCCCCTCCCACATGAGAAAGGAATCGTATTGCTCCTGCACAGCACCGGGATCGGCGACCTCCCCATAATCTGCAAACCATGTCAGAGGGTCCGGGTGGGTGTTGCGGAATGATTCAGTGAGGAGGAGTCGTCCTGCCCGATCGAGGTATTCTTTCGTATTATTAAGCGTAACAGACATCTCTTCCACTACCCAGTCCTCGGCAGGCACTTTTTCGGCACCCCCGCAATCAGTGTTTAAGAGGATGAGGTGGTTTACTGAATCAGGATACTCTTTCGCATATTCCAGGGCGATCATCCCGCCCATCGAGTATCCAACGATATCAACCGGTAGAGGAGTGCAATTTACCTTATCGGGAATCAAAGATCTAAAAGAATACAATCGACCATCAGTATCCTTGCACCCGTTATCCCCTCCTCCCATGTGAATAATAACATCTTGCAGATCCATGGCTGCCTGAGGAATGGTAAACGGAACCTCCGGGTTCTTTACACCTGACACTCCACGATGATTGTAGACGATGACGCGATGGGATTGTGCAAGATGCGATATCATCTTGTGCGGCCATTCATCGATGGTCATCCCGTACCCCAGAACAAAGACAACCGGGGGACCCTGACCATATGTGGCATATCTGAGTGGAATTTTATCCCGGGTCAGGATACAGGATGATTCCTTATCTGTGGAGGAGAGGATTTTGGTATCAGCTGATCCTTCTCTGTCAGGTTCTCGTGCTGTGCTGTCATTGATACAACCCGATATGAATATGAAAAGGATGCATACCGCAATAAAAAGGATACTGATGATATCTGTGTGCATGATGAGTTATCATTCTTACTCATTGTTTATTGTTCTGGCTAACGGGAGAGGGATATCCGGGTAGGTGGAGTTGTAACCTTAAGTGAGAGCAGTCATTGGTTAGGGGGAGCATGCGAGAGAGAGATATTGGGCATTATTCCCCCTTTTTTCTGTATTATCCACGCTTTTTCGTTCAACATGCATTGATTACCAAACATTACCGTCCGGATCGGGGTGGACATGTTTATGGAAATCTGAGTTTTCTCCCTGATAGTGTGCGTTGACACGGCCCCTCAGCCATGTGCACCACCGGGATGACGCATCCTTTACCTTCAACTCTTCGTTGCACCCCTGCTCCATCAGCCATCCTCCTTGCAAACGACCTTGCCCACGCCCGCTTTTACCTCTGTCAGGTGACCACCTGCCACCCGGCTCGCAATCCCCTTCCAGCATGTAGCCTCGTTCTTTGGCGCAAAAAACGGTGAGCAGGACACCTTTTTCTCGCTCCTCCACGGTTTCTTTAAAGGAATACTACCCCTGCACCCGTACTATTCCCAAAAGAAGTCCGGCCTCCACGAACGAAATACCCAAATGCATTCTCGTACTGTTATTAAGGATGACTGAATTTTACCAATGTTTAAATATGTACATCAATATACATCAATATACATGCAAACGAAATTTCTCCTTGATGAGAATGAGATACCAAAGAGATGGTA
>CAZSDZ010000107.1:0-2424 GCA_964605795.1 uncultured Methanoregulaceae archaeon
GACATTTGAGATCCCTGTTCCGGTTAACAACCCTGCCTGAAGTATAGGGTAATGGTATTATCTATACTTCTCCTCTCCTTTAATGATCCTCTGTGTTCTTTGTGGATCATGGCAGTATTGAACTATTCTGCTCCTTCCCGATCAGTACTTTTTTGGGTCCCCCTCCTCCCCCTCTTTTTTCCGTGCCTGAAGGTGGAGCAGGACGATAAGGTCAAATAACCGGTTGCTGACCCGTATGTCCTGGATACTATTACGTCATAATGGTATTAAATCGGCATAAACAGCTGCGTCTGCTCTCTTTCTATTGATGAAGCAAAATTATCCTGAAGATGGCAGATAGATCTATCTCTTTTCTTTCAGAGTAATTATGTCAAGAACAAGTATAATAGTCCTTAAATAGATGAGACAAATATTATACCATCACCTTTATAATTATCCTATCAGCATATATTAAAATAAAGTTTTATATAATATAAACACCAATCCCGAATAATGGACTGATATTTTTCACCTTGATTAACTGGAATATTCTGATGCAATGTCAGTCTATAGGGGTTTTTCATGGGAAAAGGTCACCTTTTTTATCGTACCGGGATGATCTGCCTGCTGCTCATCATTCTCGTATCTCCTGCCTGCCCGGCAGATGAGGTGCAGACAGATTCCGGTTCTGCACCTGTCGTGGTCTCATCGGGGGGTGAGGCAGGCAGTGCTGCCACATCGGTATCGCTTTCTGATTCTTCTTTAGCAGGATCTATATCGGCATCTGATATCAGTCCATCATCAGGCGAAACGGTTGGGGTTTCGCTCTCTTTATCTGATTCTTCAGGTGACAGTAGTTCATCATCAGGTTCAGATAGTGGGGGTTCTTTGAGTGATGATATGAATTCCCTTTTTACCATATCCGGCTCTACCTCTGTCAGTGATTCATCAACAGATCCTCCTCAAATAGAATCGCCATCAGATGATTCCACTGGTTCTTCTGAATCATCGTTAGATTCCTCTCCTGACAGTTCCTCTCTTGAATCGGTTTCATTTGATATCGATACTGATATTCCTTCAGATACCAACGATCTGATGTCTGATTCATTATTAAATCCGGAATCAGATGCTTCCGGTACTCTGGAAGAGGGGCAGGGGACGGTACTTGATAACCCTCTCCCATCTCCTGAAAGTGTGAATGATGATGAGTCAGGAGAAGACATACCGGCAGATGAGCCTGATGAAGGGGAAGAAGATGATGAGGAGGGTTCTTTATCAGAAGAGCAGGAGTCTTTAAAAACTGACGAGGATATTCAGGAAGAGGAGCTAAGTGAAGAAGACCGTACCGAGGAAAAAAGTGAAGAGGGAGACACAACTCCCATGGTATCTAATGGCATCCTCTCAGACGAAGATCTCATCGTCCTTGCCGATACCACGATGGTGACCGAAAAGATTCCGGAGATAACGGGTGAGACGGTGACTGAGCAGCTGGCATCCCTGTGTGGAGAAGATCCTCATTCCGGGTACTGGGGGGACCCGGTTATCGATTTTCTTGCATATGTAAATAATCCTGCTTCTTCTCAAATTTATGATCCTGATGCTCAAAATCCTTTAAATCCACAGACCTTTACAAACCTTCGTTATCATACCTCCTATGGTTTCGGCTGGGTTGATGCCGGTGTTGCCAATGACAAATCAGATGATTACTACCAGATTGGGGTTGATACCTATGATCCAGATAACTGGAATGGTTTGGGCTGGTATAACACGGAATGGGGCCATATCTTCTCCCTTCAGAGTGATATCGCAACTGCTGCAAGTTGTGCCATCAGGATTTTTGCCCAATATGATGTCAAACTGGAGGGAAACGGGCATGAGGTTTTGAGCAGTCAGACCGGAATTGATATCGTAAATGCAGACAATGTCTGGATTCAGGATATAACCTTTACCGGGTACGACGGAATAACAGGAACTGCACCTGGATTTGATCTCTATACAAATACGGATACCGGGAAAGTGTATCATAAAGGAGGACTTATCCAGATTTTTGACTGTAATTTTGACAATGACAATAATGCTCTTGGTTTGGATGCAAGTGGTCCCGAAGGGTATCTCGGTTTTGATCATGGCGGGGACGGGGGTAGCATCTATGTTGGCGGATCTGAAACGACCATCAGGGGCGGTATTTCTTTGGATGCAAACGGCGGGGTTGGATACCCTGGCTCTTGGGATGGAGGGAATTATATTCCGGCGACTGATGGTGGTGCCGGTGGAGTTGTGTATGTTAACGTGCACAGCATCGATACCGGTGAAGGCACTATTAAGATAAACGCGAATGGAGGCAAGGGCGGAGATGGTATATCGTATGGAACGGCCCTTGACGGTCTTGATGGTGAAGATATCACCGAACCAAGTCCTGATGGTGTTTCCGGGAGTAACGGGGTA
>CAZSDZ010000108.1:0-2356 GCA_964605795.1 uncultured Methanoregulaceae archaeon
TTTGCCTCTCTGGTTATGCCCTATCTGACGTCCTCTGCGGTGAAGCAACCTGCACCTCTGAAGAGGGGTGTTGTAACGGGGCATGCTACCATCCGATTCTTGCAAACTGTGTAACAGACACGATCACCGGAGACGAGGTGATCTGCAACCGGCCAGATACCGCAAGCTGCGATGGGACCTGTTTTAACCCGGTAAATTCCAGATGTGTGACTGATTCCGGAACCAATGCTTCTGCCATCTGTCCCTCAGACAAGGATGCTGTCTGTAACGGAACCTGTTACTCTTCGATCTCCCTCTCGTGTGTGCAGGATGTGATCCTTGGCACGTTTCAGCTCTGTCACCGCAATGAATTTTGTTATAATGGATCCTGCTATTTGAGTTCCCGCTACCAGTACCTCTATCCTGCTGGTAAAGATACCCCTGTTCTCTGTAAACGGGGAGAGATTCTCTGTAATGGAGAATGTTTTGATCCCAAGTATCACACCTGTTTTTCAGAGACCGGAAGGGACGATGTGACCTGCAAGAAAGGTGATCTGCTCTGTGGCACGACCTGCTACAATCCCTCTCTCTATCACTGTGTAGAGGACAAGGCAACCGGAGAGCCGGCGATCTGTAAATTAAACCAGGAGAGTTGTAACGGGGTCTGCTACCATCCGGCTTTATATGACTGTTCCTGCAATACCGGTGGTCCGGCCTGCGAACTGGTACGGCGGAATACATAAGTTGTCTGATGAATCGATTATCATTTGCATCTCTCATTCACTCTATTTTTGAAGTCAGAACAGGAGAATTTTCATTATTAGTTCTGGAATCAGGTTATCAATAGGCAGCAGTTAAAATGCAGGAATTTATATCACCAAAGGGTATACGGTAAAGGAATTATAATGCATCTACGAATCCTTATTCTCATCATAATGACCCTCTGTATAATCACCGCCCCTGCTTTGGCAGCAGGTACCCATCCCTACCCGGACAATACACCCTACGCTCAAAATCTCTTCCAGGATCTGCCGTTCGGATCCATTCTGGCTGAATTTTTGGGACCGGCTCCACACTATCCCCTGGATATCTCGTATGGAAACGAAACGGTCTTTGATATGGTGGAACAGTCCTTGTATGCAATGATTACCGCACTTGCAGGGGGCGGGACAGAGGATTTTTTTGATATTCCTCTGGTAAAAGAGACACTTACCTTCTCAAATACCAGCATCGATGAAGTTCTCATCTCCCCGGACGATGTATCCGGACCGATGCCAGCGCTCTCTGCATACCAGAACTTTAGAGAACAATAGTAATCAGTTGTGAGAATGAGAAAAGAAAGAATGAGATTATAACCCTGGTTTTTTAAAGAGAATCTCTGCTGCAGTCTTTGCTGACGCAAGGTTTGTATCCTGTTTTATATTGCCGGTTTCCTGGGCAGGTTTCTTTGTCACGAAATAATCAATCCCATCAGTGGTGATAATGATGGTCCCGTCATGCATGGTCTGGTATATCTCCCTGACCCCTGCCTCGTTGAGTTTCCGTAAGGTAGCAAGATGCGGATGGTTATCAGGGTTTCTAATGCCAGCCATGATAATGGCAACATCAGGCTTAATCTCTTCTAACAGTTCCTCACTGGTCCCGGCTTCATCACCATGATCAGCAACGGTCATCACCGTTACCTTCTTTCTGAAAAAGTCTGATAGCGACTTCTCTGCAGCCTTATCTGCTCCACCTGTCAGAAGGAAAGTCGTATTTCCATGACTAAAGGTGAGTATCAAGGAATCATGACCCGGCTCCCCTGATATCAGAACCGGTGACAGGACTGATATCGGAATATCAGAGGTAAAAGGAATGGTAGTCCCGCCAGATACAGACTTGTATGCGATTCCCTTATCGGTAACAGTATCCATGATCCCGGAGTGCAGACCTCCTGCATCATCAGACCCGTTGTCATAGTAGGTTTCAACCGGAAATGCAGAGATTACAGATGCCATTCCCCCGATATTATCAGGATCAGGATGGGTTGCTATGATCGCATCCAATGTATCTATTCCCACATCCCGAAGATAGGAGACAAGAAGATCAGCAGACGCGGCCGGACCGGCATCAATGAGCATGGCGGCATCGTTCTGGGCAAGCAATATGGCATCACCCTCACCAACATTGATAAAATGAACTGCAAGGTCTTGTGTTCCTGTCGCATAACACGGGATGATAACACCAGGAAGAGAGAGACAAATCAGGAGGGATAGTAAAAGCCTGACTAATTTCATAGTAAAGAGATGACTCTTCTGAGGAAATAGGAGTATCGGAATATACCCGGCATCACTGCTTCTGAGCCAAATGAATCAAATCAGAAGATGAATCGTATCTG
>CAZSDZ010000109.1:0-2064 GCA_964605795.1 uncultured Methanoregulaceae archaeon
AATATCAAGGAAATTTACCAAAAAACCAACCCCGGCACCGGTTCCCCATCCGGGTGCAGAGATGATCTCCTGACTGAGTACCTTGTATACCAGAACAGGAAAGGCAGTTCATACCATTATCAGGCATATCAGGAAAAGGGCGGATCAGGTTTGTAGGTTATCTTCCCCAACCAAAAAGTGCCATCAAAAGACTCTGTTCGTGTTTTACGCTCACGGTAACCGGGATTTTTGCAATAATTATCCTGTCACCCGTTGCCTTCTTCCCACTTACGGAAACCCTGGATTTTTCCGGGGATGCAATTTTTCTGCGATTAGTAACAATCAGTCTCTCTGTTTTGGTTTCAAAACCGGTTATGCCCGAAAGGGAGGGGAAAAATAATGTTTAAGGGTTCCCCTGCTTCCTAAAAGAAACTACGTATGCCGGTTCTTTGTTTTAATCACGACACCCGGACATAGTCGGTAACGGCAACGGCCGGATCTTTCTTCCCGGTAATCGTGAACTGGTGCAGGTAATACACGGTTATCGTATCCGGTCCGGTGATCTCTCCAAACGCGATTCCACTTGAGTAGTCGTTCAGATACAGTGTCTTATTGTCATCAGCAATAATTCCCAGGAACTGCTCCTGTAACCGCCGGGAGAAATTTCCTTCAGTCCAGACATAATCCTTGTATCCCTCAATTATCCTGCCGTTCTGCGTCTCGATGAATACGGTCCGAATTGGGGTTTCGTTCACTTCATATCCGAGATCCTTTGAATCTGTCTCAAGATATACTGCTTTCCATTCGCCGACAAGATTTGGTGGCTCTCCGGTCTCATCAGCTGTCAGGATGGCAACCGACCCGGCCAGCAGAGTTGTCATAATCAGGAGAAGAGTTAATTTCCTCATATGACTTCAGTCAACCCTCACACCCTTAAAGGTATTGCCAAACCAGGTGTAATTGATACCAGTACAAACCGCATATAGTATCATCATGGGAGATAATTCAGAAATCATAAGGTCCAGATGCGGATTTCTCTGCAGCAGATGTCCTGCCCATAAAAACCGCATCAGGAATGATGCTGACAGGCGAAGAGTCAGCGAGGGATGGACCAGGATATATGGCATGAACATCCTTCCTGAACAGATAGGATGTGACGGATGTCTCATGCCTGATGAAGACAATCCAATTCGGATCGGAGGGGAATGTGAGATCAGGAGATGTGTAATAAAGCGGGCCATCTCCCATTGCGGAGCCTGCCCGGAATTTCCCTGTGAACTCATGGATCGTCATTTAGCCAGCGTAGAGACTGTAGTCCCCTGCTGTTCAGACGTGATTAGCCGCGAAGAGTACGAGGATTTTATCGAGCCATACCTCTCCCGGGCATTTTTAGAGTCCTTTCGGAGGGGATAAGTCCCCACACTGGTGCCAAAACCATACCTCTTTTTTCCAGTAACCAGGGTCATCTCTCTTTGTGCAGGCAGGTTGTGTACCAGTCATCATCCAGTCTGCCTGTCATTTACCCACGTAACATGATTCTCTCTGTCATTTCTCTTTACCAGGCATTTACAGGAGGATAGGCCTTTTTGGCACTCAAAATCACGTGAATTACCTATGTTTGTTTTTGTGTGGTTATCCGTATCTTTAAATATAGAAGGGAGAAATTCTCTTTTTGTCATAGAGATATTCTGACTGTATTGAAAAATGAATTTCTTTTCTTTGTAAATCAGGGGTAAAACAGATGAAAACCGTCTTTGTGAGACAGGAACGCTGCGTAGGATGTCGGCACTGTGAGGTTGCCTGTGCCATCGAACATTCTCTAAACAGAACCCTGTTATCAGCAATTCAGGAAAAGAAGGTATCATATCCGCGCATTTATGTCGAGAGCGATGATGCCTACCAGACGTTTCCGAACCGGTGCAGGCACTGTTCACCGGCTCCGTGTATGCAGGTCTGCCCGACAGGAGCGTTGTACCGCAATGAAGAGACCGGATCGGTACTGGTTGCCTATGAGAAGTGCATCAGGTGTGCGGTCTGTGCCATGGCCTGTCCTTTCGGGATTATCAGGTTTTCGCAGGTGCATGA
>CAZSDZ010000110.1:0-2045 GCA_964605795.1 uncultured Methanoregulaceae archaeon
CAGTGAATAATTTTAAAAAAATACACCGTCGATTAGTATCATTTGTACCAACTCTTCCGGTCGAATACCTACATTATTGTTCGAAAAATGAGGATGTTCGTTGTTTTACTCATCTGAGGAAGTGCTGATAATGTCAATGAGGCTCTTTAGCCGTGGTAATGACAGTATTCGCAGAGATCAAGTTTCCTGCTTCTTGACGACAACGTTCAACTGCTTCTTGTTTTTACCCCTGATCTCGATGAGGTAGCCTCCTTCCTCTGTGAACGTGTTGTAGTAGACTCCGTAGTTCTTCCCGTTCTGCGATCCCGGGAGGAACCCCTGGCTGTTGACCACCTTGCCGTTGATGAGAAAGTCGGTGGTAAATTCCGTTCCCCACTCGGGTGTTCCCTCGGGGACATCGAACTCATAGACGAAGTAGTACCGTTTATCCGTGATGAAGTAGCCGATAGGCGGGACCGAAGGGCCCCTTGCGTAGACATCATCGATCCAGATATCCCCAATAATTTCAGCTTTGACCCGTGTCATGATGAGAAATTGCACCGTCAATGGTATAAAACATTTAGCCCCCTCCACAATTTTGGAATAGGAACTCACGGGAATACAGCACAAATCAATAACAGCTATTCATACTCTTTAGATCTCTGTAACTGTTCAGCCTGAGTGTTGAGCAACTGAGGGAATGGACAGCCTTTTCTCGAAAACCCCTGCAAGGTCGGCCAGGATCGGCAGGTCATCCTTTTGAGAGTGGCGTCGCGAGAAAAGAGTGAATATTGGATGCCTCGCTGATATCTCGGGTATCGTCATTCTGGTGATTTTCTCCCAATAATTGTTCCTTTGACGTCAGTGTACCAGGATCGTGCGGTGAGAGCAAAACTGTTGCCTTAAAAAATGGCATGAATGGTTAGATGAGGTGGTTTTTCTTGCCTCTCAATACCTGTAGTAGCGTTGGAACATACATAACCGCAAAACCAATGATGACGGACGCTATGATGTCGACGGTGTTTAGTATTCCAGATCCCAAAAAGTGGGTGTAAATATACACCGCAACAGGGGCATATATTGCACTTGCAGTCACCACACCTGGAGAATATTCACCTGAATAAAGGGTAAAGGATGCATGGATTAAAAAATTTGAAAATATCAATGCAGCGGTGGATAATCCGAGAACAAGCGTCCATTCACTTGGATAAAAGGTTGCAAGAAATACTGATATAAGAACATAAGCCATGAAAATAACGTTTCCTAGGACGAATTGGGCAAATGTGGATGGCGCAGAAAAATATCTCTTTGCCCACGGGACAAACCTTGGGGTTTCCTCAAGAATATGGATAAAATATGCAATTGGCACCCACCATAGAATAGTTGAATCCATGGAGTACTCCTCTCAGACTGATTTACACTCAACTCTTGAAAGTAAAAGTAATTACTTCCCACACGAACGATCGAGCGGTCTCAGTTCCTTTCCGTAAAACTGCGTGAGGGAGTACACTGATAAGAACAACCTGCTCCTGACGGAGTCCATGCCAGGAATAAAAAGAAGAGATGATCAGGCGTGGCGTGGCGAGGGAACCAATAATCCGGCTAGGGCACCGACAGCCGCTGATCCGATAGCAATTAACCCGTCAGGAACTGTCGCCTGTTGTGCGGTTTCAAGTCCGATATCTTTTATCATCACATACCCGGTGATACCTATCACGGATATAATTGATATACCCATGATGAGGATAATGAGGAAATAAAGCCTCATTACGTATCGCATTTTAATTTCATCCACGGGGGTTTCATTCGCGGGTCTACCATTTGTCATGTGTACCAAGTAGAGTTGTTATTTCATCGTTTATTTAAAAAAGTGCGTAAATTTTGTTTTCATTGTTTCAAGAGATCTTCACGTATACTTCCCTGTTTCACTCGTTACTACCCGAATCATTCCATTCCAATCGATACCAACACCTGCCTTTGGCATAAACCCTCCCTGTTTCACACGTGCTCGATATCCAAATGGTCCGAGATCTCCGAGTTTGTTGTACAGAGGTCGAAGATGTCCA
>CAZSDZ010000111.1:0-2012 GCA_964605795.1 uncultured Methanoregulaceae archaeon
TACACGGTCTCATTGACCGCCACGAACGCTGCCGGTTCCAACACCGAGACGAAGACCGGTTATATAAGCGTATCAGCACCGGTAACCGGCTATGATCTCCCCCTCTATCCCGGCTGGAATTTTATCTCGGTTCCAAAGACCCTTAAAGATGGGAATAACACTCCTCTCTGGCTTGATCAGTATGTGAGTCCCAAGGCACATTCCATGTGGGGATACAACGGTGAGACGGCATCCTGGGTCCAGATGATGGCAGATGATCCCATCATTCCGCTTGACGGCTACTGGCTCTGGAATGCAGAGGAGACGACCGTACCATTCACGTTTAAGGATATGACCGGGCTGCCGGCACCAACCAAAGAGGTCTTTTCCGGCTGGAATGCAATCGGGTTTACTGCTCTTGAGCCGGTTCAGGCACGGGATACCCTTGTATCAGTAGTTGATACCTGGGTCAGTGCCATCGGGTTTACCGGATCTGATCAGACCTATGATACTGCTATTGTCAACGGGGGATCCGGGGAGTTTGCTGATACCCGGGATATGAATCCCGGACATGGTTACTGGCTGTATTTGGATAGTGATGGGATTTTAAGTTCGCTCTCGTGAAATAGAGAAGAAAGGGAGAATTTGAAGCGAAAAATGGGACATAGGAGAAACAGAGTATGCCTGTTGGTGTGTGAGTGGTTTTGAGGGTGAAGATAGTGACAGGGTTGGTACACGTACCTCCAATGTCAGGCAGGTAACTCAATCTCTCCGGCAGCAAGTGGTCGAACAGAGATTTTTCCGGTATGAACCTCCTTCATCACCCTATCAATCTTCTCTGAAATCTCAAAAGAGAACCATGCTTCTCCACATCGCTCACATATCCATGCAGGAACATCCCGAATTACAATTACCTGATTCCCGACCCGTGCAATGAACTCGGTCTTTCCTTCTTTCATCTCACCTTTACAGAACTGGCACATACCAGGTTTCATTTTTCCCTACTCCTAAACCGATCGTTTATCCATCGCTCATCAGGATGATATACCGTTACAATTTTGCAATGATCTGCACAAGAAGCGACAACGACATGAATAGCACAATTATGCAGATATCCCAATATAAGAAGCGTTGGACAGGGAAGATCATCCCCATATTCTTCTATTACTTCTCCATCTGTCAGGATCGGCAATATATCCTTTGATGAAATAACGTTTAAACATCCTGACCCATGGATGAGAGGAGAAGAGGATCGATCTGGTTTGAACATGAGATCGAATATGTTGTATTATACTCATCTTCGATTCCAATGGTGAATTTTTTACGATTCATCTTCCTTTATGTCATAGCTTTACAAACATGATATAAAGAAGATGCTCCATTTCTAGATTATTGTAAATCAAGGATAAATAAGGATTACCAAACAAGTCACACATTTTTCTGCTTTTTTTATTCTTACTGCACTTGAGCCGGATCAAGCACGAGATACCCTTGTATCAGTTGTTGATACCTGGGGAGTGCGATTGGGTTTGACGGATATGATCAGACCTATGATACTGCTATTGTCAACGGGGGATCAGGGGAGTTTGCTGATACCCGGAATATGTATCCCGAACATGGGTACTGGTTATATGTGGATGGTGAAGGGATATTGAATTCACTCTCGTGATAAAACAGTCTCCTCCCAATAATAAATTCTCTCTTATGAGGCTGTTGCACAAATAATATTCGTCGATATAATAAAGCAAATTTTTGATGTAATGATAAAAATCACACTGTGAATTAACCTTATTTTACTAATGAAAACCATTTATACAACAGCCTCTTATAATGCTCTTATTTCCCTATTAGGGATTGATTGTTAGATTAATTTTGCATTTGTTTTAGTTATGGGCGTAAAATCAAATCTTTTAAATATTTATAAAAAAAACGGTTATTGGTCATATATTATCAATTTAAAGTATCCCATCTATATTAGAGGGTAAATTATAAAACTCAGAAGATATAAATAATATATTGATACCTTGAACAGT
>CAZSDZ010000112.1:0-1968 GCA_964605795.1 uncultured Methanoregulaceae archaeon
CCAATATCAAGAAGTGCTGAATCATCATCGATATACAACACACTGAACATAAATATAGCGATATAGGATAAAGAGGCAGAAAAAGATTCTTATTTGAATTTTTTTAAAAGATTAGGCCAGGTCCGGGCATTTCCTCTCATCGGAAACACTTTTTCGTGAGAGTGAATCGCTGGTAATGTATCAGTCTAGAGAGTACAGGAGCGATATACCGGGTACCAACAATACTCCTATTCCTTCAGGATGGGGTTATTTGAGAAACGATAGAGACCTTGTGGGATTATCATCTCAAATCTGGCACCGGTACCATATGTCCCGGTCTCCTTGATCTCGATTCCTGTCAATCCAAGGATCTCCCGGGCCAGGAACAGACCAAAACCAGTATTTTGTCCAAAACCCCTCTTAAATATCTTCTCTTTGCTATCATCCATTATTCCGGCGCCGTTATCCTCCATGACAAGACAGATGCCGGAGACTATGGTATGCCAGAAGATGGTAATCCTTGTAAGGGTGTCTCCTCCATAGCGAAGTGCATTATCAATGAGGTTAAAGATTACCCGCTCAAACAAGGGATCGGCATAGACTTCAAGATCATCTGTTTTAATGATACATTCTGTCGAACCAATCGGCAGAGATTGTATTGCATGATCAACCGATTGGCAGATAGTGTGCCAGATGGGATCGGTTACCCCCATATCCTGATAATAGCGGGTAAATAAGATCTGATCCACAATCGTATCGAGGAATTTTTCTTCTTGTGATATCAGATAATCCAGTTCATCAGGATTCTGAAGAGACTCCTTCATCAGTTCAAAGTACCCTTTCATGCAGGACAGTTGATTCATGATATCATGACGGGTAATGCTATTGAGGAGGTTTAACTTTTTATTTGCGTTCCGAAAAGCTTCCTGTGTTACTACCAGTTCTGAGGTCCTATCCTTGATCCGATCTTCAAGTTCGCGATACAGTCTTCGTAACTCGTTTGTCTGCTCGATTACCTGATGTTCAAGTTTATCTTGGTTTTTTATTCGTTCTGTTTCTGCTTCATAATGCTCAGTAAGATCTCTGGTTACTCCCATTACCTCGATAACTTCTCCATCCTGGTTCCGTAAAGGAATGAGATGGGTATTCTGCCAGACATCATGATCGCGGAAAGAAATTTTATTTTCAGTCCTGATTGCCTGCCCTGTCGTGATAACGTTCTGGATATACCTGTTTTGTATTTCGTTTGATGATTCAGGAAAAAATTGTGACCTGAACCGACCGATGATCTCTTTTTTGGGATATCCAAGTTTGGATGCCGCCATGGTATTGAGATATACAATACGGTCATCCTTGTCAATGATGTAGATAAAATCCTGGGATGATTCGGCAAGAGTCCGGTACCGCTCTACGCTTTCCCGAAGGCGGGATTCATAGTTTTCTCTCTCTGAAATATCCCGGATAGTCTCTATCGCACCTGTTATTCTGCCGTTTTGGTCATACAATGGGGCTGCCTTTCCCCAAAGGGTTGTCATGACCCCTTTTGGGTGGGGGAGGGTTGTAACAGCGGTGAGGATTGCCCCGTTTTGAGTCAGATGAGAGTAATTTTTTACGATATCGCTATGGGGATTCAATACAAGATCAACAAGTAACGGTCGCTTTTCTCCGTAGAACGGGAGAGCATAAGCATAATCCCCTTTCCCAAGCATCTGATTGGCAGATACATCGGTCATCTCTTCTATGGCACGGTTCCATATGATAACATTCTTTTCCAGATCGATAGCAAAGGTTGCATCCGGTAAAAAATCAACAATATCAGCCAGTCTGCGTTCAGAATTCTTAAGAGCAATAGAGGCTTTCCGTTCCTGGACGATTGTTTCGATCTTGGTTTTCAATTCATTAAATTGTGATTTGGGATCTCTGTTTTTTTCCAGTCGGGACTCCGCACTTCCCAAACACGGCCACGGATTTTCCGGCCGAAACCCCTTC
>CAZSDZ010000113.1:0-1554 GCA_964605795.1 uncultured Methanoregulaceae archaeon
TAAAAATTCCCTGATAATACAGACACATAACGGTTGAATAGAAAGCAATGAGAGAATTTTTATCCTGAAGGGATCCGAAAGTGCCTTAAAAAACTCCAGGTTTTTCGATATCGTCTCAGGGGACATGAGACGATTATTAAGTCCTTCCATCCCGCCGTTTTTACAGAGGCAATCATAGACAAGAGGGGGAATATTTTGTGGAATATCTGGTATTTTTTGGGTTTCCTTATAGTCAGAGCATTTCATGATTATACTATACTCTTCCTGATAATTTATAGGAAATTCGGTTCTGATTCAATTATGATCTGAGAGAAGAGGAAGTATAGGTATTATAATATCGTCCCGAACATCCACCACATTACATATTTCTATACAATATACGTCTTTTTTTTCAGAATAAATGGATTCCCACCAGATTTAATACAGAAAACATCATTCCCACGAAAAAAGTGATCCAAAAAAGAGACGCAGGTGAGAATGCCTCAGCTTTTATTGAAATGCGGGAGTATACACTCAGAGCATCATGATAATAGGAGTCGCCAGCGACGGCCAGTACGGGGAACGAGCCTATGAACTGATTAAAAAGCGGTTCCCTGCCACCTGGATCCTTCTCCCTTTTCCTTCTGCGATAATTCTTGATGAGATTGAATTTACAATACCCTCCTCTGATCTCTATATCTCGTACCTCAGGCATCCGGATGTGGCGATGTATCTGGTACAGAAAGGTGTTCCGGTAATTCTTGGGGTAAATCACGGGCAGGGTTTTCTTCACCAGGCAAATGAATACAATTCTGCGGTCTTTGGTCCTGAAACGATCTGCTCGCTTATACCTGACACCGGTTCTGGACCGGTAAACGAGTTTGCAAAGATTTACGGAAGACCCTCATTCCATCTGGTTTTGGAGGGGGAGCGTATCGTATGTTGTTATCCTCTCCGGAGATCACCATGTGGCTCTACCGATGCTGCTGCCCGTGAATTAGAGGGAAAGATTCTCAATATCGACACTCTGAACCGGTTTGCCCTTTCTGTCTGCCATAACTGTCGCGCGCCGAGGTTTGGAAAGACCTGTGACAAGGAGAAGGCAGGACTGATTCATATCAAGGAACTACTTCGGGCGGTTAAAGGAGTTAATCAGGATTTATGGGAGGATATTGTTCAGAAAATCGAGAAGAGATGATATTCGAGGAAAATGATAGAATGCGCAGGGAATGAGGATCTTTCATCTACATGATCCGGGTAAATGCAGGATAGAGTGCAGGTGTATCTCCGGATATAAAAATCCCGAGGTGATTGTAGATTATTCTGGTTTCCGGGAACTCATAACCCCGTCGATAATCATGCCATCGCAGACTGAACTCGTCAACCGGTATAAATCCCCGGGTTCCAAGGAGGAGGGGATCTTCAAAGTAGATATTCCTGCTGTCAACTCCTATCACAATCATGTAATGACCTTCCTCCCAGGTGTCATCCCAGCTGTCGGGAATGACACTGACCCAGGAGTTGTTTTCTTCATGACCACTCCATGCCTGTGCAACGATGATAACCGGAATGCGC